>CAYYTH010000018.1:0-79263 GCA_964474665.1 uncultured Aestuariivirga sp.
CCCACCCCACCCCCACCCCACACGGGGGTGGGAACCCAACCCCCACCCCCACCCCTACCCCTCCCCCCTGTGGGGAGGGGCAGGGGTGGGGGCGGCCACCAGCGAGACCCCTCATAACCCCCGCCTATGACCCCATAGCGTCCGTCAATTGGAATTTACACTCGGCATGCGCCATTAGGTTGGCATGTCTCAGAAAACCACCCTGCTCGATCTTTCCCCGCGCGAGGCGACGGCCGCCCGGGAGATCGCCCTCCGCTACGGCAACCGCCCCGATGCGCTGCTGGAAATCCTGCATGACCTGCAGCACCAGCTGGGCTTCATCCCCGAGGCCGCCCTTCCGGCGCTGGCCAAGGCGCTGAACCTGTCGCGGGCCGAGGTGCACGGGGTCGTCACCTTCTATCACGACTATCGCCGCGAGCCCGCCGGCCGCCATGTCATCAAGGTCTGCCGGGCCGAGGCCTGCCAGTCCATGGGGGCAAATGAACTCGTCGCCATGATCGAGCGTTACCTCAAGGTGAAGCTGGGCCAGACCACCGCCGATGGCGCGATCACGGTCGAGGCCGCCTACTGCCTCGGCAATTGCGCCCTCTCCCCCGCCGTCATGGTGGACGAGAAGCTGGTCGGCCGGGTCGACGCCAAGAAGTTCGAGAAGATCGTCGCGGAGTGCCGCTCATGAGCAAGGTCTATGTCCCCCGTGACTCCGCCGCCCGCTCGGTCGGCGCCGATGACGTCGCCGCCGCGCTGGCGAAGCTCGGCCATGAGGTGATCCGCAACGGCTCGCGCGGCCTGCTCTTCCTCGAGCCCCTCGTCGAGGTCGAGACCGCCCAGGGCCGAATCGCCTATGGCCCGGTCACCGTCGAGGACGTCGCCACCCTGCCCGTCACCACTGCCGGCGAGCACCGCCTGCGCCTCGGCAACATCGAGGACCACCCCTACCTGAAGAATCAGGAGCGCCTCACCTTCGCGCGCTGCGGCATCACCGATCCCGTTTCGGTCGCCGACTACGTGCAGCACGGCGGCTTCGAGGGCCTGAAGAAGGCGCTCGGCCTCGCCGGTGCGGCAATCGTCGCCGAGGTCACCGAGTCGGGGCTGCGCGGCCGTGGCGGCGCGGGCTTCCCCACCGGCATCAAGTGGAAGACCGTGCACGACGCACAGGCCGACCAGAAATACATTTGCTGCAACGCCGACGAGGGCGACAGCGGCACGTTTGCCGACCGCATGGTGATGGAGGGCGACCCCCTCATGCTCATCGAGGGCATGACGATTGCCGCTCTCGCGGTGGGCGCCACCAGGGGCTACGTCTATATCCGCTCGGAATATCCCGATGCCATCGCGACCATGAAGGAGGCGATCGCCAATGCGGCGGCCGCCAAGTGGCTCGGCCAGAATATTCAGGGTACGGACAAATCCTTCCACCTCGAGGTGCGCCGCGGGGCCGGCGCCTATATCTGCGGTGAAGAGACCGCCATGCTCGAATCGATCGAGGGCAAGCGCGGCATGGTGCGCTTCAAGCCGCCGATCCCGGCGCTCGAGGGCCTGTTCGGCAAGCCCACCGTCATCAACAACGTGCTGAGCTTCGCCGCAGTGCCCTTCATCCTGGCCAAGGGCGGGGCTGCCTACAAGAATTACGGCATGGGCCGCTCGCGCGGCACCCTGCCCTTCCAGCTCGCCGGCAACATCAAGCAGGGCGGACTGGTCGAGAAGGCCTTCGGCGTCACGCTGCGCGAGCTGGTCGAGGGCTTCGGCGGCGGCACCTTCTCAGGCAAGCCCATCCGCGCCATCCAGGTCGGCGGCCCGCTCGGCGCTTACGTCCCGGCCTCGCAGCTCGACATGCCGATGGATTACGAGACCTTCGCCGCTGCCCAGGCCATGGTCGGCCACGGCGGCATCGTGGTGTTCGACGAGTCGGTCGACATGGCAGCCCAGGCCCGCTTCGCCATGGAGTTCTGCGCGATCGAGTCCTGCGGCAAGTGCACGCCCTGCCGCATCGGCTCCACCCGCGGCGTCGAGGTGATCGACAAGATCATCGCCGGCGAGGACCGTGACGCCAACTTGGACCTCTTGGCGGACCTCTGCCAGACCATGACGGATGGTTCGCTCTGCGCCATGGGTGGCCTCACCCCCATGCCGGTCTTGAGCGCCATCAAGCATTTCCCCGAAGATTTCGACAAGCCCGCAGCGCTTGCCGCCGAATAAGGAGCCACGACAGATGACTCTCATCAAGGAAACGGACTACGGCACCCCCAAGGTCACCTCGACAAAGATGGTGACGCTGGAAATCGACGGCCAGGAGATCACCGTGCCGGAAGGCACCTCCATCATGCGCGCCGCGATGGAGATGGGCACAAAGATCCCGAAGCTCTGCGCCACCGACATGCTGGACGCCTTCGGCTCCTGCCGCCTCTGCCTCGTCGAGATCGAGGGCCGCAAGGGCACGCCCGCCTCCTGCACCACGCCCGTCGCCCCCGGCATCAAGGTCAAGACCCAGACGCCGCGGCTCGCCCAGCTCAGGAAGGGCGTGATGGAGCTCTATATCTCCGACCACCCGCTGGACTGCCTCACCTGTGCGGCGAACGGCGACTGCGAATTGCAGGATATGGCGGGCGCCGTGGGCCTGCGCGAAGTGCGCTATGGCTATGAGGGCGACAACCACGTCTTCAAGAAGCGCGCCGACGGTTCGCAGAACATCCGCTACCAGCCGAAGGACGATTCCAACCCCTATTTCACCTTCGACCCGGCCAAGTGCATCGTCTGCTCGCGCTGCGTGAGGGCCTGTGAAGAGGTGCAGGGCACCTTCGCGCTCACCATCGACGGCCGCGGCTTCGACTCTCACGTCTCCGCCGGCATGGACGAGGCCTTCCTCGACTCCGAGTGCGTCTCCTGCGGCGCCTGCGTTCAGGCCTGCCCGACGGCCACCCTCTCCGAGAAGTCGGTGATCGAGATGGGCCAGCCGGAACATTCCGTCGTCACCACCTGCGCCTATTGCGGCGTGGGCTGCTCCTTCAAGGCCGAGATGAAGGGCGACGAAGTCGTCCGCATGGTTCCGTTCAAGGACGGCGGCGCCAATGAGGGCCATTCCTGCGTGAAGGGCCGCTTCGCCTGGGGCTACACCACCCACAAGGACCGCATAACCACCCCGATGATCCGCGAGAAGATCACCGATCCATGGAAGGTCGTGTCGTGGGAGGAAGCTATCGGCCACGCCGCCTCGCGCTTCAAGGCGATCCAGGAGAAGTATGGCCGTACCTCGATCGGCGGCATCACGTCGTCCCGCTGCACCAACGAGGAAGTCTTCGTCGTGCAGAAGATGATCCGCGCCGCCTTCAGGAACAACAACGTCGATACCTGCGCCCGAGTCTGCCACTCGCCCACGGGCTATGGCCTGTCGCGCACATTCGGCACCTCGGCCGGCACGCAGGACTTCAAGTCGGTCGACGAGGCGGACGTGCTGCTCCTCATCGGCGCCAACCCGACGGACGCCCACCCGGTGTTCGGCTCGCGCATGAAGAAGCGCATTCGCGCCGGTGCCAAGCTCATCGTCGCCGACCCGCGCCGCATCGACCTGGTCGAGTCCGCCCACGTCAAGGCCTCGCACCACCTGCAGCTCAGGCCCGGCACCAACGTGGCCATCGTCAATGCGCTGGCCCATGTCATCATGACCGAGGGCCTCGAGAAGCGCGACTACATCAACGAGCGCTGCGACCCGGTGGAATTCGCCCGCTGGGAAGCCTTCATCAAGGAAGAGCGCAATTCCCCGGAAGCGCTGGAGCCGATCACCGGCGTTCCCGCATCGGAAGTCCGCGCCGCGGCCCGCCTCTATGCCACGGCCGGCAATGGCGCGATCTATTATGGCCTCGGCGTCACAGAGCACAGCCAGGGTTCCACCATGGTCATGGGCATGGCGAACCTCGCCATGGCCACCGGCAATGTGGGCCGCAACGGCGTGGGTGTGAATCCGCTGCGTGGGCAGAACAACGTGCAGGGCTCCTGCGACATGGGCTCCTTCCCGCATGAGTTCTCGGGCTACCGCCATGTCGGCGACGACACGGTGCGCCAGATGTTCGAGACCGTGTGGCAGACCTCGCTCGACAACGAGCCGGGCCTGCGCATTCCCAACATGTTCGATGCCGCCGTCGAAGGCACCTACAAGGGCATCTTCGTGCAGGGCGAGGACATCGCCCAGTCGGACCCCAACACCAAGCACGTGAATGCCGCGCTGGAGTCGATGGAATGCGTCGTCGTGCAGGACCTGTTCCTGAACGAGACCGCGGCCTTCGCCCACGTCTTCCTGCCCGGCACCTCGTTCCTCGAGAAGGACGGCACCTTCACCAATGCCGAGCGCCGCATCAACCGCGTGCGCATGGTGAAGGCCCCGCTGCAGGGCAAGCACGAGTGGCAGGCCGTCTGCGACCTCGCCACCGCCATGGGCTATCCGATGCAGTACAATGATGCCTCCGAGATCATGGACGAGATCGCGCGGCTCACGCCCACCTTCGCCGGTGTCTCCTTCGAGAAGCTGGACCTCTTGGGCTCCGTCCAGTGGCCCTGCAACGACAAGGCGCCGGAGGGCACGCCCCTCATGCACATCGGCGGCTTCGTGCGCGGCAAGGGCCGCTTCGTCGTCACCGAGTTCGTGCCGACGGCGGAGCGCACCAACCGCTCCTTCCCGCTCATCCTCACCACGGGCCGCATCCTGTCGCAGTACAATGTCGGCGCCCAGACCCGGCGCACCGACAACGTCGCCTGGCACAAGGAGGACGTGCTGGAGATCCACCCGCATGACGCGGAGGAGCGCGGCGTCAAGGACGGCGCGATGGTCTCGATCTCGAGCCGCATCGGCGCCATCACGCTGAAGGCCAAAATCTCGGAGCGCATGCCGCAGGGCGTGGTCTACACCACCTTCCACCACCCGGTGTCGGGCGCCAACGTGATCACTACCGAGAATTCGGACTGGGCCACCAACTGCCCCGAATACAAGGTGACGGCCGTGCAGGTGAACCTCTCGAACCAGCCCTCCGACTGGCAGAAGGAGTGGGAGGAGCGCGAGGAAGAAAACAAGCGCGTCGCCCCGATGGTCGCCGCCGAATGAGCGACCGGCGTGCCATGAAGCGCCAGCGCCCCCCGGTCCATCCGGGGGACGTTGAGGCCTTGCGCACGTCCGTTCCTGCACACGGCATCCTCCACACGCTGGCGGGTGACGAGGAAACCGTCTGGCAGGTGCCGGAGGAGGTGCCGCTGGCGGTGCAGTTCAATTCGCAGAACTATGCCGTGATGATGGGCACGCCCTCCGACTTCGAGGATTTCGCGGTGGGCTTCGCCATCGCCGAGGGCCTTATCGACAGCGCCTCCGACGTGACGGCCGTTCTCGTGCTCTCCACCGAACAGGGCTACGCCATCGACCTCTCGGTGCCGGAAGCGAAGATCAACCGCGACCGCATGGCGAAGCGCAGCCTCGAAGGCCGCACCGGCTGCGGGCTGTGCGGCATCGAGGACATGAAGGATGCGATCCGCATGCCGTCGGCCAAGCTTCCCGCCGTGGAACTTGCGCCCCAGGCCGTGGCCCGTGCCTATGAGCAGCTGCCCGCCCACCAGCCCATGAGCCGCGTGAACCGCACGGTGCATGCCGCTGCCTGGTGCTCCGTGGACGGAGACATCCTGCTCTCGCGCGAGGACGTGGGCCGCCATAATGCCCTCGACAAGCTGATCGGCGCGCTGGCCCGCGAGGGCCGCGATCTCTCGAACGGCTTCGTGCTGATGTCCAGCCGCTGCAGCTTCGAACTCGTGCAGAAATGCGCGCTCGCCGGCATCGGCGCGCTGGCCACCGTTTCCGCCCCCACCGCCCTCGCGCTGTCACTGGCGCGGCAGGCCCACCTCAAACTGGCCGCGCTCGCAAGCCGCGGCGTCATGATCTTCGACAGGGATTGAACATGCAGCAGCAGGACATGCTCCGGATGGCGAACCAGATCGCCTCCTTCTTCAACGGCTCGGGCCCGGAAGCGGCCATCCGCGATGCCGCAGAACACATCAGCAAGTTCTGGGATCCCCGCATGCGCACCATGCTGCTCGCCCATATCGAGAAGGGCGGCGAGGGCCTGGACGCCACCATCGTGAAGGCGGCAAGCCTGATCAAGAAGCCGAAGCCGGTGAACGCGTAAGGAAGCATCCATCCCAGCTGAACCACCTTCGCCGGGCTTGACCCGGCGATCCTTTTTGGTGGCCGTGAAAAGGATGCCCGGTCAAGCCGGGGCAAGGTGAAGCGTGGAGCGAGCGGGCCAAGCTGGATCCCGGCCTTCGCCGGGATGACGGCCCGTAGGTCGTGCGGGTATTACTTGATGATCCGTCGCTTCGCCTTGGGCAGGCGCCACAGGTGGTCGACCAGATCCTCCACCGTGATCCCTTCCTCCGAATAGGCCTCGCCGGCCACCGTGATCCCGGCCTCCGTCACCGTTTCCTGCGTGCCCGACACCAGCGGGTGCCACCAGGGAAGCTTCCGGCCCTCGTCCAGCAGCCGGTAGGCGCAGGTGGCGGGCAGCCAGCCCAGCGAGCCCACGTTGTTAGGCGTGAGCTGCACGCAGTCCGGCACCTTGGCCTGCCGGTTTGGGTAATCGGTGCAGCGGCAGGTCTCGAGATCCAGCAGCTTGCACGCGGCCCGCGTGTAGAGGAACTGCCCCGTGTCCTCGTCCTCCAGCTTGTTCAGGCAGCAGCGGCCGCAGCCGTCGCAGAGTGATTCCCACTCCGCGCGGGTCATCTCGGCGAGGGACTTGGTCTTCCAGAAGGGGGCAGTGTCGGTCATGGCGCCCAATGGCATGGAACCCACACCGAAAGTCAACCTTGTGCTGGCATGATCCGGGTCCTGTTGGTAGCTTTCTTCCCGTTGCGGTTGGGGCGGCGCGTTTTCGTCACAATCGCCGCGTAATCGGCGGCAAGCCTCGAGGTCGGTCTGAAGCGTGTCGAAACTTCCATCGCATGAATCCCTGTCCGGAAGACTCTGGCGGGCCGACGGCATCGTCAGCACCGCCGTGTTCGAGACGTGGGACTTCCTGAAGCGGTCCCATTCGGCCTATCGCAGCTTCCTCGAACGCTTCCGCCTGAGGGGCATCCGGCGCGTTTTCATCGACCTCCTCGACGACGGCCTCACCTTCGGGGTGATGCTCTGCTTCCTGCTACTGGCCTATGCGCTGCCGCCCTTCTCGGGCACCGGCGATGTGTGGAACCGCGGCCGCGAATATGCCGTGACCTTCACCGATGCCGAGGGCGAGATCATCGGCCGACGCGGCATCCGCCAGGACGACGCCATCCCGCTGGCCGACATTCCGCCCTACATGATCAAGGCGGTGCTGGCCACCGAGGACGCCCGCTTCTTCGAGCATTTCGGCGTCGACGTGATCGGCACCTTCCGCGCCATCATCCAGAATGCCCGCGCCAACGACGTGGTGCAGGGCGGCTCGTCGCTCACCCAGCAGGTGGCGAAGAACCTGTTCCTCTCGCCGGAGCGCACCATCCGGCGCAAGGTGCACGAGGCCTTCCTGTCGCTGTGGATCGAGGCGCGCCTCTCCAAGGAGGAAATCCTCAAGCTCTATCTCGACCGTTCCTACCTCGGCGGCGGCGCCTATGGCATCGAGGCGGCCTCGCAGTTCTATTTCGGCAAGTCGGTGCGCGACATCACGCTGCCGGAAGCGGCCATGATGGCGGGCCTGTTCAAGGCGCCCACCAAATATGCCCCGCACAACAACATCGACCTCGCCAGGGCGCGCGCCAACACGGTGCTCTACCGCATGCTGGACGCGGGCTTCATCACCCAGGGCGAGCTCCTCGAGGCCCGGCGCGAGCCGGCGACGCCCATCGAGCAGCGCATTTCCGACAGCCCCAACTGGTTCCTCGACTTCGCCTACCGCGACACCATGGCGCTCATCGACCAGAAGGGCATCACGGGCGATTATGTGCTGGAGGTGAAGACCACCATCAACCTGCCGCTCCAGACCGCGGCCCAGGCCATCGTCAACGAGGAAGTGGCGGCCGCGCGCGAGCCCTATCACCTCACCCAGGCCGCCGCCGTTGTGATGGCCACCGACGGCGCGGTGCGTGCCATCGTCGGCGGCACGGACTACGAGACCAGCCAGTTCAACCGCGCCACCGATGCGCTGCGCCAGTCGGGCTCGTCGTTCAAGCCCTTCGTCTACATGGCCGCCCTGCTCAAGGGCTACAAGCCGAGCGACACGGTGGTCGACGGCCCGGTGGCCGTGGGCAACTGGGCACCGCGCAACTACACCGGCAAATATGCCGGGCGCACCACGCTCACCAATGCACTGGCCCATTCCTACAACTCGATCCCGGTGAAGCTGATGATCGACATCGGCCGCACCGCCATCATCGACACGGCGCACCTCGCCGGCATCAAGGGCCAGCTCGAGACCTGGGCGCCGATGGTGCTGGGCACCAGCGCGCTCTCGCTGATGGACCTGACGACAGGCTACGTGAGCTTCGCCTCAGGCGGCCTCGCGGCCAAGCCCTACACCGTGCTCGAGGTCCGCCGCTCCAACGGCGACGTGCTCTACGAGCGCAGCCGCGACGCCACGGCCGAGGCCCTGCCGAAGCGCGTCTTCCCGGAGGAGACGGTGGCGGAGCTCAACACCATGCTCAACGCCGTGGTGCGCCAGGGCACGGGGCGCCGCGCCGACCTCGCCTTCGAACCCGCCGCCGGCAAGACCGGCACCAACCAGGGCTATCGCGATGCCTGGTACGTTGGCTTCACCGGCAACAACGTGGCGGGCGTCTGGGTGGGCAACGACGACTTCACACCCATGAAGGAAGTGACCGGCGGCCTCATTCCGGCGCCCGTGTGGAAGCGCATCATGATGGAGGCCGAGCGCGGGCTGCAGCCCGTGGGCTTCGCCGGCGTGCCCTACGACGAGACCTATGCGGTCGCGGCCGCCCAGGCGCCGCAGCCGCTGGCGCCGGAAGCGGTGTCCGACGAGACCGACCAGGCCCAGGGTGCCGACACCGAGAGCCAGCAGGCCGCCGCCGCAACGGGCGACGTCAACGGCGTGCTCAACGGCATGTTCGATCTGTTCGAGGCAACGCCGCCGGCGGCCGCAGCGGCCGCCGCAGCCGCCGCAGCTGCGGCCAAGCCTGCCGCCCGGACGCAGGAGGCGCTGGTGCTGCCCAAGGCCAATGTCGAGGAGCCGACGTCCAAGGCGCGCAAACGTAACTTCGTCGAAAAGATCTTCGGCGGTGAGGAGGACCCGATCCAGGCCGACGAACCGAAGAAGAAGAAAAAGAAGAAGAAGAAAAAGACTCTCTTCGACAGTATCTTCTGACCCATGCGGCGATTCATCTGGGCCACCATCTATGTCGCGTCCGGCATCGCCGCCGGATGCTTCAGCGCGTTCACGCTCATCCAGTCGGCCGGCGTCGAGACTGTCGCCGCGGATGAGCCGTGGCAGAGCCGTTCCGCCGCCATGGCAGGGCCCGATGCCTTCTACGTGCGCGCTCACTATCTGCTCGAAGGCCGGCTGCCGCCCGCACCCAGCCAATTGGGCGAAGCCACCGCCGATCATGACGTGGACGGCCAGCCGCTGACCGGCGGCTGCAGCTATCTCATCACCTCCACCGGCCCGCTGCCACGCTGGTGGAGCATCGGCATCGTCGAAAACGGTGCGGCGAGTGCGGCCTTCCAGGCCACGGCCGACAGCGACACCACGGTGCGCGAGGCCGACGGCAGCATTCGGATTGCCGCAGCCACCGTGCCGCAACCCGGCAACTGGCTGAAGGTTCCTTCGGAGCGGCGGCGCTTCACGCTCATCTATTCGGTCCTTGCGGCGAGCGCCAGGCCGGTGGAACCGCCCTTCAGCGTCAAGCGCGGGGCCTGCTCATGAAGAAGCATCTGTTCTGGCTTCTGGTGGCCTTGGTGGCGGGTGTCGTGGCCCATACGGCCTTCGCGCTGTTCGTGCCCGGCTGGTGGTTCTCGCGCGAGGTTGTCAGGCTGGCGGAGGCGCACGGCCGCAACAGCTTCTTCATCCTCTCCCCGCAGGAACAGGCGAAGCTGTTTCCGGGCCTTCCGCGTTTCGGCGTCACCGGCGTCTGCGTCTTCGACGTGGCGAATGGCGACGTGAGCTTCGCCGCCGACCTGCCGGATGGCCTGTGGATCACCACCATCTACACCGACAAGGCCGAGGCCATTTATTCGGTGAACAACCGACAGTCGGGCGCCAACAGCTTCACCGTCAGCCTGTCGCGCGCGCCGGGCCTCATCGAGCAGGTCATCAAGGCCACCGAAAAGGAAGCCATCGCCGAGATCGACTCGGGATGGACCGTCACCTCGCCCGAGCCCCGCGGGCTCGCGGTCGTATGGTATCCCACGCCGGAGATCGGCCTGCGGAACCTTGCGGCCGAACAGATCGGCCGCTCGCGCTGCACGGCGAAGCCCCTGGGCGAAGGCTGATTGATCCGTGCACTGATCGTTTCAGCAATCGTCAACCGAAACGTCCACCTTGCCCCGGCTCGACCGGGGCATCTTCTTCATGCGATCAAGACGGAGCGCCGGGTCAAGCCCGGCGACGGTGAATGCACGTGGAGCGAGCTTGCGAAACCGCCACGCTCACCAGAAGTCGACGTCCATGCGCGCGTTGGAGACATAGCCCGTGCGGGCCGACGGCAGGCGCTCGGCCAGGTCATACATGCGTTCGATGCGAACGCCGGTGAAGATCAGTACCTCGGCGCTGGCGCCACTGGTTTCACCGCCTGCCGGGCGAACCCGGTCGAGGGGGAATGCGATGACGGCGCTGTTACGACGGGCTTGCATGGCACTGCCTTCGAGTTGCGAACCACTCCATGCGCTCAAACTTGCGCAACATGGTTAACAAGCTCTTAAGCGGTTGCGCCGAGCCCTGCCACGCCCTTGCGGTCCTCCACTTCCACAATCCAGAGGTCCGGATCGAAGCGCAGGCGGCGCTCGAGAAGCGCCATCGCATCGGCTGGTGTCTGCGGCGGCGCGGCCTCGATGATCCAGCGCCGCTCGCCCATCTCGTCATATGAGCCACCCGGCGCGGGGCCGAAGAGGTGGCATGTGCCGTCGAGATGATTGACAATCACATGGACCGCACCCGCCTCCTCCGCACCCTTGCGCAGAACGGCACCGAAGATGCCCTCCACCATGCAGCGGCGGAGGAAGGCGGAAACCCAGATCGCGGATTTGAGTCGCAACGGCCTACTGCACGGCGGCTTCGGACTGGCCGGTCACCTTGGCGAGTTCGGCGATGAGATCGTCGGTCACCTCGCCGGTTTCCGGCAATTTGTGGTCACGCTGGAAGGCGATGATGGCGTCACGCGTTTCGCGCGTCAGTTCGCCGTTGATCTCGCCCGGGCTGTAGGCCAGCTCGGCAAGCCCGGTCTGCACGCGGCGGATGGCGGCGCGCTGCTCGGCATCGGGCGCGGCCGCCACGGTGCCGGTGAAAAGCGAGGCCTCGGAAACCTCGCGGGTGAAGCGGATGTGCTCCGCCAGGTCGCTCGTGGCGTTGCCGTCCGGCTCGAGGCCCATCGCCTGCTGGTAGGCGGAAACCGCCTGCCGGGTCTTGCGGCCGTTCACGCCGTCGACGGGGCCCTTGTAATAACCAGCCGACATCAGCTCGCGCTGCACGGCCTCGACGACGGGGTCGAACTTGAGCTGGATGGTGCGCGCGCCGGTGGGTGCAAGATCGCCCGGAATTTCGGCGACGGGATCGACGCTCGCCTGGGCAAGGCGCTCCGGCGCCGCCTGCCAGAACAGTGCATTGCCGGCGATGGCGGCGGACATGATGCCCGTCAGCGTCCATGCGGCAAGCGGCACGACCCTGAGCCTGCGGCCCTGCTTCTCCACCTTTTCACGCATGACGCCGACCTGACTTCACTTTCATCCCGCTGTTCCCGCGAAGCTGAAACTTGCACCCGACGAGGTTAACGCGGCCTTTCCGGCACTCGCGTGGCGGAACACTTCTTAACGTAAAATAAGCCGAACCTTTTCAACCCCGGTCAACACTCGGGTGCTAAGCCAGCGCAAAGACCGGGAAACAAGGCTGGGAATGCGTCTTTTTCGAACGATCATCTTGCTGGGTGCCGCAGGGCTGTTCCTGCCCTCGCCGCCTGAGGAGCTGGCGAAGGGAACTGATCCTGGGCAACCCTCCACCATCGATGTGCTGAGCTCGGCCGGCTCGGCTGCCTCGGATGCCTGGTCCTTCTGCACCCGCCAGCCTGAGGTGTGCGGTGTTGCGAGCTATCTCGGCGGCAAGCTCGAGGGCAAGCTGCTTTATTCCGCCTCGCTGCTGTGGGGCTGGGCCTGGGACGGTTCGCCCGCCAAGGCCCCCGCGACGGGCCCCTTCTCCACGGTCACGGTCGAGGGGGACTGGCCGGCCGCCGCAACGGATGAACCGACGGGGCAATCCACCCTCGGCCTCGACGATCTGGTTCCGCCATGGCGCGGGCCGGCGAAAGAAGGTTGAGCTTCGGCCCGGCGCAGCCTATCTGAGGCGCGCAACAGGGAAAGCGCAAAGCCTTGACCGCCATTGACGATCTCCTCGCCGACTTCGAAGTCATGGATGACTGGGAGGACCGCTACCGCCACGTGATCGAGCTTGGCCGCGACCTGCCGCCGCTGCCCGAGGCCGACCACACGGCCGAAAACAAGGTGCGCGGCTGCGCCAGCCAGGTGTGGATCACCTCCGCGGTCAGCGGCCCCGCGGATGATCCGGTGGTGAGCTTCCTCGGCGACAGCGATGCGCTGATCGTCAAGGGCCTCATCGCCATTGCCTTCATGATCTATTCCGGAAAGCCGGCGCGCCAGATCCTCGCCACCGATGCCGGCGAGATCCTGGGCAAGCTCGGCCTGGCGGGCCACCTCACCCAGCAGCGCTCCAACGGCTTCGCTTCGATGATCCAGCGCATCAAGTCCGACGCCCACGCGGCGCTGCACCACTAGCCCCTCCCCCGGTTGAGCGACGGCCGGTAACCATCGAGCCCCCAGCCGGTGATGCCGTCGCGGCGCACGGCCTCCGCCAGGCCATAGTGGCGGGCGAGCGCGGTGAGGGCGAGGCCCAGAACGGCGCGGCCGCTGCGGGCGGGAAGTTCCAGCACGCGCTCGGCCTGCTCGATTCCGGCGGACAGGCAGCACACCTGCGCCAGCATGGAGGCCAACTCCGGGCCAACGCTGTCGAGCGCATCGTGATAGCGCCGGCGGGCCGCGATGGCACCGTCGCTGAGTTCCGCCGAGGTGTTTGCGCCGGATGCGCCGGTCCCCGCGAGGTCCCAGTTGAGCGTGGTGCGGCGGGCCAGCATGGCACGCTCGAAGTCCATGCGCAGCCGTTCGCCCGCGAGATATTGCGCTTCGGAGATCAGCGGCTTGCCGTCCCTGCCGCGCCGCGCGCGCAGCCAGGTGAGCGGGCTTTCGGCATCGTTGAAGACAGGGGTGGCGAGGGCGGCTGGTGCGGGGACGGTCTGGCGCATGGGGCGATCTCCTATCAAGGGTTGCAAGATAGGATTTCCTCGCCAAGGAATCAAGGCCTAGTTTTCTGTGAATTCCTACAGTGGGATAGGCGCCCCGTCAGCCGGCACTCGCCTGGCGCTGTTCGTCCTCGAGGCCCGAGAGGAAGTAATCCAGCCCCAGGATCATGCGGATGCCGGAACCGTCCGCCGCCGCGAGCGGCAGGCGGATCCAGTATTGCACCAGGTGTTCCTTGTTCACCCTGGGCCCGCGCACGATCCCCTGGGTTGGCTTGCCGTCGATCGCGGTGTGGCGGTAGGCGGTCAGCCAGTAGTCGCGCTTCGGGCCGAGGTCGAGGTCGTCGATGCTGAGCCCGGTGATCTCGCGGTCGAACACGTCACGCAGCCTGGTTCCCGCCAGCCTGATGCGTGACACTTCGAGCGAATGCCCGACGTCGATGAGGCTGAGGAAGGGAAGAAGCCGCGGAATGTGAGCCGGATTGATGTCGGCCCGGGTGGGAAGCGTCCCCTGCCCGGCACGGGACAGCCAGTAATCATACAGCTGCCGTTGCTCCGGCACCACCAGCTGTGCCCTGAACGCTATGTTGACTGAACCTGTCGCCAACGCCGCCCCTTGCGAATCGATGCCCTTGCCCAACGAGTCGTTTATGAATCGTGAACGGCTGATCCGCAAGAGTCAGGCGGATTAAAATCTTTGAGGCAGGCTGTCAGCGCCCCTTGCGCTGGCCCAGACCCATGTTCTTCGCCAGGTTGGAGCGCGAATTTGCATAGTTGGGCGCGACCATCGGATAGTCGGCAGGCAGGCCCCACTTCTCGCGATACTGCTCCGGCGTGAGGTTGAAGTGCGTGCGCAGGTGGCGCTTCAGCGACTTGAACTTCTTGCCGTCCTCGAGGCAGATCAGATAGTCCGGGGTGATCGACTTCCTGATGCTCACCGGCGGCTTCGGCTCGCTGCCGTCTTCCCTGCGGCCGGTCGGCCCCGCCACCTGCTCGAGTGCCTTGTGCACGTCGGTGATCAGCTTCGGCAGGTCCGCCTGCTCGACGGCATTGCGCCCGACATAGGCAGCCACGATTTGTGATGCCAGTTCGATGAGCGTGGGCTTGTTTTCCATGAGCGGCAGACTCTCCTCGGCGTGCGCAAGCCTGTTTAGGCGAGAGACTGGGCTTCAACAAGGCCCGGCCCGGCCGCTGGCGCATAGGGCCCGGCCTGGCGCGTGAACCAGTCCCAGTAGGTCAGCAGCACACGGGCCTTGGTGAAGGACAGTCCGTCGAACACCGCCTTCAGTTCCTCCGCTGGCCGGTCCTCGCGCAGCAAGCCGGTCGCCGTGCGCATCTGATGGAGCACCGTGTCGCAGCGCGCGCGGCCGAGGCCCAGCGCCTTCAGCAGCACCACCAGCGCTTCACCCTGCGCGTCGGAGAAGATGCGCGCGACCGTGCGGGGATCAATTCCCGCCACGGCCGCCAGCCGGTGCGCCGCCTCTTCGGCCTCGCCGGCGAGCAGCGGCGCGAGGGCCCTCTCCACATCCGCAGGGGCTGCCGCCCTGCCGGTGCTCGCCTGCGCCAGCGACAGGATGCGGCCAAGCGTCACCGAGTCGGTCAGGAAGCGCGCGAGAATGATGCGGCGCAGTTCGGGCGGCAGCCGCCACAGCAGGTCCAGCGCCACGGCCAGCGGCAGGTCGGTGCGCAGGGCCAGCGGCGCCTGCAGGCCAGGATGCTCGCCCGCCATCTGCGACAGCCGCAAATAGGCGTGGAAGGAAATCTCCGCACCAGGATTGCGCAGCAGGGCCAGCAGGCTCAGCAGGTCGCCGGCCTCGACCAGCCTGTCCGACACGGCAGGCGGCACGTGGCGGCGGCGGGCCACCAGCCGCAGCTTCTCGGCATCGCCCTCGCAGGCTGCCAACAGGTCGGCGGTATCCATGAGGCCGATCCGTTCGAGAACGACGCCGCCGATCTCGGGCCGCGGGTCGTTGACCAGCCGCGACACCAGAAGCGGCGGCGGCTGGTCCAGCGCGGCGACGCGCTCCGCCAGGCTTGCCAGTTCCCTCCGCGACAGCCGGGGCAGCAGCAGCAGCAAGGCGTCGCCCGCCATGCTGCGTTCCTGCGGCGGCATGCCGACGGCTCCCCAGATGATGTCGATGAGCGCTTCAACCGCAGCACCCGGTTCGGGCGGCGGAACGCTCACGGCGGCAGGCGGCTCCGGCGGCACGTCCACCGCGGGTTCAGGCAGGTCGGCAGGGATCAGGCGCTTCAGCCGCGCGGTGAGCAGCCGGAAGGAGCCCGCCGTGCCACTGGGCGGGGCGGTGTCTGCGGCAGGCGTCGGCGCGTCGAGCGGCATCGGGTTCCTCTTGGCCGGCATTCAGGCGCCGACATTTTGAGGATTTGATTAAAACGATAGGTTTTGGAATAAATCAGGCAGGTGCCCCGCCTGCCATGCTTAACCAAAGCTTTCACCTTGTCGCGAAGTGCCGGGTGGCGCTTCACATTTCATCCCCGATCCCCCACATTGCTGGGTGAAAGAGAGCCCCACATGACCAAGATCGAAAAGACCGACGCCGAGTGGCGTCAGACCCTGTCACCCGAGGCCTACCGCGTGCTGCGCGAGCATGGCACCGAACGGGCCGGGACGAGCCCCCTCAACATGGAGAAGCGCAAGGGCGTGTTCACCTGCGCCGGTTGCGGCAAGGAGCTCTTCGCCTCCGGCACCAAGTATGAGTCCGGCACCGGCTGGCCGAGCTTCTATGCGCCCATCAGCGACGATGCGGTCGGCACCTCGGAGGACCGGTCCTGGTTCATGAAACGCACCGAAGTTCATTGCGCCGATTGCGGCGGGCACCTGGGCCACGTCTTCCCGGACGGGCCGAAGCCCACGGGCCTGCGCTACTGCATGAACGGCGTGGCGATGAGCTTCAAACCGGACGAGAAAGCCTGATCATGACGAATATCCCGAAGCCGCCGCGGGCGGAGAAGCGCCCGCGCGTCGAGACGTGGCATGGCTACGAGAAGCGCGACGACTATCACTGGCTGAAAGCGCCGAACTGGCAGGAAGTGATGCATGATCCCTCCGTGCTGCCCCAGGAGATCCGCGCCTTCCTCGAGGGCGAGAACGCCTATCACGAGGCCGTCATGGCCGACACGGTGGCGCTGCAGGAAAAGCTCTTCGCCGAGATGAAGGGCCGCATCAAGGAGGACGATTCCTCCGTGCCCGCACCCGATGGCGCGTGGGATTACTATTCCAGCTATGTCACCGGCGGCCAGCACCCGCGCTATTGCCGCAAGCCCCGCGGGCAGGATGGCCCGGAGCAGCTTCTCCTGGACGGCAACGCCTTGGCCAAGGGCCGGGAATATTTCCGCTTCGGCGGCATCGACCTGTCGCCGGACCAGACTCTCATCGCCTGGTCCTTCGACGGCAACGGCTCGGAGTTCTATGAACTCCACGTGCGCGATGCGGCGACCGGCGCCGAGCACGGCGACGTCCTGCACAAGACCGCCGGCGAGGCCACATGGGCCGCCGACGGCCGGAGCTTCTTCTACACGCTGCAGGACGAGAACCACCGGCCGCTGAAGACGTTCCGACATGTTCTGGGTACGGAGCAATCGGCCGACACGCTCGTCTACGAGGAAAAGGACAGCGGCAAGTTCACCGGCGTGGGCAAGACCAATTCAGAAAAATGGATCACCATCGACATCCACGATCATGACACCTCCGAGATCTGGCTGATCGACGCCGAGACGCCGGACGAAAAGCCCCGCCTCGTCGCCCCGCGCGTCGAAGGCATCGAATATGACATCGCGCACCGCGCCGACCAGTTCATCATCAAGACGAACGAGGGGGGTGCGGAGGACTACAAGCTCGTCACCGCGCCGGTTTCCGATCCACGCAAGGAGAACTGGCAGGACCTGATCCCGCACCGGCCGGGCGTCTTCATCGTCAGCTATATCGTGCTGAAGGACTGGCTGATCCGCATGGAGCGCGAGAACGCCCTGCCGCGCATCGTGGTGCGCAACATGCAGACGGGCGAGGAGCACGCCATCGCCTTCGACGAGGAGGCCTATTCGCTGGGCTTCGGCGAGATGCGCGAGTTCGACACCGACACGCTGCGCTTCACCTATTCCTCGCCCACCACACCGGCACAGGTCTTCGACTATGACATGAAGACCCGCAGCCGCGTGCTGAGGAAGACCCAGGCGGTGCCGAGCGGCCATGACCCGTCGCAATACGTCACCCGCCGCCTGATGGCCCCCGCGCATGACGGCGAGATGATCCCCGTCACCCTGCTCTATCGCAAGGCCACGAAGCTCGACGGCTCCGCGCCGCTCTGGCTCTATGGCTACGGGTCCTACGGCATCTCGCTGCCGGCAGGCTTCAACACCAACATCCTGTCGCTCGTCGACCGCGGCTTCATCTATGCCACCGCGCATATCCGCGGCGGGCAGGAGAAGGGCCGGCGCTGGTACAAGGACGGCAAGATGGAGCAGAAGCAGAACAGCTTCCGCGACTTCATCTCGGTCGGCGAATTCCTCATCAGGGAAGGCTTCACGCGCAAGGGCAACATCGTGGCGCAGGGCGGCTCCGCCGGCGGCATGCTGATGGGGGCCGTCACCAACATGGCCCCGGACCTGTTCCGCGGCGTCGTGGCGGAGGTGCCCTTCGTCGACGTGCTCACCACCATGCTCGACGACACGCTGCCGCTGACGCCGCCCGAATGGCCCGAATGGGGCAACCCGATCGAGAGCAAGGAGGCCTATGAGAACATCATGGCCTATTCGCCCTATGACCGGGTGGAGGCCAAGGCCTATCCGAACATCCTCGCCGTGGGCGGCCTCACCGACCCGCGCGTCACCTACTGGGAGCCCGCCAAATGGGTGGCGCGCCTGCGTGAACTGAAGACGGACGACAACCTGCTGCTGTTCAAGACCAACATGGGGGCGGGCCACGGCGGTGCATCCGGCCGCTTCGACCGGCTGAAGGAAGTGGCCTTCGTCTATGCCTTCGGGCTGAAGGTGGCAGGGCTGGCCTAACGGGCCGAATTTCCCTCCCCCCTGTGGGGAGGGATCAAGGGTGGGCGGTAGCGCCGGGTGACGGGCGCATGAGTTCGGCCTCCGGCTTCACCCCCACCCCTGCCCCTCCCCGCAAGGGGGAGGGGACGAGAGATATGAGGGAGACTTGTCGATGCTGGTCGACGCCGCGAAATCCACCCTGCTCCTCGTCGACATGCAGGAGCGCCTGCTGCCGGCCATGACCGGAGGCGAGGAGGCGGAGGCGCGCTGTGCCATCCTGCTCAAGGCGGCGAAGCTGCTCTCCGTGCCCGTCACTGTCTCCGAGCAGTACCCCAGGGGGCTGGGCCGCACCGTGCCGGGCCTCGCGGCCGAGATCGGCCATGCGCCGGTTTTCGAAAAGCTCGCCTTCTCCTGCTGGCGCGACCAGGGGCTGAAGGACCACCTGATCGTGCATCACGAAGCGGGCCGCCCGCTGGTCATCCTGGCCGGCATCGAGGCCCATGTCTGCGTGATGCAGACGGCGGCGGACCTTTCCGCCGCGGGCTTCGGCGTGCTGGCGGTGGCCGATGCGATGGCCTCGCGCGCGCCTGCATCCCACAACCTTGCTTTGGAGCGCATGCGCCAGCACGGCGTGCAGGTGGTGAACACCGAAATGGTGGTCTTCGAGCTCCTCGGCCAGGCTGGGACGGCGGAATTCAAGGCGCTGTCGTCACTTGTGCGCTGAGCGCATCGGCCTCCGTCATTTCGCCGAATTGACAATTTCATCCGGCGTTGCTCTCTAGGCCGCCAGAAAAGGGAGTTTCTTATGGCCGCTGCCGAATTCAACTGGGAAGACCCGCTCGACCTCGAATCCCAGCTCACCGACGAAGAACGCATGATCCGTGACGCCGCCCGCGCCTTCGCGCAGGACAAGCTGCTGCCGCGTGTGAAATCCGCCTTCCGCGACGAGCGCTTCGACCGCGAGATCATGAACGAGATGGGCGAGATGGGCTTCCTCGGCGTGATGACCTCGACCGAGTTCGGCGGCTCCGGCCTCGGCTATGTCGCCTATGGCCTCGTTGCCCGCGAGGTCGAGCGCGTCGACTCTGGCTACCGCTCCGCCATGAGCGTCCAGAACTCGCTCGTCATGCACCCGATCGAGGCCTATGGCTCGGACGCGCAGAAGAAGAAGTACCTTCCCAAGCTCGCCACCGGCGAATGGGTCGGCTGCTTCGGCCTCACCGAGCCCGATGCGGGCTCCGATCCGGGCGGCATGAAGACCCGTGCGAAGAAGGTCGACGGCGGCTACGTGCTGAACGGCGCCAAGATGTGGATCTCCAACTCGCCCATCGCCGATGTTGCGGTGGTCTGGGGCAAGACCGAGGACGGCGTGATCCGCGGCTTCATCGTCGAGCGCGGCATGAAGGGCTTCTCGACGCCCACCATCGAGGGCAAGATTTCGCTCCGCGCTTCGATCACCGGCGAGATCGTGCTCGACAATGTGGAAGTGCCGGACGCCAACCTGCTGCCCAATGCCAAGGGCCTCGGCGGCCCCTTCGGCTGCCTCAACAAGGCGCGCTATGGCATCGCCTGGGGCGTCATGGGTGCGGCGGAAGACTGCTGGCACCGCGCCCGCCAGTACACGCTGGACCGCAAGCAATTCGGCAAGCCGCTGGCGGCAACGCAGCTCGTGCAGAAGAAGCTGGCCGACATGCAGACCGAAATCGCGCTCGGCCTGCAGGGCTGCATGGCACTGGGCCGCGGCCTCGAGCGCGGCACCGTGGCGCCGCCGGCCATTTCGCTGATGAAGCGCAACAATTGCGGCAAGTCGCTGGAGATCGCCCGCATGGCGCGCGACATGCACGGCGGCAACGGCATCTCGGAAGAGTATCACGTCATCCGCCACATGGTGAACCTCGAGACGGTGAACACCTATGAGGGTACCCATGACGTGCACGCGCTGATCCTGGGCCGCGCCCAGACCGGCCTCCAGGCCTTCCAGTGACGACTGTCCTCATCACCATCGCCGACCCGGCCCACCCGCCGGTTCGGGCGATGGTGGAGGAACTCGACGCCTATCTCGTGCCGCTCTATCCGGCCGAGAGCAATCACCTGCTCGACATCGAAACCCTGCGCCAGCCCGAGATGCGCTTCTTCGCCGCCCATCGCGGGCCGGAGGTGCTGGCCATCGGCGGCTGCTGGCTGCATGAAGACTATGCCGAGGTGAAGCGCATCTACGTGACGCCCGCGGCACGTGGGCTGGGCCTTGCGAAGCTCATCATGCAGCGGATCGAGGCGGAGGCCGTGGCGAACGGGCGAATGATCGCCCGGCTCGAGACGGGCATCCACCAGCCGGAATCGCTGGGCCTCTATCGCCGCCTCGGTTACGCCGATCGCGGCGCATTCGGCGATTACCCGGCTAATGATCCGAACAGCGTGTTCATGGAGAAGGTGCTATCTCCTCTCGGATGACGGCCACCCACTCTCACAACCGTCATCCCGGCGAAGGCAGTTGGAGGAATGCGTTGCCTAACCCTTCGGCTGGAAGATCACGAAGATCTTCCTCAGGTACCCTTCCGACTTCCAGCTGTTCGGCGTGCCCAGCGGCACGAAGAAGGTGTCACCTGCGGAAAAGCGCTGCTTCACGCCCTGATCGTCCTCGAACTCGACGCTGCCCTCCAGCAGGCACATCAGTTCGTGGCGCGGGAAGTCGATGAGCTTGCGGTGGTAGCCGGTGGTGTCCCACACGCCGATGCTCAGCTGGCCGGTCGCGTCCTGGAAATAGTCATGCGCGTGCTGCACGGGAACAGGTGACAGCAACATGGCGGCCGCAGGCGGCGTCGCGGGAGCGAGGGGCACCGCAGGATCGATCTTGATCGTGCGCAGCGGGCCCTCGTTCTTCAGCCCCGAGGCATCCTCGAAGATGACGAAGAACTTCTTCACGTGGCCAGGCTGCGTCCAGCGGCAGCGCAGGCCCTTGGGGATGATGAAGCTCTCGCCCGCCTTGATGGAGACGGTGCGGTCCTCCTCGACGATCACCACCTCGCCTTCCAGCACCGTCATGAACTCGTTCACCGGATAGTCGATCCAGCGGCTTTCGTTCGCGCCCTGTTCCCAGACGCCGGCGGTGAGCCCGCGCGCCTTGTCCTCGAACAGCGTGACGCCGTTGTGCTTGCGGGTTCCCGAAATGATCTCCTCGGCCGGGAAATCCTCCCAGGGCACCATCGGCGCATCGCGGTCGAAGTGGATGATCTGCGGTTTTGACATGAATTCACCTCGCGGCACTGATCCTAGCGGGGTTCCTTGCACGTTCAAGCGGCACGGACTAGATAGTGCCGACAGCTTTTAGGAGGAACGACAATGGCTCTCGAACTGCCCGCCCTGCCCTATGCCTATGATGCGCTCGGCCCCTACATGTCCAAGGAGACGCTCGAGTACCACCACGACAAGCACCACATGGCTTACGTGACCAACGGCAACGCCGCGCTGAAGGACAGCCCGCTGGCCGACAAGTCGATCGAGGAGATCTGCAAGGTCGCCTATGCCGACAAGATCGCCCCGCTCGTGAACAATGTGGGCCAGCACTACAATCACCTCCATTTCTGGAACTGGATGAAGCCCAACGGCGGCGGCAAGAAGATCCCCGCCAAGCTGCAGGCAGCCATCGACGCCGACCTCGGCGGCTATGACAAGATGCGCACCGACTTCATCCAGGCCGGCGTCACGCAGTTCGGCTCCGGCTGGGCGTGGATCGCGAAGAAGGATGGCAAGCTCGTCATCATGAAGACGCCGAACGGCGAGAACCCGCTGATGCACGGCGCCTCGCCCATCCTCGGCTGCGACGTGTGGGAGCACAGCTACTACATCGACTATCGCAACCTGCGCCCCAAGTATCTCGAGGCCTTCGTCGACAACCTGGTCAACTGGGACTACGTCGACGAGATGTTCTCCAAGGCGTGATCGCCTGATACAGTGTGAAACAACGAACGGCCGGGTTTCGCCCGGCCGTTTCCGTAATGAGGGGTGAGATCTTGGTTCCTGTGTTCGACGGCCACAATGACGTGCTGCTCCGCCTGTGGAGCAAGAAGCAGGGCGACCCGGTCGCCGATTTCCTCAATGGCGACAACCAGGGCCATCTCGACCTGCCGCGCATGATCAAGGGTGGTTTCCAGGGCGGATTCTTCGCCATCTTCGCGCCGAGCCCCGAAGATGCCGACCTCGATGACGACGAGGACATGAACCCGCCGCCCGCCAACCAGGTGGGCCAGGTGGGTGCACTCCACGCCACCGTCGGCATGGCCTCCATCCTGTTCCGCATCGAGGAGCGCTCGGAAGGGCGCTTCAAGGTGTGCCGCACGGTTGCGGAGCTGCGCGAGGCCGCCGCCGCGGGGCAGGTCGCCGCGATCTTCCACATCGAGGGGGCGGAAGCCATCGATCCCGAACTGAAGTCGCTCGACGTCCTGCACCAGGCGGGCCTGCGCTCGCTCGGCCTCGTCTGGAGCCGTGACAATGTCTTCGGCCATGGCGTGCCGTTCCGATTTCCGTCCTCGCCTGATACCGGCCCCGGCCTCACCGAGGCCGGCAAGGCGCTGGTCCGGCGCTGCAACGAGCTCAAGATCATGGTGGACGTCTCCCACCTGAACGAGAAGGGCTTCTGGGACGTGGCGCAGCACTCGAACGCCCCCATCGTCGCCACCCATTCCAACGCCCACGCGCTGTGCGCCTCCTCGCGCAACCTGACCGACGACCAGCTGAAGACCATCGGCAAGACCGGCGGCATGGTGGGGCTGAACTTCGCCAATGGCTTCCTGCGCGCCGACGGCCGCTGGCAGAGCGAGAACGGGCTGGACACCATGCTCCGCCACCTCGACCACCTGATGAAGATGGCCGGCGAGGACCATGTGGGCCTCGGCTCCGACTTCGACGGCGCGCGAATCCCCTCGCAGATCGCCGACGTGACCGGCCTGCCCCGGCTGGTCGAGGCGATGTCAGCCCATGGTTACGGCGAAAAGCTCGCCCGCAAGCTGTGCTCGGAGAACTGGATGAGGGTTCTGGAGCGGACCTGGGGTGAATAACCCGGCGAAGGGGTTTGCACCCGCCTATTAGCCTTGCTAATAAGGCCTCATGAAGCTTTCCGAGTGGCTCGCTAATAGCGGTACGTCGCAATCCGAACTGGCACGCCGGCTGGGCATTACCCAGGGCCGCGTCTCGCAGCTTGTGGCGGGGGCGCTGCCCTCGCTCGATCTCGCCAACAAGATTGCCGCCGCCACGGGCAACAAGGTGCGTCCTGCCGATTTTGGAGACCAGACGATGCCAAACGAACAGAAGCTCGACCTCGTCGAGGATGCCATCAAGGCCATCGCCGCCGGTGAAATGGTGGTCGTCGTCGACGACGATGACCGCGAGAACGAGGGCGACCTGATCGGTGCGGCCGCCAAGATCACCCCGGAGCAGATGGCCTTCATGGTGCGCCACACCTCCGGCATCGTCTGCACGCCCATCACGGCGGAAGACGCCAAGCGCCTGAAGCTCGACCCCATGGTGGCGCTGAACGATGCGCCGATGGGCACCGCCTTCACCGTCACCATCGACTACAAGGAAGGCCTCACCACCGGCATTTCCGCCAAGGAGCGCGCCGCCACCTGCCATGCGCTGGCCAACCGCAACGTGGTGGCCGACGACTTCGTGCGGCCGGGCCATATCTTTCCGCTGGTCGCCAAATCCGGCGGCGTTCTCATGCGCTCGGGCCACACCGAGGCCGCGGTCGACCTCGTGAAGCTCGCGGGGCTCCACCCCGCCGGCGTGATCTGCGAGCTCGTCAACGACGACGGCTCGGTGAAGCGCGGCCCGCAGGTCATGGCCTTCGCGCGCGAGCACGGCTTCAAGATCATTTCGGTGGCCGACCTCATCGCCTATCGCCAGCGCCGCGAGCGCCTGGTGGAGCAGACCGCACAGTTCGACGTGGAAACGGTGATCGGCAAGGCAAAGGGCTATTCCTTCGTCACCCCCTTCGACCAGGTCGAGCAGCTGGCCCTCGTCTTCGGCGACATTTCCGCAGCCAAGGCCGTGCCGGTGCGCCTCCACCGTGAGAACGTGATCGAGGACGTGTTCGGCAAGCGCACCACACTCAACAAGGTGTTCGACGTGTTCAAGCGCGAGGGCTGCGGCATCCTCGTCTACCTGCAGGAAGGTGCGGCGGGCGTTCCGGCCGGCCAGCTGGCGGGCGCGGAAAAGACCGGCAGTGCCGCCCAGCGCCAGCAGTCCTGGCGCGACGTGGGTCTGGGGGCGCAGATCCTGCGCGACCTGAACGTCAGCTCGATCCGCCTCGTCTCCAGCACCAACCGCCACTACGTCGGCCTCTCCGGCTTCGGCATCGAGATCGCCGAGACGATCAAGCTCGACTAAAGAGCTTGGCCCGGCCTAAGTTGCGGTCATGCAGACGGCGCGGCCAAGGCACGACAACGACGACCAGCCGGTGATCATCGGCTGGCGGGAGAAGGTGAGCCTGCCCCGGCTGGGCGTGGGCACCTTCTCCGCCAAGATCGACACCGGTGCGCGTTCGGCAGCCCTTCACGCCACCAACATCGAGCGCGACGACGTCCACGTGAATTTCGTGCTGCCGCTGCCGAAGCGTCATCACCACTGCCGGCTGCCGCTCAAGGGCATGCGGCGCGTGAAAAGCTCCAACGGCCAGATCGAGACCCGCGCCGTGGTCGAGACCGAGGTGAAGATCGGCAAGATCACGCTCCGCATCGACGTGACGCTGACCGACCGCACCGACATGGGCGTCGCCATGCTCATCGGCCGCAGCAGCCTCGGCCCCCACTTCCTCGTGCATCCGACCAAGACCAACATCCTGTCACCGAAGAAACGCAAGTCGCCATGAAGATCGCGCTGCTGACACGAAACCAGAAGCTCTATTCGCACCAGCGCCTGATCGAGACGGCGGCAAAGCGCGGCCATGAGATGGTGCCGATCGACTATCTCAAATGCTACATGAACATCACGTCGAAGAAGCCGGAGCTGCGCTATCTCGGCGAAAAGCTCGAAGGCTTCGATGCGGTGATCCCGCGCATCGGCGCATCGCACACCTTTTATGGTCTCGCGGTGCTGCGCCAGTTCGAGATGATGGGTGTCTATCCGCTGAACGAGTCCGTCGCCATCGGCCGCTCGCGTGACAAGCTGCGCTCGCTGCAGCTGTTGGCGCGGGACGGCGTGGGGCTTCCGGTCACCGCCTTCGCGCATGATTCGAAGCGCACCGACGACCTGCTCGACATCGTGGGCGGCGCGCCCGTCGTCATCAAGCTGCTGGAGGGCACGCAGGGCATCGGTGTGGTATTGAGCGAGACGCACAAATCGGCGAAGTCGGTGGTCGAGGCCTTCCACGGCGCCAATGTCGCCATCCTCGTGCAGGAATTCATCAAGGAGGCGGAGGGAAGCGACATCCGCGCCTTCGTCGTGGGCCGTTCCCTCGTTGCGGCGATGGAGCGGCGCGGTGCGAAGGGCGACTTCCGCTCCAACCTGCACCGCGGCGGTTCCGCCAGCATGATCGAGCTGACACCGCTGGAGAAGGCAACCGCGCTCAAGGCGGCGCGCTCCATGGGCCTCAACGTGGCCGGTGTGGACATGCTGCGCTCCTCGCACGGGCCGACGGTGATCGAGGTCAACTCCTCGCCCGGCCTCGAGGGAATCGAGAAGGCCACGGGTGTCGACGTGGCCCAGACCATCATTCGCTTCGTCGAGCGTCACGCCAAGCCCGGCCGCACCCGCACGCGGGGCAAGGGATGAAGCTGTTTTCAATCGGCGAGGTGGGCGTGCAGCCGGGCCGCCGCATCACCGTGGACCTGCCCGTCAGCACGTTGTCCAACCACACCCATGTGACGCTCCCCGTGCACGTGGTGCACGGCGAAGCGCGGGGCCCGGTCATGTTCCTGTCCGGCGCCATCCACGGCGACGAGATCCAAGGCGTCGAGATCATCCGCCGCATCCTCACCCACCCGGCGCTGCAGACTCTGCGCGGCACGCTGCTGGCCGTGCCCATCGTCAACAGTTTCGGCTTCCTCAACCACACGCGCTACATGCCGGACCGGCGCGACCTCAACCGCTGCTTCCCCGGCTCGGACCGTGGCTCGCTCGCAAGCCTCGTCGCCGACATCTTCTTCCGCGAGGTGGTGCTGAAGAGCCAATATGGCATCGATTTCCATACGGCCGCCCTTCACCGCACCAACCTGCCGCAGGTGCGCCTTGCACCCGACGAGCCGGAACTGCTGAAGATGGCGCAGGCCTTCGCGCCGCCGGTCATCCTGATCTCCAAGCTGCGCGAGCGGTCGCTGCGGCTTTCGGCAGGTGAGGCAGGCGTGAAGGTGCTGCTCTATGAGGGTGGCGAGGCGCTGCGCTTCGACGAGCGCGCCATCGACGCCGCGGTGCGCGGCACGCTGCGCGTCATGGCGCATCTCGGCATGGTGGAGCCCAGTTCGCGACCCGTCGGCCAGACGGTGTTCTCGGACGCAAGCTCCTGGGTGCGCTCACCCGAAAGCGGCATCCTGCACACGACCCGCAACATCGGCGACCGCGTCGGCAAGGGCGAAGTGGTGGGCGTGGTCGCCGACCCGCTCGGCCAGACCTCGCTGCCGCTCTTTGCGGAGTTCGACGGCATCATCGTGGGCCGCACCAATCTGCCGCTGGTGAACCGCGGCGATGCGGTCTTCCACATCGCCCGCGCCATGCCGCTGGCGACGATCCGTAAGCACCCGGATGAAGCGGTGGCGCTGGCAGACGAAGACGAGATCATCTGAGGGGGAGGACTACCCCTAACCGCCGGCGCGTCTGCACCGCATCACATCTCACCTTCGCCGGGCTTGACCCGGCGATCCTCTTTGCGGCGCCCGGAAAAGGACGCCCGGGTCAAGCCCGGGCGAGGTGGAGGTGTGGGTGATGCGGACTCACCACTTCTTCAATCCACCAAGAATCCCCCGGATCAGCATGTTGCCGATCTGGCGGCCAGCGGTGCTGGCCATGTTCTTGACGAAGCGGTCGGTTGCGGTTTCGCGGGTCGGCGTGCGGGCCTGGGCCCTCGCCTGCTGGTCGGCCTCCTTCTGGGCCTTGGCCTGATCGGCGGCAGCGCTCCGCTCCTCGGCGCGCTTCATCAGGATCTCATAGGCCGACTCACGGTCCTCGGCTTCCTCGTAGTTGCCGTAGACCGGCGAGTTCCTGACGATCTTCTGGCGCTCTTCCGGCGTGATGGGGCCCATGCGGGAGGACGGTGGGCGCACCATGGTGCGCTCCACCATGGTCGGCACGCCCTTGAGGTCGAGCACCGACACCAGCGCTTCGCCCTTGCCAAGCTGGGTAATCGCTTCTTCCGTCTTGAAGGCAGGGTTGGGCCGGAAGGTGGAGGCGGCGGTGGCCACCGCCTTCTGTTCGCGCGGTGTATAGGCGCGCAGCGCGTGCTGGATGCGGTTGCCCATCTGTGCCAGCACGCTTTCGGGCACGTCCAGCGGGTTCTGCGTCACGAAATAGATGCCGATGCCCTTGGAGCGGATCAGCTTCACCGTCTGCTCGATCTTCTGAACGAGGCCGGGAGGGGCTTCCGAGAACAGGACGTGCGCCTCGTCGAAAAAGAACACCAGCTTCGGCTTGTCGGGATCACCCACCTCGGGCATGCGCTCGAACAGTTCCGACATCATCCACAGCAGGAAGGTGGCGTAGAGCTGCGGCGAATTGATGAGCTTGTCGGCGGCGAGCACGTTCATGTAGCCCTTGCCGGCGGGCGTGGTGCGCATGAAATCATGGATGTCGAGGGCCGGTTCGCCGAAGAAATTGTTGCCGCCCTGCTCCTCCAGCACCACGAGGCGGCGCTGGATGGCGCCGATCGTCGGTGCGGCGAGGTTGCCGTATTCGGTGGTGAGCTCCTTGCCGCGGTCGCCCAGATCCTTCAGCAGGGCACGTAGGTCCTTCAGGTCGAGAAGGGCGAGGCCCTCCTTGTCGGCGAGTTTGAAGGCGATGTTGAGCGCACCTTCCTGTGCATCCGTCAGCCCCATGAGGCGCGACAGCATCAGGGGGCCCATGTCGGAAATCGTGGTACGGATCGGGTGGCCCTGCTGGCCGAACAGATCCCAGAAGATGGTGGGGATCGCCTCGAAGCCGTAGTCGTCGAAGCCCATCGACTTGGCGCGCTCGACCAGGGCCTCCTTGGGCTCTCCTTCCACCGCGATGCCGGAGAGATCGCCCTTCACGTCGGCCGCGAAGACGGGAACGCCCGCATCGCAGAAGCCTTCGGCCAGGATCTGCAGCGTCACCGTCTTGCCGGTGCCGGTGGCGCCGGTGACGAGGCCGTGGCGGTTGGCCATGGCAAGGAACAACTCCTCGCGCTTGGTGCTTTGGCCGATGAACACCGTGGAGTCGGACATGCTCGCTCAATCCCTGATCATTCGCTTTCGACAAACCTTTCTTGCTATAAGCAGTCACGTTTCGCAATGAGGTAGGATTCGCGGATGCAGGAGCTGATCGACCGGATCGTCGCGGCCAGCGGGCTCTCGCCCGAGAAGGCGGAAAAGGGCTTGGGGATCATGCTGAACCTCATCCAGACCCAGGGAAACCAGAACAAGGTCCAGGAGCTGTTTGACAAGATCCCGGGGGCGGCCGAACTGGCCCGCACGCAGGGCGGCGATGGCGCCGGCAAGGGCGGCGGCGGCCTGCTCGGCATGCTGGCCGGCGGCATGATGGGCGGGCCGCTGGCGGCCATCTCGAAGCTCACCGCCGCGGGCCTGTCCATGGACCAGATCAAGGCGCTGGGCACCACCACGCTGGATTATGCCAAAGAGAAGGCAGGTGCCCCCCTCGTCAAGGAGGTGGCAGGCTCCATTCCGGGGCTGTCCGGCTACGTCTGATCGCACCCGATTAGACCAAGGGCGGTTTGCGGCGGCACCCTGTCTTCGCTAGTGTTTTCGCAGTTGCAAAAGACTGGGTTGCCATGACTGAACTGAAGCTGGCCTCTGAATTCCCGGCGGTGGGCCGGGCCGAGTGGATGAAGCGCGTCGAGGCGGTGCTGAAGGGTGCGAGCTTCGAAGAGAAGCTGGTCCACACCTCCCCCGACGGCATCCGGCTTGAGCCGCTCTATGGCCAGCTCGCTGCCCCGCGTGCCGCGCGCGCCACGCAAGTGCCGTGGACGCTGTTCCAGCGCGTCGACCACCCGGATTCGGCGCGTGCCAATGAACTGGCCCTCGACGATCTCGCCAATGGTGCCACCGGCCTCGTGCTGGTGACGCAGGATGCGGCAACGGCACGCGGCTATGGCATCGACCCCGCCCGGCTGGCCCGGGTGCTGCAGGGCGTTCACCTCCATGCCGTGGCGCTGCGGGTCGAGGGTAGCGGTTCGATGGCTTTGGCCGAACTCATCGCGAAAGAGCCGATCGACCCCGAGCGGCTCAACGTGTCCTTCGCGCTCACCTCGCCCGCCGAGGCGGCGGAACTCGCCCGGCGCGGCTATACCGGCCCCTACATGGAGGCCGACGGCCGCAGCTGGCACGAGCAGGGTGCCACCGACGCGCAGGAACTGGGCGCCACGCTCGCCACCGCCGTCGCATCGCTGCGTGCCCTCGAAACCCTCAATGACGTGCATCTGGTTCGCGCGGTCGGCATCACACTGGCCGCGAACCAGGACATGTTCGCAACGCTCGCCAAGTTCCGCGCCATGCGCCTGCTCTGGCGGCGGGTGCTGCAGGCGGCGGGGCTGCCCGATGCGCCGCTTCGCCTTCACGCCGAAACATCCTGGCGGATGATGGCGGTGAAGGACCCGCACACCAACATCCTGCGCGCCACGGCAGCCGTGTTCGGCGCTGGCCTCGGCGGGGCGGACTCGATCACGGTCCTGCCCTTCTCGCTGGCGCAAGGCTTGCCCAACGCCTTCGCCCGCCGCGTTGCCCGCAACGTGCAGAACGTGCTGGCAGAGGAATCGAACCTGTGGCGCGTCGCCGACCCCGCACTTGGTGCGGGCTATATCGAAACCTATACGCATGGCCTCTGTGAGGCGGCGTGGAAGGTGTTTCAGGCGGCCGAGGCCGGTGACTGGCCGGTGCCCAATCCCAACTCCAGGGCGAGCCTGCCGGTCATCGGCACCACCGCCTATCCGCTGAAGCAAGAATATGCCCCCGAAACGGAGGCCCTGTGATGAGCCGCATTCCGAACTTCGCGAAGATCGCGCTGGAAACCTCCTCGGTCGACGGCTGCGCCGCGCAGGACTGGGTGACGCCCGAGGGCCTGCACGTGAAATGCGCTTACGGCCCCGAGGACATGCAGGGCATCGACTTCCTCGAGACCTGGCCGGGGGCGCTGCCCTATCTCCGTGGCCCCTACCCCACCATGTACACGACCCAGCCCTGGACGATCCGGCAATATGCCGGCTTCTCCACGGCAGAAGACTCGAACGCCTTCTATCGTCGCAACCTCGCGGCGGGGCAGATGGGCCTGTCCATCGCATTCGACCTTGCAACGCACCGCGGCTATGACTCGGACCATCCGCGCGTGGCGGGCGACGTCGGCATGGCCGGCGTGGCGATCGACTCGATCTACGACATGCGCACGCTGTTCGACGGCATCCCGCTCGACCAGATGACGGTGTCGATGACCATGAACGGCGCGGTGCTGCCGGTGATGGCGCTCTACATCGTGGCGGGCGAGGAACAGGGGGTTCCGCCGGAGAAGCTCGCGGGCACCATCCAGAACGACATCCTCAAGGAGTTCATGGTCCGCAACACCTTCATCTACCCGCCCGCGGCGTCGATGAAGATCGTCTCCGACATCTTCAAGTACACCTCCGAGAAGATGCCGAAGTTCAACTCGATCTCGATCTCCGGCTACCACATGCAGGAAGCCGGTGCGACGGCCGACCTCGAGCTCGCCTATACCCTGGCCGACGGCCTCGAATATGCCAAGGCGGGCGTTGACGCCGGCATGAACATCGACAAGTTCGCGCCGCGGCTCTCCTTCTTCTGGGCCATCGGCATGAACTTCTTCATGGAAGTGGCCAAGATGCGTGCCGCGCGCATGATCTGGGCCAAGCTCATCAAGCGCTTCGACCCGAAGGACGAGCGCTCGCTGAGCCTGCGCACGCACTGCCAGACGTCGGGCTGGTCGCTTGCCGCACAGGACGTGTTCAACAACGTGACGCGCACCTGCATCGAGGCCATGGCGGCTACGCAAGGCGGCACGCAGTCGCTGCACACCAACTCGCTCGACGAGGCGCTGGCACTGCCCACCGATTTCTCGGCCCGCATCGCGCGCAACACGCAGCTGTTCCTGCAGCAGGAGGCGGGCACCTGCAAGGTGATCGACCCGTGGGGCGGCTCTTACTTTGTCGAGAAATTGACGAAGGACCTCGCCGACAAGGCGTGGAAGCACATCGAGGAAATCGAAGCCATGGGCGGCATGGCCAAGGCCATCGAGGCCGGCATCCCCAAGTCGCGCATCGAGGAGGCGGCCGCCCGCACCCAGGCGCGGATCGACTCGGGCGAGCAGGCGGTGATCGGCGTCAACAAGTACCAGGTCGCGGGTGATGCCAAGATCGACATCCTGAAGGTGGACAATTCCGCCGTGCGCACGGCCCAGATCGAGAAGCTGAGGAAGCTCCGCGCCGAGCGGAACGAGGCCGAGACGTTGGGCACCCTCGCCAAGCTCACCGAGGTGGCGCGTACCGGCCAGGGCAACCTGCTCGCCGCCGCCGTCGATGCCGCCCGCGCCAAGGCCACCGTGGGCGAAATCTCGCTGGCACTGGAAAAGGTGTTCAACCGCCACACGCCGGCGATCCGGGCCGTGAAGGGCGTCTATGCCGCCACCCCACGCGACAAGCACAAGATCGAACGCGCCGAGCATGCCGTCGCCGCCTTCCGGGAGGCCGATGGCCGCGCACCCAAGCTGCTCGTCGCCAAGGTTGGCCAGGATGGGCATGACCGTGGCCAGAAGGTGATCGCGTCTGCCTTCACCGACATGGGCTTCGACGTGGTGATCGGCCCGCTGTTTGCGACACCGGAAGAAGTGGCGCAGCAGGCCGTGGCGGAGAAGGCCCATGCTGTGGGTGTCTCCACACTCACGGCCGGCCACCTGACGCTGGTGCCGCTGCTGAAGGCGGCACTCGACAAGGCAGGGCGTTCCGACATCATGATCGTGGTGGGCGGCGTCATTCCGCCGGAGGACGTGCAGACGCTCATCGACATGGGGGCGGCTGCGGTCTTCCCGCCGGGGACCGTGATCCCCGATGCTGCTCTCGCACTGCTCGAACGGCTGAACCAGAAGCTCGGCTACGCGCAGCGCGCGGCCGAGTGACCCATCAGTTGTGGATGGCGCTGCGGATCGACTTGCTCAACAGCCAGGCGACCGGCAGCGCAATCACGAACCCCGCCAGGGTTCCGCCGATCAGCGTCCGGTTATCGACACCCATGGTGAGCAGTGCGATCATGATCGAGCCGGCGATGGTCGGGGCGGCCAGAACATAGGTCAGCAACGGAAGCCATTTCATTGTCCCACACTCCTTCGGGTTGGTTTCCGAAGAATCGGACGGTCTGCGGGAGGAGGCCTTGACCTATCTCAAGCTGCGGCAAAGCGGCGTCAGAACCTCACCTTCGCCATCGTCGCGCGGTGGTCGCTCGGCCAGGGCGTGACGACGATGTCAGCCTCCGGTGCCTTTTCGCCGACGATGCCGGCAGAAAGCACCTCGAGGTCCTTGGCGCGGGCCAGCGCGAAGTCGATGCGGTCGTGGTGGTCGTCCGTGGCGGTGGGCTCGCTGGTGGGCGTCCAGGTCATGCCGGGCTTCACGCCGGCATCAGGGTAAATGGCCCGGAACGTGTCGACGAAGCCCTTGTCCTCGATGGCCTTGACCGTCGGGAAGGGTACCACCATGGGCTGGTTGCCGGCCTTGACGGCCGCTTCCGTCCAGTCGCGGTGGGAGGGTTCGTTGAAGTCACCGAAGACGAAGGCGGCATCCGCCTCGCCCGCCGCCGCCATGTCGTCGAACAGCAGCTTGAGGGCGGGGCCGCGCGTCGCCTCGGCAGCCTTCACCGCCTCTTCCGCGGTCTTGAGGAAGGGGAAGTCGCCATATTCGATGCCGAGCAGCTGATAGGGCTGGTAGGGCGAGTCATCGAGGTGGATGTTGAATACCTGCACCTTGCGGCCATCGACCATGATCTCGACGCCGGTGTCATTGGGCGTGGCCTTGCCGATGGGGTAACGGCTGAGAATGGCGTTGGCCCACAGCGCGTCGTTCTGCTGTGTCTGGTCGTAGTAGTGATAGCCCAGCGCCGCGGAGAGCTTGGCTGCCACGCTGTCACCCGCGGGCGGGCAGACGTCGGCAGTGCAGGGATCACTCTCCAGCCGCGTTTCCTGAATGCCGATGATATCGGGGTTCACCGCCTTGATGACGGCCACCGTCTCGTCAACCGGCTTCTTTTCATTGGCGCCGCCGCCCCAGACGTTGAAGCTCATGATGGTGAGGTCGGTCGCATTGGCGGCACCGGCCCCGGCGGCGAGAAGAAAGGCGGCAAGCAGCGGCAGTCTCATGATGGTCCCCCACGGTTTTCCGCAACCTTGGGGGGACTATGTGACGGCCGGTTTACAGCCGCAAGCCCCGCACCTCGCCCACCTCGATCTTGCGCCAGTTGGCCAGATCATGGTGTCGGAAGCGCTCCAGCGCCGCCTTTTCCTCCGGCGTCCACACGTCGAGACCTGCCAGCACCGATGCGATGGCGACCTCCGAGGCACGCGAGGCGCCGTCGTCCACCTTGAGGGCGATGCCCAGACCGGCATGCGGGATCGCCGCACAATAGACGCCCTCGGCCCCCGTCTTGATGAAGAGCCGGGGAACAGCCTCCATGACGAGCGTGTCGAAGTCGCCCGTGCCGGCCACCATGAAGGGGTGGGCGCGCACCGCGTCGATGATGCGGCGGGCGGCGGCATTGTCCGGATCGGCGAAGCGCGCGAAGCCCAAGGCCAGGCTCTTCAGCGGAATGGCCCAGGTGGGCACCGAGCAGCCGTCGATGCCGACAGGCTGCTGCGACAGGTCGACGTCGCACATCTCGCCGATGCGGCGGGCGATCTCCTGCTGCACCGGGTGGTCGAGCTTCACATAGCCTTGCGGATCGGCGCCCAGCTTCCGCGCCAGCGCCAGCATGCCGGCATGCTTGCCGGAGCAATTGTTGTGGACGGCCGCGCAGGGCTCGCCATGGCGGACGAGATCGAAGCGGGCCTCCTCGAAATAGGGCCAGTGCGCGCCGCATTCATAAAGGCTCTCGGCATTGCCGCCCTTGGCGAGCATCGACCGCGCCACGCGCACATGCTCCGGCTCGCCATTGTGTGAGGAGCAGCACAGCGCAATCTCCTCATCCGTGAAGCCGAAGTGGTCGGCCGCCCCGCTCTCGATCACCGGGAGGCACTGGAAGGCCTTGATCGCGGAACGCGGATAGACGGCGGCGGCGATGCCGCCCTCGGCTGCCACGACGTGGCCGGCGCGGTCCACCACGGCATAGGCACCGCGGTGGCGGCTTTCCACGATGTCACCGCGGGTGACTTCGGCGATCACGGGATTGTTCATGCACGCTTCTCCACGGTGTCTTTGTGCGGCGAGGCCGCGAGGTACCATCCATAGGCCAGCAGCTGGGCGGCGAGGAAGATGCCGATGGCCCAGCTGTAGCCCTGCGCGCTGTAGCCCGAACCCGTGGCCGGGAACAGCCCGATGATGAGCCCCACCAGATATTGCGAGGCGAAGGCCGCGACGAACATGGTGAAGTTGATGGTGGCGTTGGCGCGGCCCGCCAGTTCGCGCCCGATGCGCGCCGCGAACCACGGGAAGGCCAGCACCGCCACCTGGCCGAAGGCCGCGACGAAGAGCCAGGCCGGAAACATCAGCCCCTCGACCCGCAGCACGATCACCGCCTGGGCAGCGAAATAGAGCAGGTTGAAGCCCAGCATCACCTGCATCGGCCCGATGCCCCGCCGCGCCAGCCGGTCGGCGATGACGCCCACCGACAGGATGCCCACCATGAAGGCCACCGCCATGAACAGCAGGTGACGGGCCACCTCCTCGCGCGAGAAGCCCATCACGTCGCGCAGCCAGGGGCCGGCCCAGAGTGTCTGGATGCCGATCTGCACACCGGATGTGAGCCCGAGCAGCGGGGCGATGCGCCAGAATAGCGGCGTCTTCATGATGGCGAGCATCTGGCCGAACTGCTGCTTCAGGGGTGCTGGTGCGGTCAGCGTGTCCTTGCGGGGGGCGGCAACCAGGATGAAGCAGGCCGCCAGCAGGATGAGCCCCGCGAAGACGAGGAAGGCATTGCGCCAGCCGATGAGGGCCACCAGCCATTCCGTGGGCTCCGTGGCCACCACCACGCCGAGTGCCCCCATGGACATGATGGCGGTGTTGGCCAGCGAGCGCCGGTCGGCCGGGACCCAGGTGGCGGAGGATTTGTAGCTCGCCATCAGCCCGGCGGAAAAGCCGAGCCCGATCACCGCGCGGGCGACGAAAAGACCGAGGAAATCGGGCGCGAAGGCGAAGGCGGCACAGCCGGCCGCCGCCACCGTCAGCAGCCCTGCCTGCACCCTGCGGGGGCCATAGCGGTCGAGCAACACGCCCAGCGGCAGCTGGAACAGCGCGAAGGCGCCGAGATAGGCGGCGGTGAGCAGGCCCAGCTCGGCGGGCGAAAGCCCCAGGTCCCGCACCAGGTCCGGCGCCACCACGGCGTTCACCGCGCGCAGCAGATAGGACATGAAATAGCCGGCAGCGAAGGGCAGCAGGGCGGAGAAGACGAGGCGAAGCAGTGTCATGACTGCAACACTCTCGTCGCAATCCGGCCTTAAGGCAACGCTGGGAAAAAAAGCGCTTGTGAATCGCACAGGATTGCTTATGTGCGCGCCTTCAAAACCTCATCGCCCTTTCGAAGGATTTTGCCCGTGATCCGTCGCGCCCTTGCCTTCCAGCACATGGATGACGAACCGCCCGGCCTGTTCGGCCGCTTCCTCGCCGAACAGGGCGCGGAGCTCGATGTCGTGATGCTGCACAGGGGTGAGGCGTTTCCGTCGCTCGCCCCTTATGATTTTCTGCTGGTCATGGGCGGGGCCATGGACGTGTGGGAGACCGATGCCCACCCCTGGCTGGCCGCCGAGATCGCCGCCATTCGTGAATGGACCTTCCAGCGCAACCGTCCCTACATGGGCGTCTGCCTCGGCCTTCAGCTTCTCGCCGTGGCACTGGGCGGAGAGGTTGGGCTCGCCCGCGAGGCCGAGGTCGGCTTCGGCAAGGTGGAGCTCAATGCGCTGGGCCATGCCCACCCGCTGACCCGCGGGTTGCCGTCCTCCTTCAAGATCATGCAGTGGCACCATGCCGAGGTGACGCGGCTTCCGGCCGGGGCCGAGGTGCTGGCCTCCTCCGCGGTGAGCCCCGTGCAGGTGATGTCGATCGGCCGCGAGATCATGGCCACCCAGTTCCACGGTGAACTGACCCCTGCCCTCATCGATCGCTGGGCGCAGATCCCGCAATACCTCGCATGGCTGGACCAGGCGATGGGGCCGGGCGCTTACAGCCGCGTCAAGAACCAGTCGCGCTTGCAGCTGACGCGCACAGAACGCGTGAGTCGCGCCATGTTCGACAACCTGCTGGCCGCCCGCCGCAGCCTGCGGGCCGCAGCCTAGCCAACTTATCCACAGGCCGGTTACGCGCCCTTCACGCTAATGCATGAAAATGCGTCAGATTGCATGTTTTTCATACAATTTTTGCTGAAGTTTTATGCGCAATCCCCTTCTCTGCTCTGCGAAGCGATGGTGTTTTCGCCCCCTTCTCTGAGCCGAGAAGTTCTCACCTGAGGCTGCGTATCACATCCTCAAAACCACCGGGGGTTGAACGCAGGGCAGCTGCGTTACACCTCTGAGAAAAAAATGGGGAAACGCAAACACATGAAGAACGTGACTTCTAAAATGTCCGCCGACAAGGCCGACAGGAATGTACTGGACGCGGCGACAACCCGGGCGCGCCTGGAACTGATGTGGGGACGCGCCTTCGACCCGGAGGCGATGGGCACCCACCGCCTGCATCCGGCGGAAACGGCACGCTTTATTGCCGATCAGATGCGCAAGCTGCGCATCGGAGCGTTGCGGGCCGGACAGTCCTCGCTGGTCTGGATGATCGAGAGCGCCTACTACGAAGCCTATGCACTGGGTTGCAGCAAGCAGGGCCTCGATCCCGAACCAGCCCGTCGACGCGCCTAGACGGAGAGGTGGCGGATTGCCAGCGCCTCAGGAACACTGGACCCTCCAGGCCACGTCTGGAGGGTCTTTTTGGTGACGGAGCACATCCAGTTCGTCGCGGCCGCTGGAGCCGCGCGCATGAGCTTCACCATGACAGGATCAGCCCCGGGGTCATCAAACCGGGCGATGCCCATTCCGGCGAGTGCGCGGCGCGCAGTGCACTCCGGACCCAGGTAATGAATGGTGCCCGACAGGGCAAGCAGCCCGTCGGCGCGGCGGGTCAGCGCCATGGCGGAGAAGTGGTCATCTTCTGCGACAGGCTGGAGAGTGACGAAGACGATGCCGGTCAGCGGCCGCGGCATGCGCGTGCTGCCCATCAGCGTGGCCTCGCCGCCACTGTAGCTGACCCAACCGCGGTAGGTGATGCGATCCGCGGGGAAACCAAGAGCAGCTCCATTGAGAAAACGATTGCGGAAAGAGTAGGCCTGCGTGCCGCCCGGCCCGATGGCCACGTGCAGGAGCCAGCACGCGAACAGGTCCGGGTGGCCCGGAACGGAGAAGCAGGCGCGATAAAAGCCGTTCTGTAACATCGGGTTGGCCCGAGAGGGCGCGGTCGGCGGCGCGCTGAAGCCGGTCAGGAAACCGGCCAGGTCGGGAGCGGCCGGGGGTGGCGCGGTCACCGCCTGGCCGCCCGACATGAGGTGTTCTTCGCTGACACCCAGATAGCTGCAGATCTTGCGCATGGTGCGCGCGCCGGGAAGCATTTGCCCTGCGAGGTACTTGTTGAACTGCTGGCGGTTGATGCCCGTCGCCTTGCACAACTGCCCGATGGAGCCCTTCCGGGCGCAGTGAAGGCGCAATTCCCTTGCAAAGCTTTCCACGTGCTGCCCGGCTCTCGATAACGCGAGTTCTTTTCGGAGACTCTACTAGAGATTAGAAAGGAACTTTTTAGGTGCAATCTATACGTTAAGGATTTCATGTCGGTTCAGCGAAGATTGTAATAAGCTTCGCAGACCTAACGCAGTCCATCTTCTCCTTTTATCTCGGATACTTGCAGACCGCCGACGCGTGGCAGCGGGCGGCCGCCGGTGGTCACGGCCACCGCAACGAGGATTTCGTTTGCACGCGGCGCATCAGGGACCCGGACCTCCATGCCGTCGAAATGGCTCCTGACGAAGGCGGCATCCTTGTGGCCCAGCGGAATGTCGAGAACCACGCCCATGCCGCCGCGCTTCTTGGAGGACGGGATGAGGGCCGCGCCCTTGCCCAGCACCTTGCGGAAGGGCGCACCGAGCTTGGGGTGGAGGATGGCGGCAGCATGTTCGAGCTCGCCATTTTCGCCCACCGCGGCTGCCTTGCCGTAGCTTTCGACATGGAAATTGTTGTCATTCGGGTTGCTGCCGGTGTTGCCAAGTGCGGCAACCGCACGCTCCGCCAGAAGTTGTCCGAGCTCCTCGCCGATGTCGATCAGTTCGGTGAGGTCCTCCTGGTACTTTCCGGCGAAGGGATTGCCGATGACCGCGATGGCGGCGGCCCGGCGGATGGGGGGCGTGACCTGACGGCCCTGCTCGGTCAGGACCTCGTCCACCACGGTCACGATCTTGCGGATCTTCGCTTTCATCGCAGTCCATCCTCTCCCTTGACGTCGGCCACGGCGAGCCCGCCCGCCCGGGCATGGACGCGGGGGCCCGTGGTCATCACCAGGCCCAGCACCAGCTCGTTGGCGCGCGGCGCGTCGGTGATGCCGGCCTCCACCGAATCGAAATGGCTCCTCACATAGGAGGCGTTGATATGGGTGACCGGAATGTCGAGACGGGTGCCCGGCCCGCCCACCTTCTTGGCGGAGGGCACGATGGCCTTGGCGCCGCCCAGCACCTCGCGCATCGAGTAGCCGCCGGGCGCATGCCAGAGGGCGGCATGCTCGAGCTCGCCCGCCTCGCCGGCCATCGAGCCCTTGCCATAGCCCTCGATGGCCTTGGGGTCGCCGCCCAGGGCGGCCAGCAGGCGGCGCGCCATCTCGAGGCCCAAGGGCTTCAGGTCATCCATGAAGGGCAGGATGTTCTCATGGAAGGCCCCGGCATAGGGGTTCTCGATGACGGCGAGGATCACCCCGCGCTTCGGCGGCACGGCGGCGGGTGGGCCGCCCTCATGGAAAATCTCCTCGACGGAGACGAGGAACTTCCTGACCTTCACGTCCGGCATAAAACCTCCCAAGCGTGCGGGTGTGCCCCGCGAGATGAAGGGCCGCGGCGATGATCCGCCGTTCGGCCACAAGTGCTTCGGCGAAGGCTACACCAGCCGCGAGGGCGGCGGCAATTTCATTGGGCGCCAGCGGCCCCACGGCGCGGGTGACGGGGCGCGCGCCGAGATCGCTGTCGGGTTGCAGGCCTGCGGCCGGAACCCGCGTCACCCCGGCATGACCGGGCAGGTCGACCGCGTTGGCGATGAGCGTGGCGGCGGCGTCGGCGGTGGAGGCGCGCTCGGCCAGCACGGTGACGGCATCGGCGATGCCGAGCGAGAAGGACCGGCCGCGCCAGCCGCTGGTGGCAATGCCGCCCACATGATCTTCCGCCATGACGCGGGCGGTGGAGAACAGCGAGGGCCTGTCCGGGCGGTCGACGAGGCCGATGTCATAGTGCCGGCCCACCGCGAGATGCAGGGCGATGTCGCCGCCATTGTTGACGAAGGCACGGGCGAGCGGCGCTGCGGCAAGCATCGCGTCCAGCATCTCCTCCGCCACGCTGCCGGCGACGGCCGCCATGGGCGTGATGAAACCGTGACGCGCCAGCGGGTGCGTGGCGCGCCACATGCGGCCCGCGACGGCCCCCTGCGGCTCCACGCCGACGGGCTTTCGCAGCAGGGGCAGTTCGGCGCAGAGCTCGTCGAGGATCGTGGCGAAGCGCGCGTGCGCGGCGGCATAGGCGCGCCCCACCTCGGCCGGCTGGCCCTCGGCGCCGATGATCAGGTCGATGGGCCCGTCGTTCAGGTGCAGCCTGCGGCCATCGGGCAGCATGCGCGCCTGCATGCGGGTCATGGAGATGATTGCCGGATCGCCGCCAGGACACGATCGGGCGTGGCCGGGATCTGCGTGATGCGGGCACCCGTGGCGTGGTGGATGGCGTTGAGGATGGCAGGAGCGGTGGGGATCAGCGCCTGTTCGCCGATGCCCTTGGCGCCGAAGGGCCCGGCAGAAGAGGCGCGCTCGACGAGGATCGAGGCGATGGGCGGCACGTCGCCGATGGTGGGGACGAGATAGTCATGCAGGTTCTCGCCGCGGCCGGGCGTGAATTCCTCCATCAGGGCCATGCCGATGCCTTGCGCGACGCCGCCCTCGATCTGGCCCTCGACCAGGGCTGGGTTGATGGCGCGGCCCACGTCATGCGCCGCCGCGATGCGCAGCACCTTCACACGGCCGAGCCGCGTGTCGACCTCGACCTCAGCCAGATGCGCGCCATAGCCATAGACGGCATAGGGAATGCCCTGGCCATTGGCATCGAGCGGCGAAGTGGGCGGATCGAATGTTTCCTCCGTATACAGAACATAACCGCGGCCGTCCCGCGGCAGGCCGCCGAGATCGACCGTGCGCACCACCCTGTCCTCGCGCACCACGAGGCTGCCGTGTTCGAGCGACAGCGTTGCGCCCTCGCCAGCATTGGCGAGCCGCAGCAGCCTGTGGCGCAACGCCCTGCCCGCCCGCTCCGCCGCCGTGCCGGTGACGAAGGTCTGGCGCGAGGCGGAGGTCTTGCCGCAGTCGGGCGTGAGGTCGGTGTCGGGCGACACGAGGTCGATGAGCGCCAGCGGCAGGCCCACGGCATCGGCCGCGATCTGCGCGATCACGGTATTGGCGCCCTGCCCGATGTCGACGGCACCCTGGTGCAGCGCCAGCCGGCCGTCAGGCTTCAGGCCGAAGCGGATGGTGGACGGGTTGGGCAGCGAGGTGTTGCCACAGCCATAAAACATGCCGGCAACCCCGACGCCGCGCCTGACGCGCCCATTCCCTTCATTGAAGGCGTCTGCCGCGCGGCGCCATGCCGTCCACATGGGCTGAAGCGCCACGAAGCAATCGCGGATGCCCACACCATCGCCCATCACCTGGCCCGTCACGGTGGGGGTGGTGTCGGTCAAGGCATTGCGGATGCGGAAGTCGAGCGCATCGATGCCGAGCTTCGCGGCGAGCATGTCGAGCATCTGCTCCTGCGCCACCACCGTCTGCGGCACGCCGAAGCCGCGGAAGGCGCCGGCGGGCACGCAATGGGTGAGCACGGCGCGCGTGTTGGCGCGATAGTTGGGCACGACATAGGGGCCGGAGGCATGCACCGGCACGCGGTTGGCGACGGTCGGGCCCCAGGAGGCATAGGCGCCGGTGTTGAAGTCGCCCTCGAAGTCCATCGCCAACAGCCTGCCGTCCCGCGTGGCTGCCATCACCGAGCGCATAACGGCGGGATGGCGCTTGGTGGTGGACTGCAGCGATTCCGGCCGGGTGTAGACCATGGCGGCGGGCCGGCCGGTGAGCCAGGCCGCAAGCGCCACATAGGGCTGCACCGAGAGATCGAGCTTGGAACCGAAGCCGCCGCCGCAGGCCGAGGGGATGATGCGCACCGCGTCGGGCGCGAGCCCCATGATGGCGGCGGTATCGTCCCGGTCCATGTAGGGCGCCTGCGTCGAGGCGGTGATCTCGATCCTGTCGCCCACGCGCCGCGCCCAGCCGGCTTCCGGCTCGATATAGGCATGTTCCACGAAGGCGGTTTCGAACGTGCCTTCAACCATGACGGCATCGCGCCCCAGCGCGGCATCGACGTCGCCCGTCTCGACATGGCCACGCACCAGGATGTTGCCGGGGCGCTGCGGGTGAAGCTGCGGAGCCGCCGGACCGAGCGCTGCCGCGATGGTGAGGACAGGCGGGCGCTCCTCCCAGGTGACGGGGAAGGCTGCGAGGTCGAGCGCGTCCATGACGTGGCGCTCGCCCACCACCGCCGCCACGGCCTCGCCGCGGAAGCGCGCCTCGTGCTCGGCGAAGACCGGCTGGTCGGCGAAGGGCGGGATGACGCCGAAGATGTTGCGGCCGGGGACGTCCTTCGCGGTCAGCACACGCAGGACGCCGGGGTGCGCCGCGATGAAGCCGTCGATGTCGCCGAAGCGAAAGCCCGCACGATGATGCGGCGAGCGGATGGCCCGCACCCACAGCGCATCAGGCGGGATGGAATCGGCGCCATAGGCCTCGGTGCCCGCAATCTTCGGCACGCCGTCGAGCCTCGCGATGCGCGCGCCCACCGCATGGCCCTGCTCCGCCCGCGGGGTGGTGTCGATGCGCCCCCGGGCGGCGTCCTCCACCGCGTCAATAATCTTGGCATAGCCGGTGCAGCGGCAGAGCACGCCGCCCAAAGCATCCGCGATGTCGCCGCGCGTGGGTGCGGCACTGCGGTCCAGCAGGGCTACGGCGGCCACCAGCATGCCCGGTGTGCAGATGCCGCATTGCGCCGCCCCGCGCGCCAGGAAGGCCTGCTGCAGCAACCGGCCGCGGGGCGAGGCCTTGAGCCCTTCCACCGTGGTGATGCAGGTGCCCTCTGCCTGCGCGGCGGGGACGAGGCAGGCACAGGCGGGCTCGCCATCGACCAGCACGGTGCAGGCGCCGCAGTCACCCGCATCACAGCCGCTCTTGGTGCCCTTGTGACCCAACTCACCCCGCAGCACCTCGCTGAGGCGGGTTGCGGGCGCCACATCGCAGGTGACGGGTGCGCCATTGAGTTCGAAGGAAATCATGCCGCACCCGCTGCCATGTCCAGCGCCTGGCCCACGGCGGCGAGCGCTGCCTCCACCCGGTAGGCGGCGGTGGCGCGCAGGTCGTCGATGGGGGCGAGCCCCGCGAGATGGCGCGCCTCGAGGAGGGCCGAGGGCGCTCCGACATGGCCGCGCAGGTCGGCTTCGAGCATCGTCAGCCGCTGCGCCACCGGGGAGGCGGCTCCGACGGCAACGCGGGCCTGCGCGATGCGGCCTTGCGCGTCCTTTTCCACCATGGCCGCGGCCATCAGGATCGAGATGACGAGGTAGCGGCGGGCGCCCAGCTTCACGAAGCCGGCGCAGGCCGAAGGCGAGGGCTGGGGCACCAGCACCGCCGTGACGATTTCGCCCGGCGCCAGCGCGGTGCGGCGATAGCCGGTGATGAAGGCGGAGAGCGGCAGCACGCGGCGCGCCTCAGCCGAGGCGAGTTCAACGCTGGCATCGAGGCACAGCAGCGGCGGCACGCCATCCGCCGCAGGCGAGGCATTGCACAGGTTGCCCGCGATGGTGCCGCGGTTCTGGATCTGCACCGAGCCCACCTCGCGGGCGGCGGCCTTCAACCCGTCGAAGGCGGCAGGCAAGGGCGCGCGGATGATGTCGGCCCAGGTGGTGGCGGCGCCGATGCGGATACCCTGCGCCGTGGCGGTGATGCCGCGCAGGCCGGCGACGCGGGAAAGGTCCACCAGCGGACGCAGCAGCGGCCGGCCGACATGGGCGGGGTAGAGATCGGTGCCGCCACCGAGCGCCACCGCGCCGTCGGCGGTCATGGCACGCGTCGCCTCCTCGATGGTTCTCGGCTGGGCGTACACGTCTCGGTTTCCTCGCCTGTGCTTTGCCGCCGATAGTGTGACCGGGCTTCGGCACTGTCAAGGACAGGTGGCCAGCGCAACCCGATTCATCATGCGAAATCAAATTGCTAAGAAGCTTCCTTCACCGTAACTTGAGCGCTTCACCGATCTCTGCGGAGCAGCCAGCTTGGAACGGCGCCTCACGACCATCCTCTCGGCCGACGTCGCAGGATATTCGCGGCTGATGGAGCGCGACGAGGCTGGAACGCTGGCCGAACTGATGGAGAGGCAGGCCGCCATCATCGACCCGCTGATCGCGCAAGGCGGCGGCCGCATCGTCAAGACGCTGGGCGACGGCTTTCTCGCCGAGTTCGGGAGCCCGGTGAATGCCGTGACCTTCGCCGCCGAGATGCAGCAGGCCTCCGAGGCGCGCAACGCCAAGCTGCCGGAAGACCGGCGCATGAGCTTCCGCATCGGCATCAACCTTTCGGACGTGATCGTCGAGCAGAACGACGTGTTCGGCGAAGGCGTCAACGTCGCGTCACGTCTGCAGGCCATCGCGGAACCCGGAAGCATCCTCGTCTCGGACAGCATCTACCAGCAGGTGCAGCACCAGGTGCAACTCTCCTTCGCGGACGCGGGCCGGCGCCAGCTGAAAGATACGTCGGGTCTCACCCAAGCGTGGCGCATCGCGGGCGGCGCGACGGGGCATGACCGCCGGCGCGGGGCTGACGGGCACCAGGCCTCGATCGCGGTGCTGCCCTTCGTCAACATGTCGGGCGACCCCGAGCAGGATTATTTCAGCGACGGCATCACCGAGGACATCATCACCGACCTCTCCAAGATCTCGGCGCTCTTCGTGGTCTCGCGCAACACTGCCTTCACCTACAAGGGGACGACCGAGGACCTCGACCGCGTGGCCGCCCGGCTGGGCGTGCAGTACCTGCTCGAGGGCAGCGTGCGCAAGGTGAACGACCGGGTGCGGATCACCGCGCAGCTGATCGACGGCCGCACCAACGGCCATGTGTGGGCCGAGCGCTATGACCGCAAGTTCGAGGACATCTTCGAGCTGCAGGACGCGATCTCGCATGCCATCGTCGATGCGTTGCGGTTGAAGATGCTGCCCGACGAGCGCGAGACCATCTCGCAGCGCGCCACCTACAACAGCGAGGCCTACCGCTTCTACCTGATGGGGCGCAGCTTCTTCCACCGCGGCCACACGCGGCGCTTCCTCAGGCTGGCGAAGCAGATGTTCCAGCGCGCCCTCGACATCGAGCCCGATTATGCGGCGGCCCATGCCGGCATCGCCGACTGCAATTCGCACCTTCTCGACGCGGGCGACACATCGATCACCACCAACGAGATCTTCGAACAGAGCGAGCGGGCGCTCGCCATCGATGCCAACCTCGCCGAGGCGCATGCCTCCAAGGGGCTCGCCCTCTACACGGCCGGGCGCTACGAGGAGGCGGAGGCGAGCTTCGAGCGCGCCATTGCCCTGAAGCCCGACCTGTTCGAGGCCTATTTCTTCTATGGCCGCAACTGCTTCAACCGCGGGCAATATGGCAAGGCGGCGGAGCTGTTCGGGCGGGCGGCGGAATTCAAGCACGACGACTTCCGCTCGCTGGGACTGCAATCCATGTGCTTCCAGTCGCTGGGGCGGCTCGACGAGATGCGCGCCGCCGCCAAGGCCGCGCTGGCACGCACCGAAGCGGCCGTCGCCGAACGGCCCGACGATGCCGATGCGCTGGCCTTCGGGGCCGGCCTCCTCGCCGCGCTGGGCGAAAGCGACCGCACGCGCGACTGGGCGGAGCGCGCCTCGATCATCGAGCCGGATGATTTCTACATGCATTACAACATCGCCTGCGCCTTCGCGATCCTCGGCGAGAAGGATCTGGCGCTGGAGCGGCTGGAGCGCATCATGGGACCCAGCACGCTGCGCTCGCTGCAGGAGTTCATGCTGCATGACAGCGACCTCGACGTGCTGCGCGACCATCCGCGCTTCGCCGAGATCCTGAAGAGCCTTGGAGACTGAGAATGACGGATTTCGCCGGAGCGGCCGAGCTGCTGCTGAGGAACTGGGCCGCGACGACGCGCATCGCCGAACTGCCGGATGCCATGCGCCCGCGGTCCCGTAGCGAGGGCTATGCGGCGGCGGCCGCAGTGGCCGCGCAAAGCGGCAGCGACGTGGCAGGCTGGAAGATCGCCGCCACCAGTGAGGCTGGCCAGAAGCACATCAACGTCGATGGCCCGATCATCGGGCGCATCCTGAAGAGCCGGTTGCTGCCGCCGGGCTCATCCGTGCCGCTGGGCGACAACATCATGCGCGTGGCGGAAGCCGAGTTCGCCTTCGGCTTCGCCAAGGACCTGCCGCCGCGCGAGGCGCCCTACACCCAGGACGAGGCGCTGGATGCCGTTGGGTCGCTGCATCTCTCGATCGAGGTGCCGGACAGCCGCTACGAGGACTTCACCAAGGTGGGTGCCGCGCAGCTGATCGCCGACACGGCCTGCGCCGCCTGGCTGGTGCTTGGTCCGGAAGTGGACCGGCCGTGGCGTGACCTCGACCTCTCGGCGCATGGCGTCACGGGCCTGCTCAACGGCACGCCCAAGGCCCAGGGCTCCGGCAAGGCTGTGCTGGGGGACCCGCGGAAGGCGCTCCACTGGTTCGTCAACGAGGCGTGCACCTATTGCGGCGGAGTGAAGGCGGGGCAGTTCGTCACCACCGGCACCTGCATCGTGCCCATGGCGGTGGCGCCGGGCGATGCGGTGACGGTGGATTACGGCGTGCTCGGCTCAATTTCCTGCAGGATCGCATGATGCGGAAGATCTCACCTGTTGCGCTGACGCGCGAGGCTTTCCGGCCCTTCGGAGACGTGATCGAGATGGAGGGTGCGGCGCACTTCACCATCAACCAGGGCTTCACCGAGCGCTTCAACGATCTGTGCTTCATGGATGTGGAAGCCGAGGGCGGCAGCACCAATGTGAGCCTGTTCCTCGGCCAGCCGCGGCCTTCGCCCATCGCCATCCGCCTGATGGAGCGCCACCCGCTGGGTGCCCAGGCCTTCATTCCGCTGCAGGACCGGCCCTGGCTGGTGCTGGTGGCGGCGGATGTGCATGATTTTGACAGCTACCGCGCCTTCACCTGTTCAGGCCGGCAGGGCGTGAACTATGCGCGCAACGTCTGGCACCATCCGCTCCTCGTGCTCGACGCCGACAGCCGCTTCCTCATCATCGACCGCAAGGGACCCGGGAACAATCTGGAAGAGGTGTGGCTTGGCGAAGGCGAGGCGATCGGCCTCACGCCGTAGCGCGCGCATGCAGCTTGCAGCCCTTCACATAGGTGGCCGTCACCGCGCGGTCGTCGCCGAGGATCATCAGCGCGAACAGCACGTCCTCCAGTGACGACGAGAGCTCGTGGCGGCTGGCGAGCACCGGCGTTGCCTCGGGGTCGAGCACCACGATGTCGGCGAACTTGCCGTGCTCGAGGGCGCCCGTCTCATGTGCGATCTTCAGCCGCTCGGCGTTGCCGCGCGTGGCCATGCGGAAGAGTTCATGCGCCGTGGGCTTGTAGCCCGACAGCATCTGCACCTTGTAGGTCTCGCCCAGCGTAGCGAGCATCGAATAGCTGGTGCCGCCGCCTACGTCGGTGGCGACACCGAGATGCACCGGGCGGCCCTTTTCGCGCAGCCAGGGCATGGACATGAGGCCGGAGCCGAGGAAGGTGTTCGACGTCGGGCAATGCACCACGGTGGAGCCGGACTCCGACAGCCTCGCGCATTCGCGCGCCGACAGGTGGATGCCGTGCGCAAAGAGGCTGCGCTCGCCCAGCAGGCCGAAGTGGTCGTAGACGTCGGTATAGTCCTTCGCCTTGGGGAAGAGTTCACGGACGAAGGCGATCTCGCCCGGGCTTTCCGAGAGATGCGTCTGCATGAGCGCGCCCGGCAATGCCGCGAGGAGCTCGCCCGAGACCTTCAGCTGCGCCTCCGAGGAGGTGATGGCGAAGCGCGGCGTCACCGCATAGCGGAGCCGGCCCTTGCCGTGCCACGTCTCGTAAAGCTCCACCGTGTCGCGCGCTCCGGTCTCGGGCGTGTCCTCGACGGCGGGAATGGCGTTGCGGTCCATCATGGTCTTTCCGGTGACCAGCGCCATGCCGGCCTCCTGCGCGGCGGCGAAGAGCGCATCGGCACAGGTCTTGTGCACCGAGCAGAAGGCGAGCGCGGAGGTGGTGCCGTGCTGGAACAGGCGCTGCAGGAAAACCTGCGCGGCGGCGCGGGCATATTCGCCATCGGCGTAGCGGCTTTCCTCCGGGAAGGTGAAGCGGGTGAGCCAGTCGAGCAGGTCCTTGCCCGGTGCCGCGAGCATGCGGTATTGCGGGAAGTGGATGTGGGCGTCGATGAAGCCCGGCATGACGATCCGGTCGCCATGGTCATCGACCTCCGCCTGCGCGAAGCCCTGCGGCAGCAGGGCCTGGGGCCCCGCCCAGAGGATCGTGCCGTCATCGCCCACGACGACCGCCCCCCTGCTCTCGTGCACGGCCTTGCCGTCTTCGGCGAAGCTCAGCGTCTGGCCCTTGATCACGCGCGTCATGGCGACACCCTGTCCTCTAGCCGAAAGCGGAAGATGCGGCAGACCTGGCCCAGCGCGGTCTCGAACTCCGCGGCCTCGTCATTGCCGACGCGCGACTCGAAGCTGTCGAGGATCATGTGCTTGGTCGCACCCTTGACGGCGAAGATGAAGGGAAAGCCGAAGCGCTGCTTGTAAGCCGTGTTGAGGTCGGTGAAGCGGGCGAATTCCTCCGCCGTCAGCGAATTGAGCCCGGCGCCCGCCTGTTCCCTGGACGAATCCTCGGTGAGCTTCGCCTTGGTCGCAAGGTCAGGGTGCGCGCGGATGAGCGCCAGCTGCGCGTCGCGGTTGGCGGCACGGATCGCCGTTTCGAACTGCTTCACCAGCGCCTCGCGGCTGGCGAAGGGGCGGAAGGCATCCACCTCCCGCGCCACCCAGGGAGAATGCTCGGCCACGTCGCCAAAGACCGCGATGAAGGCTTCGGGTCTCATGGCGTTGACGTCTGCGATGCTCATCATTGGCGGGCGATCCATGTTCCGAGCTTGGCGCGCTCCTCGTCCAGCATGCCGGTGCGGTTGGCGAGCGGCATGGCCTTGCTCTGCACCGCCTGCACCTGGATCTGGGCGGCATAGCGTTTCAGCTGTTCGAGGGTCTCGAGATGCACGCCCTTGGGCGCCACCTTGATGGACTGGTCGGTCGGGCTTTCGGCATGGCAGGCCGCACAGCGCGACTGGACGATGGACAGCGCCTCGCCATCGCTCACCTCGCCCGCGAAGAGAACGAGCTTGCCCGGCTGGGTGAGGACGAGGCCGACCGCCAGCAGTGCGCCGATCAATGGCAGCGTCCAGGCGAGGTCGGCATGGGCGTCGCCCACCTCGGTGCGCACCAGGAAATGCCGCGCCAGGCCACCCGCCAGGATGATGAGGCCCGCCAGCACCCAGGCATGCGGGCTGTCGGTGATCATCGGGAAGTGGTTCGACACCATCATCGCCAGCACGGGCAGGGTGAGGTAGGTGTTGTGCAGCGAGCGCTGCTTGCCGATGGCGCCGAGGCGCGGGTCCGGCTTTTCGCCCTTCATCAGCGCCGCGGTGATCTTCCGCTGGTTGGGAATGATGACCATGAAGACGTTGGCCGCCATCAGCGTGCCGATCAGCGCGCCGATGTGGATGAAGGCGCCGCGCCCGGAGAAGACATGCGTGTAGCCCCAGGCAAAGGCCAGCAGCATGGCGAAGAGGACGGTTGCGAGCAGCCGCGTATGGCGGCCGATGGGCGACTTGCACAGGGCGGTATAGAGTACCCAGCCCAATGCGAGGCTCCCGACCGAGATGCCGATGGCCTGCCACTGCGTGAGCGGCATGACGTTCGGGTCGATCAGGTAGCTGTCGGCCTGCAGGTAGTAGAGCACGACGAGCAGCAGGAAGCCGGTGACCCAGGTGAGATAGGCCTCCCACTTGAACCAGATCAGGTCCTTCGGCAGCGTCTCGGGTGCCGTGAGGTATTTCCGCACGTGGTAGAAGCCGCCGCCATGAACCTCCCAGGCCTCGCCGCCGACACCCGGCGGCATGGAGGCTTCCTTGCGGAGCGAGAAGTCGAGCGCCACGAAATAGAAGGAGGTGCCGATCCAGGCGATGCCGGCGATCATGTGACCCCAGCGGATGAAGAGGTTGGCCCAGTCGAGCGACAGGAGCGGCGCGGAGGACAGCAGCCACGCGCCGCCCAGCGTCAGGAAGATGACCGGCAGCGTCCAGGCGATCTTCGACAGCGGATCGCCCACCTCGTGCCGCACGAGGAAGTGGCGGAGTGCGGCGCCGCCGACGAAGATCAGCCCCACCAGCACCCAGGCATTGGGCGCATTGGTGAGCATCGCGAAATGGTTGGACACCATCATCAGCAGGACGGGCAGCGTGAGATAGGTGTTGTGCAGCGAGCGCTGCTTGCCGATGGCGCCGAGGCGCGGATCCGACGCCTCGCCCTTCAGCAGCGCGGCGGTGATCTTCCTCTGGTTCGGGATGATGACCATGAAGACATTGGCCGCCATGATGGTGCCGCCGACGACGCCGACATGGATGAAGGCGCCGCGCCCGGAGAACAGATGCGTGAAGACATAGGCGAAGGCGAGAATGAGCGCGAAGACGCAGGCCGCGAGCAAACCCGTCTTCTGGCCGATGGGTGAGCGGCACAGCCCGTCATAGATGGCCCAGCCCGCCACGATGGAGACGAGCGAGATGGTGATCGCCTGCCAGGGCGCAAGATCGGCCACCGCCGGATCGATGAGATTGGCGCGGGCATCGAGGTAATAGACGACGACCAGCAGGAAGAAGCCCGTCACCCAGGTGAGATAGGCCTCCCACTTGAACCAGGTGAGATGCTCAGGCAGCGAGGCCGGGGCGGAAAGATATTTCTGCACATGATAGAAGCCGCCGCCGTGCACTTCCCACGCCTCGCCGCGCACGCCGGAGGGCATGCCTTCGCGCGTCTTCAGCGAGAAGTCGAGCGCCACGAAATAGAAGGACGTGCCGATCCACGCGATGCCGGCGACCATGTGGCCCCAGCGGATCACGAAGTTCAGCCAATCGGCGATGAAGGGCTCCAACGCATGCTCCTCAAGAATACGCCTGCCGGGGATTGCTCCCGCGGCAGGCGCTGGTGTGTTGTCCGCGCGCTTACTGCGGCAGCTTGTCGTCGACGCCCTTGATGTAATAGTTCATGCCAAGGAGCTCGCCGTCGGGCAGCGGCTTGCCGGCTTCGCCGACCGTCGTACCGTCCTGCTTGGTGATCGGGCCGGTGAACGGATGGAACTCGCCGGACTTGATCTTGGCGACCGTGTCCTCGGCCATCTTCTTCACGTCGTCGGGCATGTTGGTGAAGGGCGAGAGGACGACCATGCCGTCCTTCATGCCGCCCCAGGTGTCTTCCGACTTCCAGGTGCCGTCGAGCACGGCCTGGACGCGCGCGATGTAGTAGGGATCCCAGTCATCGGTGTTGGAGGTGAGCTGGGCCTTGGGTGCGAACTTGATCATGTCGGAGGACTGGCCGAAGCCGAGCTTGCCGGCCTTTTCGGCCTCCTGAAGCGGTGCAGTCGAGTCCGCGTGCTGGACCATGATGTCCGCACCCTGGCCGAGCAGAACCTTGGCGGCGTCGGCTTCCTTGCCCGGATCATACCAGGAGTTCACCCAGATGATCTTGACCTTGAAGTCCGGGTTCACCGACTGGGCGCCGAGCATGAAGGCGTTGATGCCCATGACGACTTCCGGGATCGGGAAGGACACGATGTAGCCCGCGGTGCCGGTCTTCGACATCTTGGCGGCGATCTGGCCCATCACGTAGCGGCCTTCATAGAAGCGCGCGTTGTAGATGGCGACATTGTCGGCCTTCTTGTAGCCGGTGGCGTGCTCGAACTTGATGTCCGGATACTTGGCGGCAACCTTGATGGTCGGGTCCATGAAGCCGAAGGAGGTGGTGAAGATGATCTTGCAGCCTTCGCGCGCCAGGCGCTCGATGGCGCGCTCGGCATCCGGGCCCTCGGCCACGTTTTCGAGATAGGCGGTCTCGACCTTGTCGCCCAGCGCCTTTTCAACGGCCTTGCGGCCGAGGTCGTGCTGGTAGGAATAGCCGAAGTCACCCACCGGGCCGACATAGACCCAGCAGGCCTTCAGCTTGTCAGCCGCATTCGCAGCACCCGCCGAGACGCCAAGCGCCAGGGCCGCTGCCAGTGCCATCCATTTCTTCATTCTCGTTTGCTCCTTGTTCAAAACCCATTTGCCTGCAGCCGTTGTTGTCTTCGCTTGTGATGCCGGCTGCAGGCCGTCATCAAGCTTCAAGGCCTAGCGGTCGGGCACGAAAGGCTGACCGAGGCAAGCCGGTGTATTGGCCCGCATGAGGGCCCGGTTCCGCGATATGAGGACCAGCACGAGGATGGTCACCACATAGGGGAGTGCGGAGAGTAGCTGGGACGGGATGCCGATGCCATAAGCCTGAAGCGAAAATCCCATCACCGTAATTGTACCGAAGAGATAGGCCCCGACCACGATGCGCCAGGGCAGCCAGGAGGAGAAGACGACGAGGGCCAGCGCGATCCAGCCGCGGCCCGCCGTCATGTTTTCCACCCATTGCGGCGTATAGGCCAGCGAAAGGTAACCCCCGGCGAGCCCCGCACAGGCGCCGCCGAACATGACGCAGAGATAGCGCACGCCGACCACCGAATAGCCCAGGGCATGGGCCGACTGGTGGCTGTCGCCCACCGCCCGGATGATGAGCCCGGCCTTGCTGCGGAACAGCAGCCAGGACACACCCGCGACGATGGCGAGCGAGAGATAGACGAGCAGGTCCTGCCCGAACAGGATGGGGCCCAAGAAGGGAATGTCGGTGAGGCCCGGGATGTGGAGCCGCTCGAGGTGGACGCCCGGCTGGCCGACGAAGGCCTCGCCCATCAGTCCGGCCACGCCGAGGCCGAGCAGCGTGAGGGCGAGGCCTGTTGCCACCTGGTTCGAGACCATGGTGAGGGTGAGGAAGCCGAAGAGCAGCGACAGGAGCGCCCCGGCGACGAGGGCCGCCAGCACGCCGACGTAAGGATTGCCTGTCATCAGCGCGGCACCGAAGCCCGAGACGGCGCCCACCGCCATCATGCCCTCGACACCGAGATTGAGAACGCCAGAGCGTTCCACCACCAGTTCGCCGATGGCCGCGAGCAGCAGCGGCGTCGAGGCGGTGATGATGGTGAGGATGACGGAGAGAAGCTGTTCGTTCATGTCTTTGCCTCCGCCAGCTGCGGCGTTCGCCCGCTGAGCTTGAGGCGGTAGAGGATCAGCGAGTCGCAGGCGAGGATGTAGAACAGCAGGATGCCCTGGAACACGCGCGCCGTCTTGTCCGAGATGCCGAGCGCCACCTGCGCGGACTCGCCGCCCAGATAGCTGATGGCAAGTGCAAAGGCCGCGACCAGGGCGCCGATGGGGTTCAAGCGGCCAAGGAAGGCGACGATGATGGCGGTGAAGCCATAGCCGGGCGAGATGCCGGGCTGCAGCTGGCCCACCGTGCTCATCACCTCGCAGATGCCGGCAAGGCCCGCGAGGCCGCCCGACAGGAGGAAGCAGAACCATACGGTCTTCTCGCGCGAGAAGCCGGCGAAGCGGCCGGCGCGCGGGGCCACACCCTGCACGCGCAGCTCGAAGCCCTTCAGCGTGCGGCCCATCATGAATGCCAGCGCCACGACGGCGACGACGGCGAGGATGGCGCCGAGGTTGATGTAGAGCGGGCCGATCGACGGCGGCAGGAGCTGGAACTGCGGCAGCATCTGCCAGTTGGAGAAGGCGACGGTCTTGGGGAAATTATAGCCCTGCGGATCGCGCCATGGCCCGCGCACCAGCCAGTCGAGGACGAGCTGGATGACATAGACCAGCATCAGGCTCGTGAGGATCTCGTTGGTGCCGAAGCGGTTCTTGAGGAAGGCCGGGATCGAGGCCCAGGCCATGCCGCCGATGATGCCGAGCGCCAGCATCACGACCAGCGTCAGCGGCGACTGGAACTCGGGGAAGAACACCGGGATGGCAGAACCGAGGATGGCGCCCGCCGTGAGCTGGCCCTCGGCACCGATGTTCCACACATTGGCCATGTAGGAGACGGCAAGCCCCGCGCCGATCATCGCGAGGGGAGCCGCCTTCACGATCAGCTGCTCGATGGACCAGGCGGTGGTGAGCGGCTCGACGAAGAAGACATAGAGGGCGGAGAAGGGATTGAGCCCGCGCAGCGCGAAGATGATGCCGCCCGTCACCAGCGTCAGCAGGATGGCGATGACGGGTGACAGATAGGCCATGCGCGTGGAGGCCTCTGCCCGCTTCTCAAGCACGAGCCGCATGGGCCGTCTCCTTCCCTGCGTTCGCCTTGATCTCATGGGCGCCGGCCATGAGGAGGCCGATCTTTTCCGCCGTGAGTTCGGAGGCCTGATAGGCCTCCGACAATTCGCCGCGCGAGATGACGGCGATGCGGTCGGCGATCTCGAAGATCTCGTCGAGGTCCTGGCTGATGACGAGCACGGCGGAGCCCTGACGCGCGAGGTCGACGATGGCCTGGCGGACGGTGGCCGCCGCGCCCGCGTCCACGCCCCATGTCGGCTGGTTGATGACCAGAACGCCGGGCTTGCGGTCCAGCTCGCGGCCGACCACGAATTTCTGCAGGTTGCCGCCCGACAGCGAACGCGCTTCCGGATCGGGCTTGCCCTTGCGGACGTCGAATTCCTTGATGACGCGCTGGCTGACGCCCTCGGCGCCGCCGCTGCTGACCATGCCGGACTTCACCAGCGCCTGGTCGGAGGAGTGCCTTGTGAGCACCACGTTCTGCGACAGCGTGAAGCCCGGCACCGCGCCATGGCCCAGCCGCTCCTCCGGCACGAAGGCGGCCCCGGCATTGCGCCGGGCGTTGACGCCGTCATGGCCCATCGGCTTGCCGTCGAGCACCAGCATCCCCGCACTCGCCAGCGAGCGCTCGCCCGACACGGCATCGAAGAGTTCCGACTGGCCGTTGCCCGCCACACCGGCGATGGCGACGACCTCGCCCGCCTTCACGTCGAGCGAGACATTCTTGAGCTCCACCGAGAAGGGGCCATCGGCGGGCAGCTTCAGGTGATCGAGCTTGAGGCGCGTGGCGCCCTGCACGTCGCGGCGCGCGGCACGCACCACGTGGATGTCGCCACCGACCATGAGCTTCGCAAGGCTCGCCGCCGTCTCCTTGACCGGGTCGACATTGGCCACGACCTTGCCGTGGCGCAGGATGGTGGCGTTGTGGCAGAGCCGCTTCACCTCCTCGAGGCGGTGGCTGATGTAGATGACGGCGCAGCCCTCCGACGCCAGGCGCGCCAGGGTGATGAAGAGCTGGTCCGCCTCCTGCGGGGTGAGCACGGCGGTGGGCTCGTCCATGATGAGGAGCTTCGGCTCCTGCAGCAGGCAGCGCACGATCTCGATCCGCTGGCGCTCGCCCACCGAGAGGTCGGCAACGACGGCCGTCGGCTCCAGCGGCAGGCCATAGTCGCGCGACACGCGGGCGATGCGCTCCGACAGCTTCTTCATGTCGAAGGCGCCGGGCATGGCGAGCGCGATGTTCTCGGCCACGGTGAGCGCCTCGAACAGGGAGAAGTGCTGGAACACCATGCCGATGCCGAGCTTCCGCGCCGCGGCGGGGCTGGGGATGCTCACCGTCCTGCCCATCCAGCGGAACTCGCCGGAGGTGGGCTGGAGTGCACCGTAGATCATCTTGACGAGGGTGGACTTGCCCGCGCCGTTTTCGCCCAGGAAGGCGTGGATCTCACCGGGCTTCACCTTCAGAGTCACGTCGTCATTGGCCTTCAGCGTCCCGAAGACCTTGGTGACGTGGAGTGCCTCGAGCAGGTATTCCATTGATCAGCCAGCGTTCCTGGCTGGCAGCATGCCGTGGGTTGCGGAAGCTGACAATGCCTCATCGAGGGTTATAAGCTGTGCGGCGACCGATACCGCGATCGCGGCGGGCAGCTTGGACCGGATGCCGCCCACGCCGATCGGGCAGATCATCGCCGCCACCCGCGACTGATCCACACCCGCATCCCGCAACCGCCGCTCGAATCGCGCCCTCTTGGTGGCGCTGCCGATGACGCCGACATGGGCAATCGCCGGGTTCCGGAGTGCCGCGTCGGCGATCGCGAGATCGAGTGCGTGGGAATGGCTCATGATGAAGGCGAGGCTGCCCTCGGGTGCGGCCGCCACCACATCCAGCGGATCACCCGAGACGCCTGTCACGTTCTGCGGCATGGCGCCGGGGAAGGCCTCCGGGCGCGGGTCGGCCCAGGTGACGTCGAATGGCAAGGAGGCGAGCGACAGGATCAGGGCGCGGCCGACATGGCCGGCCCCGAAGACCAGCACCGCGCGGCGGCGCTCGCCGAAGTTTTCCACAAGTCCGGGCAGGCGGCTGGTGAGGGTGAAGGGCCCCGCCTGCTCGCGCGCCGCCAGTTCGGTGGCCTCTGCCAGCGCGGACGAATCGAAGCACTCGATGGCGAGCGTCACCCGCCCGCCGCAGCACTGGCCGAGGTCGGGGCCCAGCGACTGGGTGAGCATCCTGACCTGGCGAGGCTTGCCCAGCAGGCGCTGCGCCGCGGCCAGCGCCTTCCACTCCAGCGTGCCGCCGCCGATGGTGCCGTGGAAGCCGTCGCGGGTGACCACCATGCGGGCCCCCTCCTCGCGCGGCACGGAGCCCTCGGCGCGGACGACGGAGACGAGGGCGCAGGTGCCCTGTGCCGCCACTGTCCGGGCGATCAGGCTCCAGACCTTCATCAGGCCAGCCCCTTCACGGCGCGGAGGATGGCTTCGGGCGTCGCCGGTGCATCGAGCCTGGGGATCGCGCCGGGCCTGCACGCAGCCACCGCGTCGAAGATCGCCGTCCAGACGGAAATGCCCAGCATCAGCGGCGGCTCGCCGACCGCCTTGGAACGGTAGATCGTGTCTTCCTTGTTGCCCCTGGATTCGAACAGCTTCACCCGGAAGTCGGCCGGAACGTCCGAGGCGCAGGGGATCTTGTAGGTCGAGGGCGCATGGGTGCGCAGGCGTCCTTCAGCGTCGAAGACCAGTTCCTCGGTGGTGAGCCAGCCCATGCCCTGCACGAAGCCGCCCTCCACCTGGCCGATGTCGAGGCCGGGGTTCAGCGAGCGGCCGACGTCGTGGAGGATGTCGACGCGGTCGACCTTCATCTCGCCGGTCAGCGTGTCGATGGTGACTTCCGAGCAGGCCGCACCATAGGCGAAGTAGAAGAAGGGCCGGCCCTTGCCCCTGGCGCGGTCCCAGTGGATCTTGGGCGTCGCGTAGTAGCCGGTGGACGAGAGCGAGATGCGCGCGATGTGGGCCTGCCGGGCGAGATCGCCGAAGGGAATGGCGCGATTGCCGATGAGCACGCGGCCATCCTCGAACCGGATGCGGCTCTTCGGCACCTTCCACTGCTTTGCGGCGAAGTCGACCAGACGGTTCCTGATGGTCGTGGCGGCGGCCTTCGCGGCCATGCCATTCAAATCCGCACCCGACGAAGCCGCCGTGGCGGAGGTGTTGGGCACCTTGCCGGTGGTGGTCGCGGTGATGCGCACGTCGGATGCGGCGATGCCGAACTCCTCCGCCACGACCTGCGCGACCTTGGTGTAGAGGCCCTGGCCCATCTCGGTGCCGCCATGGTTCAGGTGCACCGAACCATCGGTATAGACATGCACCAGCGCACCCGCCTGGTTGAGGTGGGTGAGCGTGAAGGAGATGCCGAACTTGACGGGTGTGAGCGAGAGGCCCTTCTTGAGCACCGGGCTCTTCGCATTGAAGGCGGCAATGGCCTTGCGACGTGCGCGGTAGTCCGAGGATTTTTCCAGCTGCGCGATGATCTCGGGCGCGATGTTGTCCTCGACGCGCATGCCATAAGGCGTCGTATCGCCCTTGACGCCGTAGAGGTTGGCCTTGCGCACATCGAGCGGGTCCTGGCCGGTCATGATGGCGATCACTTCCATCAGGCGCTCGGCAAACAGCATGCCCTGCGGGCCGCCGAAGCCGCGGAAGGCGGTGTTCGACACCGTGCTGGTGCGCAGCCGCCTGGTGGCGATGCGCGCGGCGGGATAGAAATAGGCATTGTCCGCATGGAACATGGTGCGGTCGCAGCTGGCGTTCGACAGGTCCGCCGAATAGCCGCAGCGCGCGAGGAAATCGACATCGACCGCGGTGACGCGGCCCTTGGTATCGAAGCCCGCCTTGTAATCGACGCGGAAGTCATGGCGCTTGCCGGTGAGCATCATGTCCTCGTCGCGGTCGAGGCGGCACTTGGCCGGGCGACCGGTGAGGCGTGCGGCGAGCACCGCGAGGCAGGCCCATTGCGCGGCCTGGCTTTCCTTGCCGCCGAAGGCGCCGCCCATGCGTCGGCACTCGACCGTGACCATCGCTGCCGGCACATGCAGCATGTGGGCGACGAGATGCTGGACCTCGGAGGGGTGCTGGGTGGAGCAATGCACCGTCACCGCGCCATGCTCCTCCGGCACGGCGAGGCTCACCTGGCCCTCGAGGTAGAAATGCTCCTGCCCGCCGATACGGAAGCTCTCGGAAACGGTGTGGCGCGCGGAAGCCAGCACCTTGCCCGCATCGCGCTTGACGAAGGCATAGGGCGCGCCCACGTCCTTGGTCTTCGCGGCGAGCGCATCCTCGACCGTGACGGCGGGCTTCTCGGCCGCGATCTCGATCTTGGCCAGACGTGCCGCACGGCGGGCCGCCTCGCGCGTTTCGGCGACCACGGCGAAGACGACCTGGCCATGGAACATGATGCGGCCATCGGCGAGGATCGGGTCGCCGCCGAAGACCGGTGCGCAGTCATTGAGGCCAGGGACATCCTTGGCGGTGAGCACGCGGATGACGCCGGGTGCAGCGGCAACGGCCGAGAGATCGAGCGCCTTGATCTTGCCAAGCGCACCATCGCGCGCGAATCCGGGATAGACGTGGACGAGGCCCTCGGGCTCGCGCATGTCGTCGATGTAGGTGGCGTTGCCCTGTACATGCAGGGCGGCGCTGTCATGCGCCAGCGTCTTGCCGACGGTCTTCGTCTCGATGATGCGGCCGCGAGCCATCACGCCACCGCCTTCCGGTCAGCCAGCACGCGGGTGCCGGTCGCACCGGCCACTTCCAGCAGCGCCTTCTTCAGCAACCCCTGCGCCACCTCGATGCGATAGGCAGAAGACGCGCGCATGTCGGAGATGGGCTGGAAGTCCTTGGCGAGGGCCGCGATTGCGGCGTCCCAGGTGGCAGACTCATCGAGCAAGGTGCCCTGCAAGGCCGCTTCGGTCTGTGCAGCGCGCTTCGGCGTTGCCGCCATGCCGCCGAAGGCGACGCGGGCGGCGGTGATGCTGCGGCCGGAGAGCGTGAACTTGAAGGCCGCCATGACGGCGGAAATGTCCTGGTCGAAGCGCTTCGAGATCTTGTAGGCGCGGAAGGCCTCGTTCGGCTTCAGCTTCGGCACATCAATGCGCCAGACGAGCTCGCCCGGCTTCCGGTCCTGCTTGCCATAGGCGATGAAGAAGTCTTCGAGCGGCAGCGCGCGCTCGCGCTCGCCATGGCGGAGCGTGAGTGTCGCCCCGAGCGCGATCAGCATCGGCGGCGTGTCGCCGATGGGCGAACCGTTGGCGATGTTGCCGCCCACCGTGCCGGAAGCGCGCACCTGGGTGGACCCGAGGCGGCGCAGCACTTCGCCGACATCGGCATCGATCGCGGCGAGCGCCGGCATGGCCTCGGCATAGGTGGCCGCCGCACCGAGGCTCACGCCATCCCTGGAGGAACCAACCGCATGCAGTGCCTTCACCCCGCCGGTGAGGATGATCTTCGGCAATTGCCGCATCTGCTTGGTGATCCACAACCCGACGTCCGTCGCGCCCGAGACGATGGTGGCATCGGGGTGTTCCGACGCGAGGCGCGCCAGTGTTTCCGGCGTCGCGGGGCGGGCGATGAAGCTTTCGGCGTTGCCGACGAACACGTCCGCGCCATCATCAAGGGTTGCAAGCTGGCGGGCGGCGTCCTTCGCACCTCTGGCCCAGCGGTCCGCCGCCTTGCCGTTGCAGCAGGCCTGCGCGGCCTCGATGATCGGGCGGTAGCCGGTGCAGCGGCAGAGGTTGCCGGCAATGTGAGTGGCGATCTCGTCGCGCGTCGGCGCGCCGCCTTGGCTGTAGAGCGTGAACAGCGACATGACGAAGCCCGGCGTGCAGAAGCCGCATTGCGAGCCATGCGTATCGACCAGCGCCTGCTGCACCGGGTGGAGCGTGTCGCCCTCGGCGAGGTCGTCCACCGTCACCAGTTCCTTGCCGTCGAGCTGGCCCACCAGCAGGATGCAGGCATTGACCGGCTCATAGACCAGCTTGCCGTTCTTCAACGATCCCAGCGCCACGGTGCAGGCGCCGCAGTCGCCCTCGTTGCAGCCTTCCTTGGTGCCGCGCGAACGCTCCTCGAGGCGCAGCCAGTCGAGCACGGTGCGCATGGGCGGGACATGCGTCAGCTCCACGGTCTTGCCGCGGCGCAGGAAGCGGATGGAGGTACGCGTGGTCACGGAAGGTCAGCTCCCCCGGTAGGTCGAATAGCCATAGGGCGAGAGCAGCAGCGGCACGTGATAGTGCGCAGCTGCATCCGCGATGCCGAAGCGGATCGGGATCACGTCAAGGAATGCGGGCTCCGGCAGTGCCGTTCCAATCCCCCGGAGATAGACCCCGGCATGGAAGCGCAGTTCATATTGCCCGGCGGCGAAGTCAGCGCCCTCCAGGATCGGGCCGTCGGCGCGGCCGTCGGCATTGGTGTGGATGACTTTGAGCGGGCTGGCGTCGCCGAGGCGGAAAAGCTCGATCTTGAGGCCGGCCGCAGGCTTGCCGGATGCCGTGTCCAATACATGCGTCGTCAGGCGGCCCATGTCGCTGCGTTCCTCCACTATCCCCGAGATTCAGGCTCTGGTGGCCCTGATTGGCAAAAAAGCTAGCATGCAGCGCGCGTTCTCAAAAGCAGAATAAAGGTGACGGACCGTGCGGATTATGTGACGGATCGGACCTCGCGCGCGCGTCCCTCCCCCTTGTGGGGAGGGATTGAGGGTGGGGGTGCGGCGAGTCGGGCTTGAGGACGAGGCACGCGGAACGACCCCCACCCCTGCCCCTCCCCACAAGGGGGAGGGGAGATCGGGGGGCGCATGCATCATGCTCCTACAGCTTTCGCAAATTGTGCTGGACGATCTCCATGAAGGCCTCCACCGTGGGTCTTGCCCCGGCGCCCGAGCGCGCGACGATGCGCAGCCGGTCCACCGGCAGGCGCTTGTCGGACAGCGGCACGAAGACCAGCCTGCGCTCCGCCAGCTCCCGCTCGATGCCGATCACCGTCTGGAAGGCGATGCAGCTGCCGCGGCTTGCCAGCGAGGCCATGAGGCGGAGCGAGTTGCATTCGAAGGCGGGCCTGATCTTGCGCGCCGAGGGGACGCTGTCGAGGATCGACCGCAGGCTGAGGCCCGGCGACGGCCAGGCGAGCGGATGGACGGCGCACTCGGCCAGCGACAGCTTTTTCGCGCCGGCCAGCGGATGGTCCGGCGCCATGATGGCGCCGAGATCGAGGTCGCGGGAGGCCAGCGCCTCGAGGCCATCGAGCGAGGACGGGTTGAAGGTGAAGCCAAGCTCCGCCTGATGCTCGCGCACCAGCTGGGTGACGGCCTCCGAGCCCGCGACCGTGACGGCGACCTGGATGCCGGGATAGCTGTGCATGAACTGCTCCAGCATGTCCGGCAGGACGGAAGCCGAAACGCTCTCCACCGTGGCGATGCGCAACAGGCCGCGCGTGAGCTTGCGGAGCGCGGAAAGCTCGTCGAGCGTGTTCTCGTGGCTTTGCGCGGCACGGCGCAAGCCACGCAACAGGATTTCGCCCGCCGGCGCGAGCTTGAGGCCCCGGCCCGACCTGTCGAACAACCGGTTGCCCAGCGCGGTTTCGAGCAGGATCAGCTGGCGACTGATGGCGGAGGCGGCCACATTGAGATCGCGCGAGGCGGCGCGCACCGAGCCGAGCTCCGCCACGGCCATGAAGTAGCGATAGGCGATGGCGATCAGCGCGGGTTCGCTCTTGGCCACGGGCTACCTGATCAGGATGCCGCGGAAGTCGTTGACGTTGGTGTGGGTGGGGCCGGTGATCACCTGGTCGCCCAGCGCCTCGAACAGGGCATGCGCATCATTGTTCTCAAGGAAGGACATGGGATCGAGGCCCAGCGCCCGGGCGCGATCGAGGCTCGCGGGATCGATCGCCGCACCGGCGATCTGCTCCATGCCGTCGATGCCGTCCGTGTCGGCGGCGAGTGCGGTGATGCGCCTGTCCCCGCCCAGCGCGATGGCGAGGGCCAGCAGGAACTCGACGTTGCGGCCGCCCCTGCCCTTGCCGCGCACGGTGACGCCCGTTTCCCCGCCCGACAGCAGGAGGCAGGGCTTTCGCGCCGGCGCGTCGCGGTCAGCGATCTCGAGCGCAATGGCGGCATGGACCTTGGCCACCTCGCGCGCCTCGCCCTCGATGCGGTCGCCCAGATAGAAAACGTTGAGGCCCTGCGCCTCCGCCTTCGCCCGCACGGCGCGGAAGGATTCATGCGGCGAGACGACGACGCGCGTCTCAACGCTGGGGCTGAGGATGGCGCGGTCCTCGTCCGGCGCCTCGAGCCAGGCCGCAATGGAGGGCGGCACCGGCACGCCATAGCGGGCGAGGATGGCGCGTGCATCCTTCTTGCGCGTCGGGTCCGGAACGGTGGGGCCGGAGCCGATGATGGCCGGGTCGTCGCCCGGTACGTCGGACAGTGCGAGCGTACAGATGCGCGCCTGCCCGGCCGCGCGTGCCAGCCTGCCGCCCTTCACGGCGGAGATCTGCTTTCGCACGCAGTTGAGCTCGGCGATGTTGGCGCCGCATTTCAGCACCGCCTTCACCAGCCCGAACTTCTCCTGGATGGAGATGCCCGGCACCGGCTTCGACATCAAGGCCGAGGCACCCCCGGAGATGAGCGCGATGAGGAGATCGTCCGGCCCGAGCGTCGATGCCAGGGCCAGGGCCTGTTCGGCGGCGGCGAGGCTGGTCTCATCCGGCACCGGATGGCGGCCATGGACGAGCGTCAGGCGCTTCAGATCGTGGGTGTAGCCGTGGGGGGCGATCACGAGGCCCTCGATCGGGCCATCCCAATGGTCTTCCACGGCCTTGGCCATGGGCACGGCGGCCTTGCCCACCGCGATGACCACGGTGCGGCCCTTCGGCTTAGAAGGAAGGTTGCGGGCCACCGCCGTCACCGGGTTGGCGGCCTCGACCGCGGCGTCAAAAAGGCCGCGCAGGATTGCCCTGTCGTCAGTCACGAAATTCATCTCCCTGGCTCATGGCCTTTTGCGCCATGCCAGGGAGATGCACAAGTGAGCCTATGGCTGGTTCAGCGGGCGACCAGGACGCTGCAATGGGCGCGGCCCGCCACGTCGGCGGCGACGGAGCCCAGCACGAGGCGGGAGACACCACGCTTGTCGCCGGTGCCGACGACGATCTGGTCGTAGCCGTTTTCCTCAGCATACTGAACGATGGCGGCGGCAGCCTCGCGGCTCCTCAGCGCCAGTTCCTCGACATGGGTGACGCCATGCTTGCGGGCGACCGCGGCAGCGGCGTCCAGCACCTTCTTCACCTGGTCGTCTTCCATCGTATAGATCAGTGGGCCGCGGCTGCCGCCATGGGCCACGTTCACCACGCAGATCGACAGGCTGGCGCCCAGCTTCTTGGCCATTTCGGCAGCCAGTTCCACGGCATGCGCCGAATGGTCGGTGCCGTCGGTTGCACACAGGATCTTCTTCATCGTCATTCCCTCCATCTCAACGTGCGTTCTCGCTGATATGAATGATTAGGGAATATGCTGTGGTCGAACCTTGATTTCGGTCAACAATCGGGCGGTTGCACCGAGTTACAGGCTGCTCGCCGAGAATGTATCGCAATCCTTGAGGCTCTGGGCGTTGAGGCCGCGCTTGAACCACGCCACACGCTGCGCGGAGCTGCCGTGGGTGAAGGATTCCGGCACCACATAGCCCTGCGAGCGCTTCTGCAGCCGGTCGTCGCCGATGGCGGCGGCGGCATTGAGGCCTTCCTCGATATCGCCGTCCTCGAGGATCTTGGCCGAGGCATCGGCCTCCTGCGCCCAGATGCCGGAGAAGCAGTCGGCCTGGAGCTCCATGCGGACCGAGAGCGCATTGGCATCGGCCTTGGAGGCGCGCATGCGGGCCTGCGTGACCTTGTCAGCGATGCCGAGCAGGTTCTGCACGTGGTGGCCCACCTCATGCGCGATCACATAGGCCTGCGCGAAATCGCCGGGGGCGCCCAGCTTGTTCTTCATGTCCTGGTAGAAGGAGAGGTCGATATAGACCTTCTGGTCGGCCGGGCAGTAGAAAGGGCCCATGGCCGCCTGGGCATTGCCGCAGGCCGACTGAACGAAGCCGTCAAACAGCACGAGCTTCGGCTTCTGGTAGTTCTGGCCGAGGATCTCGCCCCAGACGCGGTTGTTGGAGCCCAGCACGCGGGCCACGAATTCCTTGCCGGCATCGGAATTGGCGGAGGGAACATTGGGGTTTTCAAGGCCGCCGCCCGAAGCATCCGTCACCTCGGTGCGCTTGTCGGGAAGCGTGATCTGGCTGTCCTGCCCGCCCGTGGGCACGGACATGCCACCGCCGCCGCTGAGCACGTGAAGCAGGTCGATGCCCATCATCTTCAGGATGAAATAGAGGATGATCAGGAAGATGATGGTCTTGAAGCTGAAGCCACCGCGGCCCATGCCGATGGGAATATTGACGCCGCCCCCGCGCCGACCACCCGGAAAGCCGAAGCCGCCGCCCTGGCCGCGCCGGTCCTCGATCGAGTCATAGTCGGGCTTCTCATTGTCGAGGCGCATGGCGGCCGTCCTTCATCGTATCAGCGTTGTCGGCTGCGGAATTTGCAGAGGTCATAGACCAATTGCAAGCTCGGCGTGTCGATTTCAACGATGCGCCCAAGCTCGATCACGACACCCAGCAATGCGTCGAGTTCCGTGGGGCGGCCCGCCTCCACATCCTGCAACATGGAGGTGCGATGGGCACCCACTTTGGCCGCCATGTCCATGCGTTCGTCGGCGTCGACGGCAAAGGTGATGCCGAGCCTCTCGGCAACCGCGCGGGCCTCCTCCATCATGCTGCGGATCACGCGGCGCGTGCCGGGGTCGGTGGCGAGGTCCTGCAGCGTGCCCAGCGTCAACACGCTGACCGGGTTGAAGCTGAGGTTGCCCCAGAGCTTCAGCCAGATCTCGTTCCGGAGGTTGGGCCTGACCGGGCTCTTGATGCCGGCATTGGTGAGAAGCTTGCTCAAGGTCAGCACGCGCTCCGACTTCTCGCCCGTGGGTTCGCCCAGCGGCATGCGGTCGCCGTAGTGATGCGCGATCACGCCAGGCGCCTCGATCTCGGCGGCCTGCCACACGACGGTGCCGAGTGCCCGCTCCGGCCCGATGCGGTTCCATATGACGCCACCGGGGTCGACGCTCTCGAGCCGCGTTCCCTCATAGGAACCGCCGACGCCATGGAAGTACCACCACGGGATGCCGTTCTGCGCGAAAAGGATGGCGGTGTCCTTGCCGATCAGCGGCATCAATTGGTCGATCACGCCCGAAAGCGCGTGGGCCTTCAGCGTGAGGATGATGTAGTCCTGCGCGCCCAGCTGCCCGGGATCATCGGTGACCCTGGGCCGCACCACATGGGTTTCGCCGTCCTGCTTGAGCGTGAGGCCATGGTCCTTCATCGCCGCGAGATGGACACCGCGGGCGACCAGCGCGACATCGGCCTCGCCCCGCATCGCAAGCCGCGCGCCGACATAGCCGCCGATGGCGCCTGCCCCGAAGACGCAGATCTTCGTCATGTGAGCCCCAGCTTCTGCGCAAGCCCGATGCGCTGCAGCTTACCCGTCGCACCCTTGGGGATCTCGTCGAGGATGACGATCTTCTTCGGCACCTTGAAGGCCGCGAGGCGGCCATTGGCGAAATCCTGGAGGTCACGTTCGGTGGCACTCTTCCCCTCGCGCAGCACCACGGCGGCGGCCACTTCCTCGCCCAGCTTGTCATGCGGCATGGCGAAGGTGACGACCTGCGCCACGGCCTCGTGCTCCATCAGCACTTCGTCCACTTCCATGGGGGCGATCTTCTCGCCGCCGCGGTTGATGATCTCCTTCAGGCGACCGGTGATCTTGAGATAACCATCCTCGTCCATGAAGCCCTGGTCGCCGGTGTGGAACCAGCCGAAGGCGAAGCCCGCCTCGTTGGCCTTGGGGTTGTTCTCGTAGCCGGGCGTCACGTTGGGCCCGCGCGTCACCACCTCGCCCTCCTCGCCGGCAGGAAGAATGCGGCCATCGGGCGACATCACCGCCACCATCGGGCCCGCCGCACAGCCGACGAAGCCGGGCTTGCGCTTGGCCGGCGGCAGCTGGTTCGACGTCATCTGGTGGGCGTTCTCGGTCATCGCATAGGCCTCGATGACCGGGCAGCCGAAGGCGTCTTCCAGCGCATGGAACACCGGCACCGGCAGCGAGGCCGAGCTCGAACGGATGAAGCGCAGTGGATTGGCCTTGATGATCCCGGCATTGCGTTCGGCGCGCTGCAGGATCGCCTGGTGCATGGTGGGCACCGCCGTATACCAGGTGGGGTGCGCCTCCTCCACCAGCCCGAAGAACTTCAGCGCATTGAAGCCGGGCGAGGTGAAGACGGAGCCGCCGGCGCTGAGCGTCGCCAGCACCGCCGCCATGAGCCCGTGGATGTGGAACAGCGGCATGATGTTGAGGCAGCGGTCGCGCTCGGTGAGCTGCAGCGTGTTGCAGATGTTGTTTGCCGACGCGAGCAGGTTCGCGTGGGTGAGGGGCACGATCTTGGGGCGCGAGGTGGTGCCCGAGGTATGAAGAACGAGAGCGACGTCGCCACCCTCGGCGTAGCCCTGCACCGATGGCGCGGCGACGGCTTCACCTGAAATGGTGAAGGCGCCGGCCTGGGGGCCCGGACTTGCGGTCAGCACCGGAATGCCCAGGCGCTTTGCCGCGGCGATGGCGGGGGAGGTGCTGGCCTCCTCCACCAGCAACGCCTTCGCCCCGAGGTCCTCCATGTAAAAATGGAATTCGTCCTCGCGATAGGCAGGGTTCAGCGGGGCGGCCGTCACCGCACAGGCGGTGGTGACGAAGGCTGCCGCCATGTCCGGCCCATTTGGCAAGACGATGGCGAGCTTGTCGTTTCGCGCCAGTCCCCGCCGCCGCAGTGCGGCAAACACGTCCTCCACCAGGGCGGAGAACGCGCCATAGGTAAGGTCCTCCCGGCCGGAGGCCAAAAGGGCGATGTCGTCGGCCACGCGGGCCTCGAGGAGGTTTTTCAGGATCATTCGGGCAGTCTGCCCATTTAGGCCCCGCCGTCAACGCCGTGCAATTGAAGGTCAGACCTGCATCCGCTAAGAGCCTAGCGCATGACCGACAGACTCATCATTGCCCTCGCCCAGCTCAACCCGACGCTGGGGGCCATCAAGGCCAACCTGGACCGCGCCCGCGAAGCGCGACACGAGGCGTGTGATGCCGATCTGATCCTGTTCCCCGAGCTCTTCATTTGCGGCTATCCGCCGGAGGACCTGGTGCTGCGTCCCTCCTTCGTCGAGGCCTGCCGCGCTGCGGTGGAAGAGCTGGCGAAGGAGACCGTCACCGGCCCCGCCGTGCTCATGGGCCTGCCATGGCGCGAGGGGGCCAACCTCTACAATTCGGTGGCGCTGCTGGCCAATGGCAAGATCGAGGCGGTGCGCCACAAGTTCGACCTGCCGAATTACGGCGTGTTCGACGAGAAGCGCGTGTTCAACGCCGGGCCCGCCCCCGGCCCCATCGCCTTCAAGGGCGTGCGCATCGGCGTGCCGATCTGCGAGGACATCTGGACGGAAGAGACCTGCGAGACGCTTGCCGAAACGGGCGCGGAAATCCTGCTCTCGCCCAATGGCTCGCCCTTCGAGCGCAACAAGGATGACGTGCGCCTCAACCTCGTCGTCGCCCGCGTCACCGAGACGGGCCTGCCGCTTGCCTACCTGAACCAGGTGGGCGGGCAGGACGAGCTGGTCTTCGACGGCGCCTCCTTCGTGCTCAATGCCGACCGGACGCTGGCCTGGCAGATGCCGATGTTCGAGGAGCAGATCGCGCTCACCGAATGGCAGCGCGGCGAGGATGGCTGGCATTGCGTGCCGGGCGAGATCCTCAGCGTGCCCGAGAACGAGGAAGAGACGTGGAAGGCCTGCGTGCTGGGCCTGCGCGACTATGTTCTCAAGAACCGCTTTCCGGGCGTGGTGCTGGGCTTGTCCGGCGGCATTGACTCCGCCGTGGTCGCCGCCATGGCGGTCGATGCGCTGGGGGCCGACCGCGTGCACTGCGTGATGCTGCCCTATGCCTATACGAGCAAGGACAGTCTGGTCGATGCCGAGGAATGCGCCAGGCTGCTGGGCGTGCGCTATGACGTGGTGCCGATCAAGGAACCGGTCGAGGGCTTCCTCTCCGCGCTGCAGCCGATGTTCGAGGGAACGCCTCCGGGCATCACGGAGGAAAACCTGCAGTCACGCTCGCGCGGCGTGATCCTGATGGCGATCTCCAACAAGTTCGGCGCGATGGTGCTGACCACCGGCAACAAGTCCGAAATGTCGGTGGGCTACGCGACCCTCTATGGCGACATGAACGGCGGCTACAACCCGATCAAGGACGTCTACAAGACCGAGGTCTACCGCCTTGCCGAATGGCGCAATTCGCTGGGCTACGTCATCCCCCAGCGCATCATCACCAAGGCGCCGACGGCGGAGCTGCGCGAGAACCAGAAAGACCAGGACTCGCTGCCGCCCTATGACGTGCTGGACACGATCGTCGAAGGCCTCGTCGAGAGCGAGATGCCGGTGGAGCAGATCGTGAAGAAGACCGGCTATGAGGAAGCCCTCGTGCGCCGCATCCAGCACATGCTCTACATCGCCGAATACAAGCGCCGCCAGGCGGCACCGGGCGTCAAGATCACGCGCCGAAATTTCGGCCGCGACCGGCGCTACCCGATCACCAACGCCTTCCGGGACGGGCGATAGCATGACCACCATCGTCCGCTTCGCGCCCTCGCCCACGGGGCGCATCCACATCGGCAACGCCCGCACCGCCATTCTCAACTGGCTGATGGCGCAGAAGAGCGGCGGCCAGTTCGTGCTGCGCTATGACGACACCGACACCGCACGCTCGACCCAGGACTATGCCGATGGCATCGCCACCGACATCGGCTGGCTCGGCATCCAACCGCACCGCGTGGAATGGCAGTCGAAGCGCTTCGCGCGCTATGACGAGATCGCCGACAGGCTGCGCGCCGAGGGCAGGCTTTATCCCTGCTATGAAACGGCGGACGAGCTCGACCGCAAGCGCAAGCGCCAGCAGGCGCGCAATCAGCCGCCGGTCTATGACCGCGCCGCGCTGAAGCTGACGGATGAGGAGCGCGCCAAGCTCGAGGCCGAAGGACGCAAGCCGCACTGGCGCTTCAGGCTCGACGGCCGCGTGGTGGAATGGAACGACCTGATCCGCGGGCCCCAGCACATCGACACGCGCTCGTTGTCCGACCCCGTGCTGGTGCGCGAGGACGGCACCTATCTCTATACCCTGCCCTCGGTCATCGACGACATCGACTTCGCGGTCACACATGTGATCCGGGGCGAGGACCACGTGGTGAACACCGCGGTGCAGATCGAGATCACGGAAGCACTCGGCGCGAAGCCACCCACCTACGCCCACCACAGCCTGCTCATCGGCGCCGACGGCAAGGGCCTGTCGAAGCGCCTGGGCTCGCTCTCCATCGCCTCGATGCGCGAGGGCGGGCTGGAGCCGATGGCGGTCGTCAGCCACGCGGCGTTGCTCGGCACCTCCGACAACATCCATCCGTGCGCGGATTACGCCGAACTCGTGGACGGCTTCGCGCTCGACAAGCTGTCGCGCGCGCCGGCCCGCTTCGACGAACAGGAACTGGCCCACCTCAATGCCAAGCTGCTGCACCATTTGCCGTGGGATGCGGTGAAGGCGCGGTTGCCGGGCGACAGCGAGGCCTTCTGGCTCGCGGTGCGCGGCAATATCGAGAAGCTGGCGGATGTCGCCACCTGGCGCGCCGTCGTCTCCGGCCCGCTCACGCCGGTGATCGCGGCGGAAGACCGCGATTTCATCACCGTCGCGCGCGGGCTGCTGCCGCCGGCACCTTGGGACACCACCACCTGGAAGGCCTGGACCGATGCGGTGAAGGCCGCGACCGGCCGCAAGGGCAAGGACCTCTTCATGCCGCTCCGCCGCGCCCTCACCGGCCTCGACCACGGCCCGGAACTTGCCCAGCTGCTGCCGCTGATCGGCCCCGACGCGGCGCTTGAACGGCTCTCCTGATTGCGCAATGATCGGCCCATGATCCTCGTGGGCCAGTTCGACTCCCCCTTTGTCAGGCGCGTGGCGGTGACGCTCAATCACTATCACATGCCCTATACGCGCAATCCGATCTCGGTGTTCCGCAATGCAGACGAGATGCGGACGATCAATCCGCTGGTGCGCGTGCCGTCGCTCATCCTTGAGACGGGTGAGGTGCTGATCGATTCCTCTGCCATCATCGACCATCTCGACGAAATGGCCGGGCCGGCGCGCGCATTGACCCCGGCGCATGGGCCGGAGCGGCGCAAGGTGCTGCAGGCCGTTGTGCTGGGCCTCGGCGTGATGGAGAAGTGCGTGGCGCTGTTCTTCGAGCGGCTGTTCCACATCGACAAGCACATCAACCGCGATTTCGAGAAGCGGATGATGCAGCAGATCGCAGCGTCACTCGAAAAGCTGGAGCATGACTGCGGCGCGCCATGGTTCTTCGACGACAGGATGACCCAGGCCGACATTACCCTGGGCTGCCTCGTCGGCTACATGAAGATCCGCGTGCCCGACGTCTTCCCCGCCGACAAGTACCCGAAGCTCCACCGCCTGGCGCTGCACTGCGAGACCAAGGAAGACTTCGTGAAGGCGAGGCCCTCTCCGGATGAAACGGTGCCCGGCCAGACGCGGCACTAGAGCAGGCGGAGGCCGCCGGCCTTTTCCATTGCGGCTTCGAGATCGGTGATGCGGTCGTAAGCACGCGCCGGCAATTCTGAAAAGCCCGTCAGCAACAGCCGACTGCGCACATCCGCCAGCGCGGGATCTGCGAAGGCCTTGCGCAGTGCATGCCTGAGCGCCTGCAGATCTCCAGCCTTCGTGATCCAGGGCAGGCCCGGCACCAGGGGCGAGCGTGCGACCTCCACCAAACCCTCCAGGGCCGAGGGGCGATAGCGCCGCGCCATCTCCACGCAGACGCAGTCGATCGCGCAGACATCGGCCTTGCCTGCCTGCACGGCGGCGAGCGAGGCAAGGTGGCCGCCCGTCTCCAGGACCGCGGCAAAGAAGCGCCCCTGTTCTGCCAGCGGCGCGAAGACCAGCTTCAGCGCCAGCATGCCGGACATGGAGTCGGGCGTGTTCACTGCCGCCACGCTGCCGCGAAACCGGTCCAGCGGCTTCATCTCCCGCGCGAAGACGATGCTGCAGTAATTCGCCCCCTCGCAGTCATCGGCCGCATAATGCGGCGTGCCGACATAGGTCACCTGCCCCTTCAGGGCATGGGTAAAGGGATAGCCGCAGGTCTGGGCGAAGAGCAGATCATTCTCAAACCACGGCGCGGTGAAGGCCGCGGGGCGCGACAGTGGAATGCGGCTGCCGAGGTCATCGGCAATTGCCTTCCACCACAGGTCCGTTGCCTCACGCACCTCGGGCCAGTCATACATCTGCAGTGCCGCGATCATCGGGGCAGGATATAGCATTGCAATCCGGTGGCGAGGAAATAGCGTAGGTCGTCCATGAGCAGTATTTCCGTCGTCATTCCCACGCGCGGGCGCCACGATTTCCTCCGCCAGGCGCTGGAGAGCATTTTCGCGCAGGGCCACGCCCCGCACGAGATCATCGTGGTGGACGATGGCGTGGGTGCCGCGGAGGCCGTGAGCGGCCTGCACCCGTCCATCACGGTGCTGGACAATGGACAGCGCGGCCCCGTTCCGGCCCGCAACCTTGGCGTGGCGCATGCGACGGGTGACTGCATCTGCTTTCTCGACGACGACGACTGGTTCATCGACAACAGCTATTTCGGCAGGGTGGCCGAAGCCTTCGACCGCGGCGCCGACTTCTGCTTCTGCGACGGCATCCTGCGCTTCGAGGATGGGCGCCCCGACCTGCCCTTCGCCTTCGACGCCGACCTCGACACACTGTCGCGCGACAACACCATCCTGATTTCCGGCGTCGTCTATCGCCGCGCCCTGCACCGCTCGCTGGGCCGTTTCGACGAGACCCTGCCCTTCTACTGGGACTGGGACTGGTACCTGCGCATCGCACGCGCCGGGCATCCGCTGCTCCACGTCAGGAGGCCCGTGGTGGCCATTCGCGTGCATGCCCACAACATGTCCGGCGAATCACTCGAGGCGCAGCGCCGGGCCAATCTGGACAGGTTTTCCACAAAGCACGCGCTGCCGCCCATCCCGCTGAAGAACCATCTCGACATCGCCACGCAGGCACCAGGCAAGCCGCCGAAGCCGGGGCAATCCTAGTCAAATATTTGTTTTATAACGATTATTTGTGACGAACGGCGATTGACGGGATGACGAGCCCCTATTCTCAAGGGTTTTTCAAGCGCCTCCCCGAAAAAGCCCCGGAAAATAAGAGTTTTCGCGAATCGAATTCAGGATTAACGCGGTTGCCAGCCAAACCCCAATAAGGAGACAAACATGGCTGACGACAAGATCCAGACGATTGCCCTTTCGAAGCTCGCGGCTGAACTCGCCGAGAAGCACGAGATGTCGAAGAAGGCCGCGGGCGAATTCCTCAGCGCCTTCGTCGAGCTCACCGTCAAGAACCTGAAGAAGGGCCACAAGGTGCGCGTCACCGGCCTCGGCATCTTCCAGGTCAAGAAGCGCCCCGCCCGCATGGGCCGTAACCCGGCCACCGGCGAAGCCATCAAGATCAAGGCTTCCAAGAAGCTGGCCTTCCGCGCCGCCAAGGAAGTCAAGGACGCCATCTAAGCTTCGGCTTCGATCGTCGACCGGACGTGGCCCTGCCCGACGGCGGGGCCATTTCTTTTGCGGGATGAATTCTTTTCACCCGGCGTGGCAATTGCCCCGCCACCGCACGCGGGCTAGAACACGGTCCGAAACTCCCATTTTACAAGGACATTCCCATGAAAACCCAGGCTCGTGTCGTGGTGATCGGCGGCGGCGTCGTCGGCTGTTCGGTGCTCTATCATCTCACCAAGGCGGGCTGGAAGGACGTCGTCCTCGTCGAGCGTGACATCCTCACCTCGGGCTCCACCTGGCATGCCGCCGGTGGCTTCCATACGCTGAACGGCGACCCGAACGTGGCCAAGCTGCAGGGCTACACCATCGCCCTCTACAACGAGCTCGAAAAGATCTCCGGCCAGGCCTGCGGGCTTCACCGCTCGGGCGGCCTCATTCTCGCCGACACGCACGAGCGCATGGAATGGCTGAAGATGGCGCACGCCCGCGCGCGCTATCTGGGCCTCGAGACCGAGATCATCTCGATGGCCGAAGCCAAGAAGATGCATCCGCTGCTGGAGGAGAAGTATTTCGTCGGCGCCATGATCGACGCCGCCGACGGCAATCTCGATCCGGAAGGCACGACGCATGCCTATGCCAAGTCCGCCCGCATCAATGGTGCCGAGATCTACCAGGACACCAAGGTCGAGGAGCTGAAGCACCGCCCCGACGGCACCTGGGACGTGATCACCAACAAGGGCAACATCCACGCCGAGCACGTCGTCAACTGCGGCGGCCTCTGGGCGCGCGAAGTCGGTCGCATGGTGGGCCTCGAGCTTCCCGTGCTCGCCATGGAGCACATGTATCTCGTCACCGACGAGATGCCGGAGGTGGTCTCCTACAACAAGGAGCGCGGCCACGAGCTGCCGCACATCATCGACTTCAAGTCCGAGATCTACATGCGCCAGGAGCGCTCCGGCATGGTGCTCGGCACCTATGAGCGCGCCTGCGTGCCGTGGAGCCCGAAGAACACGCCATGGGGCTTCGGCCGCGAGCTGCTCCAGCCCGACCTCGACCGGATCGCACCCAATCTCGAGCTCGGCTACAAGCATTTCCCGGCACTCGCCAATGCCGGCATCAAGCGCGTCATCAACGGGCCCTTCACCTTCACGCCGGACGGCAACCCGATCGTCGGCCCGGTGCAGGGTGTGCAGAATTTCTGGCTCGCCTGCGGCGTCATGGCGGGCTTCAGCCAGGGCGGCGGCGTGGGCCTCGCGCTCTCGCAGTGGATGGTGAACGGCGATCCGGGCTTCGACGTCTGGGCCATGGACTGCGCCCGCTTCGGCGAATGGGCAACGCGCACCTACACCAACGAGAAGGTGCGCGAAAATTATTCCCGCCGCTTCTCGATCCGCTTCCCCAATGAGGAGCTGCCGGCCGCGCGCCCGCAGCAGACCACCGCCCTCTACGACACCATGATCGCGCAAGGTGCCGTGATGGGCGACAGCTGGGGCCTCGAAACGCCGCTGTGGTTCGCGCCAAAGGGCGTGGAGCCGAAGGACATCGTCTCCTTCCGCCGCTCCAACGACTTCAAGCACGTGAAGGCCGAGGTCATGGGCACGCGCAATGGCGTGGGCGTCACCGAGATCGCCAACTTCGCCAAGTACCGCTTCACGGGTCCCGGTGCCGAAGCCTTCCTGTCGCGCCTGATGACCAACAAGATGCCGAAGACAGGCCGCATCATCCTCACCCCGATGCTGAACCCGGCCGGCAAGCTCATCGGCGACTTCACCATCGCCAAGGCAACCGATGACTGCTTCTACATGTGGGGTTCGAGCCAGGCACAGAAGTATCACATGCGCTGGTTCGAGCAGCACCTGCCGAAGGACGGCTCGGTCGCGATCCACCGCTACGACATGGGACTCGTCGGCCTGTCGATCGCGGGGCCGAAGTCGCGCGAGGTGCTGCAGCAGCTCGTCGACGAGGACGTGTCCAACGCCGCCTTCAAGTTCATGGACCACCGCTCGATGGAGGTGGCGCATGTGCCGGCCCTCATCAACCGCGTCACCTATACGGGTGACCTGGGCTATGAAATCTGGGTGGCGCCGGAATACCAGCGCCGGCTCTACCAGGAGATCATGCGGGCCGGTGCCGCGCACGGCATCATCAATTTCGGCATGCGCGCACTGCTCTCCATGCGCCTCGAGAAGAACTTCCCCACCTGGTTCCGCGAGCTCCGCCCCATCTATGGCGGCTTCGAGGCCGGCATGGACCGCTTCATCGACCTCACCAAGAATGACTTCATCGGCCGCGAGGCGGCGATGGAAGAGAAGCGCACGGGCGGCAAGCTGCGGCGCGTGTCGATGATCGTCGATGCAGCGGATGCCGACGTGCTGGGCGACGAGCCGATCTGGCACAAGGGCAAGGTGGTGGGCTGGGTCACCTCCGGCGGCTTCGCGCATTACGTCGACAAGTCGATGGCGCAGGGCTACGTGCCGGTGGAGCTTGCGGGCGACACCTCGCCTGGTGCCTTCGAGATCGAGATCATCGGCGACAACCGCAAGGCCACCATCATCACCGAGCCGCCCTTCGACCCGGAAGGCAAGCGGATGAGGGGCTAAGCCCATGCGGGCCTCGGCGCATCCGCAGGCGCTGCGCGTCGGTGCTGCGCTGGGGCCCACCTTCACCGTCGTCGAGTTCGACGAGAGCACACATACCGCGCAGGAGGCAGCCGACGCCATCGGCTGCGAGCTCGCGCAGATCGCCAAGTCGATCCTGTTCCGCTCAGCCAGCGGCAAACCGGTGCTGGTGATCGCGTCCGGCATCAACAAGGTGGACGAGAAGAAGATCCGCGCCCTGCTGGGCGAGAAGATCGAGCGGGCGAGCCCGGATTTCGTGAGGGAGATGACGGGCTTCGAGGTGGGCGGGGTTCCGCCGCTGGGCCATGCCTCGCCTTGTGTGGTTTATCTGGATGAAGATCTGAAGGCCTATCCGACGGTCTGGGCCGCGGGTGGAACGCCAAACGCGGTTTTCGAGATCGGGTTCGAGCGGCTGGCGGAAATGTCGCGTGCCACCGTAGCGGATGTGAAGAAGTAGCTGCACATCATCCCAGCAGTAGTCACCTTCGCCCGGCTCGACCGGGCGATCCTTTTTGGTGGCTGCGAAAAAGATGCCCCGGTCAGGCCGGGGCAAGGTGAGGGGTGGGGGAGCAAGCGATGACGCTGGCTTGCGCGCCTTATGTCGCCCGCCCGTAAAACCCCATCTGATCCTCACGGGAGAACACCACGCCGGGGCGGTCGAAGTACGAGAACACAGCGATCATCCGCTCGCGCCCGCCCTTCACCGTGCTGACCTTGTGGGCCGTGTTCTTGCCACGGAAGACGTTGAGCGTGCCCGCAGTCAGCTTCAGCGTCTTCACCTCCGGGTCCTCCCCGCGAAGCAAGCGGGCGACGCCTTCGTAATTCGGATCGTCATCGCGCCTCAGGTCAGTGCGGTAGACGAAGTCGCCACCCTCCTCCGGCGCCTGCAGCAGCAGGGTGGTGGTGAATTCGCTGCGGTCGAAGTGCCAGTTCAGCGCCTCGCCCTCGCGATAGGACATGACGTTCACCCGCGCGAGATCATCGCGTGCCGGGTACAGCGCATCCTTGCCCATGGTGGCGGCAAGGAAGGTGACGAAGTGCGACCACTCATAGATCCACAGCGGAACGGACTGCGTGATCTGGTCGGCGCAGACCGTGTGGTTCACCGTCTCGCACAGCGCGAGTGCCGGATGGTCGGCGGCCAGACCGGGAATGTCCTTCTTGAAATAGATGTTGTGGCGCCGCTTGTGGGTGAAGGACAGCGTGTCCATCACCGGGCGGATCTCATCCACCGCCTGCTTCAGTGCCTCAGGCTTCACGAAGCCCGCGAGATTGTACATGCCGTCCTTGGCGAGGTCGGCGCGACAGGTGTCAACCAGTGCCTGCCATTGCGGCGTGCCGGGCTGATCGAGCGGATAGCGGTCGAGGTCGAGGATGTGGCGCATGGTCGTTCTCCCTCCTTGGAGCATCGCGGGAGGGGCCGCTTGCCGCAACCGGCCAAAATGTTAGGCTGCCTCAGTTTTTCTATGCCAGGAGCCTGCCGGTGCTGAAGCTTCCACCCCTCAACGCCTTGAAATCATTCGAGGCTGCTGCCCGGACGGGAAGCTATGTGGCGGCGGCTGCCGAACTGAACGTGAGCCCAGCGGCGGTGAGCCAGCAGGTGCGGAACCTCGAAGCCTTCTTCCGCCGCAAGCTGTTCACGAGGCTCAACAACCGCGTGGTGCTGACCGATGCCGGCGAGGCGGTGCAGGCGGGCATCACCCCGGCCCTGGAGGACATCGCCACCCTCACCCGCCGCGTGCTGGCCGCCACGGGCCGCGGCAAGCTGGTCGTCAGTGTCATTCCCTCTTTCGCCGAGTGCTGGTTCATGCCAGCCTTCGCAAGCTTCGCCGAGTCGTCCGCGCTGCGCATCGAGCTTCGCGTCGAGAACGACCCGGTGGATTTCGCCGGCAACGAGATCGACCTCCGCATCTTCTATGCAAGCACCACCTATCCCGCACTTCAGCTTGTGCCGCTGTTCCGCGACGCGGTGCTGCCGCTGGTGAGCCCGCAGCTTGCCCCCGGTCTGACCATGGCATCGCTGTCGGACGACATGCTGATCCACACCGGCTGGGGCGAGGATTTCGCCTCGCACCCGTCATGGGACGAATGGTTCGGCCGCTACCTGCCGGAACGCCGCGTCGATCCGGCGAAGGGCCACAAGGTCGGCTCATCGCAGCTGGCGCTGGACTTCGCACGCCGCGGCCTCGGCGTGGCACTGGGCCAGCGCGCGCTGGCGCAGGACCTCATCGACAAGGGCGAACTCGTGGTGCTGGACGAAGGCTCACTGCCGCTCGGGCACGACTATTGCGCCGCCTACCCGCGCGGCAAGGCACGCAAGCAGGGCCTCGTGCCGCTTATCGACTGTCTGCGAAGCGCAGCCCGGCATCAGTGATGGCATCATACACATCGCGCGCGAAAGTGCGCATGACGTAGAGGTCGAAGGCATCCTCAGCCGTGCAGTGGATGGTGACGGGCGTGTGGTGGATGCCGGTGAGCGCCACCGTGCCGGGCGTGAAGACCGAGGGGTGGAAGTCCACCGGCGCCAGCATCGCCATCACCTCACGCGCCGGGGCGCCGACAACGGCAATGCGCACGCGGCTGCTGGTGAGTGGCGTCACTGCGCACTGGCCCGGAAGCTGTGCCGCCACGCCGTCCGTCTCCGGACCGACGATCCAGAACTGAGCGGGACCGGTGCGGAAAATCACGCGTTCGCCGTTGACCTGTGCCTGCGACACCTTCTCCGGCAGCAGCCCGATGACGGCCGACAGCTTCGCCGCGAAGTCATCGCTGAGCCCCGCCACCTGCGTGAGGGTGAAGCCCGGGCGTTCGGCGATGCTCAGCACCGCGCTCACATAGGGCTTTGCGCTCGCCAGCGCCGAGATGCGCTCAAGCATTGAGGCGGGCTCCTTCCTTGTCGATGAAGTGGGGCGACACGATTTTCAGCCGCGCCTGCTCGTTCTTGAGCGGGAAGGCGGCGATGATCTCCTCGCCCTCGTGCTTCAGCCCGCCCTTGTAGAGGCCCAGCGCGATAAACTTGTTGAGCTCCGTCGACCAGGTCACCGAGGTGATGTAGCCGCGGCCGTGGCCCTTGATCTCGTCCGACGCCGCGAACAGGATCGAGCCGCCGCGCAGCTTCTTGTCGGGCTCCATCAACTCGAGGCCGACGAGGCTCCAGCGGTCCGGCGACTGGCAGTCCTCGCGGAAGCGCAGCGCCTTGCCGACATAGTCCTTCTCCTTGCCG
>CAYYTH010000019.1:0-79058 GCA_964474665.1 uncultured Aestuariivirga sp.
AAGGGGGAGGGGGCGTTAGCGTGCCTTCACCGCCAGCCGGTGCTTGTGCAGCAGCGGCTCGGTATATCCGTTGGGCTGCTCGCGGCCCTTGAACACCAGGTCACACGCCGCCTGGAAGGCAATCGACCGGCCGAAATCCTCCGCCATGGGACGATAGGCCGGATCGCCTGCATTCTGCCTGTCCACCACGGCGGCCATGCGCTTCATCGTCTCCATCACCTGTGCCTCGCTCACCACGCCGTGGCGCAGCCAGTTGGCGATGTGCTGGGAGGAGATGCGCAAGGTGGCCCGGTCTTCCATCAGCCCCACATTGTCGATGTCCGGCACCTTGGAACAGCCGATGCCCTGGTCGATCCAGCGCACCACATAGCCGAGGATCCCCTGCGCATTGTTGTCGAGTTCCTTCTGGATGTCCTCCGCCGTCCAGTTGGGCCGCGTGGCGACCGGCACGGAGAGGATGTCGTCGAGGCTTGCGCGCGGCCGGCTCTTCAGCCTCTCCTGCACCTGCTTCACGTTCACCTTGTGATAGTGCGTGGCATGCAGCGTCGCCGCGGTGGGCGAAGGCACCCACGCCGTGTTCGCACCCGCCTGCGGGTGGGCGAGCTTCATGGAGAGCATGATCGCCATGTGGTCGGGGATCGCCCACATGCCCTTGCCGATCTGGGCATGGCCGGGCAGGCCGCAGAGCAGGCCCACATCGACGTTCCAGTCTTCATAGGCCTTGATCCACGGCGCCTGCTTCATGTCGCCCTTGCGGATCATCGGGCCTGCCTCCATCGAGCTGTGCATCTCGTCGCCGGTGCGGTCGAGGAAGCCCGTGTTGATGAAGACGATCCGGTCCTTGGCCTGGCGGATGCATTCCTTCAGGTTGATGGTGGTGCGCCGCTCCTCGTCCATGATGCCGATCTTCATGGTGTTGAGGGGAAGTCCCAGCGCCTGCTCGACACGGCGGAACAGTTCCACCGCGAAGGCCACCTCGTCCGGTCCGTGCATCTTGGGCTTCACGATGTAGATCGAGCCCGCGCGCGAATTCATGCGCGGCCCGCGGATGTCGTGGATGGCGATCAGCGCCGTCATCATCGCATCCATGATGCCTTCCGGAATTTCGCGGCCTTCCGAATCGAGGATGGCAGGCGTCGTCATCAGGTGGCCGACATTGCGCACCAGCATCAGCGAGCGGCCGGGCAGCGTGAGGGTTCCGCCGTTCGGGGCTTCATATGTTTTGTCGGGGTTGAGGCGGCGGGTGAAGGTCTTGCCGCCTTTCTCGATCACTTCGGCGAGGTCGCCCTTCATCAGGCCGAGCCAGTTGCGATAGACGGTCACCTTGTCGGCTGCATCCACCGCCGCGACCGAGTCCTCGCAGTCCATGATGGTGGTGAGCGCGGACTCGATGATGATATCGGCAATGCCAGCCTTGTCGGTCCTGCCGATCAGGTGGGCGCGGTCGAACACGATCTCGATGTGGAGCCCGTTGGTGGCGAGCAGTACCGCCGTCGGATTGTCCTTCGGCCCGCGCCAGCCCTTGAAATGCGTGGGCGCCTTCAGCCCGCCAAGGTCGGTCATCAGCGCATGGCCGTCGACGAAGATGCGTGAGACGTCTGCCCACTTGCACTTGGACTTGGCGAGCGGCACCGAGATGTCGAGAAAGTTTCGCGCCCAGCCGATCACGCGGTCGCCGCGCACCGGGTTATAGGCCTTGCCCTTCTCCGCCCCGTCCTGCTCGGGGATCGCGTCGGTGCCGTAGAGCGCGTCGTAGAGCGAGCCCCAGCGGGCATTCGCCGCATTCAGCGCATAGCGCGCGTTCATCACCGGCACGACCAGCTGCGGGCCCGCCACCTGCGCGATCTCGGGGTCGACGTGTTTCGTCGTCACCTTGAAGTCCGGTCCCTCCGGAACGAGGTAGCCAATCTCGGTGAGGAAGGCCTTGTAGGCCGCCATGTCGGTGGGGGCGCCATTGCTGCGGTACCAGTCGTCGAGCTTCGCTTGCAACGCGTCGCGGCGGGCGAGAAGGGCGCGGTTGCGGGGCGAGAGGTCCTTCACGATGTCGGCGAAGCGGTGCCAGAAATCCGTCTCGGAAATGCCGGTGCCGGGCAGGGCCTCGTCGCCCACGAAGGTGAAGAGCTCGCCCGCAACCCGCAGGCCCGCGATCTCGATCCGGTTGGTCAACTGCAAATCCCCCTTCGTTTCGTCGGGGGGAGGATTAGCCCATCAGGACTTCTTCAGCCAGTCGATGTTGGGATAGGGGATCGGCTCCTTCGCCTTGAGGAAGAACCGGCTGAAGATTTCGCCATAGCCATTCATCGTGTAGCCGTTGTTGCTGGCGATCAGGCGCTCGCGCTCGGCGCGGTAGAAGGCGGGGATCTTGTACCAGGCAAGTGCCGGCACCGTGTGATGGGCCACGTGCAGGTTGTTGTAGAGGAACAGCAGCGACCAGAAGGGCGAGGCCTCGACGATGATGGTGCGATGCTCGACCTGCTCCGCCGCCTGGTGCTCGCAGAAGGAGCGGACGAGGGCGAGCGAGATTCCGGGATAGGCGATCAGCAGGTAATATTGCCAGAAGGGCATGCCGCAGACATGGACGACATACCACAGCGTGATGGCACAGGAGGGCACGAACCAGGCCCAGGCGCGGATCGTCTTCCTGTTCCCCGCCAGCATGTCGCGCGCTTCCGATGACCAGAAGCGGATGATCGAGATCGCCGGCCCGATCAGCATGCGGCCGGCCAGCGTGTTGTTGATCTCGTAGAGCACGCGGCGGATGCCGGTCACCCGCGCCCATTCATCCGGCAGCAGGTAATAGGATTCGGGGTCGCGCTGCGGGTCCGTGAGGTGCTGGTCATTGTGGTGCTGCAGGTGCGTCTGCTTGTAGCGCAGATAGGGAAGCCAGAAGGTCGGCGTCGGAAAGATCATCGCCTCGTTCAGAAGACGATTGCCGGTCGGGTGGCCATGCAGCACCTCGTGCTGCAGCGAGGCGTGCAGGGCGGCGCAATAGGCGCCCACGGGCAAGATCACCCACCAGGGCAGGCTGGCATGGAACCAGACGATGAGGGCCAGCACCGCATAGGTTGCGGCAATGAGGGCCACTGTCGGCCATTCGATCTCGCGGGAGTGTTCCTTCGGCATCATCTACTTTTCTCCCTCCCCCTTGTGGGGAGGGCCGGGGTGGGGGTCGGGATGTGTCGGCCTGTCTTGGTCGCCCAAGCTCTTCGGTCGGAGCGACCCCCCACCCTTGATCCCTCCCCACGAGGGGGAGGGACATCAGGACGGGTGGCCGAACATAATCCATTCTCCGCCGCGGGCGAAAGCCCGGCGTTGCCGCAGTCTCCCAATTTGGGAAGGCCACGCTGCTCCTGAGTCCTCTCCCGCAATGCGGGAGAGGAAGGGGACCCAACGAAGTTGGGGGAGGTGAGGGGACCTAGGCGCCGAAGGAGCTGCGGAGCTTGGTTTCCCTCATCTCCCCGTTGCTGGCGCAACGGGTCCCTTCTTCTCCCGCTGAAGGAGCGGGAGAAGACCAAGCAGGCCTCACGCCTCGGCGATCTGCTCCGCTTTCTTCACCAGCACCTCGGCCTGGCGGATCGAGGCGTAGTCGATCAGGCGGCCGTCGAGCGAGACCGCACCCTTGCCCTGGGCTTCCGCCTCCTTCATCGCGGCGATGATGCGCCTCGCCTTGGTGACATCCGCCTCGGACGGGCTCATCACCTCGTTGGCGAGCGTGATCTGCGAGGGGTGGATCGCCCACTTGCCCTCGCAGCCCAGCACCGCGGCGCGGCGTGCCTGGGCCTTGAAGCCTTCCGCATCCGAGAAGTCGCCGAAGGGGCCGTCGATGGGGCGCAGGCCATTGGCGCGGGCCGCCACCACCATGCGGGAGACCGCATAGTGCCACATGTCGCCCCAGTGGGTGGCGCGGGCGCCGTCGGCCAGCGCATCGGTCAGCACCACATAGTCCGGGTGCGGACCGCCGATCGAGGTGGTGCGGGCCTTGGTTGACGCAGCGTAATCCGCAACCCCGAAATGCAGCGACTCGTTGCGGCGGGAGGCGGCGGCGATCTCGTTGATGTTCTGCATGCCGAGCGCCGTCTCGATGATGAGCTCGAAGCCCACCCGCTTCTTCCGGCTCTTCGCGGCCTCGACCTGGGTGACCAGCATGTCCACGGCATAGACGTCCGCCGCGGTGCCGACCTTGGGAATCATGATCAGGTCCAGCCGGTCCGAGCACTGCTCCAGCACGTCGACCACGTCGCGGTACATGTAGTGGGTGTCCAGCCCGTTGATCCGGACCGAGAGGGTCTTGCGGCCCCAGTCGATGTCGCCGATGGCCTGGATGATGTTCCTGCGGGCCTGCTCCTTGTCGTCGGGCGCCACGGCATCCTCGAGGTCGAGGAAGATCACGTCGGCCGCGGACTTCGCGGCCTTCTCGAACAGCTTGGGCTGGCTGCCCGGCACCGCGAGTTCGCTGCGGTTGAGACGGGCGGGGGCCTGTTCGATGGTCTTGAAGCTCATGGGGTCCGGGTCCTTCTTGCAATGAGGGGAAGGTCTTACCCGCCGCCCCCGAAGCCATGCAATTCGCCCAAAGACGGCCCCACGGAACGCGGGCTTGATTCCCGGAGCCCCATGGGGCAATCCGGATCATCCTTTGTGCGAAATTCGAGGTTCCGTGATGCCCCAGTACCGTTCCCGCACCACCACCCATGGCCGCAACATGGCCGGCGCCCGCGGGTTGTGGCGCGCCACAGGCATGAAGGACGAGGATTTCGGCAAGCCGATCATCGCCATCGTCAACTCCTTCACCCAGTTCGTGCCGGGCCACGTGCACCTGAAGGACTTAGGGCAGCTGGTGGCCCGCGAAGTCGAGAAGGCGGGCGGCGTCGCCAAGGAGTTCAACACCATCGCGGTCGACGACGGCATCGCCATGGGCCATGACGGCATGCTCTATTCGCTGCCCTCGCGCGAGATCATCGCCGACTCGGTCGAATACATGGTCAACGCCCATTGCGCCGATGCGATGGTCTGCATCTCGAACTGCGACAAGATCACGCCCGGCATGCTGATGGCGGCACTGCGCCTCAACATCCCCGCCGTCTTCGTCTCGGGTGGGCCGATGGAGGCGGGCAAGGTGGTGCTCTCCGGCGTCACCAAGGCGCTCGACCTCGTCGACGCCATGGTGGCCGCGGCGGATGACAATGTTTCGGACCAGGATGTGAAGGCGATCGAGAAGGCGGCCTGCCCGACCTGCGGCTCCTGCTCCGGCATGTTCACCGCGAATTCGATGAACTGCCTGACCGAGGCGCTGGGCCTGTCGCTGCCGGGCAACGGCTCGACCCTTGCCACGCATTCGGACCGCAAGCGCCTCTTCGTCGAGGCCGGCCACCTGGCGGTGGACCTGGCGCGGCGCTACTACGAGCAGGATGACGAGAGCGTCCTGCCGCGCAATGTCGCGAGCTTCGGCGCCTTCGAGAACGCCATGACGCTGGACATCGCCATGGGCGGCTCCACCAACACGGTGCTGCACATCCTGGCCGCCGCGCATGAGGCGGGCATCGACTTCACCATGAAGGACATCGACCGGCTGTCGCGCCGCGTACCTTGCCTCTCTAAGGTGGCGCCGGCCAAGTCCGACGTGCACATGGAAGACGTGCACCGTGCGGGCGGCATCATGGCCATCCTCGGCGAGCTCGACAAGGGCGGGCTCATCAACCGCGACCTCCCCACCGTCCACACCCGCACGCTGGGTGAGGCGCTGGACCGCTGGGACATCAGCCGCACCAATTCCGAGAGCGTGCGCGAATTCTTCCGCGCGGCACCGGGCGGCGTTCCCACGCAGGTGGCCTTCAGCCAGTCGAGCCGCTGGGACGAGCTGGACCTCGACCGCGCCAAGGGCGTGATCCGCGATATCAAGCACGCCTTCTCGCAGGATGGCGGCCTCGCGGTGCTCTACGGCAACCTCGCGGAAGAGGGCTGCATCGTGAAGACGGCGGGCGTGGACGAGTCGATCCTCAAGTTCACCGGCAAGGCCAAGGTGTTCGAGAGCCAGGATTCGGCCGTGCACGGAATATTGAACCGCGGCGTCGAGGCCGGCGACGTGGTGGTGATCCGCTACGAGGGCCCGCGCGGCGGCCCGGGCATGCAGGAAATGCTGTACCCGACGAGCTACCTGAAGTCGAAGGGCTTGGGGAAAGCCTGCGCGCTGATCACCGATGGCCGCTTCTCCGGCGGCACCTCGGGCCTGTCCATCGGCCACGTCTCCCCGGAAGCGGCCGAGGGCGGGCTGATCGCGCTCGTCGAGCAGGGCGACACGATCGAGATCGACATTCCTAACCGCTCGATCCGCCTCGCCGTGCCGGATGAGGTTCTCGCCCAGCGCCGTGCCGCCATGCTCGCCAAGGGCGACAAGGCCTGGAAGCCGACCGAGAACCGCAAGCGCAAGGTTTCGACGGCGCTCAAGGCCTATGCCGCGATGACCACATCGGCCGCCAAGGGCGCGGTCCGCGTGGTCGAGTAAGCGGATGACTCTCCCGGCGACATTGCTCGATGGCTACGCGAGCTTCCGCTCCGGCCGCTACGCGGCGGAATCCGAGCGCTACCACAGGCTGGGGGAAGGGGCGCAGAAGCCGAAGGTGATGATCATCGCCTGCTGCGACTCGCGCGCCGCACCCGAGACGATCTTCGATGCGGGGCCGGGCGAGATGTTCGTCGTTCGCAATGTGGCCAATCTCGTGCCGCCCTATACGCCGGACGGCGGCCACCACGCGACCTCGGCCGCGCTTGAGTTTGCGGTCATGTCGCTCGGAGTGCGCCACATCGTGGTGATGGGCCATGGCCGCTGCGGCGGCATCCGTGCGGCGGTGCAGGAATCCTCGCCGCTCACCCACACGGATTTCATCGGCTCCTGGATGCGGGCGATCAAGGACGTGACGCGCATCGTGCCGCGCGAGATCGGCGAGAATGCCGAAACCCACGAACGCCACATCGAGCGCGCCTCGATCGAACACTCGCTGGCGAACCTCCGCACCTTCCCGTGGATCCGCATGAAGGAGAACCGGAAGGAACTGTCGCTGCACGGCGTGTGGTTCGACATCTCGCTGGGCGAGCTCCATGCCTATGACGAGGATGGGGCAGAGTGGGATGCGGTGAAGGGGTAGCGTGCATCCATCACGCGTTCCTAATATTGGAAATTAGTCCTTGACAGCGCGCGCTCGATGTGCTAGAAGAGCGCATACTCGGGAAGTGTAGATATGGAAAAGGCCGGCGGAAGCTGGCCTTTTTGCGTTTTGGATCCGGTGGACGCCTTGTGTGTTTTCCCTCCCCCTTGGGGGAGGGATCAAGGGTGGGGGTCCCCGGGGTTCAGCTTCAGAGGTTTGGACTCGTGGCCCCCCACCCCTGCCCCACCCCACGAGGGGGAGGGAAGGCGTTCGGAGGATGATTGCATGTTGCTGCTTCTGCTGCTGTTACAGCTTCTTCAGCCCAGCCTCGATCTGCTCGCGCTTGCCTTCGAGGAAGGGCGGCAGGGACAGGGTGGTGCCGAGCTTGTCCATCGGCTCGTCGGTGGCGAAGCCCGGCGCGTCGGTGGCGAGTTCGAAGAGCACGCCGTTGGGCTCGCGGAAATAGAGGCTCTTGAACCAGAAGCGGTCGACGGGCCCGGAGTTCGGCACGCGCATGGAGCGGAGCCGTTCGGCCCAGGCCTCGTAATCCGCATAGGGGATGTTGAAGGCGACATGATGCACCGAACCCGCGCCCTGCTGGGCGGGCGGCAAAGTGGGGTCGACGGTGACATGCAACTCGCCCACGGCACCGGGAGCGCCCATCTTGTAGACATGGGTTCCGGCGAAGCTTCCCGTCGGCGTCATGTTCATCAGCTTGGTCAGCACCATGTCGGTGTGGCGGATGTCCGGCACGCTCATGGTGATGGGGCCCAGGCCGCGGATCTGGCGCTCCGGCGGAACCGGGCTCTTCTCCCAGGCGTGGGCCTCGCCCTCGGCATCGACGGTGAAGGACAGGCGCTGGCCCTCATGGTCCTGGAAGGCGAGCGTCGGGCGGCCGGCGACCTCCGTGATCTTCTCCTGCTTCACGCCGTTCATGGTGAGCCGGTGCTGCCAGTATTTGAGCGCGTCCTCGGAGCCGACGCGGAAGCCGGTGCGGGTGACGGAATGGGTGCCGCGGCGTTCCTTGCCCACGGGCCAGTCGAAGAAGGTGATGTCCGTGCCGGGGGAGCCGACGCCGTCGGCGTAGAACAGGTGATAGGCGGAGGTATCGTCCTGGTTCACCGTCTTCTTGACGAGCCTCAGGCCCAGCGTGTCGGTGTAGAACTTGTGGTTGCCGGGCGCATCGGCGGTGACGGCGGTGAGGTGGTGGAAGCCCTTGAGGTTCATGGGTTTAATCCGGCGCGCCAGAAGGTGGCGGTGATCCTGTTGGGGAGCGGGTGTGCTCCGGAAGCCCGCATATCGGGTTTTCGGCAGAGGATTTCAATAGTAATCGAACCGGTTACGAAATCACGGGATGGTGAAGCCTGGCAGAGCGGGGGCGGCAGGAGCGAGGGGGAGGCCCCTCTCTCCCGAACATTCACCTCGCCCCGGCTTGACCGGGGCGTCTTCTTCCGACGCTCCCAAAAAAGATGCCCCGGTCAAGCCGGGGCAAAGTACCTGATTTGAATGTGTGCCGCGTGAGATCGGAGGAGCTAACCGCCCTGTATCCGCGGCAGCAGATAGATCTCCGACCCTTCCGGCAATTCGCGGCCCCAGTCGTCACGGTAAATTCGTCCGTCGATGGAGACGGCGACGCCGCGGGCGATGTGGGGGGCCATGCCGGGGTAGGTTTCCTCGAGCTTGCGGAACAGCTCGCGGATGGTCTTGGCATCGACTGAAACGACGGACGCTCCGCCCGCTGCCGGACGGAGCGCCCCCCAAAGGTGTATCTCGGCCAAGTTAGCCGTTCTTTGCCGCCTCGAGCGCCTTGAGGACGCGCGGGGGCGACATGGGAACATGCGTCATGCGGACGCCGAAGGCGTTCGACATGGCGTTGGCGATGGCGGCAAGCGGCGGAACGATCGAGGTTTCGCCAACGCCGCGCACGCCATAGGGGTGGTTGGGGTTGGGGATCTCGAGGATCTGCGTGTCGATCATCGGCAGGTCGGAACACACCGGAATGCGGTAGTCGAGGAAGCCCGGGTTCTGCAGGCGACCATCCTTGCCGTAGATGTATTCCTCGTTCAGCGCCCAGCCGATGCCCTGTGCGGCACCGCCCTGGTACTGGCCCTCGACATAGGTCGGGTGCACCGCCTTGCCGGCGTCCTGGATGACCGTGTAGCGCACGATCTTGCTCCGGCCGGTTTCGGGATCGACCTCGACGTCGGCGATGTGCGTGGCAAACGAAACGCCCGCACCGTCAGCAACGATCTCGGAGTGGCCCGCGATCGGGCCGCCGGTGTTGCCGGCCGCCGCCGCGATCTCCTTGATCGAGAGCGGCGCGAGGTTGCCGTACTTGGAGCCCACGGCCTTGGCGTGGCCGTCTTCCCACTTCACGTCATCGACCGGGATTTCCCACATCTTGGCAGCGCGCTCACGCAGCACGGTGACTGCGTTGCGGGCGGCGAAGATGCCGGCCATCGAGGAGGAGAAGGTGCCGCGGCTGCCGTCGGTCATGTCATTGTGGCCGAGCGTGCCGGTGTCGGCGACGAGGCACTTGACCTGCTCATACGGCACGCCGAGCTCTTCCGCCACGCACAGCGCAAGCGAGGCGCGCGATCCGCCGACGTCGACCGTGCCCACCGTCAGCGTCACCGAGCCGTCCGGCCCGATGTTGATGTCGGTGCAGGTCTGGCCGCCGAAGTTGAACCAGAAGCCGCATGCCATGCCGCGACCCTGGTTCTTGCCCAGAGGTGCCTTCATGTGCGGGTGCTTCTTGGCCGCTTCCAGCGTGGCGCCGATGCCGATCGGCCCATAGACCGGGCCGTAGGAGGCCTTGGTGCCCTGCTTCGCCGCGTTCTTGATGCGGAAGTCGACCTCGTTCATGCCGATCTTGTGGGCGAGCTCGTCCATGACGCTCTCGACCGCGAAGGCCGCCATGGGGGCCGACGGGGCGCGATAGGCCGCCGTCTTCGGACGGTTCACCAGCACCTCGTAGCCGACCGTGCGGACATTCTTGAGGTCATAGCAGGCGAAGGCCGTCATGGCGCCGAGCTCCGCCCACATGCCGTAGTACGGGCCGCAGGTGAAGCGCAGGGTCGCATCCGCCGCCACGATGGTGCCGTCCTTCTTGGCACCGACGCGGATGTCGATCGAGGTGGCCGAGGTGGGGCCCGAGGCGCGGAACACTTCGTCACGCGTCATGGTGAGCTTCACCGGGCGGTTGGCCTTGCGCGAGAGCGCGAGTGCAACGGGCTCCGCCCACACGTGGGTCTTGCCGCCGAAGCCGCCGCCGATTTCCGAGGACGTGACGCGCAGCTTGGACACATCCATGCCGAGCAGCATGGCGCAGTGGTTGCGGTAGACGAAGTGGCCCTGGGTACAGACCCAGAGTTCGCCCGTGCCGTCGGGCGAGACGCTCGCCACGCAGGCATGCGGCTCGATGTAGCCCTGGTGCGTCTGCTCGGTGCGGAAGGTGCGCGTGACGATGACATCCGCTTCCTTGAAGCCGGCATCCACGTCGCCATGGCCGAATTCGGTGCGCTTGGCGATGTTGGACGGCTTCGAGGGCTTGGGCTCCACGCCCTCGGTGAAGCACTTGGGGTTGACCAGGGGCGCGCCGGGCTTCACCGCCTCATCGACGTCGGTGACGTGCTTCAGCACTTCATAGTCGACCTTGATGAGCTTGAGCGCCTGGCGGGCGGTCGCGGCATCGACGGCTGCGACGGCAGCCACCGCGTGGCCGTCATACTTGGCCACACCACGCGCCATGCAGTTCTCGAGGATGTCGTACATCGACTGGTCGCCGTCGGTGTGGTCCGGCATGTCCGCGAAGGTGATGACGGCCTTCACGCCGGCCAGCTTCTCGGCCTTGGACGTGTCGATCTTCTTGATCTTCGCATGGGCGTGCGGCGAACGCAGCACGAGGCCGACGAGCTGGCCCGGCATGTTGAAGTCGGCGCCATAGCGCGCGCGGCCCGTGACCTTGTCCAGGCCGTCGGGGCGCAAGGGCCGCGTGCCGACGCGCTTGAAGTCGGTCTTGGTCAGGATCGGGTCATGGACGACGGTGGGCGTCACATGGTTCGGCGCATCCTCGAAGGGATGGGCCATGGTGCTTTCAGAAGCCATTGTCTTAACCCCTCATCACTTTGGCGGCGTCCTGGACGGCGCGCACGATCTTGTCATAGCCGGTGCAGCGGCAGAGATTGCCGGCGAGACCGAAGCGGATTTCCTCTTCCGAGGGATCCGGGTTCTTTTCCAGCAGCGCCTTGGCCGCCATCAGGAAGCCCGGCGTGCAAACGCCGCACTGGAGTGCGGCATGCTCGAGGAACTTGGTCTGCAGCGGATGGAGCTCGGTGCCCTGGGCGAGGCCCTCGACCGTCTCGATCTCGCGGCCTTCGGCCTCGACGCCGAGCACAAGGCAGGAGCACACGACGCGGCCATCGACCTGCACCGAGCAGGCGCCGCAGTCACCCGTGCCGCAGCCTTCCTTGGCGCCGGAGAGGCCAAGGCGGTTCCTGAGCACGTCGAGGAGCGACTCGTTCGGTTCGCAGGCGAACTCCACATTGTCGCCGTTGATGGTGGTGGAAACGAGAACGGCCATCTTACTTACCTCCTGCGCGCTTGTACGCGATCTGCGCGGCGCGCTTGGCCAGCACGGCGGCAACCTTGGTGCGGAACTCGATGGTGCCGCGCTTGTCGTCGATGGGCGAGCAGGCAGCCGACGCGGCCTTGCCCAGCTTCTCGAGCGCAGCCTCATCGAGCTTGGTGCCGATGATCGCCTTGGCGGCCTCCTTGACGAGGCGCACGGTGGGGGCAACCGCACCCAGCGCCACGCGGGCGTCCTTGATCACGCCCTTCTCGCCCAGCGTCAGGCTGACGCCGGCGGAGACCACCGCGATGTCCATCTCGGTGCGTGGAATGAAGCGCAGATAGGCGTCACCCGACTTGCCCTTGCGGGCGGGAAGCTCGATCGCCTCGATCAGCTCGCCCTTCTTGAGCGAATTCTTGCCGGGGCCGACCGGAACGTCTTCCACGGCAACCTTGCGCTTGCCCTTGGGGCCCTGGATCACGGCCTTGGCGCCGGCGGCCACGAGGGCCGGGACGCTGTCGGCGGCGGGGGAGGAGTTGCACAGATTGCCGGTCACGGTGCAGCGGCTCTGGACCTGCTTCGAGCCGATGAGGCCGGCGGCCTCGACCACGCCCGGCCAGGCCTTGATGAGCGCCTTGTTCTCGTTCATCTCGGCGCAGGACACGGCGGCGCCGATGGTGAAGCCCGAAGCGGTCTTCTTGATCTCGCGCATCGGCTTGATGCGCTTGATGTCGACGACGAGATCGGGCTCCACGAAGCCGCCCTTCATGCGCACGAGCAGGTCGGAACCTCCCGCGAGCACATAGGCGCTCCCCTTGGCCTTGGCGAGCAGCCCGACTGCCGCCTTGGTGGTTTCTGGTGCTTCATATTGCATGGTGCGTCACCTGTTTGAATTTCGTTGCGCATTTTGGGCCAGCCCGCCCCCAAAGGTCAACCACCGCCGCGCGAATCCGGCATGTTGTGCGTGCACATGTTCGTGCCCGGAGTGCGCCATCGATTGTGCGCTGCGCCGTTGACGGCGGGCGGGGCGCGGTGGAATGTCGCTGCCGGACGGGGAGAGGGCGGGAAACGACGAATGGAAGCGGCAAACGGCACAACCGGCGGCGCGGACGAGGCCCGGGTGAGGGCTCTTCACCTGTGGAAAGGCCCCGTCACCGTCACGCCCCTGAAGGGGGGCGTGAGCAACGCGAGCTTCAAGGTCACCGATTCGACCGGCAGCTATGTGGCCAGGCTCGGCGGCGACTATCCCTTCCACCAGGTCTCGCGCGAGCGGGAGGCCGTCGCGTCCCGCGCCGCCTTCGCGGCCGGGCTGTCGCCGGAACTCGTCTATGCCGCGGACGGGCTGATGGTGCTGCGCTTCGTGGAGGCGCGTACCTACACGGAGGCGGACGTTCGCGCCAATGCGGGCGCCTGCGTCGATATCCTGAAGCGCTGCCATGGCGAGCTGGGCCGGCGCATCACGGGGCAGGGGGCGATCTTCTGGGTGTTCCAGATCCTGCGCGACTATGGCGCGACGCTGGCGCGGCACAACCACCGGCTGGCGCGGCACGTGCCGAAGTGGCTGGCCATCATCGACCGGCTGGAGGCCGCACAGCTGCCGCTGCCCATCGTCTTCGGCCATCATGACATTTTGCCGACGAACTTCATGGATGACGGCCAGCGCCTGTGGCTCATCGACTGGGAATATGGCGCCTTCGGAACCGCCATGTTCGATCTGGCGTCCATCGCCGCCAACAACAGCTTCGATGCGGCGGGCGAGCGGCTGATCCTCGAGCGCTATTTCGAGCGCGAGCCTTCCGAAGCGCTGTGGCGCGCCTTCCATGCCATGAAGGCGGCGAGTGCGCTGCGCGAGGCGGTGTGGGGCATGATCTCCGAACTCTTCCTCGCCGCACCCGGCGTCGACTATGTCGCATATGCCGAGGAATATCTGGGCCGCTTCGATAGGGTCCATGACGATTATGTGAAGACCTACGGAGCCTGACCGATGAAGCGCAGCGACTGCGAAGCCCTCGACGCGCAAGATCCCCTGAAGCACAAGCTCGCTGCCTTTTCGATTCCCGAAGGCATGATCTATCTCGACGGCAATTCGCTGGGCGTGCTGCCGGTGAACGTGCCCGCCCGCGTGGCCGACGCGGCGACGAGGCAATGGGGCGAGACGCTCATCAAGTCATGGAACGAGCATGGCTGGTTCCACATGCCGCAGAAGATCGGCGACCGCATCGCCCGGCTCATCGGCGCGCCGGCGGGCAGCGTCATCGCGGGTGACACGATCTCGGTGAACCTGTTCAAGCTGCTGGGGGCGGCGGCGAAGCTCAACCCCTCGCGCCGCGTGATCCTGTCTGACAATGGCAACTTCCCCTCCGACCTCTATGTGGCGCAGGGCTTCCGTGACCTGATGGATGACGGCTATGTGCTGAAGGTCGTCGCGCCCGAGCAGGTGATGGATGCCATCGACGAGTCCGTTGCCTTCACCATGATCACCGAGGTGGACTACCGCACCGCGCGCCTTCACGACATGAAGGCGGTGACGGCGAAAGCGCATGACAAGGGTGCGCTGACCATCTGGGACCTCGCCCATTCGGCGGGCGCCACGCCGGTGCAGTTGCAAGCCTGCGACGCCGATTTCGCGCTGGGCTGCACTTACAAGTACCTGAACGGCGGACCGGGTGCGCCCGCCTTCCTCTATGTGAAGCCGGCGCTGCAGGACAAGGTGCAGCCGCCGCTGTCGGGCTGGTGGGGCCATGCCGCGCCCTTCGCCTTCGACCTTGAATACAAGCCCGCGCCCGGCATCATACGCAACCAGTGCGGCACGCAGCCGATCCTGTCGATGGCTGCACTCGACGCGGCGCTGGATGTGTGGGACGACGTCGACATGAACGTGGTGCGCAAGAAGTCGCTCGCCTTGTGCAAGACCTTCATCGACCTCGTGGAGCAGCGGCTCTCCTCGCATGGTGTGAAGGTGGCTGGCCCGCGCGACATGAATGGGCGCGGCAGCCATGTCTCCATCCATCACAGCCAGGGTTATGCCGTGATGCAGGCGCTGATCGCCAACAATGTGGTGGGCGACTTCCGCGCGCCGGACATGATGCGCTTCGGCTTCACCCCGCTCTATACGAGCTTCGCCGAGGTGTGGGACGCCGTCGACATCCTCGCCCGCATTCTCGACAAGGCCGAGTGGAACCAGCCCCAGTTCCTGGCCAAGAAGGCCGTGACGTGATCATCGACATCACGCAGGGCCTGTCGCCCGGCATGGCGGGCTTTCCGGGCGATGCGGGCTATGAAGAGGGCTGGACCTTCAGGCTCGGCCCCGATTGCCCGGTGAATGTGTCGCGCGTGTCCTTCTCCGTCCATTGCGGCACCCATGCCGATGCGCCGCTGCATTACGATGCGGCGGGTGCGGCCGCTGCAGCCCTGCCGCTGGAGCCTTATATCGGCCCCTGCCGCGTCATCGACGCGCGCGGGACAGGGCCTGTTTGCGAGCCGCAAGAGATTGCGGCGTCACTCGAGGGCGCCCCGCCGCGCATCCTGCTGCGGCTGATGGACCGGCTCGATCCGAAGGTCTGGCCGACGGGCTTTCGCGCGCTGGCGCCGGAGACGGTGCAACTGCTGGCTTCGAAGGGCGTGACGCTGGTCGGCATCGATACGCCCTCGGTCGATCCCGAAACCTCGAAGACGCTCGCCGCCCATCACGCCTGCCGCAGGGCCGACATGCGGATCCTCGAGAACCTTGCGCTGGCGGATGTGGAGCCGGGCGACTACGAGCTCATCGCGCTGCCGCTGAAGTTCGAGAACCTCGATGCGAGCCCGGTGCGGGCGGTGCTGCGAAGATAATTCCAACCATTTCCCTCCCCCCTGTGGGGAGGGGCAGGGGTGGGGGTCGCGCCGCGGGGTGGATGTCGAGTGAATGCCACCGGCATCACCCCCACCCCTAACCCCTCCCCACAAGGGGGAGGGGAACTTCATCTGGTTTTACCCCTCCCACCCGTAATCCCGCCGTGCCGCCTCCGGCGTCACCAGCCCCGCGGCGATGTCGGCCTCCAGCGCCGCGCGGTCGCGCTTGTCGGGCTGGCCGAAGCCGCCGCCGCCGGGCAGCTCGAGGACCAGCGAGTCACCCGTTTCGATGATGTGGATGCCCTTGTCAGGGAGCTTCGTGCCGGAGCCGCGTGCCGCGAGCCCCACGCAGCCCGCCTGACCGCCTTCGCGGCCCTTGGCCGGGTGGATGATGCGGTCGAAGGTGGCGGCGGAAATCGCGAAGGGCGCGTCCTCGGTATTGGCGATCTCGATCCGCTGCGAGACGCCGCCGCGCCATTGGCCCGCGCCGCCGGAATCCGCGAGGTAGTGCTTGCGGCGGAAATAGAGCGGGCACTGGGTTTCCGTCACCTCGATGGGGATGGTGCCCACGCCCGAGGGGAAGGCCGTGGTGGCGAGACCGTCCTTGCCGGGCCTGCCGCCGATGCCGCCCAACCCCATGTTGATGACGGCGAAGCTCTTCGCGTGCTTCGTCTGCTCCGGCGGAACCCGTCCGTGGGCGGAGTAAAGCGACAGGATCCAGATCGGCCCCGCGCTCTCGGCCTGCACCGTGCCGGGGAGCGCCTGTGCGAGGCAGCCGAAAACGCTGTCGGCCAGCATCTGGCCGATCACGTGCCGTGCGGTGACCGGCGAAGGCCGGATCGGATCGACGATGGTGCCCGGTTCGGTCACGAGATCGAAGCAGGAGAGCGAGCCGATGTTGTTGGGCACATGGGGTGCAATCACCGCCTTCAAGCCGAACACCGCATAGGCATGGGTATAGGTGCGCGGGCTGTTGATGCCGAAGAGCGAGGCAGGCGAACTCCCCGAGAAATCCACCGTGATCTTGCCGTTCCTGATGATCAGCCTCGACTTCAGCGTCAGCTCGCGCTCATAGCCGTCGAGCGGCATCTCGTAGGTCCATTCACCCTCGGGCAGCGCCTTGATGGCCGCGCGCGCGCCCTTCTCGGACTGCTTCAGGATGTGCTTCGCCAGCGCATCCAATGACGTGAGCCTGAACTCCTTCATCATGTCGACGAGGCGGCGGGCACCCGTGTCATTGGCGCTGATGAGGGACAGGATGTCGCCGCGCACCTCGACCGGCGAGCGCGAATTGGCGAGGATGATGGCGAGCAGCTCTTCGTTGAGCTTGCCCTCCTTGCGGATGCGCGAATGCGGGATCAGCGTTCCTTCCTCGAAGGAGGAGTTCGCCTTGGCCGTCATGCCCACGCCGCCCACGTCGATGACGTGGCAGGTGGAGGCGAAGAAGGCGACGAGCGTCTTGCCGAGGAACACCGGCGTCATCATCACGTAGTCGAAGAGGTGCCCGGTGCCGAGCCACGGGTCATTGGTGATGAACACGTCGCCCGGCTTCATGGTGGCCTGCGGAAAGTGCTTGAAGAAATGACCGACCGCCGTGGCCATGGTGTTGACGTGGCCGGGCGTGCCGGTCATCGCCTGGGCGATCATGTTGCCCTTCGTATCATAGACGCCGGCGGAAAGGTCGCCCGCCTCGCGGGTGATGGTGCCGAAGGCGGTGCGCAGCAGCGACTGCGCCTGTTCCTCCACCACTGCGATGAGGCGGTTCCACATGACCTGCGTGCGGATGGCTGCGAGTGCGTCCTTGCTCATCGGCGGCGCTCCAGAACGATGTATCCAAGCGAATTGATCGATGCGGTGAAATTTGCGCCGACGATGGTGGAGGTCTCGTCCTCGGCGATGATGGCCGGGCCCTTGATGGCCGCACCGGGCTTCATGTCGAAGCGCCAGTAGACGGGTGCGCTCACCTGCTTGCCCACTGCAGGATCATAGATCGTGCGCTTCGCGCGCGGCTTGGGTGCCGCTTTCTTCGCGGCCTTGGCGGCGCGCTTCGGCTTCACGGCCTGCGACGAGACGGTGACCGACCAGGTGATCGCCTCTGCCTCCTGGTTGGGAATGCGCAGGCCATAGACCTGCTCGTAGAGCCGCTCGAATTCGGCCTTCAGCTTCGCGCCGTCGGCGGCGGTGAGCGTCTTCACCGGCACCGGCACGCGGATCTCGTGGCCCTGGCCGACATAGCGGCAATCGGCGATGATCTGGATCGTCGGCTTCGCTTTTCCGAGTGCAGGTTCCACCACGGCGCGCGCATCCGCCGTCATGGCGGCAAGCAGCTTGTTGACGCGTGCCGCATCGAAGCTTTCGAGCGAAATGACCGCGCTCTTGGTGATCTCATAGGCGACGGGGGCGCGGAGGAAGCCGATGGCGGAGCCCACGCCAGCACCCTTCGGCACGATGATGGTGTCGACGCCCACCTTCTCGGCGAGCCTGCAGGCATGCAGCGGTGCGCCGCCGCCGAAGGCGATCATGGTGCAGGAGGCGATGTCGTGCCCGCGCTCGATGGCGTGGACGCGCGCGGCATTGGCCATGTTCTCTTCCACGATCTCGGTGACCCCGGCGGCAGGCCAGAAGTCCTTGAGGCCCAGCTTCGCGCCGATGTGCTTCTGCAGCGCCTGCTTCGCGGCAGCTTCGTCCAGCGCGATCTTGCCGCCCGCGAAATAGGCGGGGTCGATCTTGCCGAGCGCGAGGTTCGCATCCGTCACCGCGGGCTCCGTGCCGCCGCGGCCATAGCAGACAGGACCGGGGGTGGAGCCCGCGCTGTCCGGCCCCACGGTGATGCGCGACAGCTTGTCGACGCGCGCGATGGAGCCGCCGCCGGCGCCGATCTCCACCATCTCGATGACGGGGATGCGCACGGGGATGCCGGAGCCCTTCATGTCGCGATAGGCCCGCGCGATCTCGAACTTCCGCGCGCGCTCCGGCTCGCCATCGGTCAGGAGGCAGATCTTGGCCGTTGTGCCGCCCATGTCGAAGGAGAGCACATGCGGCAGCGCGCATTCCGCCGCGATCTGTGCCGCCAGGATGGCGCCGCCCGCGGGGCCCGATTCCACGAGGCGGATCGGGAAGCGCGCCGCCGTTTCGAGCGTGGTGAGGCCGCCGCCCGACATCATCAGGAACAGCGGGGCGGAGAGCTTCATCTCCTTCAGCTGGTCGCGCAGGCGGTAGAGGTAGCTCGCCATCAGCGGGCGGACATAGGCATTGGCAACCGTGGTGGAGAAGCGCTCGTATTCGCGGATTTCCGGCGCGACCTCGGAGGAGATGCAGATGGTCACGTCCTTGGGCAGCAGTTTTGCCAGAAGCTCGCGCACCCGCACCTCGTGCCGGTCATGCGCATAGGCGTGGAGGAAGCCGATGGCGACCGACTTGACGTCCTCGGCGATGATGCGCTGGCTCAAGCCCTTCACCGCGCCCTCGTCCAGCGGCAGCAGCACGCGGCCATCGGCGGCCAGGCGCTCGGTAATCTCGAAGCGCAGCGTGCGCGGCGCCAGCGGCACCGGGCGGTCGATCATCAGGTCGTAATGGTCGAAGCGCTTCTCGTAGCCCTGCTCGATGATGTCGCGGAAACCCTCGGTGGTGATGAAGGCGGTCTTCGCGCCCTTGCGCTCGATCAGCGCATTGGTGGCCAATGTGGTGCCGTGGATGAAGACGCCGATGTCCTGGGCCTTGAGGCCGGACTCCGCCAGCACCAGCCTGATGCCCTCGATCACGCCCAATTCCGGCGCATGGGTGGTGGTCAGCACCTTGCCGGACCAGCGCTTCGCGCCATCCTCCAGCACGATGTCGGTGAAGGTGCCGCCAATGTCGGCGGCGAGCTTTGCTGTCTTGGCCATGGCGCTTGGTTAGCCCGTTCAAGAGGTATTCGCATCCAGATTCTGAGGGGCGTGTTGCAGAAACCTGCGGCTCCCTCTATCAATCCCCTCATGGCAAAAGTGACGATCCAGGATGTGGCCCGCGTGGCGGGCGTGAGTGTGGCGACGGTGGACCGGGTGCTGAACCGCCGCCCCGGCGTCAGGACCGTCACCGTCAACAAGGTCGAAACCGCGATCCGGGACCTGAATTACCAGCCGGACCGCATCGCGGCCCGCCTCGCCCGTTCGCGCGAATACCGCTTCTGCTTCGTGCTGCCGGATCGCGCGGGCGACTTCTGGGAGCGCATCAACGATGAAGTGCGCACCATGGCGGAGCGCATGCAGGGCGAACGTGTATCGATCACCGTGAAGCGCGTCGACGTCTTCGACGGCGAGCTGCTGGCCTCCACCCTCGATGCGATCGCCGACGTGCATGATGGCGTGGCGGTGGCGGCGCTTGACCACCCGGCGGTGCGCGAGGCGATCAATGCGCTGGCGGCGCGCGGCGTCACCGTGGTGACGCTCGTGTCCGACGTGCCGGGCTCGAAGCGCATGCATTATGCCGGCATCGACAATTCCTCCGCCGGCCGCACCGCCGCGAGCCTGATGGGCCGCTTCCTGCGGGGCATGACCGGCAAGGTGGGGCTCATCGCAGGCTCGCTGGCGCTGCGCGACCATATCGAGCGCCAGTTCGGCTTCGAGCAGGTGCTGACGCATGAATACCCGAACCTGCAGGTGCTGCCCGTGCGCGAGTCGCGCGACGACTGGCGCAAGCTCGAGGAAATGACGGCGCAGCTTTTGGCCGAGCATGACGATCTCGTCGGCATCTACAATGTCGGCGGCGGCACGCGCGGCATCGTTTCCGCACTCGAAGCGGCGGGCCGTGCGAAGGATGTCGTTCTGCTCGGCCACGACCTGAGCGATGCCAACCGCAAGGCGCTGATCCGCGGCACCATCGATGCGGTCATCAACCAGGACCCCGGCCACGAGGTCCGCTCCGCCATCCGCGTCCTGATCGCCAAGGCCGACAACGTGCCGCTGATCGAGAGCCAGGAGCGGATCAGGATCGATATCTTTTTGAGGGATAATCTGCCGTAGGGCATGAGCAAATCCCACGCCGCATCATCATGCCTTCGCCGTCGTTAGACATTCACCTTCGCCGGGCTCGACCCGGCGATCCTTTTTGGCGGCGACGGAAAAGGATGCCCCGGTCGAGCCGGGGCAAGGTGAGGGTTTTGGAGGCTGTCAGGCGTAGAGCCCCGGCCGCTTCTCATACCCGATCATCACCGTCTCGCCGGTCTTCAGCGATTTGACGCCCGCATCGGTGACGGTGGTCGCCACATAGCCGTCCCAGGCACTCGAACCCACAGGCCTGCCCGTCACGATGGAATTGATCCACGCCTGGTTCTGCAGCCGGTAGGCCGCCGCGAAGCGCGGGCGCCAGTCGGGGGCGAGCGCCGTGGCATGGACGCCGTTCGCCCGCACCTCGGTGTTGAGCGTCGGGCCGAAGCTGATGGTGCCCGCCTCGCAGACGAGCTCGCCCTTCACGTCATAGCCATATTGCGCATTGATGAAGAGCTCGACGTCGACCAGCTGGCCCTTGTCGGTTTCGAACACAACCAGCATCGGATCCTCGAAGGTCGCGTGTTTCGAGCGCTTGGCCCTGAATACCTTCACGGATGTAAGCTCAGCCGACAGCACGAAACGCGAGACATCCACCTCATGCCCGCAGGAGCTGACGATGGCCGCGGGGCCATCGAAATGCGGAGGTGCGGAAGCATTGCGGTGCACGCAGTGGAAGGCCAGGGCCTCGCCATAGCGGCCCGACTCGAGAAGCCCCTTCATCTCGACATAGCCGGGGTCGAAGCGGCGCATGTAACCGAGCTGCACGAGGCGCCTGCCCGCTGCAAGTTCGGCGTCGATGACGCGAAGGCCCTCCGCCGCGGTGGGCGCGAGCGGCTTCTCGCACAGCACGGGCTTGCCGGCCCTGATGCAGGCGATGGCGTAATCCGGGTGCGTGGCATCGGGCGAGGCGATGAGGACGGCGCCGACCTCAGGGTCGTTGATGACGGCGTAGGGATCATCCGTCGCGCGCTTCGCACCCGTCTCCTGCGCCACCGCCCTTGCGCGTGCAGCGTCGGCATCGGAGATCGCCACCAGATGCGCGCCTGCCACGGAGCCTGCGAAGATGCGGGCATGGTCCGCCCCCATGATGCCCGCCCCGATGATGCCGATCCCGATGCTCATGTGCGCCGCTCCCTGTTTTGGCGGGAGAGTAGCCGAGCGATGGAAAAACGCCACCCCGAGCCTCCCTCCCTTCACCTTCGCCGGGCTGGACCCGGCGATCCTTTTCGCGGCCACCAAAAAGAAGATGCCCGGGTCGAGCCCGGGCAAGGTGAGAGTTGGGTGCGGTCGGGAGATCCCCGGGTCGAGGCCCGGGGATGACGCCCGCTGCGCGGGCGTCACTTCATCGTCGGCATGACGAAGTCGGCACCAGCGCGGATGCCGGTGGGCCAGCGCGAGGTGATGGTCTTCAGCCGCGTATAGAAGCGGATGCCTTCAGGACCATGCATGTGGTGGTCGCCGAAGAGGGACGACTTCCAGCCGCCGAAGGAGTGGAAGGCCATCGGCACCGGGATCGGCACGTTGATGCCGACCATGCCGACCTGGATCTGGTGCGCGAATTCGCGCGCCGCGTCGCCGTCGCGCGTGAAGATGGCGGTGCCGTTGCCATATTCATGCTCGTTGATCATGGTCGCGGCCTGTTCGTAGGTATCGGCGCGGACGACCGAGAGCACGGGACCGAAGATCTCTTCCTTGTAGATCTTCATCTCCGGCGTCACGTTGTCGAACAGCGTGCCGCCGACGAAATAGCCGTTCTCGTAGCCCTGGAGCTTGATGCCGCGGCCGTCGACCACAAGCTTCGCACCTTCCGCCACGCCCGCATCGATATAGCCCTTCACCTTCTCCTGGTGCTGCTTCGTCACCAGCGGGCCCATCTCGGCATCGGGGTCCGTGCCCGGCGCCACCTTCAGCGCGCGCACCTTGGGCTCGAGCTTGGCGATCAGGGCGTCCGCCGTCTTCTGGCCGATCGGCACCGCCACCGAGATCGCCATGCAGCGCTCGCCGGCGGAGCCATAGGCGGCACCCATCAGCGCATCGACCGCCTGGTCCATGTCGGCGTCGGGCATGATGATCATGTGGTTCTTGGCCCCACCCAGCGCCTGGCAGCGCTTGCCGGTGCGGGCGGCGGTTTCATAGATGTAGCGCGCGATGGGCGTGGAGCCGACGAAGCTCACCGCCTGGATGTCCGGCGAATGGAGAATGGCGTCGACCGCCTCCTTGTCGCCGTGGACGACGTTGAACACGCCGTCCGGCAGGCCCGCTTCCTTGAGCCACTTGGCCAGCAGCAGCGAGGCGGAGGGGTCACGCTCCGACGGCTTCAGGATGAAGCAGTTGCCGGCGGCGAGGGCCACGGGGAACATCCACATCGGCACCATGGCCGGGAAGTTGAAGGGCGTGATGCCGGCGACGACGCCCAGCGGCTGGCGCAGCGAATGGCTGTCCACACGCGTGCCGACATTCTCGGTCACTTCGCCCTTGAGGAGCTGCGGGGCGGCGGTGGCGAATTCCACGACTTCGGCACCACGCTGGATTTCGCCCTTGGCATCGGACAGCACCTTGCCGTGTTCGGCGGTGATGACGGCAGCGAGCTCGTCGGTGCGCGCTTCCAGGATCCCCAGGAACTTGTTGAGGATGCGCGCGCGGCGCAGCGGCGGCGTGGCAGCCCAGGCCGGGAAGGCCTTCTTGGCCACCGCAATCGCCTCGTTCACCTCAGCCGTGGAGGCGAGGCACACGGAGCCGGTCTGTTCGCCCGTCGCCGGGTTGAACACGGCGGCCGTGCGGCCCTTGCCGGCCACTTCGTGGCCGTTGATGAAAAACGGAATGGTCTTCGCCATGGGGAGTCCTCCTGAAATGATGGCCCGCTATGCGCCTTTGAAAACTGCACAGCAATGAGCATGATTGCGCTTTCGATGTGCATAAATTAAAGGACGGCCATGGACTGGGACCGTATCCGCATCTTCCTCGCCGTCGCCCGCGCGGGGCAAATCTCGGGCGCTGCCAAGGGCTTGGGGCTCAACCACGCCACGGTAGGCCGGCAACTCACTGCGCTGGAGGAGGAGCTGGGCACCGCATTGGTGGAACGCCAGACCAATGGCTGCGTGCTGACCCAGGCCGGCGAGGTGCTGATGCGCTCCGCCGAGAAGGTCGAGTCGGAGCTCCTTCAGGCCGGCACGCGCCTGTCGGGTGCCACCGAGGCGCTGACCGGCACTGTGCGCGTCGGCGCGCCCGACGGGCTGGGCAATTACTTCCTGTCGCGCACGCTGGGGGCACTGGCGGAGCGCCACCCCGAACTCACCATCCAGCTGGTGCCGCTGCCGCGCACCTTCTCGCTGTCGCGCCGCGAGGCGGACATCGTGGTGACGCTGGACCGGCCGAAGCAGGGGCGGCTGATCGTGCGGAAGCTCACCGACTATTCGCTCAGCGTCTATGCCGCGCAAAGCTATCTCGACCGGCACGGGCCGATTTCATCCGTCGACGACCTCGACGGCCATCTCTTCGTCACCCATGTGGAAGACTTCGTCTATTCCCGCGCGCTGGATTATGCGGTGGAGCTTGGCCGCCGCATGAAGCGGCACTACGAGTGCGGCAGCGTGGTGGCGCAGATGGAAGCGGTGCGCGCCGGCCATGGCATCGGCATCCTGCATGACTATGCGGCCCTGCAATACCCGGAACTGCGGCGGCTCGTTCCTGAGCTGCGCTTCACCCGCACCTACTGGCTGATGTCGCACCCCGACACGCATGACACGCGGCGGGTGGCGGAGGTTTACGCGGCGATCACGCGGGCGGTGGCCGAGGCCAGGGGAAGATTTGTGCTCATTTGAAAAGGGTGCGCCATATGTGCCCTCTCGACGATTTCACCTTGCCCGGGCTCGACCCGGGCATCCTTTTTGTGGCAGTCAAAAGGATACGCGGGTCACGCCCGCGTAAGGTGAATTCCTGCAGACGGCGCTCTGTTGATGTCTTGCAGGCAGCCGCACTACTGCACCGCGCCCCGGGCATCCACCTTCACCGCGCCCAGCACCTCATTGCCGCGCACGAAGACAACCCTGTCGAACAGGTTCGTCACCGGGCACACGTGGTTCGGCGTGATCGCCACGAAGTCGCCTACCTTCGGCTTGTCATTCACCTTCGAGATGTCGAGGAAGCCATGCTCCTCCGACATGTTGTAGACGCGCGCCCCTGAGAGCGCCCGCACCTCGCCGAAGCCTTCGAGGCCCATGAGGTCGCTGGTGAGCGACTTGGAGCCCGCGTCGATCATGGCGCGATCCGTCGTCGGCACGCTCACTACGGTGGAGAGTACGGTCAGCGCGCAGTCGTCAGGCGTCGCCGAACCGGCAGCCATCTGCATACGGTCCATGTAGATGTAGGTGCCGGCGCGATACTCGCTCACGTGGTCGAGGCCTTCGTCCTTCCACATGTCGGGGGAGCCGCCGACGGAGACGGCGGGAACTTCGAGGCCGGATTCCGTCAGCCCCGCGCGCGCTGCGTCGAGGAAGCCCGCCATCTGGCCGCGCGCGCCGTTCTTCGGCAGGGTCATCAGTCCGCCGAAGCGCAGCCCCGGCGCGCGGTCGATGGCCTGTGCCAGCGCCACCGCCGCCTGCGGGCTCTGCGCGCCGTTGCGCGCCGCCCCTGTGTCGCATTCCACCAGCACCGCGATGTCGCGGCCCGCCAGGCTCGCGGCATGGGAGAGGCCTTCGAGCACCGCCTCGTTATCCGCCACAACCTTGATGTCCGTGCGCTTCGCGAGCGCGGCGAGGCGGCCAAGCTTGTGCGCGCCCACCACGTTGAAGGTGAGCAGCATGTCGGTGATGCCGGCATCCGCCATCACTTCCGCCTCGCCCAGCTTCTGCACCGTGATGCCCTGCGCACCGAGGTCGATCTGCGCCTTGGCGAGGGGCACCAGCTTGTGGGTCTTGATGTGCGGCCGGTTGGCAAGGCCCGCCTTGTCGCAACGCGCCTGCCAGCGGCGGAGATTGCGCTCCACCACGTCGATGTCGATCACCGGAACCGGGGTCTCGAGGTCCTCGAGACGGCGTCCGGCGTCCTCGAAGGCGAAATAGCTGAGAATGTCCATGGCCGCAGTCTAGCCCAGCTTCGGCGGCGGGGAAGCCACTCCCTGCGCAGGGCAGACGTTACGCCATGCGGATGCGGGTGACGCCATAGGGGCCAAGCTCCAGCTTCGGCAATCTCCGCACCCGCTCGCCTGCACGCCGCAGGAAATCCGGCGTGGTGGCGAGCCGCCGGAAATTGCCCTCGGACAGGTGATGGATCTCGGCTGAGCCCGTCATGCCGGTGACCTTCACGTCCTGGCGCGCCGGCGTCAGGTTGGCGAGCCACAACTCCCGGCCCTCGGGTGAGCTGTGGGCCAGCGCCGCAATGGTGTTGGGCGCGCTCGACACGGCGTCGAGCCGCCGGTTGCCGCTGGCCATGCCGAGGCCCGCGAGCACGTGATAGGCCGGGTAGACCTCGGCCCTTGCAGTATTGAACCAGGGCTGTGCATGACTGCTCCGGCGATGGATCACGCCCTGTGGCCCCGTTGCCGCGCCCAGCGTCATGGCATCGAGGCCGCCGCCGGCGAAGCCGGCGATCAGCCCCAGCGTCCAGGCTGCCGCGAAGAGCCCGCGCTGGCGCGGGTCCACGTCGGCGAGGCAGACGCGGCCATTGTCCGGGTTGGGCGAGAGGGCCGCGCCATAGGGGTTGAGCCGCGCCGGGATGGAGGAGGGGCCCAGCAGGTAGGGCGTGTCCTTGCCGATCATGTGGCGCGCCGAGGCGATGATCGAGGGCAGCGAGTCCAGCGTCTCCATCACCGAGATGTCGTCCGCCGCATGGACGATGGGGCACACCGTGTGGGTGACGAAATCGAACACGCCCCTGGGCACGGGCTTGCGGTTCAGCTCGGTGAAGAAGGACAGCATGCCGCCGCCCAGCGTCACGCCCGGGAACTCCTTGCGCACTGCCGCTGCAATCTCCTCGTAGCTGGGGCCCCAGGGCCGCGGCGTGTTGGGCTGGAAGGAGGCGAGGTCATGCGCCTGGGTGACGACGATGGCGTCGGGCCTGTACTCCGCGGCGCGCATTTCCCTGGCGATGGCGGCAACCTCGACCGCGGCCGGCTTCTTCGCCGGCAGCACGATCTCGAGGAAGGACAGCGCACCGGTGCGCTCGCGAAGCTCACGGAAGGCCGCCGCCGCCGCGCGCTGGCCCCGGTTCCGGCCGTCGATCTGGCAGACGAGATGGTTCGCCTCGATCGCGTCCAGGAGGTCGGCCTTCTCCAGCGCATGTGCGGCTTCCGCCATCGGCACGCCCACGCCGATCGCCGGGATCATGCCCTTGACGCCGCCCACGCTGACGCTGATGCCGCTGGCCGCCTTCGCCGCCGTTCGCGCCTTCGGCTTGCCCGCGAGGGTGAGCGTTATGGTCTGGGTGAAGGCTTCGCCCTTCTTCAGACGATAGGGCCACGGGTCGAGCAGCGAGCACACATAGGTCTTGAACGAGGCGTCCATCCAGTTGCGGTGGTCCTCCATCTCGAACTTGTTGCCTTCCATCAGGACCGTGGCCGTGACGCCCGGCATCACCTGGTGCGTCAGCGAGCGGATCTCGAAATAGGGCTGGCCGGGGCTGATGAGCTTGGGGAAACGACCCTTGGTCTTCCGGCCGTCGGTGTGCACGATGTCTACCCTTTCGCCGACGACCCCCTTCAGCGGATGCAGGACGGTGAAGCCGGTGCGGTTGGTGACGAAGTCGGTGAGCGGCGTCGCCGTCACCGCGAAACGCAGCGTGCCCGTGGCGCTGGCCTCGATGCTCGCCACGTAGGCGAGACCCTGCGCCTTGTCCTTCGCCGTGGCGGCATAGCTGATGGTGAAGCTGTCCTTGCCCTGCTTGACCTTCAGCTTCGCGAGGGCGGGCGCATAGGTGCCCCACTCCTTGTCGCGCACCAGATAGGAGATGCCGCGCAGCACCTCCACCCCGCGAAAGCGGATGTAGCGCAGCGCGCCATTGTCGAACATGGCCGAGATCGGCCCCGCCGTCAGGATGCGGCGCTTGCCCTCCGCCATATCGGTGCCTGTCAGCTTCACTGCGCGGGTGAGGGTGTTCTTCGCCATGTTCTGCCGTTTCCCTGAAGATGTGGGCGCGAGCTTATCTCATCCGAAGCGCTTGGCCAGTGCCGTAAGCTTTGCCCGGAAGCCCTCCTGCGCCAGCACGGCGCGGTTCACCACGCCGCGCGGCACCTCGCCCTTCATCACGGCAAGCACGGCTGCGACGTCGGCCGCACCATTGCCGGCGAAGCACTGGTCGGTCCAGCACAGCGCATGTGGCGCGAGGATGACATTGTCGAGGGCGAGCAGCGGGTCCGCGGCGTCAGGCGGCTCCTGCTCGAAGACGTCGAGGCCGGCGCCGGCGATATCGCCTTGCTGCAGCACTTTCGTCAGGGCCGCCTGGTCGACGATGGGGCCGCGTGCGGTGTTGATGAAATAGCTCGTCGGCTGCATCAGCGCGAGGCGCGCGGCATTGACGATGTGATGCGTCTCGGCGGTCAGCGGGCAGTTCACCGTGAGGATGTCGGAGCGCCGGAACAGCTCTTCGAGCGCCACCAGTTCGATGCCGAGTTCTGCCGCCACGGCCGCGTCGGCAAACGGGTCATGGGCGATGAAGCGCATGTCGAAGGGCTTCGCCAGTCGGAACATCTCCGCCCCGATATTGCCGAGGCCCAGCGAGCCCAGTGTCTTGCCCACAAGGCCAACGCCCATATGGCTCCCACGCGCCGCGAAGCCCGCAGAACCCTGGCGGGCCAGCCGGTCCTTCACCATCAGCTTGCCGGTGAGTGCGAGGATCAGGGTGAGGGTCGAAACCGCCACTGGCCGTCTGACGCCATCGGGCGTGATGACCAGCGCGATGTCATTCGCCGTGCAGGCCGCGACATCGACGGTGTCGTAGCCCACGCCGAAGCGCGCCACCACGGCGAGGCGGCCGGACCGCGGCACGCTCGTCGCATCGAAGCGGTGGCCGAGCAGGATCAGCGCGTCGACATCCTCCAGCTGGTCGGCGCGCAGCGGCGAGGCGCTGTCGAGGAAGGTCATCTCGAGCTTGGCCGTGCGCTGCAGCGGCGTCAGGTCGAAGTCAGGGTAGGTGGGCGTGCCGTCCGCCTTGCGGAAGTCGCCCGACAGCGCGACGCGGAAGGCGCTCACATGACCCCCGCGCGGATTGCCTTGCCGGCGGCGGCCAGCCCGTCGCGCAGCACCCACACGTCGCCCGAATAGCAGACGAGGCCGAAGCCCTGCCGGTAGGCGGCGATGCCGGTGTCGACGTCGGGCACCAGCCGCCCGAGGAACTTTCCGTGCGCCTTGCCGGCCGCCACGATGCGCGCCATGGCGGCGGTGAACCTCGGATGCGCGAACTCGCCCGGAATGCCGAGCGATACCGAGAGGTCGAAGTGCCCGACCCACAGCCCGTCCACACCCGTCACCGCGGCAATGGCATCGACGTTCTCCGCCCCCTCCGCCGTCTCTATCAGGCAGATGACGGCGGTGCGGTCGTTCGCCGCCTGCAGCGCATCGGCCACCGGCGCGGCGCGGTAATTGTCATGGGCCATCTGCAGGCCCACGCCGCGCCGGCCTTGCGGGAAATACTTGACCGAGTCGACCATCGCGCGGGCCTGGGCGGCGGTCGAGATCATCGGCGCGATCAGCCCCTCCGCCCCCATGTCGCAGGCGCGCGCCAGCATGTCATTCTCCTGGGCGGGCACGCGCACGATGACGGGCAGTCGCGCCGCCTCGAAATAGCGGATGGCGCTCTTCAGCGTCTCGAAGGAGAAGCCCGAGTGCTCCATGTCGAAGAAGGCGAAGTCCAGCCCCGCGGCCTTGAGGATGTGGCCGATCCCCGGCGTGGCGAACTCGACGATGAAATTGCCGATCTTCGGCTCCGGCGCGCGCGCCAGCTCCTTCAGCACCATGACCCCCTTCGCTCCACTGGTTGACTCATCATACCAGCAGCATGTAATCGGAGTTGAAACGCTATCCGAGGTGTCTTCATGACGTCAATCGCTCTCTTCGGTGCCGGCGGCAAGATGGGCCACCGGCTCTCCCGCAACCTGAAGGATTCGCGCTTCACCGTGCGCCATGTCGAGGTGAGCGAGCAGGGCCGCGCCCGGCTGGCGCAGGATTTCGGCGTGCAATGCGTTTCGCCGGAGGTGGCGCTGGCCGATGCCGAGGTGGCCATCCTCGCGGTGCCGGACACCCACATCGGCAAGGTGGCGCAATCCATCAATCACCTGCTGAAGCCCGGTACCATGGTGGTGGTGCTCGATGCCGCAGCGCCCTTCGCCGGCCACCTGCCGGACCGGCCGGACCTCACCTATTTCGTCACCCACCCCTGCCACCCGCCGATCTTCAACGACGAGACGGCGATGGAGGCGAAGCTCGACCGCTTCGGCGGCATCGCCGCAAAGCAGCACATCGTCTCGGCCCTCATGCAGGGGCCGGAGGCGCAGTATGCGCTGGGCGAGGAGGTGGCGCGCACCATCTGGGCCCCGGTCATGCGCTCGCACCGGGTGACGGTGGAGCAGATGGCGCTGCTGGAGCCTGGCCTGTCCGAAACCGTCGTCGCCTCGCTCCTGGACGTGATGCGCGAGGCGATGGACGAGGTGGTGGCGCGGGGCGTCCCGGCGGAAGCCGCCCGGGATTTCCTGCTCGGCCACATGAACATCCTCGCCGCCGTCATCTTCAAGGAGCAGCCCGGCGTGTTCTCGGATGCCTGCAACAAGGCCATCACTTTCGGCAAGCCGATGCTGATGCGCGACGACTGGAAGCGGGTGTTCGAACCCGAGGAGATTGCCGCCTCGATCAAGCGGATCACCTGAGGGCATAGCTCTCACCCGCAGGAAACCCTTGCGCTTTCCATCCCGTTGGTGCTGAAAGCCGCAAGGAGTTTCTCATGCTTGAATTCATGCAGTCTTTGCTTTCGCCGGACGCCCTCTGGGCGCTCGGCCAGGTCATCATGATCGACCTCGTGCTGGCGGGCGACAATGCGGTGGTCATCGGCCTCGCCGCGGCGGGCCTTCCCAGGGACCAGCGCAACAAGGCGATCTTCGTCGGCATCATCGCGGCCACCGTGCTGCGCATCCTTTTCGCCAGCATCACCACGCAGCTTCTGCAGGTCCTCGGCCTAATCCTGGTCGGCGGCATCCTGCTGCTGTGGGTCAGCTGGAAGATGTGGCGCGAGTTGCGCGACGGCCATGCCGAGGAGGAGGGCGTCGAGGCCGTCACCGGCGAGGACGTCAATGCCGACGGCACCATCGCCGGCGCTGCGCCACGCAAGACCTTCGGCCAGGCCGCCTGGCAGATCATCGTGGCCGACGTGTCCATGTCCCTCGACAACGTGCTGGCCGTGGCAGGTGCTGCGCGCGAGCATCCGGGCGTCCTCGTCATCGGCCTCATCCTGTCGATCGCGCTGATGGGGCTTGCCGCGTCCTTCATCGCCAGGCTGCTCAACCGCCACCGCTGGATCGCCTATGTCGGCCTTGCCATAATCCTTTACGTGGCACTCGACATGATCTGGCGCGGTTTCCTCGAAATCTATCCGGTGCTCACCTGATGCTGAATTTCGAGAAGGACCGCTTCCTGCGGATCGAGGCCGGTGCGCTGGCACTGGCGGGGCCGATCCATGCCGCCATCGGCGCGGCGCTGGACAAGGGTGCGCGGAACATCTTCTTCCTCGGCACCGGCGGGGCGGCCATCCTCATGCAGCCGGCCGCGCTGATGCTGCAGCGCCGCTCGGGCTTCCCGGCCTTCATGGAAATCGCGGCGGAACTCGTCGCCGCCGGCCACCATGCCCTCGGTCCCGGCTCGATCGTCGTCATCCCGTCGCTGTCGGGCACCACGAAGGAATCGGTCGCGACCCTGGACTACTGCAGGGAACGTGGCGCCACCATCATCACTTTGGTCGGCCACAAGGACACGCCGCTCGGGCTGAAGGCCGACCATGCCTTCGTCAACTTCGCCGAGGACGACACGTCCTCGGAGTCCTTCTATCTCCAGTCGCTGCTCATCGCCTTGTCGGTGATGGCGCATCGCGGCGAGTTTGCCGGCTATGAGGCCACCGTCGCCGAACTCGCCACGCTGCCCGGCCACCTGCTCGCCGCCAAGCAGGCCTTCGAGCCGCAGGCCGAGCGCCTGGCGGAAGCCTTCCGCAGCGAGCCTTACCACATCATCACCGCGGCCGGCGGCAGCTGGGCCGAGGCCTGGTACTACGGCATGTGCATCCTCGAGGAGATGCAGTGGATCAGAACGCGCCCCGTGCACGCGGCAGACTTCTTCCACGGCACGCTGGAACTGGTCGAAAAGGGCGTCAGCGTCGTCATCTTCAAGGGCGAGGACGCCTATCGCCCGCTCACTGACCGGGTGGAAGCCTTCGCCCGCCAGTACACCGACAAGCTGACGGTGCTCGACACCAAGGCCTTCACCATGCCGGGCATCTCCGAGCAGACGCGGGCGCTGATCTCCCCGGTCATTCTCGCCACCATCCTGGAGCGCCTCTCGGCCCATCTCGAGGTGAAGCGCAACCATCCGCTCACGACGCGCCGCTACTACAAGAAAGTCTCCTACTGAGGGCCACGGCCATGACCATCTCCGTCCACGACCTCTCGAAGATGACGCGCACCGCGCGCGACCAGCTCCTGAAGCGCGCCGAGGCCGATCTGTCCGAGTTCGAGGAGAAGGTGAAGCCCATCATCCACGCCGTGTGCCATGAGGGTGACGAGGCCGTTGCGCGCTTCGCCCGCCAGTTCGACAAGGCCCCGGTCGAGGCCGATGCCCTTGCGGCGACGGAAGCGGATTTCGCCCGCGCCGAGACGACGCTGGACCCGAAGGTCAAGGAAGCGCTCGCCTTCATGGCGACGAACATCCGCCGCTTCCACGAGGACCAGAAGCCCGAGGAGATGTGGTTCCACGAGATCCGCCCCGGCGTCTTCGCGGGCGACCGCACCACCGCCATTCCCTCCGTCGCCTGTTACGTGCCGCGCGGCAAGGGCGCGTTTCCGTCCTCGGTCATGATGGCGGCGATTCCCGCTTCTGTCGCGGGCGTGAAGGAGATCTGCATCATCACCCCACCGGGGCCAGATGGGAACATCGACGACGCGACGCTGGTCGCGGCGCGCATGGCGGGTGTCTCGAAGGTGTTCAAGGCCGGCGGCGCGCAGGGCATCGCGGCGGTGGCCTATGGCACCGCGACGATCCCGAAATGCGCGAAGGTCGTCGGCCCCGGAAGCCCCTGGGTGGGGGCCGCCAAGCGCCTGTGCTCGCATGTGATCGACGTGGGCACGCCGGCGGGTCCCAGCGAGTTGATCGTGCTGGCGGATGAAACCGCCGATGGTCGCCTCGCCGGTCTCGACCTCATCATCGAGTCGGAGCACGGGCCGGACTCCTCCGCCTTCCTCGTCACCTGGGATGCCAAGGTCGCCGAGGATGCGATGCAGGCCATTCCCGAATTCTGGAAGCAGATGGGCGAACAGCGCGTGTCCTATTCCGCCGCCGTGCTCGGCGGCAAGATGGGCGGCATCGTGCTGGCGCGCGACGAGGAGGAGGCCATCGCCTTCTGCAACGACTATGCGCCGGAACATCTGGGCGTTCATTCGGACGAGCCCTTCCAGTATCTGGGCCGCCTCGCCAATGCGGGCGAGATCCTGCTCGGCCGCCACACGCCGCCGACGCTCGGCAACTTCACCATCGGCGTGAACCACGTGCTGCCCACCAGCGGCTGGGCCAAGACCGGCTCGCCGCTCACCGTGCATGACTTCATGAAGCGCACCTCGGTCGCCTATGTCACCGCCAAGGGCTATCCGGAACTGGCGAAGCACGCCGAGGTCATCGCCACCTACGAGGGCTTCGACGGCCACGCCAACGCTGTGTCCGAAACCCGCGCCCGCCTGCTGAGGACCAATCGATGACCAAGCGCACCGGCGGCCGGATCCTCGTCGACCAGCTGAAGGTCCACGGCACAAGCCATGTCTTCTGCGTGCCCGGCGAAAGCTATCTCGCCGTGCTCGACGCGCTGCATGACGCCGACATCAAGACCATCGTCTGCCGCCAGGAAGGTGGTGCCGCCTACATGGCGGAGGCCGCCGGCAAGATCACCGGCGCGCCCGGCATCGTCATGGTCACGCGCGGGCCCGGCGCCACCAACGCCTCCTGCGGCATTCACGTCGCCGCGCAGGATTCCACACCGCTCATCATGTTCGTCGGCCAGGTGGCGCGCGACATGAAGGAGCGCGAGGCCTTCCAGGAGATCGACTACAAGGCGGTCTTTGGCTCCATGGCCAAGTGGGTCGTCGAGATCGACCGGCCTGAGCGCATCCCCGAGATCGTCAGCCGCGCCTTTCACGTCGCAACCCAGGGCCGACCGGGCTCGGTGGTGATTGCCCTGCCGGAAGACATGCTCACCGATGAGGTTGAGGTTGCGGACGCGCCTCCCTACGCGCCCGCCGTGATGAAGCCCGGTGCCACCGACATGGAGGCGCTGCAGCGCCGCCTGCTCGCCGCCGAGCGCCCCATCCTGCTCGCCGGCGGCTCTGGCTGGAGCGAGCAGGGGGTCGCTGATCTCGTCCGCTTCGCCGAGAACTTCGACCTGCCCGTCGCCGTCTCCTTCCGCCGCCAGATGCTGTTCCCGGCGGATCACCCGAACTTTGCCGGCGACCTTGGCATCGGTCCCAACCCGAAGCTGCTGGAGCGCGTGAAGAACGCCGACCTGGTTCTGCTCGTCGGTGGCAGGCTCTCCGAGATGCCGTCGCAGAGCTACACCCTCCTCGACATTCCGGGCGACGGTTCGAAGCTCGTCCATGTTCATCCGGGTGCGGAGGAACTGAACAAGGTTTACAGGGCCGGCCTCGGCATCCTGGCCACACCCCATGCCTTCGCAGCGGCGGCGGCGGAGTTGCCGAAGCCCAACAGCGTCACCTGGGCCGGTGCGCCGAAGGTCGCCCATGCCGATTATCTCGCCTGGAGCGACACGGCGAAGATCAAGTCGCCCGGCTCGCTCCAGATGGCCGAGGTCATGGCCCATCTGAAGCAGGTGATGCCGGCCGACACCGTCTACTGCAATGGTGCGGGCAACTACGCCACATGGGTGCACCGCTTCTGGCCGTTCCGGGCCTTCGCTTCCCAGCTGGCCCCGACCTCGGGCACCATGGGCTATGGCGTGCCGGCCTCGGTCGCGGCCAAGGCGCTCCGGCCCGACCGCGAGGTCATCGCCTTCGCCGGCGACGGCTGCTTCATGATGAACGGCCAGGAATTCGCCACCCTCATGCAATATGGCCTGCCGGTCATCGTGGTGGTGGTGGACAATGGCATGTACGGCACCATCCGCATGCACCAGGAGCGGGAATATCCCAACCGCATCTCGGCGACCGAGCTGAAGAACCCCGATTTTGCCGCGCTTGCCCGGGCCTATGGCGGCCATGGCGAGACGGTGCGCAGCACGGCCGAGTTCGGGCCGGCGCTGGAGCGGGCCCGGAACAGCGGAAAGCCCGCCATCATCCATTGCCTCATCGATCCGGAGGCCATCACCCCGGCCCGCAGCCTCTCGGAGATCCGCAACGCCGCGCTTGCGACATAGGAAAACTTGACGGCAGGGCCTCCCCGGGGGTCAAATGGGGGCATGATCACATCATCGCGTGCCGAAACCGTTCCGCTCGCCGCCCATGCCACCTGCGCCGCCGCCGGCGTGCGTGATGGCCTTCGGGCAGCCCAGTACTATGTGCGGGACCTCGCCAATGCCGACCGCTTCGGCAAGGGCGAGCCCAGCCGCGTGCCCTTCCTCTCGCGCGTCGTGGCGCGCGGCGCCCGCATGGTCGACGGGCTGATGAGCTGCGGGGCCGACCTGTCCATTTCCCTGTTCCTGCCGTCGTGGCGCAAGCTGCCCTCGCCCTTCACGCCTGGCCTCATGCACGAGGTGGCGCGCGACATCCGCAACGACAGCCTGACCCACAATCCCACCTTCAACGCCTATTTCTACCGCGCCGCCATCCACATCGCCGGGCGCTATTCGGCGCCGCCCTGGCTGATCCTCGAACACCGGGTAGATGCCGCCCGGCGCAGCCTCGCCCCCCGTGTCGACGAAGCGGTCTCCGAGAACGAGATGATGGCCCGCATCCTCATCGCGCTGGTGGAGCAGGGCCCGGTGGCCCGCATCGGCGCCGTCGCGGAGAAGAACCGCTTCTTCGCTCAGGTGGAACCCAACGTGGCGGTCTTCGCGATCGCCTGCGTGGCGCTGATGTTCGCGGAGGAGGGCAAGCCCACCGAGGCCATCGACGAGGACGCGTTCTTCACCGTCACCGGCGCCCTGATCGGACCGCGCCTGCCCGCCATCGCCGGCTTCGTCGAAGCCCGTGACGAGGCGGGCCTTGCCCGCGAGCTCGCCGACATCAAGTCGATGTATTGAGGCTGGGGCCGGGCCTCCGATGAAGAAGGCACGGCGCGGCGGCTTCCTCCTCGGCATCGTCATCGCCGCGCTGCTCACCCTGTTGCGCTGGTTCGACCCGCAGCCCCTGCAGGACCTGCGCGCCGCCTCGCTCGACATCTACCAGCGCCTGAAGCCGCGCGCCGCCATCGCGGCACCTGTCACTGTGGTCGCCATCGATGAGGCGTCGCTCCGCGCGCAGGGCCAGTGGCCCTGGCCGCGCCACAGGCTGGCGGAGCTCACCAGCCGCCTGCTCGGCGCCGGCGCCGCCGCGGTGGGTTTCGACGTCCTCTTCGCCGAAGCGGACCGCCTGTCGTCCGCCCAGCGCGACGGTGATGCCGATTTCGCCGCGGCACTTGCTGGCCAGCCCGTGGCGCTGGCCTTCACCGACACGCCGGGCGAAGGCCCGCTGCCGCCGGTCAAGGCGGGCTTCGCCGTCTCGGGCGAGGAGGTGGCGAGCGGCCTCACGCCAATCACCGCCGCCATTCAGCCGCTTCCCGCGCTCACGGAGGCGGCTTCGGGGCTCGGCCACATCAGCCTGTCGGGCCAGCAGGCGGGCTCCACCGTGCGCGAGGTGCCGCTCTTGATGGCAGGCGGCGGCAACCTCTATCCCGCCCTGCTGCTCGAGGCGCTGCGCCTCGCCACCGGCGCATCGACCTACATGGTGCAGGGCGACCCGTCCCTCCCCGGCCAGATGCAGTCACTCCGCGTTGCCGACGTCGTGGTGCCCAGCGACGAGCGCGGCCAGTTCCGCTTCTATGCCGCACCCGGCGCGTCCACCGCCACCATCTCCGCCGCCGCCGTGCTGGCGGGCGAGGCGTCGGCGGTCGAGGGCACCATCGCGCTCATCGGCGTCACCGCGGCGGGCCTGCAGGACATCCGCGTCACGCCGCTGGGCGAAGCCATGCCCGGTGTCGGCATCCATGCCCAGATCATTGCCCAGATCTGGAACGGCCAGTTCCTCAGCCGCCCTGCCTGGTTCGATGGGGCAGAGGTGCTGGCGATCGCTGCCCTGTCGCTCCTGTTGGTCACCATCGCCACCTTCATCGGCCCGCTTGCTGGCCTTGTCGCGGCCGGCCTTCTGATGCTGCTGATCGCCGGGCTGTGCTGGTATCTCTTCGCCGCGCATGGCCTGCTGGTCGACCCGGTGTCGCCCATGGGTGGGGCACTTCTCACCGTCTTCGCCACCACCGCCTTCTGGTACATGGTCATCGAACGCGAGCGCCTCTACATCCGCCAGGCCTTCGGGCGCTATGTGTCGCCCAGCCTGCTGGCGCGCATCGAACAGAGCCCGGAGGCGCTGCGCCTCGGCGGCGTCAACCGCGAGATCACCGTGCTGTTCATGGACATCCGCGGCTTCACCACGCTCAGTGAGACACTCTCCCCGCAGGAGACGATCCGCTTCCTCAACACCGTGCATGGCGCGCTCAGCGTGCCGGTGGTCGAGATGGACGGCACGCTCGACAAGTACATCGGCGATTCCATCATGGCCTTCTGGAACGCCCCGCTCGACGTGGGCGACCACGCCGGCAAGGCGGCCGAGGCGGCGCTCCGCATGCGCGAGGCGCTGGCCCGGCTGAACGCGTCCGGCGCCTTCGGCCTGCCGGAGGGCCAGCAGGTCCGGATTGGCATCGGCATCCACACCGGTGTCGCCTGCGTCGGCAATCTCGGCACCCAGAGCCGCCTCAACTATTCCGCCGTCGGCGACACGGTGAATACCGCCGCCCGCATCGAGGCCGCCTGCAAGGACTTCACCACCGACATCCTCGTTTCGGGCGAGACGGCCCGCCTCATCCCGGGCTTCCGCCTGCGCCCCGCGGGGGAGGTCCACCTGCGCGGCAAGAGCCAAGCCGAGCACGTCTTCTTTCTCGATGGGCGCGGCGCTGAAAACGATCTCACTTGAACGCCGCCTCCGCCTGTGCGTAGATTTGCGTATCCTCGGCGGAGTGTGACGGCATGGCGACCCTTTGTCTTTCCCGCAGGCTGCTTATCGGGTTCATCGCGGCGATAGCGCTGGCGGCCCCGTCACTGGCCGCCGACAAGGTGGGCGAGGCCGTGCGGATATCGACCCGCGTCACCGGCCAGGGCGGGGCGCTTGCCACCGGCGATGCCATCTACCGCGACGAGCGCATCCGCTCCAATGCTTCGGGCGTCGGCGCCTTCGTCTTCGAGGATGGCACCAAGCTCGCCATCGGCCCCAATTCCAACGTGGTGATCGACCGCTACGTCTATGCCGGCAACAGCAAGGTGAAGCGCCTCACCCTTGGCGCCACCAAGGGCACGCTGCGCTGGATCAGCGGCAAGTCCGGCCACAAGGCCTACCGGATTGAAACGCCCTCGGGCACGCTGGGCGTGCGCGGCACCGCCTTCGACATCTATGTCGCTGCCAACGGGCTGACGGCCGTGACGCTCCTCAACGGCGCGGCGGAGTTCTGCGGCGCCCGCGGCTGCAAGACGCTCAACCGCCGCTGCCAGTTCATCATCGCGCGGCCCGGCGGCGAGGTGACTCAGCCCCGCGGCATCACCCGCAACATCGGCATCAGCGTGCCGGGCACGGAAGCCTTCCCCTTCCTGGCCGGGCGCGCCGGCCTGCCGCGCGGGTTCCTCGCCGGTTCGTCCTGCGCTGGCCTCCGCAACGCCGCGGATCGGGGCAATGGCTCGACGCAGCCGGCCGATCAGCCGACCCGCAGTCAGGGCGGCGACGGCACGGGCGGCGGCGGCAATACCGACAATGGCACCGGCGGCGGCGACGGCAGTACCGACAACGGCACCGGCGGCGGCACCGGCGGCGGCAATACCGACAATGGCACCGGCGGCGGTGATGGCAGTACCGACAACGGCACCGGCGGCGGCACCGGCGGCGGCAATACCGACAATGGCACCGGCGGCGGCACCGGCGGCGGCAATACCGACAACGGCACCGGCGGCGGCTATACGAGCCAGTGACTTTTTTGCAGGGCGTGCGCCATTGTGTGATGCGCACCACATCGCGCCGCGCGCTGCCGGCCTAGGGTGACCTCATCGAAACGGAGGAACCACCCCATGCTTACCAAGTCCAAGATTGCCGCTCTCGCCGCGCTTGCCTCGCTGGGTCTCGTCATGGCGGCGCCTGCCGAAGCCAAGGTCAATGTCGGTGTCGGTATCGGCATCGGCATCGGCGGCTTCTACCCCGGCTATTATGACGGCTACTACGGCGGCTATTCCGCGCCGATGTATTATGGCGTCAGCTGCGGCGAAGCCCGCAGCATCGTCAAGGGCAACGGCTTCTCCAAGGTGAAGGCCATCGACTGCTCGGCGCCGGGCTACAGGTTCATCGCCTGGCAGGGCGGCAACAAATACAAGGTGCGCGTCAACAGCAGGGGCAACATCACCGGCGTCACGCCGCTCTGATGCCGCCTGAGCGACACCAGGGCCCCGGCTCGCGCCGGGGCCTTCAGCGCGTGGCTCAGGCCTGCTTCACCAGTTCCATGTATTGCGCCAGCCCCTTCACCTGGCCGAGCCAGCTTGCCAGGATCTTCGGGTCCGCGGGTGCGGCGTGCACGCCCGGCGTGAACTCCTTCTTCAGCACGGATTCCACCGCGAAGGACACCGGCATGGACACGAGGCGGCCCATGGCGGTGCCGCGTTCATCGCCCCAGGCGTCCATCGCCCATGTCTCGTGGAACACCACCTTGCCGTCGCGCTCGGCCTTGAGCGACACGAAGAGGATCACCCGGTCAGGCTCGCCCGGCTGATAGGCGTTCTCCTTCAGGAACTCTTCCGCCATCGCCGCAAGACGGAGGTCGCCTTCGGGGCCTGACAGCGTCTCGATCTCCCTGAACACCGGGTCCCAGGCCTTCGCCCAGCCATTGAGGCGGATGGTGCCGCGCACGAAGTCCTTCACCTTCCAGGCCTTGTCGAAGCGGTAGTCATCCATGAAGGGATAGCTGTCGCGGTTGGGATAGACCTCGAAGCTTTCGGGCGTCGGCAGCGGCGCATCATAGCTGGTGATGGCGTTCCACGGCCTGTCGACCTTCAGTTCCTTGAAGTCGCGCAGGCTGCGCGACGGCGAGCGCAGCGCCTTCAGCACGCCCACCGGCGCCCAGCTGAACTTGTACTTGAACGGGTTGGCGATCTTCGGCACGCCGCCGCAATAGGAGGTGAAGCTCAGCACGTTGTCGGCATGATAGGCCGGCGAGGCGCGATAGCGCGCCACGAGGTCATGCGCCATGAGGTGGTCGATGCCGGGGTCGAGGCCCACCTCGTTCACCGACACGAGGCCCTTGGCCTTGAACTCGCCATCGAGTGCCCGCATCTCCGGCGCGATGTAGGAGGAGGAGACGAAGTTGGCATTCTTCGCCAGGCACGCCTTGGCGATGCCGACATGCTGGTCGGCCGGCAGCATGGAGATCGCGATGTCGCCCGGTTCGAGCGCGGCGGTCAGCGCCTCCAGCGAATAGGGGCGAACATCCGTCGTCAGGCTGCCCACCACCTCCTGCGCCTTGGCGACGGTGCGGTTCCACACCACCACCTTGTGGCCGTTCTCGAGCAGCCTTCTCAGGCCGGGGCCGGAGGAAAGGCCGGTGCCGCACCAGTGAATCGTCGTCATGTCTGTCTCCGTCAGAGTGTCGCCGTGTGGCGGGTGAATGCGGTGAAGGCCCGGCCCCAGACGCCGGCGGTGAGGTGGTCAAGTGTCAGCAGCGAAGGCAGCAGCTGCGCCGCATAATCCTCGCTGCTTTCCACGGGCAGAAGCGAGGGCAGGTTGTCGATCGCCATCACGTCGAGCGGCGGCGAGTCCCACACGCGCAGCGCCGGCAGCAGCCAGTCGGTGGCATGGTCGTAGACCTTGATGGGCGAGAAGTCGGAGGTGGGGTCGCAGGCGATGTCGCCGATCACGGTCAGCGCCCGCTGCGCCCGCTTGGCCTCCTCCGGCACGAAGACCGGGCAGCCCGGCCGCGCCAGGATGCAGTTGAGGAAGATCTCGTGCTGCAGGACCTCGGGGAAGGGCCCGCCCGAGGCCGTTTCCGCCATGTCCCACTTGGTGACGGCAACGTCCATGGCGCTGCACAGGTCGGCTGCCCCCGTGCCCACGCGGCCCAGCGCCCCGATGATGATGGCCCTCGGCCGCTCCGCCGCCGGCAGTTCGGCCTTCAATGCATCCAGCAGCGCCTGCTTGCTCGCGTATTTTTCGACGGGCCCGCACAGGAAGCCCTTCTTCTGCGCGGCCCAGGCCTTGAGCGAGATCGCCGCTCCCGCGAAGCCCGCCCAGTAGCCGAAGGCGGCGACGCGCCGGCCGGCCTCGTCGACCAGGTATTCGAGGTCATAGAGCGTGCCGCCGCCCGCCTTGAAGCGCTTCAGCAGCACCTGTCCCGCCGGCTGGCCCTTGTAGGCATGGCCGAACATGATGTGGCGGTGGGTGAGGGGCGTGCCGTCCTCCGGCAGTTCCTTCAGCCCGAAGATGATGGCATCGGCCGGTGCTGCGGGCCACAGGTTCTCGGGTGCTATGGCACAGCCCGCCGCCTTGTAGCCGTCGATGGGAATGGCGCGCACCGCGCTTTCCTCGACCGTGACCCGGATCCCCGCCTTCACCAGCGCGGCTGCCCCCTCGGGCGTCAGGCCGACCCGCTCCTCGTTCGGCCGCTGCTCGGCCCTGACCCACAGATGTGTCATTCACTGCACCCCGGAAACCCTGATATTTCCCGCGTGTATGGCGCAAAGCCGGGTGCGGTTCCAGTGCCCTGTGGCGGTGCTCAACAGGCGGTGGAAACCGCCCGCACCATGCGGCATAAGCGGGCGGCACAGCACGGGAGCCCCCTCATGATCGCGTCTCAGACCTTCGCCCACCTCGCCGGCCTCGACCTCGGCACGCCCGCACCCAAGCCCACCTCGGTCGCCGGCAACCAGATGGAGGCGGCGGTAACGCTGTGGACCTCGCCCGACGGACTCGCCGAAGTGGGTGTCTGGGAATGCACGCCCGGACGCTTCACCGCGAACCGCGAGACCAATTCCGAGATCTGTCACATCGTGAAGGGCCGCGTGACGCTGCACGACCCCGACGGCACCACCCGCGACGCAGGCCCCGGCGAGATGCTGGTTCTGCCCATCGGCTGGAAGGGCGAGTGGATGCTCCACGAGACCACCCGCAAGCTCTACATCATCAAGTTCGAGAAGGCCTGAGCCTGGCGCTCAGCCGAAGGGATTGCGGCTCGCGAGCCGTGCCCACAGCAGCTTCGGGTGCATGCGCGCGAGGCGTGGCGAGCCCGCGGCGGGGCGAGCCGCGCGCATCGGCTTGCCGTGCCATTCGAAGCTTGAGCCGGCACAGCCGGCGATGAACACTGCCGGCAGCATGGCGTCGCGCAGCAGCATGGCGCTGAGTGAACGCGGCCAGCCTGCGATGCGCAGCAGCACCAGCTCCGGCCCATACCACAGCACGAGGAAGGCCAGTGCGGGCAGCATCGGCGCGAGGCCGAGACTGTGGAGCCCGACGATCAGCGCGGCGAGCGGCGGCAGGCTGCCGGCCAGCACTTCCGGCGCGAACAGCAGCGGGAAGCTGGCGCGCCGCAGCCGCGCCCAGCGCACCTGACGCTTCCACACCTGGCTGGCGCCGCGCGGTCCCACGAGCTGCGGGAAGGGCCCGGCAAGGCGGATGCGCCGGCCGCGCGCCCGCATCATCTTGGTCGCGGCCGCATCCTCGGCCGGCTCGGCGGCCAGCTGTGCCAAGCCGCCATGGTCGAGGTCGGCGCGGCGGAAGAACAGCGTCTTGCCCTGCGCGAAGCCGCCGCCCAGCGTGTCGAGCGCATATTGCATGCGCGCCTGGTAGGAATTGAGGAAGGCGCATTCGACCTCGGCCCAGAAGCCGATGGGTGCCTGGCCCACGGGCGGTGCCGTCACCATGCCCGCACCGGCCTCGAGCGCTGACACGAGCTGGTCAAGGTAGCCGGGCGGCGTGAACACATTGCTGTCGACGAAGACGACGAGGGCGTGGCTCGACTGGTGGAAGCCCTTGGCCATGTTGTTGAGCTTCGGGTTGGCGCCCACCGGGTCTTCGCCGATCAGCAGGCGCGCCGGGCGCTCCGGATGCGCGGCCATCACGCGCCGCACCAGCGGCAGCACCGGGTCGGAAGCGTCGGCCACGCAGAACAGGATCTCGTAGTGCGGGTAGTCGATGCCGAAGGTCGATGCCAGCGTCTCGCGCGAGAAGTGCTCGAGCCCGCACAAGGGGCGCACCACGGTCACGGGGGGGCGCTCTCGGGGCGGGCTGGCGGTCCGGTTGCGGCGGCAGCGCCACATGGCGAGCAGCGATGACCCGAGATGGATGGAAAGGGCTGCGGCGGCAAGGCCCAGGCAGGCGAATCCGATGACAGACATGGTACTTCCGCTATCGGGCGCGATTGACGGTTGGATGACGGCGTCGCACCACCGTCATCGCGGCAGCGCGTAGGCCAGGTCCTGCCCGCCGCGCCGCGGCCTGATGGTGCCGCAGGGCACCAGCCATGATTCGAACATGTCGGCGCAGGTCTTCCAGCTGAACTTGCGCGAGCCTTCCTCGACCACCCTGCGGTCCAGCGTTAGGGCGCGTTCCACCGCATCCTCCAGCCGGTCGGCGATGATGCCGGTCACGCCGTTGTCGACGACGTCGAGCGGGCTCGGCGCATCATAGGCGGCCACCGGCGTGCCGCAGGCCATGGCTTCCAGCATCACAAGGCCGAAGGTGTCGGTGCGGCTCGGGAACACCATCACGTCGGCGGCGGCATGGGTGCGGGCATAGTCCTCGCCATGGCGGAAGCCGAGGAACTTCGCCTCCGGTGCCAGCCTCTCCAGGCGCTCGCGCTCCGGCCCGTCACCCACCAGCACCTTGGTGCCCTTCACCTTCAGGGCGATGAAGTCGTCGATGCCCTTCTCCACCGCCAGCCGCCCGGCATAGAGGATGATCGGCCGCGGCAGGTCCAGGTGGTCGCGCGGGTAGGGCTTGAACAACGTGTGATCGACGCCGCGCGTCCAGATCTTCACATTGGTGAACTTGCGCCGGTCCAGTTCGGCGCCGATCGATTTCGTCGGCACCATCACCGCCTGGCTCGGCGCGTGGAAGCGGCGCAGCACTTCCCAGCCGATGCTGAGCACGCCCGGCAGCGGAATGCGCGCCGCGGCATATTCGGCGAAGCGCGTGTGAAAGCCGGTCGTGAACTTCAGGCCCTCGCGCAGGCACACGCGCCGTGCGGCCCAGCCGAGCGGCCCTTCGGTGGCGATGTGGATGACGTCCGGCGCGATCGCGGCAATCTCGTCCCGCAGCGCGGCAACCGTCACATGCGTCAGCGTGATCTCGCGGTAGAAGGGAAAGGGGCGTGACGGCCGGCCCTCGGGGTTGATGGTGCGGACGTCGTGGCCCTTGGCCCGGAGTTCCGCGATCAGTGCGTTAAGCGTGCGGACGACACCATTAACCTGCGGGGACCAGGCGTCGGTCACGATCAGAATGCGCATGGGTGATCTCTTCCGTGATCTGGGCGACGCGGGGATTGTTCCAGTTGAGGATCTCGAAGCTGCCGTCGCGGTGCTCGACGAGGGCCGTGCAGCTCTCCACCCAGTCGCCGTCGTTGAGATAGTGGATGCCGTCGATCATGCGGTCGTCGGGGGTGTGGATGTGGCCGCAGATCACGCCCTCGCAATCGCGCGACCTGGCGTCGCGCACCACGGCCTCCTCGAAATGCGAGATGAACTCGACAGCCTTCTTCACCCGGTTCTTGAGATAGGCGGAGAGCGACCAATAGGGCAGGCGGAAGAAGCGCCGCACGGCGTTGAGCGCCTTGTTGAGGTCCATCGACACTTCGTAGGCGGTGTCGCCCAGCTTCGCGAGCCAGGGCGCGAAGCGCACCACGCCGTCGAACTTGTCGCCATGCAGCACGAGGTAGCGCTTGCCCTTCGCCGTGATGTGCACGGTCTCCTCGAGCACCGCCACGCGGCCGAAGCGCAGGTTCAGGAAGTTGCGGAAGTTCTCGTCGTGGTTTCCCGGAATGTAGATGAGCTTGGTGCCCTTGCGCGCCTTGCGCAGCAGCTTCTGGATGACGTCATTGTGCTCCTGGTCCCAGTACCAGGCCTTGCGCAGCGACCAGTTGTCGATGAAGTCACCCACGATGTAGAGCTGGTCCGACTCCGTCGCCCGCAGGAAGTCGAGGAGCGCGCCGGTCTGGGCCCGTTTCGTGCCGAGGTGAAGGTCCGAGATGAAGATGGCGCGGTAGTGCCGGGGTGTGGCGGTGTTCAGCATCTCTCTGCCTTCTGGCGTCGCGGGGCCCCTTAGGCCTGATTTGTGCAAAGCTTTTGTGACGGCGCCGCGCGCGCAACCAGGCCGCTCATTGATGTTGATTGTGACAATGGTTTTGGCTCTAGAATTGCGGGCGGAGGCACTCACGCCATCCGCACAGGGTGTGAGATGAACGAGAACGAAACCGTCGAAACCGTCGTCGTCGTGGCCGAAAAGCCGGGGAAGAAGGCCAAGGATAAAGCCAAGGCCAAGCGAAAGCCCGAAGGCAAGATCAAGTCGAAGCCGGCGCGCGCCAAGGCCGAAAAGCCCGCCAAGCCGTCGCATGACTTCGATTTCGTCGGCAAGGTGGACAGTCTGCGCGTGCGCAGCGGCGCGGGCCCAGAGGGCTTCGAGTTCGGCCTGCGCGGCCGTCACGGCAAGCGCCGTCACTTCCGCTTCGACACCACCGATGCCTTCGCCATGAATGCCATGGCCCATCTGGTGCTGGCCGCCCACGCCAATGACAGCAAGCTCGGCATCCGCACCGCCGCAGAGGTCGATGGCATCCTCATCGTCCGCGACATCGAAAGCCGCCCCAAGCTGGGCAAGTAGGGCCCGCCCACGACGTCACCGGCTGGGCGCTTCCTGATGAATCCCATCGCCTCAGGCGCGCGGTGTGCTATGTGACGCGCCAATTCGCGTGCCCAGCCGGGCGGCCACTGCGCCGACTGACCGGGCGATTGGTGGTCTGAAGGTGGCTGATACCGCAAATGACATGTGGCGCTTCTGCGTCGCCCCCATGATGGACTGGACGGACGGAGTAATTCAAACGTATGATAATAATAATGTATTGTGATAAGATTTGCTAACGTTTGCATTTACGTTTGCAGGGCGGATTGTGCTGAGTACCAGTCGTACCGTCGGTTCGAAGCCTTAAGGCCCCGCCACTTACCACCCGGAAATATCTCTCCCTTCGATAATCGAGCGATGAAAATCCGCAGTTATAGCAGGCGTTTTGGCGTGAGGCTGTTGACTGCACTGATCACGCGCCGGCCGAAATTGGTCTCTCTGAGGCCAATAGTCTCCGAATCTCATCACTTGCTGAATTCAGTACGGAATTTGTAACCTTATGAAATAAATATAAAAACTGTCCACAAGCATCCTGGGCTTTGAGCGAAACGCGCGCTTGCCGGTCGTGTGTGGCAACAAACAGCAATGATGTTAGGCCAGCGCTCCCTTGGGTGTGAGTGAGGCGCCATAGATGAAAGCAGCGATGATCGTCTCCTGAGGGCTGTTCTCAAGGAGGCGGTAGATCGCCATTGCGGCTTCCACCTTGGTCTTGCCTTCAGCGATGAGGGTCTGGCCCTCATGGATTGCCTGAGCGATCAGGTCCTCCGAGGGCGTGTTGGTATCCGTCTGCGGCTTCTTCTGCTTTGCCATTGGGGTCTCCTTCCAATGAACAGACCGTCCCCTGGCATTGAGAGAAAGACAACAGATGGAAAATCATAGGCTTAGACAAAAAAAGGCCCCCGGATCAGAGCGATACCGAGGGCCTCGTCACGTTTAAGCCGGGGGGGCTTACAGAGGAGATCCTAGAACTCTACCTTGGAGAGAGCAACGGAAATCCTGCAACCATTGCTTTCTGCTAAAACCAGAGGGACAACGAGTGGAAACCATAGGTGGAAACCACCACGTCATTCCATCGCTGGGCACAGGAGGGGATCGACTGATAGGGCAGTGCATCTCGTTGCTGCGATGAGCATGCATCGTCAGGAGGTGCGCTGCTCCCCTATATCGGCCCTCACCCGAGCTATGCAGAGTTCCTTCTCGGCAAGCCACCCGAGGATCATGAAGTCAGCGAATTAAGATGTGATGGATCCCACCGGAGTCCGTGGCCTTGCGATAGGAATCGAACCCACGACATGCAGCTTGGGAAGCTGCCGTTCTACCACTGAACTACGCCCGAGTCGGAGCAGAGATTAGTGGAGCGGCGACGGGGCGGCAAGGGGGTGTGGTCAGTGTCCGGGTATCGGAGCCATCTAGCTCGCGCATGAGCATCGCTGTGCAATGCCCAGTCGCAGTCACCCGCCTAGTTCGGGACTAGGGAAAAATCAATCCTCTTCACGGTCCGGAGCGTTTTCGGGTCTCGGTCGATATAGATGTTGAACCGAGATACCGGCATGATAACGGCACAGTTGAAATAGGTGGGCTGCAGGAAGCAAGGGCCGTCGAGGTTCGTCCAGTCCCGGTCTGTCTGAATGACGCCGTCCTCGCTGGCGTACTTGGGACAACTCGAACTGCCCGCCATCCGCGGACAGGATTTGCGGTCATTTGAATCCCAGCGCTTCACGATGTGCTCCTCGATGACAGCGTTTTTCTCATCCATGAAGCGAACCTTGAGATTAGGCAGGATAGGAGCATACTCGTCAGCGAATTCCCGATATTGCCAGGTGTAAATCGATCTGCGAAGGGCCTTGCGGAGCAGTTCACCGTCGGAGAGGCCTTCAGGGTTTCGCTTAGCTTTTCGCTCAGTCGAATACTTCGGGTCCTGGATGTTCCTGAAGGCGTACACGTCTATTGAGGATCGGTTGTTTGACACCGCAAGGAGACCGTCCCACTCCGAGTCGAAAGACTTTGCCCAGCCCCCGAAGGGCCAGTCCTGGCTGGGATCGAAGGTTCTCTTCTCCACGGCGGAATCTCTGAGTGTGGCTGTGATGCTGTCGATGAGTTCTCGGCCAAGGTGTGATTCGACGGCTACGACGATCGTGTTCTCTCTGCTGTTGAAGATATCAAAATGCCCCTGGTACCGGGCTGTATTCTGTCTTTCGTCATTGACGTACCAGTCTGGTCGACGTGTGCTGTCTTCGATGAGTTCTTCCCCGGAAGCTGACGCGCTGAACTTCTTGAGAGACTGGATGCTCGTAACTTTAAACGATCTGCCCTCTCCACTCAGGACGCTGCGGAGCACCTTGTTCTCGATTGCGTCGCTCAGGGCGCGAGCTGAGTTCTGATCGTTCGATACCTCGTTGGCAACGCCGTCAAAAATGCTTGCCTGGCCCTGATCCGGGACGATTTGCTCGCCCGATGGCGCGCCCTCCTGCGTGAGTTGTACGTCACTGCCCGAGGACTTCCCCGCACCTGCCTCGGCCTGCCCTTTGCCCGGCCCCTGCAGCGCGTCGAGGCGAGCCTCGGCGGCGTCGAGAATGGAAGTCAAAGCCTTGTGAGCCTCTCTAAGCGAGAGTGCCGCCAGAAAGAGGGAATCACTCACGTCTCCGCTTCTCGTTCCTTCGCCGCGCTGAAGCGACGTATCGTAGGAGAAGTCGGCACACTTCTGGCCCCGACTGATGCTGGGTTCCTCCGTCTCAACTAGCACGCCATCGGCATTCAGCTTCTTGACGCGGTTAACATCCCGTCCAAAGCAGGGAGGCTTGTCGGAGAGGTAGGTGATGAAGAGGCGGGTCACGTTGTCGTAGGAACTGGGCGCCGTCTCCTGAAGCAGCTTCAGGCAGGTTGCCAGGTTCGAGTTGATGATCCGGTCGGTGGGCTCGGTGGGAACCCAGCCCCTCTGCCTCACGTCGACGGAATAGGCCTTGGCGCGGTCGTTGAGCCACTGACTGGCCAGATTGTCCGGATCGACCTTCGGGCTGCCATTCATTGTGCCAAGCAATCGCAGGGTCTCTGATGAACGGGAGAACACGGGGTGGGCGAGCACCTTGCACATCTCGCTCGCCGACGCGACCGCGCCGATGATCACCGGGCGCCCTTCGTTGCGAAACCATTCGAAGTTCATCATCTCGTAGGGGGCGGGCTTGAAGTTATTTCCCGCCGCAAGGCTCGTGCTGATCTGACCAGCCCCTGGCATGGGCGCATCGGCCGTGGCCTGGTGGTCCCCAATCGCCGCCGGGCCGCCTTCTGCAGCCGCCGTGTATGCAGCGATGGCGGAAGCCTGAGCTTCTCTAATGCAGTTCATGTTACTGCCGCATCGATGCCTCTCATTGAGAAATTTCTTGCCAAGACGATTAGCAACCTCTCTGCCGCGTGTTGACTTAAGGCGATGATATCCTTCAGTCATTAGATTGTCGAGTGTCGCCAATTCAGATGAGCTGCATATTGCTCTCTCGTCAGGCAGTCGGGCTTTCGAACAATCGAAACTCGGGCCGGTGCTTGAGCTTGTGCTACTTTGGAGATCATCTTCCCCATTTGAAATCGATCTGCTTGGTAAGGATACCGGCGCGCCGAGTTTCTTGAAGAGCCTTATTGTCTCGACCTGTACAGCTATAATGCATTCAACATCTGAGCCGCATCTTTGGCGATACTGCAGGATCTCCCGATTGAGTTGATTGATTTTTTTCTTTCCCAATTTTGACTTTAGGAAGCGGTAGCCCTTGCTTGTGATGTCATCGAGATCTGAGGCGAGATCGCTACTGCAAATAGCAATCTCGTTGGCTGTTCGCGCCTTTGAACAATCAAAGCTGACGCTTTTTGCAGGAGCGCTGAAGAAAATAGGTGCAGCAAGAAGAGCAGCAATCAATCGCCAAGACACCAACACCATTGACCTCAAACTGAAGAAACGAATTCAGAAACCGACAGTCCCTGCAAAAGAGTGATGCTGGCCTCTATATAAGTCAACATACCATATGATTCATATCTAGCCCGCATCATTGGTAACGTTCCTGCTCACTTCAGAACGACCACCACCCTCACCCCCTGATGCTCCTTGGCGATCTGCTCCCAAGCCTTCTTTTCTACGTTTCGATAAACAACAGCTTTGACGATAGACATTCGCTGAATCTCGTTCAGCAACTCGGACTTTGAACGGACTACCTTTGTTTCAATCAGCATTTTTCATGACCCTTCTCTGTTGTGCGAAACCTTCTCGCTTCTGCGAAGTGCGTTGGTTGGCGAGTCCTTCGCATGAGTGCGCATAAGTATTTATCGCTAGAGAGGCTTGGGGAGTCAGTGGGGGCAATGGATAGAAACACCCATGCCCCGGAGGCTCGATATAATAGCTGGTTAGACGGCCAAACCTGCTCCAGGGGCCAGTTAGGACCAGACGGAGGCTGCCATTGCTGTCAGGCGCTTGAAGGAGGCGGATGGAGTCCTCCCGAGGCCGATCGACAGCTAGAGGCACACAGGCGGCAATCAGCTTGGCTGGAATCCCATGAGGACAAGAAGGAGTCCAACGGCGCTGATGGCGTTCAATGGCTCCCTGATGAATGTGCTTCGCACATCACTCGTTCGCTTCGCTCACTCGTGAACGACTTGTCGGCAACAAGGCCAGGGCATTGCAGCGCCGATCTCATGTTTCGAAACCACCTCCGAGATAAAGAAACCCCGCCTAGGAGCGGGGGAGAGTCTGCTAAGGGTTTGACAACCGTCAACCCTAGTCTTCAGAGTAATCTAAGATAACCGTGTCACAACCGGTTTGAAGTCAAGCCCAGCGACCATCAGCAGCGACACTAATCACAAACGAGCAGTCATCCTTCTTGGCGGAAAAGATGAGGGAAATGCTGCAAGATCACGTCGTGATGTTCTTGTATCCAGCCCCTTTCACGACAGACACGGCCTCCATGCACGAGAAAATGGGCTTCGAAGCTGCAAAGGCTGAGTGTGAGGATGCAACAGATGTATAGTGGAGATAATGGAAGCGGAGCTCAGTCCAATCACGGTGAAAAGACCGTTTGGAAGCAAAGGGTTCTTGTTCGACATTGGCTAATTCTAATGGTGTCGCCGTCGATGACCGGCGCAGTGCCCCGGATAGAGGGGGCGCTCTTGGCATCTCTCACAGCTGCGAGAAGACAGGCGACCAAGGCGACCGATGCCATGTGCATAGTGATACGGTTCTTGTTCATGCAGACTTCTATCATGCCTGCGTGAGTTTCGAAATAATTGGGGCGATCAAGGGAAGGGTTGGTGCCGCCATTCCCAGGGAAACAGCTTCATCGCTCGTGCAATCGTCAGCTCCGGTAGTTGACGGCCTGTCAAAATAGCCTCCACGATCTGCGGCGATAGCAGGGTGACTCGTAGCACGCGACTGACATAGGACGGGTTGATGTTCTCTGCGTCGGCAAGTTTTGCCATGGTCGCGAAGTCTCCTGACTCGAGAAGCTTACGCCAGCGGAAGCCGTGCGGCAGCTCCTTGAGGAGCATGCTATCCGAAAGAGCACTCGGCGCGGTTCACGAATTGTCTATACTGGAATTCCTAAAGGACCTTCCGTCTTTTGCGGTTTCGGTTTCTTGAATTCATCAGCTTGAGGCTTTTACAAATATTTGATAAGGGGAATAGCAGCCGTATTGTGGGTCGTAGACAGCCTTCCGTTCGTTGTGGAATGGGGCACTAATGCAACATCGTTATCCGTCCGAATGTTTTGAGACTTTCAGAGGCCGTCAGGCTTTGCCTGTTCGCGACAAGCCGTATCATTTCTTGATGGGTGGTTGCCTCGCTCTTGGCTTCTATCGCTACACTAAACGGCCGTGTCGTTGGGTCGCGCGCTATAGGCGGCATGATGGAAAGTATGTGACAAAGAATCTGGGGTTGGCCGATATCGGCGTTTCTGCAGGCGGTCAGTCGTTGCTGACTTTCGAGGCCGCATGCACCGCTGCGACGGCGTGGTTTGAGACTCCGGAAGTCAAAGCGCAATATGAGAGGCCCCAAGACTTCGTCGCCGGGAGAAGCCTGTGCGTCTGTCCAATCGGTAACGAATATACTGTTGCTCACGCGCTGTCCGACTTCCTTGATTGGCGACTCAAGTTCCGTTCAGCCAGCAATCACCTCTGCCTGGTCTCTCAGGCCAATCGCTACATCATTCCCTTGATTGGTTCAGTTCCTTGTTCTGATCTGAAGGCTAGTGATGTCAGATCAGTGCCTCTGGCGGTTGAGCGTAGTTCAAGGGCTTTTGGAAGCCATACTGTGCGTCGCTCAATAGAACCCAATGCCCTCGCGGCTGAGGAGCTTCGGCGACGACGGGTCACTGCCAACAAGGTTCTTGATTTGCTTAAAGGCGCTTTGAAGTCAGCTTTTGACGAGGGTCGTATCACGAACGAGGTTGCTTGGCGGCCAGTCAGAGGATTTCCTCATGTGGCCAAGAATAGGGTCGACTATCTCTCGTGGGTGCAGGCCAAGCGTCTCGTAGATGCAGCGAGACCAGATCTGAGGCGCCTTATTCTCGCTGGGCTTTACACGGGCTGTCGGGTTGCGGAACTCTACCGGATCACGGCTGGTGATTTGCTGGAAGAGCGTATGGCCATCTACGTTCATCCCATAAAATCGCATAGAGGCCGAACAATCGCTCTGCCGGATGAGGGATATCACTTCTTCAAGTCACTTGCTCGAGGAAAGGGTAAGCAAGACTTGCTCCTGGTCCGACAAACGGGCGAACCTTGGAGCACAAGCTATCTTAGTGAGAAGTTCCGTCCCTTGGCGCGGAAGCTGGGGTTGGCGGATACATTTGTCTTCCACTGTATCCGGCATACCTATGCCTCACTGCTGCTGCAGGCAGGTACACCACCTGTCGTCGTGGCAAGACAACTCGGTCATCTCAATATGTTGACGGTGATAAGGACATATTCGCACGTTGTCGATGATTTCTACGACGCTGAGTTACGCCAGCGGTTCAAGCCTAACTTCTTTTCTGAGCCCGATCTGTTCGCCAATACCCTAGCAGGTGAAGATAAACCTGCTGGAGCTTGACGCTCAAGTGCGCCGTGCTGCTTCGAACAATGCCTTAATCAATGGCGATTGGGGCTCACGTTCGAGAGCGACTAATCCGACGGTGTGCTCAACCGTTGGGTTGATCAGGGGCACAGCTCTGACACCGTCCAGTGTGCCCAAAACGTCGATAAAGTATTCCGGCATGATACTCGACAACCCCATTGACCTCACAGAGGAGAGGAGGTTCATGATTGAATTGGTCTCAAGACGCGGTGCTGGTTGTGTGTTGACCGACACGAATGCCTTGTCGACAATCCGGCGGTTCTGCATGTTTGGGGTCAGCAAACATAGCGGTTCTTGAGCAGCCTCCAGCCAGTCGACGCTCTCACGCTGTGCCAGGGGATTTGTTTCCGACACAAAGAGACAATACCGCTCCGTATAGAGCGGGACCTGCATCAGGCCCTCAACTGGCTCGTTGTCGAGATAGGTGATTCCGGCTTCTATGGTGATATCGTGCAGGTTCCGGATGATCTCTTCTGAACTCTGAGAAAGGATCGAAAAATCAACCTTTGGGTGTTTTTGCATCGCGTTGGTTAGGGCCGCGACCTTTGGAAGGGCGGATGGAATTACTCCCAGCACCAGCCTGCCAACAAGTTCACCCTTCTTGTTGCGGATCTGCCCAAGTTCCTGGCTCAAAGACTGCCAGTTATCAAGGATCAGCAGTGCCCATTTGAGGACCCGCTCACCCTCGGGGGTAAGGCCGATATAACGGCTTCCACGAGCGACGATCGGAACCCCCAGTTCCTCTTCCAGCTGGCGTATGCGGCCTGACAAGGTCGGCTGAGTAACGTTGCAGGCGTGAGCTGCCCGCGTGAAATGCTTTTCACGCGCGAGTGCCGCGAGATACTGGAGATGGCGAATATCCATAGCCCACAATAGCCGCAGGTGACAGGGAAGCAAAGAGAGCGCGAAGTCGTCCCTTTGGTGACGGGCATCACCCTCTTTGTATTGGGGGAAAGCCAGCAGCCCATAGTCGTCTACGATGCGCGCCATCCTTGTGTGTATCGCGGTCCAGAACCACGATGGCCCTGGGTCGAGACCATCCGGCGAGGAATGCCCCTCGCCATTCACCGAGAGAATGCGGACTCCGAAGCGACGCCTGGCCTGGAGAAGCTGGAAGTCGATTTCGGCATTCAGCAGGTGGCGGGCCGGGAAAAGTGCCGCGGGTCCTCCTCTGCCGATGGCAGCAGTTGTTCGCATTGGTGCTGTATCGGCCCTTGCTTCGCCGGTTGGACATTGCACCACTGTTCCAAAGTCGAAGCAAGCCTGGGAAGGGGACGTAGGCGAAGGGACACGGCCCGATGTGCGCCTCACAAGGCCTTGATATAAATCCTTACCGCCTCCTGGACATGTCGGAAGCGGTCGCCGCCCAGCTGCTTACCCCCGAACCACCGCGTTACCACGACGATGTGGTTCCGAAGGCGTTCACGTTCAAGCATGCGAAGAATAACCATGCCCGCACCGGCTTCGCCGTCATCGTTCTTGATCAACTGATTACCACAGATAAACCCTCATGAATTGTGCGTCGCCTTGGCGAATTTCTTGTTGCGCTTCAACTCAGTCAAAAAGACACGAGCCTCGTCACTGGAGCGGCATGCGCCGCCCGAAACGGCGTATTTTGAACCTCGATCAGTTATTACGTTGTCAAGAATAAGCATGCTGCACAGATCTCGAAGTCGCACTGGGATGTGCGTCTGATCGCTCCCAACGAGCGTTCCGCGTGAATGTTAGTGCATAGGGAGCCTTGGCGCCAGCACGGGCGGCGAAGTCGCATGAACTACCGTAGCCATCCGCCCGTACCACCGCTGCTGATCAATTGCTGGACAGGCCCGGCGCTCGGAGATCGACACTGCCTACTGAGCGCTCGCGATGCGTGCCTAGCGCCGCGCGACGTTCAGAAATCTCGGTGACGCGAACCTTCGGCTCCTCGTGGGGCGTCGTTCAGGATGGGCTTGTCGAGGGTGAAGTCCGAGACGGCCTTCCGGATCCTGGCATGCTCAAGCTCCAGCTCCTTCAGGCACTTCACCCAGTCCAGCTTTAGCCCGCCGTACCACTGGCACCACCTATAATGCGTCACCTTGGGCATGCTGATCTGCCGGATCGCGCAGGTGACCTGAGCCCGTAGCGAAACAAGGACAACGACTTGCCGAAGCTTTGCGAAGATCTCTTCAGGCGTGTACTTGTTCCTTGGACTGCCCTGATCCTCCTTGATGCCATAAGGCATACTTCAGGTCGGACCACTTCAAATGGGGGTGGGTTAGAAGGTCCTCGACATCGCAAGGCAGGATATCCTCCTTCCTCGCAAAAGAGATTGCCAGCAAACCACAATCGATCGTGAGGCAGGATGGAATTCCGACATTCTGACTGATCTACTGCGTATCCCGAAAACACTGCAGTTACGTGGCAGTTCAGAACATTCAACTTCATCGCGGAGCTTAGCGATGCTATGTCTATGATACGTTGAGCCGACGGATGATGAGTGACGATGCTTCACAATGTGTTGCACGTCGACATTTCCTGCGACAACTGTCGCCTTGGAGGATCGAGTGGAGAGTTCTGATCGCCTGCTGTCTCGACTACCACTTCTCGAGATCGAGCAGCTACGGGAGCAGTGGTTTATTCACTTCCACAGCGACGTTGGAAACAGGATGAGTGCAAAACTCCTCCGCATGGCCATTGCACACAAAGTTCAGGAGCTAGAACTTGACGTCGGCGGCCGCTGTAATGCAATCAGACGCATAGCGTACGAGTCTGCCGCGACCCGGGAACTGACCGGGCATGGATACGCGCAGCACATGAAGCCAGGTACGCGTCTGATCCGGGAATACAAAGGGAAACTCCACGAGGTTCTGGCGCTGAGAAATGGGCTCTTCGTATATGAAGGGCAGATCTACAAGTCTCTGAGCGCAGTTGCGTGTAAGATTGTCGGGAAGCGCCGGTCAGGGACGGCCTTTTTCGGAATGAGGGGCAAGAAGTGGCGGAAGCGCAATGCCTGATACCGCACCGGTCCGCTGTGTCATCTACACCCGGACCTCCTCCGACGAACGCCTAGGGCAGGAGTACAATTCACTGGCCGCACAGCGAGATGCCTGTGCAGCTTTCATTCTCAGCCAGAAGAGCGAAGGGTGGACGCGGGCGAAGAAAGTGTATGAGGATGGAGGCTATTCTGGTGGAACCATTGAGCGGCCTGCGCTTCAGATGCTTCTCGCAGACATGGCGGCGGGCGAGTTCGACGCGATTGTCGTCTACAAGATAGATCGCCTCACCCGGTCTCTCCGCGATTTTTCGAAGCTCTCAGATCTTCTGGATCGGAACGGGGTCTCGTTTGCTGCTGTAACCCAACAGTTCAGCACGGCCTCGTCGACAGGACGCCTGACGATGAACATACTTCTCACGTTTGCCCAATTCGAAAGGGAGGTAGCAGGGGACAGAATCAGGGACAAGATCGCTGCATCCGCCAGACAGGGGATCTGGATGGGTGGACACCCGGCCCTCGGCTATGATGCGCCAGACAAGAAACTTGTAGTGAACCCACGGGAAGCGGACGTCGTTCGGCATATCTTCCAGAGGTTCATAGATCTTCGGTCGATGGGAGAACTTCGCAAGGATCTCCAACAGTCCGGCATTATGTCCAAGCACCGTACCTTAAAAGATGGCCGAGAGAGCGGAGGTAATGCGTTTAGCTGGCATCCGCTACATTCCATCCTCACCAACCCACTCTATGTCGGCAAGATCAGACACAAAGGGGAAACCCATCCCGGCAATCACCAGGCGATCATAGACCCGGATCAATTCGAGAGGGTTCAGAAGCTCGTCCATACTGTAGCCGCACAAGAGAAGACCAAGCGCGAGAAGGCATATCCGTCACTTCTTAGAGAAATCATCTTCGACATGGCGGGCGAGCGGATCTGCCCTCATCACTCGTCAAAGCCAGGAAAGAGATACCAATACTATGTTACAAGCTCGCTTGCCAGTCGGGTTACCAAGCGTAAGCTTAAAAACCACAAGTACAAGATGAGGTTTTCGGCCTCAGAACTCGACAGCTTCGTGGTTAGCATGCTCGCCCGGCATCTCAGGGACAAGGACTGGATTTCCAGCAATGTTCCGCTTCTGAACCGGAGGCGCTCCATTCTAAGGAATGCGGATGCTCTTGCCATAGAGTTGGAAGGGCAACTGCGGAAGAATACCAATCTCGTTAGAGACTTGGTCCAAAGGGTCGAGATCGACACGACCACGATTCGCCTTCTGCTAGGGAGGACCTGGCTCTACGAGCGCCTTGAAGTCCGACTACCAAGGAAGTCTCCACCCTTCGCTACTGCTGCGATAGAGATCAGGGTTGAGGGGCACAAACTCCGAACCGGCAATGAAGTCAGAGTTGTGCTCGAGGATCCCGCTACGCCGTCCGAACCCGATCACCGCATGGTACGTGAGATACTGCGCGCCATCCGTTGGTTCAGCGAGCTCTCATCAGGGAAGTACGCGACCGTCCTAGAACTTTCAAAAGTCGAGAGCTGCAGCCCGGAGCTCATCTCTGATCGCATCAGACTGGCGTTCCTGGCGCCTAACATCGTCGACTTGATCCTCCGCGGCGATCAACCCCGTTCGATGACGATTGCGAGCCTCAAGCGAGCCTGTCCATTGCCACTTTCGTGGGGTGAACAGAGGCGATTGCTTTTTGGGGCAGAAAGCGCCGCAGAAAATTGAAGCTTTGCCGCGGGCTGGCTTTGACGATACCCGAGGTGAGCCGTCGGTGACTGATGGCCCTTGATATCCGATCTTCAGCTGTGCTGTGATGTCACGAGGGTTGCTGATAGAGTTCGAGAGAGGCGAAAAGCATGGGCAAGGTGTTAGACCGAGACTTTACGGATCAGAGCAACTCCAATTCGGCCGAGATCGTGTCGGCACTGGAAGAGATGTTTCCGGAACTGAACCCTCACGAGCTCCTTTCCTGGATCAGACATCTCATTAAAGAACAGCACCTCAGATTAAGGCTGTTACACCAATAAGCGCATCCATCATTCTTAGATCTTGTTTCTCGTGAGATGAAGCAACCTCCTGAGTACGGGTTTCGACGGGCTGTTTACTACTCATCTATTGCACCTGGAGTTCGCCTTTTGCGTTGGCAGCCCACGCTCGACGAGCTTCAAAGCTCTAGTTCGCTAACAGGGTTAGATGCGAATGCCGCGCGCCAACCAGACAGTGGGTGCAGAGCACGGCAGCGGACCGTCATATAAAATAGATATGTCAATAGCGTATCGCCGCTACGCTTTATTGAGAGCAGTCAGGAGCTGCCGAGGATATCTAGCTTGGAGGGGCGAATTTCGGCCAGGGCACCGTTAAGATGGTCAACATCCTGCGGCGTCTGCTGGGTTTGGGCTGCGGCGCCGCGGCTCATTTCTTCCGCGCCCGCCAGTCCCACGGCATCTCGAATGATCCAGCCCATATCCCTCGCTGGGCGAGGCGCGCCTCGTCTTCCTCAGGAATATAATCGATTCCATACTTCCGATACGCCACGGCCCAGCCCTGCGTGATCATCCAGGCGTTGAGGTTTGTGTCACCCTTGAAGCAGACCGCGATGACGCGTTTGTAGCGGTCACGGCCCTTGGGGACACAACTCACCATTGAGCGGCCAATCATGTCGGCCAGAGCAAGGGCCGACTTCTGGCCGCAGCGGTATCTTTCGCCGGCTGAGTCCAGACAGAGCTGCGCGCTCTCTGGCGCATCAATAGCATCAAGCCGTATGCGCTCGCCGCGGATTTCAATGGTGTCACCGTCGATCACGGATGCCGTGCGCTGGATAGAAGGGGCGCTCTTGGCATCCATTACATCTGCGAGAAGAGAGGCTACCAAGGTGACCCATATTGTGAGCATAGTTAAGCTATTCTTTTTGAGACGAAATCCCTATCACGCCCGTATGAATTCGGAAATGTTTTGCGCAATCGTGGGAATCTTTGATGCCTCTATTTCCATGGAATCGGCAGCATCGCTTCCACGATCTCCGCCTTCCTGTGTCGCTGATTGTGAATTTCTTGAAGGGGGTCCGTGGTTAATGAATAGTGGCGGCAGGGGGCTGCAGCCTTGCTGGTGGATCTGGCGGGGGTGGCGTCTAAGACGGCGGGGTTGCGGTACCTGCCCCAACCCCGGGGGGCTAGAAAGGCTTACTTGCGTCCGGCTACTCGCACTGGCGTTAACAAAATACCCGATCTTTTGATGTCCTGCTCAGGCGTGGTCCCGTAGCACGCGGGCGACAGCGGTATGGCTTAGGCTATGGCCGTCCGCTCTCATCGCTGCCGCGATCTCGCGGAGGCTCATGCCCTCGCCCTTCATACGCTTCATCTTTGCGATGGCCTCCTGCTCACCTGGGCGCGGCACTAGCGTGCCCTCTATCGAGGCATAGCCAAAGGGCAGCGATCCGCCCAAGAAGCGCCCTTGGGAGCGCTGATCGGCTTTCACCTGGGTCACGCGCTCCCGAATGCGGTCACGCTCAGCCTCGGCAAATGCTGCTGCCACCGTTAGGAACAGCTTGCTTAACCCGTTGGCAGCGATGTCGCCGCCCAGATCGAGGAGATGGAGCTGCACGCCACGACCCTTCAGGTCGTCCACGACCTGGAGCGCGTCCAGTGCCGATCGGAAGAGACGGTCGAGCTTGGAGGCGATCACCATGTCGCCAGACTTGAGTCTTGCGAAGAGGAGCGCGCCGGCGGGCCGCTCGTTGACTGGCACGGATCCCGAAATGCCTTCTTCAGTGACGATCTCCGTCAACTCCAACCCGTGCATTTCACAATAGCCTCGGATCTGGCGGCGCTGCACATCTAGGGAAAGACCGTCGTCCGCCTGTCGCGCCGTGCTGACGCGGCAATATCCATAGACTGCCATGACGTACTCTCCTCGTAGTGCTGTAAAGCTGCACACAGAGGTAGGAGCTGTAGATAGGAGTGTCAAGCTGCAGTAGCAGCATTACAAGCCGGATGGCCAAGTTGCCTCATTCCTCCGACTGTAGAGTGACGTCGATGATCTCCTGGTCCGTCGTGCCCGCCTTTTCTTCCGCCAACCGGTCCTTTCTCCGCTTCTGGATCTCGATCAGCGCTGCCAAGTGAGCTTGCTGGATGCTGGTCGATACATTGACAGTCTGATCCACCGGCGTGACGGCCTTGCCCAAGACGCGGTCCAGCAGGGTGCTGGCAGCGGCCAAGGCGATCCTAGGGTCTTGATCCTCTAGAAGCTGCACCAGGCGCTGGGCCGCGCGAGGCGTGGCAGCTGCCAAAATCTGATGCGCCTCCCGTCGCACTTCCGGGGGAATGGGAGGTCTACCGCTTGGATTGATCGATGTCTGCCCGGGTAGCAGCTGACCGCGTTCGTTGCGTAGGGGCTTAACAGTATCTTCCACGTCACTCTCCTAGATCTCGACTAGATTGGTAGACAATAACGTGCCTCATCAGGATGAGGGCGACGCCTGGTCCCTGATGTGCCACTGCTCCGGCGGACTTCTCCCGGTAGTGCTGTCACCGTTGTCACCTCGCACGCATGTCCGGGAGAAACAGTCGTAGAGAAAGAAAAACACATCAGATTCTTCCTGTGACCTGTGCGCGAGGTGACAACGGTGACAAAGACCCCGCGCGGTGGCACCGTCACCCCTGTCATCTCGCGCGCGCGAGGTGACAACGGTGACAGTGCGATACTGTGCTGGAACAAGGGCACACACTCAGTCACCACCCTCTCCGATGATCTTGCTGAGAACCTCGTCGATGTAGCGACGGTGCCTTTCGACCTCGTCGGAGAAGCGCGCCATCAGGCCCTGCGTCACCACCCATCGATTATTCCACGGGACGTTCTCCACTGGTGTCAGCCAGCCACCGAGCACGAAGGGCTCAAGCTTCTTCCTGATCTCTTCGCTGGTAATGTCCCGGAGCTTCCGTGTAGCGCGGCTCAGTTCGCGAAGCGTCACCGTCTTGCCCTCAAGGGGGGCCAGTGCAGCGGCGATGCCGCGCTGCTCATCCTGCACGCTACCAGTTACCGTCCGAAAGAAGATCAAGCCGTGGGGAAGGATGAACTCGCGCACGACCCGTTCTGCGATACGGGCAGTTGGGCCTGAAACTGGCTCAGCTGCTTTGCCGCCATGGAGGCAGTGGAGAAGGATTGAGAGGCTTCCGAAGTGACCCAGCTGTTTGCCCACAAACGACTGCCAGGAAGCCCCTTCCGCGTCGCTGGCGGCGAGGTGGAATAGGTACTCCTCCAGTGCGAAGCGAATTTCTGCAGCTTCGGGCGAGAGGGAGGTCGAAAAAGCCCCGTAGTCATGGAGCTCCTCAATCAGCAGTCCGTACTCCCCGTACGCCGAACCGTTGAAGGTGCGACTGCTCATCTGAGCCCGTCCCATCATGACGGGGATGAAGCGTTGCAGCAGGCCGTCGGACGCGAGGTTGCCCATTTCGCGGAGGCGATCGGGCTGGATGCCGCCCAGAACTGAAACCGAGAGGTTCTCGACGTGGGCGGCCTTCCTGCTGACGCGGATCATCGAATGCGGCCCGCCGTCATAAGCCTTCAGCCAAACGGCCCGACTAGAGGCTCCCGATTTGCCGCTTCCATATCGGTCCATACTACCGAAGAACCCTGACATTTCGTCGGCGTGAACGAGAAGACCGCGAGGATAGGGTGCCAGTGCCTCGCAGAGCGCTTCAGGCGTCGTGTCGGCGATAATTAGATGGGGCAGGGGCTCCTCTTCCTGATCATCATCCTTGTTCTCGCGAATAATCCGGTTGATCTGGATCACCCGTGCCTGCAGGCGCTTCTCGATTTCGCGCAGAGGAGCAACTGCGCCGCTCTGGGCGGGGGTCTTCTTTTGGCTCGGGTCGCCCACCAGGAGCGCCCACAGCCGTCCGCACACCTTGAATTGGCCGTGTCCATTGAGGGCGACAGTTGCCTGATGCGTAAGGGCGCCGGAGGCCGTCACCAAAGCGGACATGGCGATGGCCGACCGGCAGGCCCCCGTTTCATCTGCCTTGGCTTCCACAAAGCGCCGCATCGCCGTAGGCAGTACGTCCAAGGGAAAGGGCGGAACTGAATACTCGGACCACGGGTTGAAGGGCTGCAGCTTGCGATCATTGTCGGCTGTCGTCCCCTCTTCGTCCGGCGGCGCTTTGTTATTCTCGCAGCCGCCGTGGCCCGCGGTGGTGGTTCCGTCATCCCAAAAACTGTCTTCTGACCAGTTGCGCCCCTCTTTCGGCATCATTGACCGAATTGCACTCCAAGCAGCTGAGTGATCGTTATTGTGAACGCAGCAGGCGTAGACGTCGTAGGCGTCACCATAGACGGCGTTCCCGTTCTTCGATGGGGCGCCAAGCCCAGCGGCTGCGTCACTGCCGGACAGGCTGATAAAGTGACCGTCCCGGACGATGGTGGCATAGGAGCCCGACCGCTGGAACGGCGACTGCCAAGAGCCCCTCTTTCCACGCTTCCAGCCGTGCTCCAGCAGCACGTCCTCGATGTCGTGGTTGGCATTATACCATTCGAGAGGGGTGACCTTGTCGGACTTACCTTCGCGCTGTGCCCTCTCGCGCCGCTGGCGAGCGCGTTCGGCGGCCTCCCTTGCAGCCGTCTCCTGTGCCTCACGATCTCGGCGCATGATCTCCTTGGCGCGGATAACGATGGCGTGGCCCGGCTCAGTAATGTTGGCAGGGTCGCCCAGCCGGTGGTGGTAATGATAGAACTCCGGGTCGCCGAAGACATCCCGCCTGGAGGGCGGCACGTTCGGGAGATAGTGCGGCTGGCCCGCGTTCTTCAGCGATTTGTCGCACTCGATGCCATGTTCGGCCATAAGGCTAAAAAAAGCCCTCTGCAGGATCTCGCGCTCTTCCCCCGGAGTGGGGTCCGCCAGCCGCACTAAAACCCGCCACCGCTGGTCTTCCGTACTTGCGCTGGAGCTGGAGTAAATCAGCAGCTCGGTGTCTTTGCCGAAAATGGCGGTTGTGGCCTTCAGCACTGCGGCCAACGTAGGGTTTCCGTGATCCACGTCTGCAGTGGCGAGCCAAAACTCGCCGAGCTCGCGCTGACGGGCATGCTCTCGGCCATCGTACGCGTGATAGGTGCTCGGAATGAAGGCTGGGACCTTCGGCTCCGGTTCGGCTTCGGAGGACAGTTTTTCGACGGCAGCCGGAGTGCGTGCCTTTTCGAGAATTTCGGGCCACGACGTAGTCTCGTAAGGCTGCTTTGCGGCGTCGTATTTATGGGTGTCGTGTGAGCCATTGAAGAAAAGCATGCGAGGCTCATCTGCAGCCGTTCCCGCTTGCACTTCAGAAAAACTAGTACTATATTCCTTGTCGTAGGTGGCAGTCATCTCGACGCTTCCTCTGCTGCAATTGTGAATGGTATGAGCGGGTGATCTTTGGCGAGGTCATCCGTTCGCTTTGGTATTTGGCCTCACCACAGCGGTTCGACTTTCGCTTGAATCAGGCCGTGCTTCTTCACCAGATCGGCTACTTTGCTGGCGCATAGCTCGTCAGCACTAGTCATCGCATGGCGCATGGCACTGAAAAGTTCACCGTTGTCCGTGATCCGCTGCCGAGTTTCTTTAAGCAGCCGACCTACCAGCTCATCGACGTCATGCCTTTTGAAATGGGCAACGGTCGAGAGGGCTCCCAGGACGTTGTAAACCTCGTCGGGGGAAGAAGCTGGATGATCAAGGCTCGCCGTCCACTCGCCGCAGTAACCGGCAATCATGAAGGTCAGGGAGTGGGTCGCCATTGCGGGGTCATCGAGCACCTTGACCTCTCGCGGCGCACCGATTTGCGGCCAGTCGCATTCGGTCCAGCCGCACCAGACCGATGGAGGCGACTGGAAAACAGCCGCACTCTTAAACAATCCTCCCAGGCTCATGCCGACGACGGCGTGGCCCACTTCGTGTGCGACGGCCACATCCCGGCTGTGGGGTGGCAAGCCTGAAGCTTGAACGACGCTGATGTACCAGTCCGCGAGCCCACTGCCGTGCTGGCTCAAGAGCTGAAGGTGCGATGCCTTGTTCTTCTGCTGGGGTGAGCTGTTCAGCCGGTCGGACACCACCAGCTCAGTGGGGGCGAAGCCCTTGCGGGCCAGACGCCTCTGGACGCGAGCCAGGCTCATGCTGCCTTCCCCTTTCGAACGATGGCAGCATCGCGGTTCCGCTCCAGCCAGGAGATGACGTCGGCTCGCTTGTAGAAGACAGCTCGCAGGACGCGGATCGGGGTGGGGCCAGTGCCATTCACGCGGTGACGAGCAAGGGCATCTTCGCCGCAGCCGGTCAGCGCCTGAAGGTCGGTATCGTCCAAGAGGTCCAGTGCGGCCTTTACTCGGCAGCGGGCCTCAGTTTCCGTTTCTCCGGGGAAGGGGCGCCCTTCAGCAAGGAAGCGGGCGCGGATGTCCAGGGGGGCGCTGGCCCAGGCTGCTACAGTTTCTTCGGTGTTGAGCATAGGTGGTCACCTCTTTGTTGGTGACTGCCCATATCGCACACGAAAGCCGGTGCAGCACGGCGCTAACGGCGGTTAATGCAGCTCGCGTTACGCGTCCGCTTGCAATCGCTTGATCCACCGTCCCACGGTTGTTTCATCAGGCAGATCGCCGCCGTAATCTTCAGGAATAGCGTCCCTGATAGCGTTAGTTGCACGGGAAGGGGATGCCTTTGCACCCTTGCGAGCCTCGGCGTCGACGATTTTGTGCATCCACTCTTGATCTGAAAAGCGGCTGCTGCGTGGCTTCCTTGCCCGCGCACTATTTAAGGCTGATATATTCTCTTTCTGACTTTTGAGTTGTTCGATTAACCCGTCCAGAATTCTATTATAAACAGGCAAATCCCCGAGCTCTGCTGAGAGGTCGTGGATAAATTTGTCGATAGCAGCCCCAATTAGCGAGTTTCCTTCTTGAAGCTGCCTAATGCCCAAGGTGTAGAGGTCATCTTGCTTCTTCAGTTCTCCCTTGAATGCGTCGATGAGGTGGATAATTACACGTATGTCGTCTGATCGCCTTTCGTCTGACAGCCGCATACACAGCCTCATGGCTTCTGTTCTGCACTCGCGAACGTAATCTTGTTCGAGCTTCAGCTTCCTTTCCGCCTCCTGAAGCTCAGCAAAATTTTTCTCAACCCTCACGATGCAGATCCTCCGCGCGAAGCTGCGTGTAGCGCCGCAGCATGTTCCAGTCTCTATGCCCACTGACCAGTGACACCTGCTCAATCGTGTATCCCGCGGCGAATAGCCGACTTACGCCGTCGTGGCGGAGGTCGTGGAAGTGCAGGTCGTCGATTTCGCATGAAGCAACGGCGCGCGTGAACATCGTAGAAATGGTGCTCGGAACGTAACCGAAGATCGCACCATCTTTCCGAGGTGTGGCCTTAATGATCTCTAGGGGATCGATCACTTCGCCGGCGAGCACGAAGGGGCCGCGGAGTAGAGGGATCGTCTGGTCGTTCCCCTTTTTGGCTCTTGGGTGTTTGCGGTCGCGGATAACGACGGTGCGCTTCTGCATATCCAGATCCGCCCACGTTATTCGGCAGATCTCTGATAAGCGCATCGCGGTGGCAATGGCGAATGCGGTAAGCGCCCACATATCCGTCCCGCGCCGACGCTTTGACCAGAAGTTCTTAAGCGCCAGAAGTTCTGCCTCGGACGGTCTGCGAGTTCGTTCGCCGGAGCGTGAAACAGCGCCGTGGGCGTTGAGGAGTTGTCGTGCGGAACGTAGGGCGATGACAGCCGTTGCGGTGTCAATGTCGAGCAGGGCCTTTGCAGACCTCAGTACTGTGCCGATGTAAGAGAAATCCATGCCGATAGTGGAGGGGCTAGCGCCGCCATTGGCGCGCTCCCTCGCAAAGTCGCGAAAGGGAGAGGCCCGGTTGAGGTCGTGCAATGGCTTTCGCCCGAGGTGCTCGCGAATGATCCCCAGTGCAGATAGCTTGGACTTGGAAGGCTTGAGGTCCGCGATGTGATCAAGATAGGCGTCGAGCAAATTGGAAAACTTCAGATTTCGGCTAATGGGGGGCTTGCCCTGGTCGGCGTCCACTTCTGCATGACGAGCCCATCTCGTAGCTTCAATCTTTGAGCCGAACGTCTTGCTGGTGCGGACGCCTCGAAGGTTGACTTGCGCAGTCCACCGACCATTGCGGCTTTCGTAGATAGATGCCATTTGTGGCCTATTCTCCGAGGAGGGCAGGCGCGCCTGTAGTTCGATTGCGCCGTTTGCACTCCGCTCATCTGGTTTGCATTGTGTCTTGCCGTTTGCGAATTGTTTGCAAATCATCCGCAATCGGCTGCAATTTAGACCACATTCGCAAACATCGAAAGCAGAATTACGGACATATAAAGCCTTGACTGATAAGAAAAAAATAAAGGATTTCAGCAGCCATCGATTCAGCGTGGCGCCCATGATGGACTGGACGGACCGGCACTGCCGCGTCTTCCACCGTCAGATGACGCGCCATGCGCTGCTCTATACCGAAATGGTCACCGCGCTGGCGATCCGCCATGGCGACCGCGCGCGGCTCCTCGGTTTCGACTCGTTCGAACAGCCCGTCGCCCTGCAGATCGGGGGTAGCGACCCGACACTCCTCGCCGAGGCGGCGAAATGGGGCGAGGACTATGGCTATCGCGAAATCAACCTCAACGTCGGCTGCCCGTCCGACCGCGTCCAGACAGGCCGCTTCGGCGCCTGCCTGATGGCGGAGCCGGCGCTCGTCCGCGACTGCCTCGGCGCGATGCGTGAGGCCGTCAGCCTGCCGGTCACCATCAAGTGCCGCATCGGCATCGATGACCAGGACGAGGAAGAGGATTTCACGAACTTCGTGGAGACGGTGATGCAGTCGGGTGTCACCACCTTCATCGTCCACGCCCGCAAGGCGTGGCTGAAGGGGCTGTCACCCAAGGAGAACCGCGAGGTGCCGCCGCTCAACTACCCGCGTGTCTACCGCATCAAGCAAAAGCACAACAATCTGCACATCATTATCAACGGCGGCATCGACTCAATCGACGATGCACTGGTGCATCTGCAACACGTCGACGGCGTCATGCTCGGGCGTGCCGCCTACAACACGCCGTGGATCCTGTCCGAGGTCGACAGCCGCATGTTCGGTGCCGCGCGTGACATCGCCGATCCGCTGGCCGTCGTGGAGCGGATGAAGCCCTATGTTTCCAGGGAGTTGGCAAAGGGCGTCTGGCTGCAGAACATCACCCGCCACATGCTGGGCCTGTTCCACGGGTTGCCCGGCGGCCGTCTGTGGCGGCGCGTCCTGTCGGAGGAGGCGCCGAAGCCCGGTGCTGGGTTGGAAGTGCTTGAAAAAGCAGCGAAAGAAGTGGCTGACCGGATCAACCGGCCTGCAGCCGGCCCGCCCGCCCCCCGCGACGCGTCTTGCGCCGCGTAAGGCTCTGAACCCGCTCGGGAAGTTCCGCCATGACGGTGCGGCGCTCCGCCGCCGACATGCCGAGCCAGCCGCCGATCTCCATCCGCGTCCGCCCGCAGCCGATGCAGAAGCCGGTCTCCGGGTCGACGACGCAGATCTTGACGCAGGGCGTCTCGATGGCGGTCTGCTGGTAGGGCGCGTTCATACTCTCGACTGTAATGCGGCGCGGCGTGAAAGATAGTTCAAAAACGGCGGTTTGTCAGAATGCGACGGCGGCGGCATAGACCGTCAGCATGGCGGTTTCGGCCATCACCTGGCCGGCCCCGCACACGTCGCCGGTCTGGCCGCCGATCTTCTTCATGGCCAGCGCGCGGACCATCGCCAGCGCCAAGCCACCGGCCACGAGGGCCAGCACACCGGCCTCGGGCGACAGCACCAGGCTGCCGCTAACCACCGCAAAAAGCCCGCCAATTGCCAGCGCCAGCAAGGTCGTGTTGCGGGATGGCTGGCCGGCCAGCGCCGACAGGCCATTGCCGCGCGCCGGCCGTGTTGCCCACAGCAGGTCCACCATCAGCGCGCGCGAGAAGGCCGCGGCGCTGGCCACCAGCAGGATCACGGCGAAGGGCTCCAGGACGAGCAGCGCCGCGAGCAGCGCGGCGCGCGCCCCAAGGGTGATGACAAGCGTGATGGTCCCGAACGCCCCGATGCGGCTATCCTTCATGATTTCAAGGCGTTGCTCGCGGGTGCTGCCGCCGCCGAAACCGTCTGCGACATCCGCCAGGCCATCCTCGTGGAAGGCGCCGGTGATCATCGCGGCGATAGCCAGGGCAAAGAGCCCGCTGAACATGTCCGGCAGGCGCGCCAGGTCGGCAAGCACCAGGGCCACCGCCGTCAGCGCTCCCACCACGATGCCCACCACCGGGAACATCCACATGCAATCCTTCAGCGGCGGCGGATCAACCGTTCTCACGAAGGGCACCGGCATGCGGGTCAGGAAGCGCAGCGAGGTCAGGAAGGACGCAAATGGCCGGAACCGCCCCCGGTGTGCGCTACGAGGCTCGAACGCGTCGCTCATGGTGTGTGGAGGTCCCGAATCCTGTAGTGATATGGCCTTAGAAATAGGAGTGTTTTTGACAAATGACAAATGCCGCCAGCGGATTGCCCTTCGACGATATTCGCAACCTCGTGAAGGACATTCCCGGCCCCGATCGAGACGCCGTGGCGGCCTGCCGCGCGCGTGAGGGCCAGCTGACCAAGCCGCCCGGCGCGTTGGGCCGGCTCGAGAACCTGTCGGAATGGCTCTGCGCCTGGCAGGCGCAGCACCCGCCGAAAGCCGGACGGGTCGTGGTTGCCGTCTTTGCCGGAAACCATGGTGTCGTTGCCCAGGGTGTCGCGGCCTATCCGCAGGAGGTGACGGCCCAGATGGTCGCCAATTTCCAGAACGACGGCGCCGCCGTGAACCAGATCTGCAAGAGCTTCGACCTGGGGCTCAAGGTCTTCGAACTGGCCCTCGAGAAGCCGACGCGCGACATCACCCGGGACGCGGCGCTGGACGAAGCGGAATGCGCCGCCACCATGGCCTATGGCATGGAGGCGACGGAAGCCTGTGACATCCTCTGCATCGGCGAGATGGGCATCGGCAACACCACCATTGCCGCCGCCATCTGCCACGGCCTGTTCGGCGGCGAGCCGCAGGACTGGGTGGGCCCCGGCACCGGCGTCGATGCCACGGGGCTGGCGCGCAAGGCGGATGCGGTGCGCCGCGCCGTGGCGCTGCACAAGGCCCACCTCAACGATCCTCTCGAAGTGCTGCGCCGGCTGGGCGGGCGCGAGCTCGCCGCCATGGCGGGCGCTGTGCTGGCTGCCAGGCTGCAGCGCATTCCGGTGATCCTCGACGGCTATGTCGCGACCGCCGCCGCCGCCGTGCTCTTCGCCATGCGCCCGGATGCGCTGGAGCATTGCGTGGCGGGGCACCTCTCCGCCGAGCCGGCGCACCGCCGGCTGCTGGACAGGCTCGGCCTGAAGCCCATCCTCGAACTCGGCATGCGGCTGGGCGAGGGGTCCGGAGCGGCCATGGCGGCGGGCATCGTGAAGACGGCCGCCAATCTGCACACCGGCATGGCCACCTTCGACTCGGCTGGCGTCAGCAACAAGGAAGCCTGAGTGGCAGAGGGCCTCGACGACCTCGTGATGAGGATCCGCGCCTGCCGGATCTGCGCCGAGGCGAAGAGGCCCCTGCCGCATGCGCCGCGCCCGGTCCTTCAACCGGGGCCAGGGGCGCGGCTGCTGATCGCCGGACAGGCGCCCGGCGTCAGGGTCCATGCCTCCGGCAGGCCCTTCACCGACCCGTCCGGCGTCCGGCTGCGCGACTGGCTGGGCCTCGACGAGGCGACCTTCTACGATCCCCACCACGTGGCCATCGTGCCCATGGGCTTCTGCTTTCCCGGTCTTGACGGAAAGGGCGCCGACCTTCCCCCGCGGCCCGAATGCGCGCCGGCCTGGCGGGCGCAGCTGCTGGCATGCATGCCGAAGGTCGAACTGGTGGTCTGCCTCGGTGCCCATGCCATGCGCTGGCACATGGGCGCAGCCTGGCCCGGCTCGGTCGATGCCGCGGTCCGGAGCTGGCGCGCCGGGCTCGCGCTGTCGCCGCCGGTGATCGCGCTGCCGCACCCGTCCTGGCGCAACAGCGGCTGGCTGAAGCGGAACCCTTGGTTCGCGGCCGACCTCCTGCCCGAACTGCGCGACCGCGTTGCGCGGCTGGTGGCTTGAAGCCCCCTCCGCCACCGACTAGATGTCGAGAACACATTGATTTTGAAGCAGATGGGATTTTGAAGCACATGGCCACCGTGACCCAGGACGACGTCCTCTCGGTTCTGAAGCGCATCGCGGCCCCGGATGGGCGGGGCAACGTGGTGTCGGCGGGCCTTGTTTCTGACATCGCCATCCAGGGCGGCACCGTGATGTTCGCGCTGACGACGAGCCCGCAACACGTGAAGACCATGGAAGCCCTGCGCGGCGCGGTGGAAAAGGCCGTGCTGGGCATCCCCGGTGTCGACAAGGCCATGGTGGCGCTCACCGCCGAGCGGGCAGCCCAGCAGGGCGGCCAGCCGCAGCAGGCTCAGCAAGGCCAGCGCGGCACCGCCATTCCGGGCATCAGGCACCTGATCGCTGTCTCCTCCGGCAAGGGCGGGGTCGGCAAGTCCACCACCGCCGTCAACCTGGCGCTGGCACTGAAGTCGCTGGGCCTCCGCGTGGCGGTTCTCGATGCCGACGTCTATGGCCCCTCCATCCCCAAGCTTTTCGGCCTCACGGGCAAGCCCGAACCGTCGGATGCGGCCGGCAAGAAGATGAAGCCGATGACGCGCTACGGCGTCGAGGTGATGTCGATCGGTTTCCTCGTGCCGGAGGATACGCCGATGATCTGGCGCGGGCCCATGGTCATGTCGGCACTCACCCAGCTGCTGCGCGAAACCGAATGGGGCGAGGCGGACGTGATGGTGATCGACATGCCGCCCGGCACCGGCGACGTGCAGCTGACGCTGGCCCAGCAGACGCCGCTGTCGGGTGCCGTCATCGTCTCCACCCCGCAGGACCTGGCGCTCATCGACGCGCGCAAGGGCCTCAACATGTTCCGCAAGGTGAACGTACCGGTGATCGGCATCGTCGAGAACATGAGCTACTTCACCTGCACCAAGTGCGGCGAACGCCATGAGATCTTCGGCCATGGCGGCGCGAAGGAGGAGGCGGCCCGCATCGGCGCCCCCTTCCTCGGCGAGATCCCGCTCGACAAGGAAGTACGGCTGCGCTCGGACTCGGGTGAGCCCATCGTCGCCACGCAGCCCGACGCCCTGCACACCGCGCTCTACCGCGACGTGGCCCGGCAGGTCTGGGCGAGCCTCGAGGGTGGCCAGCTGGCCCGCCCGGCGCCCCGGATCGTCATCGACGGGCAATAGTTGCGCCAGGCCCTTGATTGAGGGAAAATTAACCCTGCCTGCGCTGTTTATGCAGGAGGTTTCACTGCGGGCGAATCGATTGAGCCCGGGGAGGGTATGATGGCTAAGCTGATGTGGATCTGCGGCATCCTGCTGATCGCGGCGGGCGTGGCGCTGGGCATCGTGCTGCTCGTCTCTACGGTCCGGCCCGGCGGCATCGACATTCATACGGCCGCCATCCTGCTGGTCGGCGGCGTGCTTGCCCTGGGGCTCGGCAGCGTGATCGACGGTCAGGCGGCCGCTCATGGGAGGCCGGCCCTGCGCGACCACGCCCCTGAACCGGCGACCCCGGCCGCCACGGCACCCATTCCTGAATTCGACCCGCGCGGCGGCAAGCCCGCCGCTGTCGCCACGACGGCGGCTGCGGGCGTGGCGGCCACCGCGGTCGTCGTCGAGGAGGAGGTCTCCCGCCCGACGCGCGATACCATCCAGGCCCTCGAACAGGCGCGCCAGAAGATCGAGCAGGCTTTCGAATCCCGCAGCGAGACGCCGCGCGATGCCGAGGGCGAGACTGCGGAAGAGCAGCCCGAGGCGGAACCGGAAGAGGTCGTCGCGGAGGCCGTCATCGAGGAAGAGGCCGTTGCCGAGGACGTCGTGATGGACGACGGACAGCTCTATGTGGTGGAGGAGCGCATCATCCGCCGCCACCCGGCCCGCATCCTGTCCGATGGTACGGTCGAGGCGGAGACCGCGGAGGGCTGGATGCGCTTCGAGAATCTCGAGCACCTCGACGAATATCTCGACGCCATGGAGCCGGCGCGCGGCTGACCGTCAGCGCCCGGCCTTGCCGGGCGCGCCCGGCATCAGATCATAAGGGTGTTTCCAGCCCGGCAATGCCTTCACGCGCTCCATCCACCCCGACAAATGTGCGAAGTCGGCGAGGGGAACGGTGAGTTCATCCCCGTAATAGAGATAACCGACCATCGAGAGATCGGCGATGGTGACGCGATCGCCGATCATGAAGGGCCTGTCCTGCAGGTGGTGATCGACGATCTTCATGGCGTTGATGGCGCGGGCGCGCAGGAATTCCGTGACCGGCGTTTCGCCCGTCCTGGCGAACTGGATCAGGTAGCGCAGCGTGGCGAGGCTCGCCGTGAACTTGTGATTGTCGAACAGGATCCAGCGCCAGATCTCGCGCTGCTCGTCCGGATTGGTAGCACCGAACTGGCCGGTGATGCCTGCCAGGTAATCGAGGATGACCCCAGACTGAGTGAGCTGCCTGCCGTCATGCTCCAGCACCGGCACTTCGCCCATCTCGTTGAGCTTCGACCGGAAGTCCGTGGTGCGGGTCTCGCCGTGGAAGAAATCGACCCACACCGGTTCCCATGGCAGGTGGCAGAGCTCCAGCATCAGGGCCACCTTGTAGGCATTGCCCGATTCACCCATGCACCAGAGCCTGTAAGCGGCCATCGCCGATCCCCCCTTCAAACGTTACCTGACGTCCAGGACGCTCGTCCGGGCCTTGCGCACCACTTCCGTCGCCGTGGAGCCGCGCGCCAGACGTTCGAGTCGCGAACGACCCTCGTCCGTTACCACGATGACCTTGTAGAGCGAACCAACCTCCACGATTTCTTCGACCGGCCTGCCCACGGCAACACGCGTCTCCGCGACCTGTATCTTCATGGCCTTGAGGAGCGCGCGGGCGTTGCCGACGGCCTCCTCCGCCGCCGGCTTGCCGGCCGGTGAATCGGCGACCGAGAACAGGGTGATGGGTTCACCCGTCACCTGCGCCAGCACCGCGGCGCGGCGCACCGCCTGCATGGAGCGCGAGGAGCCGTCGGTGCAGATGAAGAAGCCCTTGCGGTCGAAGCTGTCGCGCGCCACGAGCACGGAGCAGGGCGCCATGGTGGTGACCGTCTGCACCACGCCGGAGCGGAAGAAGGCCATGAACTCGCCATGCCAGCGCGAAGGCTGGCCCATGATGATGAGGTTGTAGGGCCCAAGCTCATACTGGTCGAGAATGCCGTTGGCGACGTCCGGCGCGGTCTTGAGCTTCAAGACCACGGCGCGGCCCTCGGGGCTTCTGAACTCCAGCTTGTTGTCGCCCGCGGGGTCGCCCCAGGCCTCGCTGCGCTGGGCTTCCTTGGGCCAGCCCTCGACGTCGATTCCCTCCTGCTTCAGAACCGCGAGCGCCTGCTTGAGGTGGGTGACGCCGGGGATCTCGAAGCCCGCCTCCAGCATGTTCTCGCGCGCCAGCTTCACCTGCAACCCGCCGGAGTGGAGGCCGGAGTCGATCGGCCGCACGAACAGCACGATCAGGTCGCAGTTGTCCTGCACGCAGAAGCGCGCGGCGAAGCGCACGGTGATGAGGGATTCCTCCGTGCCGTCGATGCAGGCCAGGATGCGAAAGCGGTTGCGCCGCTGCGCGCGGAGGTTCTGCAGCGTCTTCTGGACGGCTGCCTCCTGCCGGTCGGAGAGTGTGGAACGCCTGAACAGCATCATCCCACCTTAGGGAGCCAGCAGCGGCCAGTACAGGACCGAAATGGCCATCAGCACGATGAAGGACAGCACCATCATGCGGATGCCGACCTTGAAGAAGTCGCTGCCGCGCAGGAAGCCCGAGGCATAGATGATGGTGAAGGCCGGCTGGGCGGCGGGGGTGAGATAGCCAAAGGCCGATGAGATGGCGGTGATGAAGCCGACGTCGATCGGGTCCTGGTGGGCGGTGACGGCGGTCTTCAGCACGATGGGGGCCAGCACCGCGACGGCGGCGCCCGCCGTCATGGTGTTGGAAACAGCGATGGTGAGGAGCGAGATCACCGCGTTGAAGCCCAGCCCGTCCGAAGCGCCGATCTGCCGCATTGTCGTGAACACGCTGTCGGCCACCCAGGCGGCCGCCCCGGTCTCCTTCATCTCCACGCCGAGCGAGATGGCGGCGGCATAGAGAAGCACCACGCCCCAGTTGACGCCGGAGTTGATGTCCTCCCAGCGCACCAGCCCGAGGATGAGGAACAGCGAGGCGCCGCCGATGGCGATGACGCCGAGGCCCAGCTGGTTCGACAGCGTGACCCAGCCCACGATGGTGAGCAGGAAGATGAGGATCGTCAGCCATTCCGAGGCCCGCATCGGCCCCTGCATCGACACCTGGGTGCGCAGCCTGGCGATGGCGCGCGACATGTCGGTGACCTCCGGCTTGAAGGTGAAGATCAGGATCGCCGTGACGATCGGCAGGCGCAGCAGGAACATCGGGAAGGCGTAGATGATCCAGGTCACGTAATCCATGAGGTAGCGGGCCGTGGCCGGGTCCAGCGGATTGTAGAAGAAGTCCTTCCAGTAGCTGATGATGATGGCGTTGCGCGCACCGCCCGAGGGCGTGGCCACGCCGGCGATGGAGCAGCCATAGGAGATCGAGAACAGCAGCACGGCCGCCAGGTTGTGCACCTTCTTGGGGTCGTTCGAGGTCAGCGTGATCAGCGTGACGCCGACGGGCAGCATCATGGCGGCCACCGTGTGCTCGCCGATGAAGGCCGCGATGATGCCGCAGACCGTGGTGATGCCGAAGCTGATCCAGTAGATGTTGGTGCCCGTCATGCGCACGATCCACCAGGCGATGCGCTTGTCGAGGCGCTGGCGCACGATGGCCACCGCCAGCATCAGCGAGCCCATGATGAACAGGACCGAGTCGGTCATCAGGCTCTGCGCCACCTTGGTGGGGTCGACCTTCAGCAGCACCACCTGGCCCACGATGATGAGGAGGGGCACGGTGGGCAGCGGAATGGGCTCGGTGATGAACAGCATGGTGGCCATGATCGACATGACCAGCACCACCTGCCCCTCGTGGGTAAGGCCCGAGGGGGTGGGCAATGACATCAGCGCGAAGCCGACGATCATGGTGATGAAGAACCAGCGCCGCTTCCAGAGGAAGGCGAGATCGATATCACCCATGAAGGCAAGGAAGCGCTGGTAGCCGCGGCGCCGGAAGCGCCGGAGGCCTGCCGAAGGTTCCTGCGCCTGCAGGCTGTCGCGCGCCAGCGAGAACGAGTCGGGCTTCTTGTTCATGCCGCGGCCCTTGCCGCCGGGGCGGCGGGCGTGACATTGTCCGCCCGAGTCTCGCCAATGGTGAAATCCTGATGCATCCCGCAACTGTTCTTGCAGAAATAGATCAACAATTTCCTGAGAGCCTGGAGCGCCTCTTCGCGCTGTTGCGGTTTGCCTCGATCGGCACCGACCCGGCGCACCACAAGGATTGCCTCGCCACAGCCAACTGGCTGGTGGGGCAGTTGAAGGGCATGGGCTTCAAGGCGGCGCTGCGAAAGACCACGGGGCAGCCCCTTGTGCTGGGGAGCTACACGCCTCCGGGGGGCGAAAAACGGCCCCATATCCTGTTCTACGGTCATTACGATGTGCAGCCCGCCGATCCGCTGGAACTCTGGACGTCGCCGCCCTTCGAACCTGAAATCCGCAAGGGCAGCCGGGGCCAGGATGCAATCTTTGCGCGCGGGTCGGCGGACGACAAGGGCCAATTGATGACCTTTCTGGAAGCCAGCCGCTGCTGGCTGAAGGTGCACGGGTCTCTGCCCTTCCGCCTGACCGTGATGATCGAGGGCGACGAGGAGAGCGACCCCGCCCACATCGATACCTTCCTGAAGGCGAACGCGCGCGAATTTCCCGTCGATGCGGTGTTCATTTGCGACACCGGCATGTGGGACGCGAAGACGCCGGGCATCGACACCCGGCTGCGCGGCTGCTCCGGCATCGAGTTCACCGTGATAGGCCCTAAAATCGACCTGCATTCCGGACTTTACGGCGGCCCGGTGCAGAACCCCATCAAGGTGGTGAGCCGCATCATCGCGGCGATCCATGACGCGAAGGGCCGCATCACCATTCCCGGCTTCTACGACGGCGTGAAGCCGATCCCGGCGAAGCTCCGCAAGCAGTGGGCGGCGCTCAAGTTCCCGGCGAAGAAATTCCTCGGCGACGTCGGGCTGGCGATCCCGGCGGGCGAGCAGGGCTACTCGGCGCTGGAACAGATGTGGGCGAGGCCCACGGCCGAGGTGAACGGCATCTATGGCGGCTATCGCGGGGTGGGCAGCAAGACCGTGCTGCCGGCGGAAGCCACCGCCAAGCTCACCTTCCGCCTCGTCGAGGGCCAGGACCCGAAGAAGATCAGGAAGGCCTTCAAGGCCTTCGTCAGGGCCCGGCTGCCCAAGGACTGCAAGGTGCGCTTCGACGACAGTGGCGGCGATTCCAGCGGCATCGCCGTGTCGGCGGATACGCCCTGGATCAAGGCCGCGCAGGCCGCACTCAAGGCCGAGTTCGGCCGGGAGCCGGTGCTGATGGGGGCGGGCTATTCGATCCCGGTGGTCGAGTCCTTCAAGAAATACCTGAAGGTCGACAGCCTGCTGACGGGCTTCGGCCTTCCCGATGACAACGCCCATTCGCCCGACGAAAAATATGATGTGTCCGCCTATCACAAGGGCACCCGCGCCTGGGCCCGCATCTTCGCGCAATTTGCCAAAGAGTGACTGACATGAGTGAACTGAACGCCGTTCTCGACGCCGCCACGAAGGACTTCGACAACAGCCTCGAAAGGCTGTTCAAGCTCGTCCGCATCCCCTCGATCTCGACCGACCCGGCCTATGCGGCCGAATGCGAGAAGGCGGCCAACGCCATCGTCGATGACCTGAAGGGGCTGGGCTTCAAGGCGCAGGTCCGCCCCACGCCGGGCCGCCCCATGGTGGTGGCGCATTACGTGCCGAAGGACGCGACGAAGGACACGCCGCATCTCCTGTTCTACGGCCATTATGACGTGCAGCCGGCCGATCCGCTGGACCTGTGGAAGACGCCGCCCTTCGAGCCGACCGTCAAGACCGACGGCAAGGTGAAGCGCATGTATGGCCGCGGCACGTCGGACGACAAGGGCCAGTTCATGACCTTCGTCGAAGCGGCCCGCGCCTGGATCAGGACGACCGGCACGCTGCCCATCAGGGCCACCTTCCTGATCGAGGGCGAGGAGGAATCGGGCTCGCCCTCGCTCGTGCCCTTCCTCAAGGCCAATGCCAAGGAACTCGCCTGCGACGCCGCCTTCGTCTGCGACACCAACATGTGGGACCCGAAGACGCCCGCGATCACCACGCGGCTCCGCGGCATGGTGCGCGAGGAAATCACCATCACCGGCCCGAAGATCGACCTGCACTCCGGCATGTATGGCGGCCCGGCGATGAACCCGATCCGCGTGCTGAGCAAGGTGATCGCGGCGCTGCACGACAGACAAGGCAAGGTGACGATCCCCGGCTTCTATGACGGTGTGTCCGAGCTTCCGAAGCAGACGAAGAAGCAGTGGCAGTCGCTCAAGTTCTCCGAGGCGAAGTTCCTCAAGGACGTGGGGCTGAAGCAGCCGGCCGGCGAGAAGGGCAAGTCGGTGCTGGAGCAGATCTGGGCGCGACCCACAGCGGAGGTGAACGGCATCTGGGGCGGATATACCGGTGTCGGCACCAAGACGGTGCTGCCTTCCAAGGCCCATGCCAAGTTCACCTTCCGCCTCGTCGGCAAGCAGAACCCGGACAAGATCCTCAAGGCTTTCCAAAAGTTCGTGAAGGGCCTGATCCCCAAGGACTGCAAGGTCGAGTTCGCGGGCGGCGGCGGCAGCCCCGCGACCGAGATCCCCGAGGACAACCCCTTCATCGCCAAGTCGGCCAAGGCGCTCAAGGACGAGTTCCGCCGCGACACGGTGCTGATGGGCTCCGGCGGCTCGATCCCCATCTGCCGCTTCTTCAAGGACATCCTCGGCATGGATTCGATTCTCGTCGGCTTCGCGCTGACGGACGACGCGATCCATAGTCCCAACGAGAAATACGATCTCGAAAGCTATCGCCGCGGCATCCGCAGCTGGGTGCGCATCATGGGTGAATTCGGCAGATGAGCCTCGATCCCGTGGCGCTGCTCAGGCGCTACCACCAGGCCCTGAACGCCTATGACGAAGCGACGGTGAAGGCGATGTTTGCGGAGGACGCGATTTATGTCTCGCCCGGCGTGAACGGGCGGATCGAAGGGCGTGCGGCCATCATCACCGCCTTCACGGCCTATTTCACGGAGCATCCCGACCAGCACGCAATCGATGACGAGGTGGCGCAGGTGGCGCCCGCGGCGGTGCGGTCCGTCTGGCGGCTCGCGGCGACCGAGCAGTCCACCGGGCAACGCGTCACGCGGCGCGGCACGGAGACGGTCACCTTCGGCGCAGATGGCCTCATCCGCCATGTCGAGGTGTCCGACGCATGATCATCCAGCAGCTCGCCCTCGGGACTGTGGTCATCATCATCAATGCGGTCATCCAGGCCGAAATGTTCAGCGCCTTCTCGGGCCGGCTCGAGGCTGTCGTCGTCCGGCTGCGCCGCGTCTTCCGTCGCTTCACCAACACCGCCACCATCGTCGTCTGCGTGCTCTTCGTGATGAGTGTCCAGACCATCAATGTCTGGGTCTGGGGCCTGACCTTCTATCTGGCCGGCGTCTTCCAGTCGCTCGAACCCGCGCTCTACTTTTCGCTGGTGTCCTATTCGACACTGGGTTTCGGCGACATCATCCTCGATGAGAAATGGCGGCTGCTCTCCGGCCTGGCCGCCGCCAACGGCCTTCTGAGCTTCGGCTGGTCGACGGCCTACATGGTGGAGCTGGTCCGGCGGACGCAGTGAGCTGCGTTCTCTCCGGCTTCAGCTGCGCTGCATATGGAAGTCCGGAGTGGTTTCCCTCCCCCTTGTGGGGAGGGATCAAGGGTGGGGGTGGCGCCGGGTGACGGTCGCTTGGCTCCTGGTTCCGCCATCACCCCCACCCCTGCCCCTCC
>CAYYTH010000020.1:0-73988 GCA_964474665.1 uncultured Aestuariivirga sp.
TTTAGGGAAGACGCCTTACACTCAGGCTTGAGTTCGGAGCGACCCCCACCCCGGCCCTCCCCACAAGGGGGAGGGAGACGTCGCGCCCGTTACTTGCCCGATGCCTCGATGGCATCATCCAGCGTCTTGAGGCCGGTGGTCGGAGCCGAGACCAGCACAGCCATGTTGCCGGGGCGGTGCTCGTTCTTCCACATCTTCATGTGCGCTTTGGGGATGTCGGCCCAGGAATAGACTTCCGACATGCAGGGGTCGATGCGCCGCGCCATGACCAGCTTGTTGGCGGCAGAGGCCTGCATCAGGTTGGCGAAGTGCGAGCCCTGCACGCGCTTCTGGTGCATCCACAGATAGCGTGCATCCATGGTGAGGTTGAAGCCGGTGGTGCCGGCGCAGATCACGATCATGCCGCCGCGCTTGGTCATCAGCACAGAAACGGGGAAGGTCGATTCACCCGGATGCTCGAAGACCATGTCGACGTTGTTGCCCTTGCCGGTGAAATGCCAGATGGCCTTGCCGAATTCGCGGGCGTTCTTCATCCAGTCATTGTATTCGGGCGTACCCACCGCGGGCATCTGGCCCCAGCAGTTGAACTTCTTGCGGTTGATGACGCCCTTGGCGCCGAGCTGCATGACGAAGTCCGCCTTGTCGTCCTCCGAGATGACGCCGATGGCATTGGCACCCGTGGTGGCGATGAGCTGGATGGCCATTGAGCCGAGCCCGCCGGAAGCCCCCCAGACGAGCACGTTCTGGCCGGCACTCAGCACATGCGGGCGATGGCCGAACAGCATACGATAAGCAGTGGCCAGCGTGAGGGTGTAGCAGGCGGCCTCCTCCCAGGAGAGGTGGGCAGGTTTCGGCAGCAGCTGGCGGGCCTGCACGCGGGTGAACTGGGCGAAGGAGCCGTCCGGCGTCTCATAGCCCCAGATCCGCTGCGAATTGGAGAACATCGGGTCGCCGCCGTTGCACTCCTCGTCGTCGCCGTCGTCCTGGTTACAGTGGATGACGACCTCGTCGCCCACTTTCCAGCGCTTCACCTTCGAGCCCACCGCCCAGACGATTCCGGAGGCATCCGAGCCCGCGATATGGAAGGGGTTCTTGTGGCCGTCGATCGGCGAAATGGGCTTGCCGAGGGCCGCCCACACGCCATTGTAGTTGACGCCGGCCGCCAGCACGAAGACCAGGCATTCGTCCTCGCCGATCTCCCAGGTGGGAACGACCTCGACCTGCATGGCGCTGTCCGGGGCGCCATGGCGGTCCTGCCGGATGCACCAGGCATACATGTTTGCCGGCACATGGCCGAGCGGCGGGACCTCGCCTACCTCATAGAGGTCCTTCACCGGGGCATTGCCGTTGGCCGGGGCGGATTTGGCGGCGGCGGAACTCATGTCGTCGTCTCCCTGAAAGCTTTGGTCAAGATTAGCGGAGGCTAGACCATCTCGCACCGCAACAAAAGGAGGGGGTCAGGCGTAGCGGAGGCCGCGCTTGACAGCACGCGGACCGAGCGTATTACTTATGGTTGTGATGTCCCTCGTTTTGGCAATCGCGACCTGCACGCCGCCGCGCCGCAGCCGGAGAAGGCCGTGACGAGCTTCATCCATGATTTCAATGCCACGCCGGGGATCATCGCGGTGGTCATCTGCACCCTGCTGGCGGCCGCCGTTCTCACCCGGTTCACGCGGATCGGCGGGGTGTTCGGCTTCCTGATCAACGCCCCACTGCTTTTCGCCGGTGCCTTCGGTGCTGTGTATCTCGCGCACAGCCTGGATCTGCCCCTGGGCTACTTCCTCGAGCGGACGGTCCTCGTGTCCTTTATCGGCATTCTGGCCAGCTCCTTCCTCGTGCTGATGCTGTTTTCGCGCTCCCGGCAGAACTGACAGCCTGCCCAAAGGTCGAGGTTGCGGTGCAATATGGGCCATGCCAGCATGACTCATCATGACATCACGCGACAAACCCTGGCTCTTCCGCACCTATGCCGGCCATTCCACGGCGGCTGATTCCAACAAGCTGTTCCGCACCAACCTGTCCAAGGGGCAGACGGGCCTGTCGGTGGCCTTCGATCTGCCGACCCAGACCGGCTATGACTCCGACCACGTGCTGTCGCGGGGCGAAGTGGGCAAGGTGGGCGTTCCCGTCTCGCACATCGGCGACATGCGGACGCTGTTCGACCAGATCCCGCTCGCCACCATGAACACCTCGATGACCATCAACGCCACAGCGGCCTGGCTGCTGGCGCTCTATGTGGCGGTGGCAGAGGAACAGGGGGCGGCGCGCGCCAGCCTGTCGGGCACCACGCAGAACGACATCATCAAGGAATATCTCTCGCGCGGAACCTACGTCTTCCCGCCGGGGCCGTCGATGCGGCTCATCACCGACACCATCGCTTTTTCCACCCGGGAACTGCCGAAGTGGAACCCGATGAACGTCTGCTCCTATCACCTGCAGGAAGCAGGCGCCACGCCGGTGCAGGAACTATCCTATGCCCTGGCGACCGCGATCGCCGTGCTCGACGGCGTGAAGGCGTCGGGGGCCGTCGCCGAGAAAGACTTCCCCGAAGTCTTCGGGCGCATCTCCTTCTTCGTCAATGCCGGCATCCGCTTCGTCACCGAGCTCTGCAAGATGCGGGCCTTCACCGAGCTGTGGGACGAGATCGGCCGTGAACGCTATGGCATCACGGAGGAAAAGCACCGTCGCTTCCGCTATGGCGTGCAGGTCAATTCGCTGGGCCTCACCGAGCAGCAGCCCGAGAACAACGTCTACCGCATCCTGCTCGAGATGCTGGCCGTGGTGTTGTCGAAAAATGCGCGCGCGCGTGCCGTGCAGCTTCCGGCATGGAACGAGGCCCTCGGCCTGCCGCGCCCGTGGGACCAGCAATGGTCTCTGCGCATGCAGCAGATCGTGGCCTACGAGACGGACCTTCTCGACTATGGCGACATCTTCGACGGCTCGACCGAAATCACGAAGAAGGTCGAGGCGCTGAAGGAAGAGGCACGCGGCGAGCTTGCCCATGTGCTGAGCCTGGGCGGCGGCACCTCGGAAGAGGTGATCGCCTACATGAAGCGGAAGCTGGTCGAGAGCAACACCGCGAGGCTCCACGCCATCGAGTCGGGCGAGACCAAGATCGTCGGCGTCAATGCCTTCACCACGACCGAGCCCTCGCCGCTCTCCGCCGGCACCGACGCCATCATGACGGTGAAGGACGACGTCGAATTCGAGCAGATCGAGCGGCTGAAGGCCTGGCGCGCCACGCGTGATGCGAAGGCCGTTGCCGCCGCACTCGATGACCTGCGCCGCGCCGCAGCAGACGGCCGCAACATCATGGAGCCCTCCATCGCCTGTGCGAAGGCGGGCGTGACCACCGGCGAGTGGGGCGCAACCCTGCGCGAGATCTTCGGCGAATATCGTGCGCCAACCGGCGTCGCACTCACCATGCGCGCGGACGGCGGCGAGCAGCTCGAGGACCTGCGCAAGCGCGTGGAGCAGCTCGCCGCGCGCATGGGCGAGACGCCGCGCTTCCTCGTCGGCAAGCCCGGCCTCGACGGCCACTCCAACGGTGCGGAGCAGATCGCGGTGCGCGCCGCCGACACCGGGCTGGAGGTCATCTATGACGGCATCCGCGTGACGCCGGAGCAGCTGGTCAGGACGGTGCAGGAAAGGGACGTGCACATCCTCGGCCTGTCGATCCTGTCGGGGAGCCACGTGCCGCTGATCCGCGAGGTGATGCAGCGCCTGCGCGCCGCGGGCCTCGCCAACGTGCCGGTCGTCGCCGGTGGCATCATTCCGCAGGACGACGTGAACGTCCTGAAGCAGCTGGGCGTCGCCGCCGTCTATACGCCCAAGGACTTCGACATGAACCGCATCATGTCCGACCTCGTGACCCTGATCGAGAAGCGGGCGGACGAGAAGGCGGCCTGAGCCGCCTCACATGTCCTCGATGCCGCCCCAGATGATGACCCGGGCCGGCCGCGGCGCCGCCGGCTTGCGGGCGGCAGGCTTGCGGGCGGCAGGCCTGGCGGAGACCCGGGCCGGTGGGCTGGTCGTTGCAAGGCGCATGCAGTTGGGCGCGGGGACTGAGCGCAGGCAGATGCTGGCGCCGGTGAAGTCCTCCACCCGCTGGCGCCCCGTGCTGAAGCCGAAGTGCAGCAGTTCCGCCCTGTCGAGCGGCAGGCCGGAGCGCCGCAGGCGGGGCAGGAGACCGGCCGAGATACCCATGTCGGCGAGATAGCCTCCGGCGCGCCCGGCGGCATCGGCATCGAGGAACTGCGCCTCGCTGACCCAGTAGCCGACCCGCTGCGTGCCGGCAGCCAGGATCAGCAGGCAGGCCTTGGCGCACTCGCCCGTGGGAAGGACGTAGCCGGCATAGGGCAGCCCGGGCGCCAGGCACGAACCCTGGCGCGGGCCACAGCCCTGCACCTCGCTCCGCCCGATGATGGTGGTGAGCCCCCTCGCCCGGATCATGCGGCCAATTTCCATCGCGGCATCGACGTCGCCACCGCGCGAGTCGAGAACGATCGGCAAGCTGGCGCTGCCGATACCGGCAAGCAGGCGGCGGAAGAGTGCCGGCGTGGCGGGCGTGACGGTGCCCTCGGCCACGATCCACTCCGGACACCGGGTGCCGCACCGGGCCTTGCCGCGCATGCGGACGACCACCATGGGCTGAGAGGTTGCACGGGCCATGGCCGCCGGAGCGGAGGCGGCGGCGCTGACGGGCGTTTCGGCATCGTCCCGGCCGCTGGCCACCGCCGGTGGCGACAGCGCGGAGAGGGCCAGAGCGGTAAGAAGCAGGACCGGCTGCAGCCGGAAGCGCAGGATGTGGGGCATGCGCTACCAGAGCACGAAATTATTTCAAATTTGATACTTCGACCGACGCGCTCCACCGACACGCCCCGTTGCCCAGTTCCTTGACTCCCGCCGGCATTTCCCCTATTTCCGGCCATCCGCGCGGAGGGGGCTGACCCCAAGGCGCGTTTTGCGCTGCCCCAGGCAACCCAATTTCGCTTGAGCAATCAGGCACTTGAAGCGCACCGGACCACGGGTTTTCCGGTGCCGCCAAAGGGCGCGGGACAACAAGGACGAAACAACATGTACGCAGTCATCAAGACCGGCGGAAAGCAGTACCGCGTTGCTGCCGGCGACAAGATCCAGATCGAGAAGCTCGAGGGCAACCCGGGCGACACGGTGAACTTCACGGAAGTGCTGATGGTCGCCAATGGCGAGGCCGTCAACATCGGCGCGCCGCATGTGGCCGGCGCCACCGTGGTGGCCGAGATCGCCAGCCAGGACCGTGGCCCCCGCGTCATCATCTTCAAGAAGCGCCGCCGCAAGCACTATCGCCGGCGCAACGGCCACCGCCAGGACCTGACCTCGGTGACCATCCGCGAGATTCGCGCCTAAGCGCGCTAGAGATTAGGAGAACATCCCATGGCTCATAAAAAGGCAGGCGGTTCGTCCCGCAACGGTCGCGATACCGCGGGCCGCCGTCTCGGCGTGAAGGCTTTCGGCGGCGAGACCGTCATTGCCGGCAACATCATCATCCGCCAGCGCGGCACCAAGGTTCACCCGGGCACCGGCGTGGGCATCGGCCGCGACCACACCATCTTCGCGGTGGTGAACGGCGTCGTCAGCTTCCGCCGCACCAAGGGCGACAAGCAGACCGTGTCCGTGATCCCAGCCGTCGCGGCTGAGTAACCGGCGGGCTCACCACATATCAAGCCGCCGGATCCACCGATCCGGCACGCTTGCAAAGATTCGAAGCGGAGAGGTGGCAACCACCTCTCCGCTTTTCGTTTGGAATTCTCCGATGACCACGCTCAGGACCCGGAACCTCACGCTTCGCCCGCCGCAGCCCGCGGATGCGGACGCATTGGTGCGCGGGCTTGGCAATTTCAATGTCGCGCGCTGGACGGGCCGCGTGCCCCATCCCTATGGCGCGGCTGATGCGGAGGCGTTTCTCGCGCATTGCCGGAACCTGCCCGCGGAGTCTTTGGTATGCGCCATTGCGCGGGCCGATGACCTGATCGGCGTAATCGGCATCGAGCATGGCGAGATCGGATACTGGCTGGCGGAGGCCCACTGGGGCCATGGCTATGGCAGCGAGGCAGCCCGGGCCATGACGGACCACGCCTTCAGCATGCAGGACCGGGAGGACCTGGTCGCCAGCTATCACCTTGGCAATGAGGCCTCGCGGCGCATCCTGCTGGGGCTTGGATTCGTCGAGACGGGACAGGGCTCCGCCTTCTCACGGGCACGGCAGGCCGAGGTTCCGCACATGACGCTGAAGCTCACGCGCGCGGCCTGGGCCGCGGCGAAGGAGCGGCGGCGATGAAGCACCGCTCCCGCCTGTCATCAGAACACCTTGGCGACGTAGCGCGCGACCACGGTGCGCCGGCCGAGGCCACCATTGTGCTTCGACGCGGCAAGCCGGAGGTTGCCGTCCGACTTGCCGATGGCGATGGCCAGGTGACGAAGCCCCCAATGGACATTGGTGCGCGCATCGAGCAGCGCGCCGCAATTGCCGCTGAAGCCGATGTCCTTGGCGGTGGCGCACTTCATCTGGAACACGCCATATTCACCGGCACTGCCGCGCATGTGGGCATTGTAGTTCGACTCGACATGGGCGATGCGCAGCGCGAACCAGGTGGGAACGCCCTGGGCGGGCGCCATCGCCTTGATGAGCGAGATGACCTGCGCCTGCGAGGCGTTGGAGGCCCCCGCCGCGGCCGCTGCGACCTGGGCCGGGGAGCGCCGCACCGCCTGGACACGCTTGTTGTCAGTGACGACCTGAGACCGCTTGCGCATGGGTGCTGCGGCGGACTTCGCCGCGCTCCGGCGCGTGTGCACCGTGGCCGGCTTCGCCGCCGCCTTGCGGACATGCACGGTCTTCTTCACGGTCCTGGATTTGGTGGAAAAGCTGGTGGATGTGGTGGTGCCATAGCAGTGAGTGGCACCCTTGCAGGCTGCCTCGGCAGGTATAGCGGAAATGCCGGCCAGTACAGCAGCCGACATGAAACCTGCGATCAGTCTATTCTTCATCTTTTACCTTTCGTTCTACACAAACGATACCGAGATGATCTTGTGGATTTTCGTGATCATCTTCCCCCGAGAGCCGCCCTTCTCGGTGCGGGGGCCGGTAAAACTGCCAAATGTGTTCTCAAGGGGGCCGAAATGTTGCAATGCAGCAACGCCATGGAACCGTGGCCGATGGGCAACACGGGACTAGGCTCGCCCCGCAACCCGCGTTACAAGGTCTCGCTATGAAATTCCTCGACCAGGCAAAGGTTTATGTGCGCTCCGGCGACGGTGGCGCGGGTTCGGTGTCGTTCCGCCGGGAAAAGTTCATCGAAATGGGCGGGCCCGACGGCGGCGACGGCGGCCGGGGCGGCGACGTGTGGATCGAGGCCGTGGACGGCCTCAACACGCTGATCGACTACCGCTACCAGCAGCACTTCAAGGCGGCGACCGGCGGGCACGGCATGGGCCGGCTGCGGGCGGGCGCCAATTCCGACGACATCGTGCTGAAGGTGCCGGTGGGCACCCAGGTCTTCGAGGAAGACAATGAGACGATGATTGCGGACCTCGCCAAGCTGGGCGACCGCTTCCGCATCGCCAAGGGCGGCAATGGCGGCTTCGGCAATGCCTATTTCAAGTCCTCGACCAACCGGGCACCCCGCCATGCCAACCCCGGCCAGCCGGGCGAGGAACGCTGGATCTGGCTGCGCCTCAAGCTGATTGCGGATGCAGGCCTGCTGGGCCTGCCCAATGCCGGGAAGTCCACCCTGCTCGCAGCCGTCTCAGCCGCCAAGCCCAAGATCGCGGACTATCCCTTCACCACGCTGCACCCGCAGCTGGGTGTCGTGCGCGTGGGCGCGCAGAGCTTCGTGCTGGCCGACATTCCGGGCCTCATCGAGGGCGCATCCGAGGGCCATGGGCTGGGCACGCGCTTCCTCGGCCATGTCGAGCGCTGCGCGGTGCTCCTCCACCTGATCGATGTGACCGGCGATGACCCCGTCGCTGCCTATCGCGTCATCCGCAAGGAGCTGAAGGCCTATTCGCCGGAACTGGCCGAGAAGCCGGAGGTGATCGCCTTCAACAAGACCGACCTCCTGCCCGAGGAGGAGATCGATGCGAAGCTCAAGGACTTCAAGCGCCGGGTCAGGAAGACGCCGATGCTGATCTCCGGCGCCACGACGAAGAACGTGCCCGAAGCGATGAAGAAGCTGCTCGAAGTGATCGACACCTCGCGCCGGTCGGGTCGCCCTGACGATGAGCCGGGGGTGACGACGGAGGAGTGGCGTCCGTGACGTCTCGCCTCGAACAGGCGCGGCGCATCGTCGTCAAGATTGGCTCGGCGCTGCTGGTGGATGCCAAGACCGGCACCATCAAGGCCTCGTGGCTCTCGTCCCTCATCGATGACCTCGCCGACCAGCGCGTGAAGGGGGCGGAGATCATCATCGTCTCCTCCGGGGCCATTGCACTGGGCCGGCGCACGCTGGGATTGCCCAAGGGCAACCTGCGCCTCGAGCAGAAGCAGGCCGCCGCCGCGGTGGGTCAGATCGCACTGGCACAGGCCTGGAGCGAAGCGCTCCGGACACGGAACATGGTGGCGGCCCAGGTGCTGGTGACGCTGACCGACACCGAAGAACGCCGCCGCTACCTGAATGCGCGCGCCACGCTGTCCACCCTGCTCGAACAGGGCGCGGTGCCCGTCATCAACGAGAACGACACGGTGGCAACGAGTGAGATCCGCTATGGCGACAATGACCGCCTTGCGGCGCGCGTCGCCTCGATGATGAGCGCCGATTGCCTGGTGCTGCTCTCCGACATCGACGGGCTCTACACCGCCCCGCCCAACCAGAAGGGCGCAACCTTCCTGCCTGTTGTCGAGGAGATCACGCCGGAGATCGAGGCCATGGCGGGCAAGCCCGTGTCCGGCGTCGGTTCGGGCGGCATGATCACCAAGATCGAGGCGGGCAAGATCGCGCTCGGCGCCGGCTGCAACATGGTGATTGCCTCGGGCCACGAGATGCATCCGCTGAAGCGCATCCGCGAGGGTGCACGCTGCACGTGGTTCCTCGCCAGCGCCTCCGCGCTGCAATCACGCAAGCGCTGGATCGCCGGCACGCTGCAGCCGATCGGCCACCTCGTTGTCGATGACGGAGCCGCCGCTGCCCTCGCCAAGGGCAAGAGCCTGCTGCCGGCGGGTGTGAAGAAGGTGGAGGGAAGTTTCGCCCGCGGTGACACGGTGTCGATCATCACCGCAAAGGGCCGCGAGATCGCGCGCGGCCTCGTCGCCTATGACGCCGGCGACACGGCGAAGATCCTGGGCCTCAAGTCCTCCGAGATCGAGAAGGTGCTGGGCTTCCGCGGCCGCGACGTGCTGATCCACCGCGATGACATGGTGCTGATGGGCGGAGACCGCACATGAACGACATGACCGGCAACCGCGACATGATGCTGACGCTGGGCCGTGCCGCCCGGCAGGCAGCCGGCATCCTTGCCCTTGCGCCGGCGCAGCAGAAGAACGACGCACTGATGGCCATGGCGGCGAAGATCCGCCGCTCCGGCGCCGACATTCTGGCCGAGAATGCGCGCGACCTCGCGGCGGCGACGGCGAGGGAGCTGAAGGCCAGCTTCCTCGACCGCCTGACGCTGAACGAGGCGCGGCTCGAGGCGATGGCCAGGGGACTCGAGGAGATCGCCGCCCTGCAAGACCCGGTGGGCCAGGTCATGTCGAAATGGACGAGGCCCAACGGGCTGGAGATCTCACGCGTGCGCGTGCCGATCGGCGTCATCGGCATCATCTATGAGTCGCGGCCCAACGTGACGGCCGATGCGGGCGGCCTCTGCCTCAAGTCCGGCAATGCCGCGATCCTGCGCGGCGGCTCCGACAGCTTCCATACCTCCGCCGCGCTCATTGCCTGCCTGCAGCGCGGGCTCGACGCCGCAGGACTGCCACGCACCGCCATTCAGATGGTGCCCAATGCCGACCGCGACTGCGTGGGCCTGATGCTCGAAGGCCTGAATGGCACGCTGGACCTGATCGTGCCGCGCGGCGGCAAGAGCCTCGTCGCCCGCGTGCAGGCCGATGCGCGGGTTCCCGTGTTCAGCCACCTCGAAGGCATCTGCCATGTCTATGTCGACAAGGCGGCCGACCCCGAGATGGCGAGGACCGTATGCCTCAATGCCAAGATGCGGCGCACCGGCATCTGCGGTTCGGCCGAGACGATCCTCATCGACCGGGCGGCGGCGGACAAAAATCTGAAGCCGATCATCGCCACGCTGATCGAGGCGGGCTGCGAAGTGCGCGGCGACGCGGCGGTGCAGACGGCCGACCCGCGCGTGAAACCCGCGACCGAGGAAGACTGGTCCACTGAATATCTCGACGCCATCATCTCGATGAAGCTCGTCGACGGCGTGGACGCGGCAATGGCGCACATCGCGCGCTACGGTTCGCAGCACACGGATTCGATCATCACCGAGGATGCAGCCACCGCCGAGCGCTTCCTCAATGAGGTCGACAGCGCCATCGTGCTGCACAATGCCTCCACCCAGTTCGCCGACGGCGGCGAATTCGGCTTCGGCGCCGAGATCGGCATCGCCACGGGCAAGCTGCATGCGCGCGGGCCTGTCGGCGTGGAGCAGCTCACCACCTTCAAGTACCAGGTGCGAGGCACGGGGCAGACGCGCCCATGATCCTGAAGCCGCCCGCGTTCGGCGAAGGCCAGAGGATCGGGCTGTTCGGCGGCTCCTTCAACCCGGCGCATTACGGGCACTACATGGTGGCGCTCTTTGCCCTGAAGCGGCTCGAGCTCGACTGGGTGTGGTGGCTGGTATCGCCGCAGAACCCGCTGAAGGACCCGTCCGAAACCGGCGAATATGCCGCCCGTCTCGAAGCCACGCGCCACATGGCGAAGCATCCGCGCTTCGTCGTCACCGACATCGAGAAGCAGATGGGATCACGCACCACGGCGGAAACGTTGCGCGGCCTGAAGCCGCTGCTCGGCCGCGCGCATTTCGTGTGGATCATGGGGGCGGACAGCTTCGCCAGCCTGCATCGCTGGCATGACTGGCTGGAGATTCCCGAGACGCTTCCGCTGGCCGTTCTCGCCCGTCCCGGCTTCTCGCTGCGCGCGCTTGGCGGACCGGCGGCGACGCGCTTTTCGGAAGCGCAGATTCCCACCAACCTGGCGCCCAAGCTGGTGACGGCCAGGCCCCCCGCCTGGTGCTTCATCCCCATGCCGCTCCGGCCCGAAAGTTCGACGGCGATCAGGCGGCACGCCAGGGCGCAGCGAGACACTTGAACGGGACCGGCGAACCCTCTAGCGTCGGATTCGTTGTTCCACCCCGAAGTCATGTCACTTGCAGCCCATGCAGAGACGCAACCGGAACCAAGGACCAGACCACTGAAAGCGCCCGCCAAGAAGTCCGCGGCCAGGAAACCCGCGGCAAAGAAATCGGCTGCCAAGAGCCGCCGCCCCGCCCCCAAGACGGCCTCCGCCCCGAGGGCCAAGCCGGAGATCGGCAAGGCGAGACCCCTCGCCAAGGCCAAGCCTGGAACGAAGGCCGCGCCTGCTGCCGCCAAAGCGAAGCCGGGCACCAAGGCCTCGCCCGCTGCCAAGGCCAAGCCCGGCAGCAAGGCAAAGCCGGCAGCCCGTGCCAAGCCGGAGAAGGTCAAGCGCTTCAGGCCGGCGCCGCGCCCCAAGGATGATCTTCCGCCGAAGGAGCCGTTGCCCGAGATTCCGGCCGAGCTGCTGGAAGATGCCCCACGCGCCAAGAAGCCCCGGAAGCCGCGCGGCCGCAAGGCCGAGGCGCCCAAGCCCGTCAATGCGCTCGACATCATCCTGTCGCAGCTCGACGACGCCAAGGCCGAGCAGGTCGTGTCGATCCCGCTCGACGACAAGCGCGCCGTGGCCGATGCCGTGGTGGTGGCCTCCGGCCGCTCCAACCGGCACGTCGGCGCCATTGCCGACCAGCTGGTGCAGAAGCTCAAGGAAAAGGGCTATCGCGACATTCGCGTCCAGGGCATGCCGCAGTGCGATTGGGTGCTCGTCGACATCGGCGACGTGATCGTCCACATCTTCCGGCCCGAGGTGCGCAGCTTCTACAATCTGGAGAAGCTGCTCTCCGCCAGCGCCCCGGACGACTGGGCGGCCGTGTGAAGTTACAGGTGATCGCGGCCGGGCGCTTGAAGCCCGGCCCCGAAAAATCCCTCGCCGAGGACTATCTCACGCGCGCGCAGGGCCTCGGCCGCAAATGCGGCATCGCGAAAATCGCCGTCACCGAATTCAATGAATCGCAGGCCTCGTCGGCGGCCGCCCGCATGGCGGAAGAAGGCCGCGTCATCGCCGGCGCGCTGCCGGCGAAGTGCTTCACTGTGGTGCTGGATGAGCGCGGCAAGGCGCTGGCGAGCGAGGCCTTCGCCGAACTGCTGCGCCGCCATCTCGACGGCGGCACGGGCGACATGGCCTTCCTGATCGGCGGCCCGGACGGACATGCGCCGGAACGTCGTGAACAGGCCGGATTGCTGATGAGCTTCGGCCCGATGACCTGGCCGCACCGGCTGGTGCGGGTGATGCTGTTCGAGCAAATCTACCGCGCGGTGACGATCATCGCGGGACACCCCTATCACCGGGTGTGAGGTGGGCCCCCGGCAGGTGCCGGAGGCCCTGGAGGCGTTACTTCGTCATCATCGACATGAAGTTCACCCAGCCCTGGGTGCCGAGCTTGGCCTGGGTCTGGGCGTCGAGCGTCACCGTGTCCTGGCCGCCGGGCGGGATGGTCATGATGGCCTCGTCGGACGGCAGGTCGCCGCCGGCGCTGACATCGGCGAGGTAGAACTTCGCCGGCTTGTTGGTGTCGTTCATGATGTCGATGGTGAAGGAGAAGTTCACCGTGCCGTCATAGCCGCCGCGCTTGAACACCGGCATGGCGATCAGCTTCTGCTGGGCCGCCTGCAGCTGCGGCAGGTTGAGGAACAGGCCGACCGAGAGGAGGCCGTTGTGCTTGCCATGCGGGAACACCGCGAAGCGCGCCGTGTCGCCCTCGAGCACGTTGGTGAGGATGACGTCGTTGCTCTGGCCGCCATCGGTGCGGATCAGGTTGGTGGCGAGCTGGAAGGTGCCCACCGCGCCATTGCCGGCGGGCGCACAGCCCATGAGCTTCAGCGGCACGTCCTGCGTGGAGATGTTTTCAACCGCCATCGTGCCCTCGTCCTGGCACCAGGGCGGCGTCACGAAGGTGCCGGTCAGCGTGGCGACGACCGGAACCGGCGCGCCGGACTGCGCGACCGAGAGGATTTCCGAAACGCGCATCGGCGTGCGCGTGTCGATCTGGCAGCCGGCAAGGGCCAGCGCGGCGACACCGGCGGTCAGGCCGGCGAGAAGGGTTCGGCGGGTGATCATCGTTCTTCCTCCGTTAGAGATAGGAACCGGGGCGCTTCCCGTCCCGGTTGCTGGTGGCTCATTAGCGTTACGGAACGTTGACGTCGAGAGCCAACGCCATGCTTCGTGAAATTCAGTCCTTCGCCTTCATCGCGGCCTCAAGCTTCGCCTTGTCGGCATCGCTGAGCACCGGACGGTCCAGGGCCACGGTCAGCTTGTCGAGCTTGGCGGTGAGCGGGAACGGCGTCTGGTAATCCGCATCGTCGATGCCGGTGAGCGTATCGGAGCCGATGTCGAAGCTTTCGTCCCATTGCAGGATCATCGGCAGGGTGCGCTCCATGGCCTGGGTGGCGACCACCTTGCCGTCGACCGACAGGGTGCCGGTGCCGCCCTTGCCGACACCGTCGAAATTGTTGAAGGCCAGCGTGCCCGCACCCATGCCGTCATACGTGAAGTCGAAGACCAGCCTGTGCTTGCCGGGCGCCAGAACATCCTGCCCCTGCCACTTGATGCGCTTGAGGTCCACCATGTTCCAGGTCCACACCGGCTTGCCCTGGAGCAGGTAGAAGCCGTAGCCGCCGAAGCGCCCGCCGGAGGTGAGGATCATGCCCTCGGCACCGCCTTCGGGCACCTCGATCTCCGCCGTGACCGTATAGGAGGTGTTGAGCAGCAGCGGCGAGTCGCCCTGCGGCAGGCCCACCATGGGGGTGGTGTAGACGAACTCCGAACGCCCCGCGGTGATGTTGGGGCGCGGCGCCACGATGCGCGCCGCCACCGAGGCATCGAGCGGCAGCACATCGAATTTCTGTGCCTGCTCGAGGAACACCTGCTTCAGCTCCGCGACCTTGTCCGGGTGCTGGGCGGCGATGTCGGTCACCTGCGAATAGTCGGTGGTGAGGTCGAAGAGTTCCCACTCGACATTGTTGAGCGGGTCCGGATTGGCCGGACCGAAGGCCTCCCACGGCGCGCGCTTCACCTTCGTCGAGAGGATCCAGCCGTCCTTGTAGATGGCATGGTCGCCCATCATCTCGAAATACTGCACCGAGTGGCGCGACGGGGCGGCGGCATTCTCCTTCTTGAAGGTGTAGGCGAAGGAGGTGCCCTCGATCGGCGACTGCGTGATGCCGTCCACCACCTGCGGCGCCGCGATTCCCGCCGCCTCGAGGATGGTGGGCACCACGTCGATCACATGGGCGAATTGCGGACGGATGCCGCCGACGTCGTCGATGTGGCCCGGCCACGACACGGCCATGCCCTGCCTGACGCCGCCCAGATGCGAGGCGATCTGCTTGAACCAGCTGAAGGGCGTGTCGAAGGCCCAGGACCAGGCTGCCGACATGTGGTTGTAGGTCTGGTCGGTGCCCCACACGTCATAGAACTTCATCTGCACGTCGACCGGCAGCATGTTGAGGCCGTTGAAGAAGGCCACCTCGTTGGGCGTGCCGAGCGGCCCGCCCTCGGCCGAGGTGCCGTTGTCGCCGTTGATGTAGATGATGAGCGTGTCGTCGAGCTTGCCCATGTCATCCACCGCCTGGATGACGCGGCCGATCTCGTGGTCGGTATAGGCGGCATAGGCGGCGAAGACCTCGACCTGGCGGATGAAGAGCTTCCTCTCGTCATCCGTCGTCTGGTCCCACGGCTTCAGGATGTCGGAGGGCCAGGGCGAGAGCCTGGCATCCTGCGGGATGACGCCGAGCTTCTTCTGGTTGGCGAAGATCCGTTCACGGAGCTTTTCATAGCCGTCGTCGAACAGGTGCATGGCGTGGATCTTGTCCACCCACGCCTTGGTCGGGTGGTGCGGGGCATGGGTGCCGCCCGGCACGTAATAGAGGAAGAAGGGCTTGGACGGCTGGATCTGGTTCATCCGGTTCAGGTAGTCGATGGCATCATCGGCCATCGCCGTCGTCAGGTTCCAGCCGGGCTTGCCCTCGAAGGGATAGATCTGCGTGGTGTTGCGGAACAGGTTGGGCTGCCACTGGTTGGTGTCGCCGCCCACGAAGCCGTAGAAATATTCGAAGCCCATGCCGATCGGCCACTGGTCGAAGGGCCCGGCCTGGCTGGCCTGGAAGGCCGGCACGTTGTGATCCTTGCCGAACCACGAGGTGGCATAGCCATTGTCCTTCATGATGCGGCCGATGGTGGCCTTGTCGCGCGCGATGATGGAGTTATAGCCGGGAAAGCCGGTGGACTGTTCCGAGATCACCCCGAAGCCCGCCGAATGGTGATTGCGGCCGGTGATGAGGGCGGCGCGGGTGGGCGAGCACAATGCGGTCGAATGCATCTGGGTGTAGCGCAGCCCCGACGCCGCCACCCGGTCGAGCGCCGGGGTGGGAATGACGCCGCCGAAGGTGGAGGGCACGCCATAGCCCGAGTCATCGGTCATGATGAGGAGCACGTTGGGGGCGCCCCTGGGCGGCACGATACGCGGCGGCCACCAGGGCGTGGACTGCAGCGCATTGTCCTTGATCACGCCACCGAAGGGCGGTGCGGGCGCGGGCAGCTGCGCGCCGTCGATCGAGATGGTGGCGCTGGGCGAGCCCGGCTCGCCATTGACCTGCTGCGCCATGACGCTGGCGCCGAAGAGCAAGGTCAGGGCGACGGCGGAAAAGCTGATGATGCGGCACTTCATGATCGCCTCCCATGGTGCAACTTCAGGGGGAGGATAGACCAGATGCGTCCCGTTTGGTTGCCTTTTCAGGACAGCGGTCCGCCCGCCGCCGCGCGGCGCATCCCCCGGCGCCAGGTCGAGGGGGAACCGCCCGTCCAGCGCCGGAAGGCCCGCACGAAGGCGCTGGGTGTGGCATAGCCGAGTGCTGCGGCCACATCGGAGATGGCCATGTCGGTGCGCGCCAGCAGATCGCGCGAGGTGACGAGGCGCACCTCGTCCTTCAACTGCTCGAAGGTGGCGTTTTCCGCCTCGAGGCGCCGTCCCATGGTGCGGGGGTGGACGTTGAGGTGCGCCGCCACCTGCGGGTGCGAGGCGCGCCCCGCCAGAAGCAGCGGGCGCAGCGCATGCTTGACCCGCACGGCGAAAGGCGGCGGCTGGCCGGCGAGCTGGCGCTGCAGGGCATTGAGCAGGCTTTCCCGCAGGCGCGCATCCGCCGTCGGCAGCTTGAAGCCCATGCTGCGCCCCGGCAGGATGAGACAGGTCTGGCCCTCGTTGAAGCGAACCGGGCAGCCGAACAGCCGCTCATAGACGCCGGGGTTGGCCGGTGTCGGACGACTGAGCAGAAGCTCGATCGGCCGCACGGCGCCACCCGTCAGGTCGCGCAGCAAGCTGCATCCGATGGCCGCCGACACATCATAGATCTGGCTCGACGGCATCTCCGGCGCATAGACGCCGAAGCCGAAGGCGTAGTCCTCTCCGGACGGGTGCAGATATGCCGCTCCGGCGGTCGAGTTGGTGATCTGCAGCGCGACGAAAGTGCCGAGTGCACTGCCCAGTGTTTCACAGCTGCTCATGAGTTGCCCGGCGAGCCCCAGCACGGTGTGGTTCTGGGTCTTGCCGAGCAGCAGGCCGACTTCGGCAAGGCCCGGATAGGCAGCTGCGCGGTCGAGAAGTGCGGAAATGACCGAGATCGGCATCTGCACCTCGGGCCGAAGGTCACCCTCGATCACCGGCAGGCCTTCCAACACGGCGGCGACCGGCACGCCATGGGCGCGCAGCAGAGCGGGGAGCTGGGCCACGGGGCCGACACGCTGCACGGCCGCTGGGGCGTTCGTCGACATGGGTCTTTTGTTCCCGAACCGGGGCAACCGAGTCAAATCAGAAATTGCATCGCGCCTGCCGAAGGGCGGGGCGGCATGATTAACGGAATGTAAATCGACCCACGCGCAAAGCTGTGGGAAGCAGCATCAAATTCCCTGGCGCTCTGGAGACATGCGGCACCTTGCAGCTTTTTCGGCCCTCGTGGCGCTGGCGCTCTTGCTGCCGGGCGCGCCGCTGCGCGCCCAAGAGCAGGAACAGCTCGACACGCTGAAGCAGCAGATCGAAAGCGGCAAAGCCAACGAGGCCCGCCTGGCCGGCGAGATCGCCGCGGCCGTTGAAGCGCAGGATGTGATTGCCGCCAAGCTCGCCGCCATCGCCCAGTCCATCCAGTCGCAGGAGGCCGTCATTGCGAAGAGCGAGGGCGAGCTCCGGCGCCTGCGCCAGGACCGGGCCGAGATCCTCGCGGCCCTGGGCGAAAAACAGGACGTGCTGTCGGAGCTTCTGGCCGGGCTGCAACGCCTCGAGCAGAACCCGCCCCCCGCCCTGGTGGTGGAGCCCGGTGACATTCTCTCGGCGCTGCGCGGCGCCATGCTGCTCGGCACCCTCGCCCCGGAACTGCAGGAGGAGGCGAAGGCGCTCACCGGCAAGCTGGACCAGGTGAAGGAACTCGAAGCCGGCATCACCGCGCGCAAGGAGGACGTCGGCCGCGAGATCGCCCGCCTCAATGACGAGCGTGCCGCGTTGAAGGACCTCATCGCCCAGAAGCGGGCGCTGGCGAGCAAGGGTGCCGCCGACCTGGAGGCCGAGCGCAAGCGCACGGCACAACTGGCCGAGAAGGCGAAATCGTTGAAGCAGCTGCTCGCCAGCCTCGAGACTCAGCGCCAGAAGGACGAGGCCGCCAAGGCCGAGGAACAGCGCCAGCGCGAGGCCCAGGAGGCCCTGCTGCGTCAGCCCAAGCTGGCCTTCCCCGATGCCCGGGGCAAGCTGCCCTTTCCGGCGCAAGGCGCGATCGTGCGCCGCTTCGGCGAGCCGGACGGGCTCGGGCGCGACAGCCAGGGCCTGATGATCGCCACCCGCCCCGGCGCCCAGGTGACGACCCCGGCCGACGGCAAGGTGGAATTCGCCGGGCCGTTCCGCTCCTATGGCGACGTTGTGATTCTCAACCCCGGCGGCGGCTACCGGCTGCTGCTGGCGGGCATGGACAAGGTGACGGCCGGCGTGGGAGATTTCCTGCGGGCGGGGGAACCCGTGGGTGAAATGGGTTCCGGCCCTGCTTCCGTCACACTTTTCGGTGAAGTGGTGCCAGACGGAAGGCCGGTGCTATATATCGAATTCCGGGATGGCACGGAGGCCATTGACTCAGGTCCCTGGTGGATCGGCGGTTTGAAAGAGGCGAGTGGATGAAGAAGAATACGCGGTTGCAGAATTTCGGCCTGGTGCTGGCGGGTGCGGTGTCCGCCTCGCTGCTGTGGCACGCCTTCGGGGTGGCCGGCGCTGCGTCCAATGCCGACACCTACAAGCAGCTGAACCTGTTCGGCGACGTGTTCGACCGGGTACGCGCGGATTACGTGGAAGATCCCGACGAGCAGCAGATGATCGAGGCCGCGATCAACGGCATGCTCAATTCGCTCGACCCGCATTCGAGCTACATGAACAAGAAGCAGTTCCAGGACATGAGTGTCCAGACCCGCGGCGAGTTCGGCGGTCTCGGCATCGAAGTGACCATGGAGAACGGCGTCATCAAGGTGGTGGCCCCGATCGACGACACCCCCGCCAAGCGCGCCGGCGTGCAGGCCAATGACCTGATCATCAAGATCGACGGTACCGACGTGCAGGGCATGACGCTGAACGACGCCGTCGACAAGATGCGCGGCAAGATCGGCACGGACATCGTCCTCACCATCCAGCGCGAGGGCAAGGAGCCCTTCGAGCAGAAGCTGACGCGCGACAAGATCCGCGTGCAGTCGGTGAAGTACAACATCGAGAACAACGACATCGGCTACATCCGCATCTCCTCCTTCACCGAGCAGACGCAGGAAGGCCTCGAGAAGGCGATGGAGCATTTCCGCACCACGCTGGGCGACAAGGTGAAGGGCTACATCATCGACCTGCGCAATGACCCGGGCGGCCTGCTCGACATGGCCATCTCGGTGTCCGACACCTTCCTCGACAAGGGCGAGATCGTGTCGACCCGCGGCCGCCATGCCGACGAGACGCAGCGCTTCAACGCCACCAAGGGCGACCTCGCCAATGGCAAGCCGGTCGTGGTGCTGATCAACGGCGGCTCCGCCTCGGCTTCGGAAATCGTGGCCGGTGCGCTGCAGGATCACAAGCGCGCCACCATCATCGGCACGCGGAGCTTCGGCAAGGGGTCGGTGCAGACCATCATCCCGCTCGGCGGTGAGGGCGCGCTGCGCCTGACCACCGCGCGCTACTACACGCCCGCCGGCCGCTCCATCCAGGCCAAGGGCATCGACGCCGACATCGTGATCGAGGAAGAGCTTCCGCCGGAACTGAAGGGCAAGAACGTCTCGACCGAGGGCGAGGCCGGCCTCAAGGGCCACCTGACCAACGAGGCCGGCGGCGACGAGGGCGGCGGTTCATCGGCCTATGTGCCCGAGGACAAGTCCAAGGACCTGCAGCTCAAGGCCGCGATCGACCTGCTCAACGGCGTCAAGGTCGTGTCCAACGTGAAGCCCAAGGAAGAGAAGCCGAAGGACGGCGAGAAGCCGGAAGCCACGGCCAACTGATCCTGGCGCCACAGGCAATCCCCATACCCGGCCCCGCGGCCGGGTATTTTTTTTGCCTGCCGGATCGGGGCGGAACGGCAACTTTCGCGTTAGGATTAACAGGCCGTTAACGGTCGCGGTCCGAGAGTCGGGGCATCCGAATCATGGCCGAAGACCCCCTCCATGCCCCGCGATGAGATGCACCGACCGTTGAAGCCGATGACCCTGCGGCGGCGGCTTTGGCGCCGGCGCCCCGGGCCGCTGCTGGCCGCGGCCCTCGGGCTGACGGCGGCCTTCGTGACCGGCGCCATCTGGCTTCCCCGCATCCCGGCGCCGCTGGCGGGCCAGCCGGTGGTGATCGCGGCAATTCCGCCGGAAGCGGAGATCGTCACCTCCTCCACCTCCTCCCCCGAGGACGACGCGATGCCAGATGGCACCACGGAGAGCCCGGAGGACGTGATCGACCAGAACGCCATCGAGATCATCGGCGGCGAAGCGGCCGATGACGTGGCGCCGGAGCAGATGACGCAGGAGGACCTGGCACCGGACGACGCCGCAGCGCCCGAAAAGAGCGCCGCGATGATGATCATCCCGCCGCACCGCCCCCTGCCGAAGGCCCCGCTCGACGCCGTGACCGAGAAGACCGACCAGGGGCCGCTGCCGCGCATCGCCAAGACCGGCACCCGGCCGTTCGACGCCTATTCGCAGGTGACGCCGCTCTCCGTCACCCATTCCGACCTGCCGAAGATCACGCTCGTTCTGGGCGGCATGGGGCTCAATCCCGGCCTCACGCGCAAGGCCATCGAGAGTCTTCCCGGCGACGTGACACTGGGCTTCGCGCCCTATGGCGATGATCTGCAGGCACAGGTGAACAGGGCCCGCAGCGCGGGCCACGAGATCCTGCTGCAGGTGCCGATGGAGCCCGTGGGCTACCCCGGCAACAGCCCCGGCCCCCGGACCCTGCTGGCCGACGCGAAGCCCGAGGAGAACCTCGCTTCCCTGAGGTGGCTGATGAGCCGCTTCGCCGGCTACTCCGGCATCACCAACTACATGGGTGGCCGGCTCCTGACATCCGAAGAGGCGCTCCGGCCGATCATGAAGGACGTTAAGTCGCGCGGCCTCGTCTATCTCGAGGACGGCACCCTGGACATGACGCTCTCGACAAGCGTTTCGCAGGACGTGAACCTGCCGGTGCAGCGCGCCACCATGGTGATCGATGCCGAGCCGACCGCTGCCGCCATCGCCGCCGCACTCGCACGGCTCGAGCGCGAGGCCCGGCAGAACGGCGCGGTCATCGCCACGGGCTCGGGGCTCGACGTGACCATCGAAACAGTTGCCGAATGGGCGAAAACCCTGCAGGACAAGGGCATCCTCCTGGTGCCGGTGAGCACCGCCTACAAGGGAAAAGCCAGCTGATGACGAAGACCGACAAGATCACCGAATACCGCCCCTGCGTGGGGGTGATGCTGATTAACAAGGCCGGGCTGGTGTGGGTCGGCCGGCGCTTCGACAAGCAGAACGACGAGGGCAAGGGCCACTGGTGGCAGATGCCGCAGGGCGGCATCGACAAGGGTGAGGACGTGCGCGCCGCGGCCCTGCGCGAACTGGCCGAGGAAACCGCGGTGACCTCCGCCGAGATCATCGCCGAGTCGAGCCGCTGGTATCATTATGACCTGCCCGAGCACCTGATCGGCAAGTCGTGGAACGGCAAGTACCGCGGCCAGACGCAGAAGTGGCTGGCGCTGCGCTTTACCGGTGACGATTCTGAAATCGATCTGGCCCCGCCCGGCCACAAGCAGGAATTCGACCAGTGGCGCTGGGCGCACATGGACGAGCTGATGGACCTGATCGTCCCGTTCAAGCGCCAAGTCTATGAGCAGGTGCTGCAGGAATTCCGCCACCTCGGCGCCTGAGGTTGCCCTCGGGCCCGAAGCCCACTAAATCCCTGTCATGTCCACCGCCCAGATCGTCCAGATCCTCATCACCCTGTTCGGCATCGCGCTTGCGATGATCGTCTTCCTGTTCGGCCCCTACGACATGCTGGTGAACGGGCTCATCGCCTTCGTCATCTTCGTGGCGGCCGGGACGGCGGCGGGCTTCGCCTATGCCAAGCTGTCCAGCAAGGGCTGATCGGGTGATGCACGTCATCTTCGATTGCGACGGCGTGCTGGTCGATTCCGAGCCGCTGTCGATGCGTGTGGATGTTGCGATCCTGCGCGAAAATGGCGTTGTCATGAGCGAGGCGGAGGCGCATCGCCGCTTCGTCGGGAAAACCTTCGCCGCGATGCTCGACGAGATGCAGCGGGAGTTCGGCGTGAGCTTTCCGCCCGACGCCTCCGACCAGAAGGACCTGCGGCTGCTCAAGCTCTACGAGACCGACCTGCGCGCCGTTGACGGTGTCGAGTCGGCACTCGATGCACTGGGGCCGCAGCACTTCAGTGTCGCCTCGAACTCGCCCTATGAGCGGGTCGATACCGCCCTGCGCCTCACCGGGCTCACCCGCTTCTTCGGCAACCGCATCACCACCTTCGAGCATGTCGCACGCGGCAAGCCCGAGCCCGACGTCTTCATCGAGGCTGCCCGCCGCGCCGGCTACGCCCCGGCGGACTGCATCGTGGTCGAGGACTCGGTAACCGGGGTGACCTCGGCCCATCGCGCCGGCTGCCATGTGCTGGGCTTCACCGGCACGCATCCGCACCCGGAGGCGCAGGGCCCGAAGCTGCTGCAGGCCGGAGCCAGAAGGGTTTTCCGGCACATGTCGGAACTGCCGGGGCTCGTCTCCGAAAGAATACTTTGACATTGCACTGCAGCACGCCCATATGGGGCCTGTCGCAGTTGGCCGACAGGAATACGTGAGGCGCACGCAAGGTGCAGCCGTTCCGGCCCGAACAGTAAAGCGACAACTCCCGAACATACCTTTCACGTGGGTAGGTTTCAGCGCCCGCCCGGCCTGATGCAGATGATCTGCATTCGGCTCTTCGGACATGGCTTGCGCTGCCCACTCATGCTCCGAAGACCGAAAGAAGAAGAACAAGTGACCACTTTCAACGACCTCCAGCTTTCCGAACCCCTGCTCCGTGCGCTGACCGCCGAGGGCTACGAGAAGCCCACCCCCATCCAGGCCCAGTCGATTCCCAGCCTGCTCGCAGGCCGTGACCTTCTGGGCATCGCCCAGACCGGCACCGGCAAGACCGCGGCCTTCGCGCTGCCCATCCTGCAGAAGCTGGCCGCTCACCCCGAGCGCGCCGCCCGCGGCACCTGCCGCGCGCTGATCCTGTCGCCCACGCGTGAGCTGGCCGCCCAGATCGGCGACAGCTTCCGCACTTATGGCAAGTTCCTGAAGGTGACGCGCGCCGTCGTCTTCGGCGGCGTGTCGCTGAACAAGCAGATCGACATCCTGCGCGGTGGCGTCGACGTCGTCGTCGCCACGCCGGGCCGCCTCGTCGACCTGATCGAGAGGAAGGCGCTGAGCCTCAGCAAGGTCGAGATCTTCGTCCTCGACGAAGTCGACCAGATGCTGGACCTGGGCTTCATCCACGCGATCCGCAAGATCACGGGCATGCTGCCCGCCCAGCGCCAGAACCTGTTCTTCTCGGCCACCATGCCGAAGGAGATCTCGGGGCTGGCCAACAACCTCCTCACCGATCCGGTGCGCGTGGAAGTGACGCCTGTCGCCACCACGGCCGAGCGCGTGAACCAGTCCGTCATCCATGTCGACCCGGCCAACAAGGCGAAGCTGCTCGCAGCCCTCCTGGCCGACAACAACATGACGCGCACCCTGGTCTTCACCCGCACCAAGCACGGCGCCGACAAGGTGATGAAGCACCTCTCCAACGCCGGCTTCACGGCGGCGGCGATCCACGGCAACAAGAGCCAGAACAACCGCGAGCGCGCGCTCGCGGGCTTCAAGGCCGGCAAGATCCTCGTTCTCGTGGCGACCGACATTGCAGCGCGCGGCATCGACGTCGACGGCGTCAGCCACGTGGTGAACTACGATCTCCCGCATGTGCCGGAGAGCTACGTCCACCGCATCGGCCGCACGGCGCGCGCCGGCGCCGATGGCTCGGCCATCGCCTTCTGCACGCCGGAAGACCGTGGCCTGCTGCGCGACATCGAGAAGACCATTCGCGCCCAGGTGCCGGTGGTCGAACACGAACTCGGCATGAAGGGCGTGCAGCAGCTTGCGCCCAATTTCGGCTGGCAGCCGGTGAAGGACAAGCCGCAGGGCGGCAAGCCCCACCACCGCGGCCAGAAGCCCAACCGCAACCACGGCAATGGCCCCGCCAAGCAGGGCAAGCCGCAGGGCCAGAAACCCCAGGGGGCCAAGCCCCAGGGCCAGCACCAGCCCAAGCGCGACGGCGGCAGTGCCGGCGGCGCCCAGCCCCCGAAGCGCAGCTCCGGCGGCAGCTGGATGACCGAACTCGGCAAGCGCGGCGCTTAAAAAACCAACACCATCACGACGCAGCAGGCCCGCCGGAAACGGCGGGCCTGCCTTTTTGGTGCATGGGAAGTCAGCTCCCGATGCGCCACAACCGCATGACGTTAAGTCAATTTGTGCAATGAAATTAAGGCTTTTTGGCGAATGTTTCGCGTTTAGGTATTGACGAAAACAGGAATATGATTCTACCTTAAATGGATAATTCTTCATTAGGGGGTATCAACGACATGACAGCGACGGCGCGCGTCAGTTTCTCTTCCTTGAGCGACGATCAACAAGCCAACATCGCGCTGATGCGATTTGGACTTGGTCCAAAGATCGGGAGCGCGAAGCGGCTCATCTCGACGCCAGCGCCAAGAACCGGCGTCAGCGCCGTGCGTCAGGCCTGCCTCAATGAGTTGGCATTGCGGAACATCGCCCTGATCGACCCCGCCGGCCTTCCGACCTATGCCGAAAGCGCCCGGGCCAGTGCCCTCCCGGACAAGGGCGCGACGATCGAGGAGTATACCAAGCTCGAGCTCAAGGCGCGCTACGCCAAGGCCCTGGCTGTCCCGATCGGCTATGTGGAGCGGCTGGTGCTGTTCTGGGCCAACCATTTTTCGGTGTGCCGCGACAAATGTGCCCGCACCAGGGCCACGGCGGCGGATCTGGAACGCAATGTCATCCGTCCGCACGCCCTGGGTAACTTCTCCGCCATGCTGAAGGGCGTCATGCAGCACTCGGCGATGATGTTGTACCTGGACAACGTCAACAACTTTGGTCCCAACTCGCCGCAGATCAAAAATAGCAACAAAGGCCTGACGCTGAACGAGAACCTGGCGCGTGAAATTCTCGAGCTTCATACGCTGGGCCTGGACAAATACGACCAGAACGATGTGAGAAGCCTCGCCAAGATCATGTCCGGCTGGCACGTGCAGGGCTCTGCCCTCCATCTTTCGGATGCGGTGCAGTTTCGCTACTTCGATTTTTATCACGAACCGGGAACACAGATACTGTTCAGGCAGGGCACCCCGGTGGTGTTCGACCAGCCCGGTCAGGCCCAGGGCCTGGCTGCCCTTGATTATCTGGCCAAACAACGCGCAACGGCGGAGCACATCGCAACGAAGCTGCTTCGCCACTTCGTGATGGATGACCCGAGCGCCGGCATGATCAAGAAGATTGCGGATGTCTTCTACGATCATCGTGAGTCGCCCACGCAACTGCTGGAAGTGGCCAAGGCACTTATTCTTATGGACGAGGCATGGACGGAACCGATGGTCCGGATCCGGCCCCCCAATCTTTGGCTGGTTTCCGTCACCCGCGGCCTTGCCCTGACCCGGGAGAAGAGCGATCAGGCGGCGCCCGGATATCGCTACTATCTCTGGCTCATGCACAACGAGCCCTGGCGCAACAGAACGCCGGATGGCTACTCGGATTTCGATTTTGCCTGGCGCAATCCGGGAACGGTCTATCTCCGGATGGAGATCGCCACACAGATGGTGAACGCGCTGCTCACGGATGCCGAAGTGGCGAGACTGGTGCCCGCCGCACGCTTCGAAAACCTGTTTCCTCTGGCGCGCGGCAATGCCGGCATGGCGGAAATCAAGAAACTGGCCGCAGCGCGCAACAAGAAGACCGCGATGGCCTTCATGTTTATGACCCCCGAATTCATGCATAGGTGAGAACCATGTCAGATCACGACCACCATCAGGAACCAGTTGACCAGCGCCTTTACGATGCCGCCATTGCAGGCTGCGAGGAGTCGCGTGCCGTGATGACCCGGCGTGCCTTCATGGGCATATCCGCCAGCCTCTTCGCCTGCAGCCTTCTGCCCGGCATTGCAGGTGCTGCGACTGTCGCCGAAGACACCAACGACAACGAGCCACGCCTGCTCATCGTCCAGCTGCGGGGCGGCATGGACGGCCTCAACGTTCTGGTTCCCCTTTCGGACCCCAAATACATGTCCCTGCGGGGCAGGCTGGCGATCGACAAATCGATGACACTGGCTCTCAGTGGCACGTCCGACTTCGCCCTGAACAAGAACCTGCCGGACTTCGCCAAGTGGTACGACGCCGGAGAGGCGGCAATTGTGCACGCGATTGCGCCGCCACTGCACAATCGCTCCCACTTCGACTGCCAGGACAACATTGACACGGGTCTGGGCGGACAGACGCGCGAGTCTTGCCCCGAAGGCTGGCTGGGCCGCTACCTCAAGACCAAGGTCATGGATGTGCCGGCTGTGCCGACCGGGGCAGTCGCCATCAACCGCATGCCGCTCATCCTGCGGGGAGCACCTTTGGTGAAATCCTGGGCAACGGCGCTGAACACAGCGCCACAGGATTTCTTCAACAGCCTGACGCGCATGTATGACAAGCAGGCCCCGGACATCAAGACGTTGATCGAGAGTGGCCGCACGATCGACGAGATGGCGCTGAGCAATGCATCCGAAACGTTGAAGCAACAGTTGCGGTCAGGCAACAACATGGCAGTGAACGCCTTTTACGGCGCTGGCAAGCTGCTGTCTGACAGCAAGGGTCCACGCATCGCCGTCGTCAGCGTCGACAACTGGGACTTCCATTCGGAGCAGTCGAAATCGCTGGTGTCCAACCTGACGCTGCTGAACACATGTCTTGCCTCGTTCAAGCAGTCGATCGGAAGCAAGTGGTCAAACACCGTCGTCGTCTGCGTGACGGAATTTGGCAGGGCAGTGGTTCCCAATGGCGAGAACGGCACCGACCATGGCGTTGGCACGGTCGCCCTGCTGACCGGCGGTGCGATTGCGGGCGGAAAGTTGCACGGCGAATGGCCGGGCCTCGCAAAGCTCGAGGAATACGGCGGTCTCCGGCCGGTCAACGACCTTCGCTCGGTGTTCAAAGGCATTCTCAGTGATCATCTCCGGGCCTCGACCGCCCAGCTCGCGGAGGCTTTCCCCGAGAGCGCGGCCGTTCCGGCCATGAAGGGCTTGATCAAGGGTGTCCCTGCCTAGCCCGCGGTTGCGGCAAGCATGTCGGGAAAGAAGAAATGACGCAGCAGGAGCCCGCCAGAATTGGCGGGCTCTTTGCGTGGCGCGTCCCACGCGAGGCGTCGTCCACGCGCAGGCCAGGCGGCCGGCATGACGGGCCTGCCAAAACAAAATCGCCGGGGCTTGCCCCGGCGATTTCAAGTCCTGCGCTGATCGTCAGATCAGAGGCTGGCCTGCAGCGCCTTCAGCTGATCGATGATTTCCGTGGCCTTGCGGGTGGCTTCACCCGGCTTGGCGTCGGCGAGGGTCTGTTCGGCGTCCTTGATCTGCTTGGCCATCACGTCAGCGGTGACTTCTGCCATCGGGATCGCGACCTCGGCCAGAAGCGTGAGCCCCTGGGGGTTCACTTCCGCCATGCCGCCCTTGACGAAGATGCGTTCGGCGGCACCACCGTCACGGGTGACGGTGACGACGCCGGGGCGCAGCGTGGTGAGGACCGGCGAGTGGCCCGGATAGATGCCCATCTCGCCCTCGGTGCCCGGGAGCGTGACCGAGGCCACGTCGCCTGAGAACAGAAGCCGCGCGGGGCTCACGAGTTCGAAATGAAGTCCGGCCATGTTGCTTACGCCGCCTCGGCAGCGAGGCGCTTGGCCTTCTCGATCGCCTCGTCGATGGTGCCGACCATGTAGAAGGCCGGCTCCGGCAGGTGGTCATAGGCGCCTTCGCAGAGGCCCTTGAAGCCCTTGATGGTGTCTTCGAGCTTGACCTGCACGCCCGACGAGCCGGTGAACACGGCGGCGACGTCGAAGGGCTGCGACAGGAAGCGCTCGATTTTGCGGGCGCGGGCCACCGTCAGCTTGTCTTCTTCCGAGAGCTCGTCCATGCCGAGAATGGCGATGATGTCCTGCAGCGCCTTGTAGCGCTGGAGGATCTGCTGCACCTGGCGGGCGACGTTGTAGTGCTCCTCACCGATGACGCGCGGGTCGAGCATGCGCGAGGTCGAGTCGAGCGGGTCCACCGCGGGGTAGATGCCCTTTTCGGCGATCGAACGCGACAGCACGGTGGTGGCGTCCAAATGGGCGAAGGAGGTGGCAGGCGCCGGGTCGGTCAAGTCGTCGGCCGGCACGTAAATGGCCTGCACCGAGGTGATCGAGCCCTTGGTCGTCGTCGTGATGCGCTCCTGCATGGCGCCCATGTCGGTGGCCAGCGTCGGCTGATAGCCCACGGCCGAAGGAATACGGCCAAGCAGAGCGGACACTTCGGAACCGGCCTGGGTGAAGCGGAAGATGTTGTCGACGAAGAACAGCACGTCCTGGCCCTGGTCGCGGAAGTGCTCAGCGACGGTGAGGCCCGTGAGTGCCACACGGGCGCGGGCACCCGGCGGCTCGTTCATCTGGCCATACACGAGGGCGGCCTTGGAACCGGCGACGGAGCCTTCCTTCGGGTTCTTGTTCACGCCCGACTCCATCATCTCGTGATAGAGGTCGTTGCCTTCACGCGTACGCTCGCCCACGCCGGCGAACACGGAATAACCACCGTGCGTCTTGGCGATGTTGTTGATGAGCTCCATGATCAGCACGGTCTTGCCCACGCCGGCGCCGCCGAACAGGCCGATCTTGCCGCCCTTGGCGTAAGGCGCCAGCAGGTCGACGACCTTGATGCCGGTGACGAGGATTTCGGCCGCCGTCGACTGGTCGACGAATTCAGGCGCCGGCTGGTGGATGGCGCGGCGCGCCGTGGCGCCGATCGGGCCTGCTTCGTCAACCGGCTCGCCGATGACGTTCATGATGCGGCCCAGAGTCTCGTTGCCGACCGGAACGGTGATGGGCGCACCCGTGTTGGTGACGGGCTGGCCGCGGACCAGGCCTTCGGTCGAGTCCATGGCGATGCAGCGCACGGTGTTCTCGCCAAGGTGCTGGGCGACCTCGAGCACGAGGCGGTTGCCGCCATTCGTGGTCTCAAGGGCGTTGAGGATTTCCGGAAGGCCACCATCGAAGGCGACGTCGACGACGGCGCCGGTGACCTGGGTGATGCGGCCGACTGCGGCCTCGCTGTTTGCCATGTGTCTGGTTCCTTCCGCTTAGAGCGCCTCGGCGCCCGAAATGATTTCGATGAGTTCCTTGGTGATCTGCGCCTGGCGCTGGCGGTTGTACTTGATCGACAGCTTGTTGATCATGTCACCGGCGTTGCGGGTGGCGTTGTCCATGGCGCTCATGCGGGCGCCCTGCTCGGACGCCGCATTTTCGAGGAGGCCACGGAAAATCTGCACCGCGATGTTGCGCGGCAGCAGATCCTCGAGGATTTCGCCCTCTTCGGGCTCGGCTTCGTAAACGGCGCCGCCCAGGTCGGCGGGCTTGCCGCCCGAGACGTCAGCCGGGATCAGCCGCAGCGCCGTGGGCTTCTGCGAAATGACCGACTTGAACTCGGAGAAGAACAGGGTCGCCACATCGAACTCGCCGTTGTGGAACATGTTGAGCACCTTGTGCGCAACGGCCTGGGCCTCGGCGAACGACATCTGCTTCACGGAGCGGAAGTCGACGTGTTCGACGATGTACTTGCCGTAAACACGCTTCAGCGCATCATTGCCCTTCTTGCCGACGGTGAAGATCTTCACCGTCTTGCCCTGGGCGATGAGGCGGTCGGCATGCTCGCGCGCAAGCTTGGCGATCGATGAATTGAAACCGCCGCAGAGGCCGCGCTCGGCGGTCGCCACGATCAGCAGGTGCGTTTCATCGAAACCCGTGCCGGTGAGAAGCGTCGGCGCCCCGGCCTGGCCATTCATGGCATTGGCGAGGTTGCCGATCACCGTGGCCATGCGCTCCGAATAGGGGCGCGCGGCGACGGCGGCTTCCTGGGCGCGGCGCAATTTCGCCGCGGCCACCATCTGCATGGCCTTGGTGATCTTGCGCGTCGCCTTCACCGAGGCGATGCGATTGCGTAAGTCCTTGAGACTTGCCATCTCGAACCCTTAGGCGAAGGACTTGGCGAAGGTTTCGACGGCGGCCTTGAGCTTCGGCATGGTGGCATCCGAGATCGCCTTCTCGGTGCGGATCGCATCGAGAATGTCGGCATGCTTGTCACGCACGAAGCGCAGCAGCCCGTCTTCGAAGGCCTTGACCTTGTTGACCGGCAGCGGATCGAGGTAGCCGTTCACACCGGCATAGATCACCACGACCTGCTCTTCCGTCTTCATCGGCGAGAACTGCGACTGCTTGAGCAGCTCGGTCAGGCGCGCGCCGCGGTTCAGCAGCTTCTGCGTCGAGGCGTCGAGGTCGGAGCCGAACTGCGCGAAGGCCGCCATTTCGCGGTACTGCGCCAGCTCGCCCTTGATCTTGCCGGCCACCTGCTTCATCGCCTTGGTCTGGGCGGCGGAGCCGACGCGCGACACCGAGAGGCCGACGTTCACGGCGGGGCGGATGCCCTGGTAGAACAGGTCGGTTTCAAGGAAGATCTGGCCGTCGGTGATCGAGATCACGTTGGTCGGGATGTAGGCCGACACGTCGTTGGCCTGGGTCTCGATGACGGGCAAGGCGGTCAGCGAGCCAGCACCCATCGAGTCGTTGAGCTTGGCCGCACGCTCGAGCAGGCGGGAGTGGAGGTAGAACACGTCGCCCGGATAGGCTTCGCGGCCCGGCGGGCGGCGCAGCAGAAGCGACATCTGGCGATAGGCGACGGCCTGCTTGGAGAGGTCGTCATAGGCGATGAGCGCATGCATGCCGTTGTCGCGGAAGAACTCGCCCATGGTGCAGCCGGTGAAGGGTGCCAGATACTGCAGCGGGGCGGGGTCCGACGCCGTGGCGGCGATGACGATCGAGTATTCCAGCGCGCCGTTGTCTTCCAGCACCTTCACGAACTGCGCAACCGTCGAGCGCTTCTGGCCGCAGGCGACGTAGACGCAGTAGAGCTTGTCCTTTTCCGGGCCGGCGATGTGGATCGGCTTCTGGTTCAGGATGGTGTCGAGGATGATGGCGGTCTTGCCGGTCTGGCGGTCGCCGATGACGAGCTCGCGCTGGCCGCGGCCGATCGGGATCAGCGCGTCGACGGCCTTGAGGCCGGTCGACATCGGCTCATGCACCGACTTGCGCGGGATGATGCCCGGCGCCTTCACGTCCACGCGCTTGAACTGCTTGGCGTTGATCGGGCCCTTGCCGTCGATCGGGTTGCCCAGCGCGTCGACGACGCGGCCGAGCAGTTCCTTGCCGACGGGGACTTCCACGATGGCGCCGGTGCGCTTCACCGTGTCGCCTTCGCGGATCTCGCGGTCCGAACCGAAGATCACGATGCCGACGTTGTCGGTTTCGAGGTTGAGGGCCATGCCCTTCATGCCATTGGCGAACTCGACCATTTCGCCGGCCTGCACGTTGTCGAGGCCGTAGACGCGGGCGATACCGTCACCGACGGACAGAACCTGACCGATTTCGGAGACCTGGGCTTCCTTGCCGAAGTCCTTGATCTGCTTCTTGAGAATTGCGGAAATTTCGGCGGCGCGAATGTCCATCAGGCGGTTCCCTTCATGGCGATCTTGAGTGTCTGGAGCTTGGTCTTCAGCGAGTTGTCCATCATGCGGGAGCCCACCTTCACGATGAGGCCGCCGAGGATCGAGCTGTCGACGCGGGTTGAGAGGGCGACGTCACGGCCGAGCGAGCTCTTGAGCGCGGCCTTGAGGTCGTTGAGCTGGTCGGCCGAGAGCGGCTCGGCCGAGGTGACCTCGCCCGCGATCTCGCCCTTGGAGGAGGCGAGCAGCGTGGCATAGGCCTTGATCATGTCGGGAACGACGCTGAGGCGGCGGTTCTTGGCCGTGAGCTTCAGGAAGTTCAGCGTGGCGCCGGTGATGCCGAGCTGGCCCGCAACCGCGGTCAGCGCATTGATCTGGTCCTCGGAGGAGAACACCGGCGAGCGGACCAGGCGGGCAAGGTCTTCCGACTGGTCGATGGCGGACTGGAAGGTCGAGAGCTGGCGGCTCACCTCTTCGGTGGCCTTCTCCTCGGAAGCGAGTTCGAAGAGCGCGCTGGCATAGCGGCCCGGAACCCCGGAAACTGTCTGATCTGTGGTCGCCACGATCCGTCTTTCATTCGTTTTTCGACTGGCACCACAAGGACTTGGCACCGCGCCGCTTGAATTTCAGGGAGGCCGGCATGCAAAGCTGCACACCCACGGTCCGGAGCCCCCGCCCCGCCGCGCGCGTTGGCTATCACATGGCATAAGGACTCGCAACCACGTTCACGCGGGCGGATTGCCGCGACTTTGGTGGAGGTTGGGAGGGTTGTTGATACCCGCCCCCGAATACTGTCCGCAGCAGTGGTCGCCTGAGAAATGCGGAGCCGCCTCAAGGCCCTCACTTGCCCTTAGGCTGTCACCCCGGCAGAGGCTGGAGCCCCGCTTTGGGTCCGCCTTCTCACTGTCACCTTGCGCGGGCTTGACCCGCGCATCCTTTTGTCGCGGCGGGAAAAGGACGCCCGGGTCGCGCCCGGGCGCGGTGAATGATTGGACGTGGTCGCGCGCTGATAGACAGCTGGGTTCCAGCTTTCGCTGGGGTGACAGCCTGAGTGCGTTGGATTCAAAAGAAAAACCCGCCGGGGGAGGACCGGCGGGCTCTTCGTGGGTCAGGCCCTGAAGGCCCGGACGCGGGCCACATGGCCCAGCTGGTAGCGTTTCAGGCCCATGTCGGCCAGGTCCTCGTCGGACAGCGCTTCGGCTTCGGCGCGGACCTTGCGGTAGGCCTTCAGTTTCCGGCTGCGGCCCAGGCGTTCGAGCAGGGAAGCCGGGGAGAATGTCATTGGCGTGCAGCTTCCCGGGCCAGGCGCGGAATGTCGGAGCGCGAGATGCCGAGATCGGCGAGTTCGCGCGAGGTCAGGGACTCGAGTTCCTGGACGGTGCGGGAATAGCGCTTCCAGGTGGAATAGCGGGACTTGAGAACTTCGAACATGTGTCATCCCCCTTGAGATGATGGGTCTTTGGTTGCTTTTGCGAACTCCAATCTAGGTGCGCTGCAGCAAAATGAGAAATGCAAATTCTGCATGTCTATATTTCATCATGCAAAAACAGTTGCTTAATGATAGGTTCACAGCGCCACATTGTTGCTGCAATGCCGCAAAAACGGGCGTGCTGCTTGCAATCCAGCACCGAACCATGCCGAAAAATCATGCAGATCCTTGCGATTGGACAAATCGGAGCTGGTCACCAGGGCTTATGGTGACGGGAGTCCCTGCAGCCCGGAGGATCCGCCATGACCGCCACGACCCCCTACCAGACCCCCTATGACCGGATCGGCGGCGAGGAAGGCGTGCGGCGGCTGGTGAAGGTCTTCTACGACCTCGTGGAAACCGAACCCGAGGGCGCGCCGCTCCGCGTCATGCACAACCAGGGCAATGGCCTGGCCCATGCACGTGAGGCGCAATTCATGTTCCTGTCGGGCTTCCTCGGCGGCCCGCAGCTCTATGTCGAGCAGTACCGGCACTCCAACGTCCGCCAGATGCACAACCACCTGGCCATCGGCGAGGTGGAGGCCCAGTCCTGGCTCGCCTGCATGGAAAAGGCGCTGGAGCAGACGGCGGATGAGGAGACCCGCCGCATGTTGATGCAGACGTTTCAGCGGGTCGCCAATGCGCTCCGCAACAAGCCCGAGGCCGGCAACCCGCTGAAAGTCACTTCAGCTTGAGGTGCGGACATAGAGTCAGACAGCCTCACCGACGGAATCGTTTCTGTCGTCTGTGAGAACATCCCTCACGAACCACAGCACATCACCAACAGAAAAGGCCCGGAGCATGCCCCGGGCCTTCTGTATTGGATGTGAGGTGTCGACTTAGAACAGGCCGACGATCTGGCCCTTGTCGTCGAGGCCGATGACTTCGGCCGACGGAGCCTTGGGCAGGCCCGGCATGGTCATGATGTCACCGCAGATGACCACGATGAACTCGGCACCTGCCGACAGGCGGACTTCGCGGACCGGGAGCACGTGGTTGGTCGGCGCGCCCTTGAGGTTCGGGTCGGTCGAGAACGAGTACTGGGTCTTGGCCATGCAGATCGGGAACTTGCCGTAGCCCGCCGCTTCCCAGGCCTTGAGCTGGTCCCTCACCGACTTGTCGGCGACGACGTCATCGGCGCGATAGATTTCGCGGGCGATGGTCTTGACCTTGTCGAACAGCGAGGTGTTCTCGTCGTAGATCGGCTTGAACTGGGCCGAGCCCTTGTCGGCGAGTTCCGCCACGTGCTTGGCCAGTGCCTCGGTGCCCTTGCCGCCCTCAGCCCAGTGGGTGCAGCGGAAGGCCTCGACGCCATGGGTCTTGCAGTAGTCGATCACGGCCTGCACTTCGGCATCGGTGTCCGACACGAAGTGGTTGATGGCGACCGCGATCGGCACACCGAACTTCTTCACGTTCTCGATGTGGCGGCCGAGGTTGGCGAGGCCCTTCTTGAGCACCTCGACGTTCTCGGTCTTGAGCTCGTCCTTGGCCGCACCGCCATGCATCTTCAGCGCACGGACGGTGGCGACGATGACGGTCGCGGAGGGCGAGAGGCCCGCCTTGCGGCACTTGATGTCGAAGAATTTCTCGGCACCGAGGTCGGCACCGAAGCCGGCTTCGGTGACGACATAGTCGGCGAGCTTGAGCGCCGACTGGGTGGCCATCACCGAGTTGCAGCCATGCGCGATGTTGGCGAAGGGGCCGCCATGCACGAAGGCCGGGTTGTTCTCGAGCGTCTGCACGAGGTTGGGCTGCAGCGCGTCCTTGAGGAGAACCACCATGGCGCCCGGCGCCTTGATGTCCTTGGCCAGCACCGGCGACTTGTCCTTCTTGTAGCCGATGACGATCTGGCCGATGCGGCGCTCGAGGTCCTCGATCGAGGTGGCGAGGCAGAGGATGGCCATGATCTCGGAGGCCACCGTGATGTCGAAGCCCGCTTCGCGCGGATAGCCGTTGGCAACGCCGCCGAGCGAGCAGACGATCTCGCGCAGCGCGCGGTCGTTCATGTCCATGACGCGGCGCCAGGCGACGCGGCGGGTGTCGATGCCGAGCTCATTGCCCCAGTAGATGTGGTTGTCGATCATTGCGGACAGCAGGTTGTGCGCCGAGGTGATGGCGTGGAAGTCACCCGTGAAGTGCAGGTTGATGTCTTCCATCGGCACGATCTGGGCATAGCCGCCGCCGGCAGCGCCACCCTTCATGCCGAAGCACGGGCCGAGCGAGGGTTCGCGCAGCGCCACCATGGCCTTCTTGCCGATGCGGTTGAGGCCGTCGCCGAGACCCACGGTGGTGGTCGTCTTGCCTTCGCCGGCGGGGGTGGGGTTGATGGCGGTGACGAGGATGAGCTTGCCGTCGGGCTTCGACTTCAGGCTGTCGATGTAGGAGAGCGCCACCTTGGCCTTGGTGTGGCCGTAGGGGATGAGGTCCTTCTCGGGGATGCCGAGGCCCTTGCCGATCTCCATGATCGGCTTCATTTTCGCCTCGCGGGCAATTTCGATATCGCTCTTCACCGTGGCCATTCGTGCAGTTCCCTTGTGTGGATGAGATTTCCCGACAGTAAAAATACATTACTGCAGGGAAAAGTCGATTACCTTTTTGGCAGCCCCCCGCGGAACCACGGAAGCAGGCCGGAAGCCTGATCCGGAGGCGCGGCAGTCATGTCGCAGCGTGTCTTGCTACAGGCTTTCCCCCCATGCGATGCCTTTTGCGACGCTTCTCGGAGTTTTCTTCCAGCGCCCATTTCTTTCAGGATGATGACGCATGCGCAATTTCGAACGCCCCGGCCGTTCTGCCGCCTATGCGACGCGGGGAATGGCCGCCACCTCGGCCCCCCTGGCGACGCTCGCCGCCGTCGACACGCTGCGGGCGGGGGGCAATGCCGCTGATGCGGCGGTCGTCGCCTCCGCCGTGCTCTGCGTCGTGGAACCCGCCATGACCGGCGTGGGCGGCGACTGCTTCGCGCTGGTCGGCACGCCGGATGGCAAGGTCTCCGGGCTCAATGCGTCCGGCCGGGCCGCGCTGGCGGCGGATGCCGACTGGCTCAAGGCCTCGGGCCTCACCGAGATCGCGCTGCGCTCCATTCACGCCATCACCGTGCCCGGCGCCATCGACGGCTGGGACCAGCTCCTGAAAAAATTCGGCACCATGGACCTCGCCGAGGCACTCAAGCCGGCGATCCGGCTCGCCGAGGAAGGGGTGCCCGTCACCCCGCGCGTGGCCTGGGACTGGCCCGAGGACACGCCCTTCCTGGAAGCCGATGAGGGCGGCCGCGTGCACTGCCTGAAGGACGGTCGGACGCCGCAGGTCGGCGAGATCATGCGCTATCCCGCCCTCGCCGAGAGCATGCGCCTGATCGGCCGGGAAGGCCGTGACGCCTTCTACAAAGGCGCCATCGCCGAGGACATTCTGGCCACGGTGCGCGCCAAGGGCTCGCTGCTGACCATCGACGACTTCGCGGCACATGAATCGAACTGGGTGAAGCCCATCGCCACCGCATTCGCCGGGCATGAGGTGCTGGAGATCCCGCCCTCCGGCCAGGGCCTCACGGCGCTGATCGCCCTCAACATCCTCTCGCAGTTCGGGCTCCGGCGCTTCGCAGCCGACTCGGTCGCGCGCCACCACCTCGAGATCGAGGCGATGAAACTCGCCTGGGAACTGAGAAACCGCCACATCGCCGACCCCGCGTTCCACGCGGTGCCGGTGGACGAGCTCCTCTCGGCAAAGACGGCGCAGAAGCTGGCCGCCATGATCGACATGAACCGCGCGCTCGACATCGAGACGGCGATGCGCAACTCCGACACGATCTACCTCACCGTGGTGGACGAGAAGCGGCTGGCCGTCTCCTTCATCAACTCGGTCTATGACGGCTTCGGCTCCTGCGTGGTGACGCAGAAGACCGGCATTGCGCTGCAGAACCGCGGCGCCTGCTTCGTCGCCGACCCCACGCACCCCAACTGCATCGGTCCGGGCAAGCGCCCGCTCCACACCATCATCCCGGCCATGGTGAAGAAGAATGGCCTCGTCGACATGAGCTATGGCGTGATGGGCGGCGACTACCAGCCCATGGGCCACATGACGGTCGCCGTGAACCGCTACATCTATGGCATGGATCCGCAGGAGGCGATCGACTGGGGGCGCTATTTCCCCAAGGCCGGCAAGGTGCAGGTCGAAAGCACGGTGCCGGAGCACGTGAAGGAGGGCCTGATGGAAAAGGGCCACGCCCTGACCGCACCGCCCTGGCCGCTGGGCGGCGGGCAGGCCATCGCCATCGACCGCGACAAAGGCGTGCTGGTGGGTGGTTCCGACCCGCGCAAGGACGGGTTTGCACTGGGATATTGAGCAGACTTCGCTTCCGTCTCCCCTCCCCCGTGTGCGGAGGGGCAGGGGTGGGGGTGATGCCGGCACGGGATTTGTTTGAACCGTCACCAGGCGCCACCCCCACCCTTGATCCCTCCCCACAAGGGGGAGGGAAATCACTCCGGCGGCCTTACCCCGCGAGGAAGACGGCTTCCCCGTCGTCGTTAGGAAACTCTTTCACCCTCTCCCTTAGACTGCGGGGCAAACCTCTGAGGGATTGAGCAAACGTGGGCGAATTTTCCGGGCTGACGGACCGCGCGGCGGCAGATTCAGGGCTGGCGGCCTATCACTGGGACATTGCGCAGGACGTGATCTCCTGGTCGCCCTGGGCCGCCAAGGTGCTGGGCTGCGACCCGGAAACGGTGAGCACCGGCCGCCAGTTCGCCGCCCTCCTCGATCCTGACAACCTGACCAGCCGCTATGACACGGTGATCGGCGGCGGCGAGCATGACACAGGGGGCGGTGTTCCCTTCCGCATCGAATACCGCTTCATGCCGCAGGGCCGCACCGGACGCGCCAGCCAGTGGGTGGAAGACCAGGGCCGCTGGCACGCCGGCCTCGACGGCCGACCGGCCCATGTCTTCGGCACGCTGCGACGGATCGACGAGCGCCACCGGCAGGACCAGCAGCTGAGCTATCTCGGCCATTGCGATGCGCTGACCGGGCTCATGAACCGCGGCCGCATGCTGGAAGCGCTGGGCGGCGCCATGGCCGCGGCCGAACGCGAGCATTCCGCTTGTTCCTTCCTTGTCGCCGCCATCACCAATCTCACGACCGTCAACGAGGCCTATGGCTTCGAGGTGGCCGACGAGGTGATCCTCGCCGTGGCCGAGCGGCTCGCCCGCGTGGCCCGTGCAGGCGATGCCGTGGCGCGCTACTCCGGCTCCAAGTTCGGCATCGTGCTCAACAACTGCAGCCGCGAGGACCTGGCCTCCGCCGCCGAGCGCTTCCTCGGCACCGCGCGCGAGAGCGTGATTGAAACCGCGCACGGCCCGGTCTGGGCACTGCTCTCCATCGGCGCGGTCGTGACGCCTGCCAATGCCACCGACTCCGCCATGGCCATCGCCCGCGCCGAGGAGGCGCTGACCCAGGCCAGGAAGCAGCCCGCCGGCGACGTGGTGATCTACGAGCCCTCGGAGCAGCGCCGCAGCGAACGTTCGGGCAATGCCCGGCACGCCGCCGAGATCGTGCGCTGCCTGAAGGAGAACCGCTTCCAGCTGGCCTTCCAGCCGGTGGTCGACGGCCGCACGGGCGAAGCCGCGTTCCACGAGGCGCTGCTGCGCATGACCAGCGACGACGGCCGCATCGTGCCGGCCGGCCACCTCATTCCGGTGGCCGAGACGCTGGGCCTCGTGCGCCTCATCGACAAGGCCGTGGCCGAGATGACGGTGGAGGTGCTCGCCCGCCACCCTGCAGCGGTGATCTCACTCAACATGTCCGGCACGACGGCGACCGACCCGCGCTGGTACCCCGAGATCCTGTCGATCATCGCCCGGAACCGCGAGGTGGCGCGCCGCATGATCATCGAGATCACCGAGACGGTGGCCTTGGGCGACCTCAGCCACGTGATCCGTTTCGTCGAGGAACTGCGATTCCTGGGCTGCAGCGTGGCGATCGATGATTTCGGCGCGGGCTACACGAGCTTCCGCAGCCTGCGCGCCCTTCCCGTCGAATATCTGAAGCTCGACGGCACCTTCTGCCGCGACCTGGTGGCCAATGACGAGAACCAGTATTACGTGCGCTCCTTGATCGACCTCGCCCGCACCTTCGGCCTGAAGACGGTGGCCGAATGGGTGGAGACGGAGGAGGACGCCAGCCTGTTGCGCCAGTGGGGCGTGGACCTGATGCAGGGCCGGCTCTTCGGCATGGCGGAACTGGCCCCGCCGTGGGCCGAGGAGGTGCCGCCCGCGCGCCTCACCATCGCCGGCTTCGAGAAGGACCTCGAGGGCGAACTGGCCAAGCTCAGGCGCGCCATCACGCTGCTCGACCGGGCCTTTCCGGGGCGGGATGAGCCCATGCGCCCGGCAGAACCGAGCTTCGCCGATCTGGTGAGCGATACGGCGGCACAGCGCAGGGCGCGCTGAACCGCGACTACTTGGTGAGGGTGTCGAGCTTCTGCTGCATGGCCGCAAGCTGGTCCTTCAGCGCCTGCAGGTCGTCCTTCGATCCGCCATTGCCACCCGGCTGGGCGGGCTGGGCCGGCTTGCCCGGAGCGGGCGCCCCCGGAACGGCGCCACCCATGACGGCGGCGAAGGGGTTGAACACCTTCATCGCGTCGCCGAACATGGCCATGTTGCGCTGGGCATGGTCCTGCATCGCCTTGATGGCGTCACCGCCCCACACGTCCATGAGCTGGCTGCGGAACTTCTCCTGCTCCTTGCCCAGGTTCTCGAGCGAGAACTCGAGGTAACCCGGCACGAAGGCCTGCATGGAATCGCCGTAGAAACGGATGAGCTGGCGCAGGAAGTTGATGGGCAGCAGGTTGGTGCCCTTGTTCTCTTCCTCGAAGATGATCTGGGTCAGTACGGAGCGGGTGATGTCCTCGCCGGTCTTGGCGTCATAGACCAGGAAGTCAGTGCCCGACTTGACCATGGCCGAGAGGTCGTCGAGCGTCACATAGGTGCTGGTGGATGTGTTGTAGAGCCGCCGGTTGGCGTATTTCTTGATGACCACGGCGCTTTGCGGCGCTGCCTTTTCTTCGCTCACCCGAACTCCTCCTCATCCGTGGCCCATGCCGATTAAACCGGACTTTTTCGGGCCTCTCCCGTCACAAAAGCTTGCTCTCCGCACTGCACAATTGCAAGCGCAAAAATATTTCGGCAATGCCACATTCGCGACCTATGTCGCATTGCACATAGAGTGGTAAAACCCGCATAAGCTCAAGCCAAAGTCATCAAGGAGGCATCATGGCCGGCACTGGAAATGGGATTGTCATCGTCTCTGCGGCGCGCACGCCCGTGGGGTCCTTCAACGGGTCGCTGTCCAGCGTTCCGGCCTCCTACCTGGGCTCCGTCGCCCTCAAGGCCGCGCTGGAGCGCGCCAAGGTCGAGGGTGCCGAGGTTGACGACGTCATCCTCGGCCAGATCCTGACCGCCGGCCAGGGCCAGAACCCCGCCCGCCAGGCCTCCGTCAATGCCGGCATCCCCAAGGAGACGCCGGCCTGGGGCATCAACCAGCTCTGCGGCTCGGGTCTGCGCGCCGTGGCGCTCGGCATGCAGCAGATCCTGTCGGGCGACGCCAAGATCGTCGCCGCCGGCGGCCAGGAATCGATGAGCCGCGCGCCGCACGCCGCCTACCTGCGTGAAGGCGTAAAGATGGGCGACTATTCCATGGTCGACACCATGATCAAGGACGGCCTCTGGGACGCCTTCCACGGCTACCACATGGGCACCACCGCCGAGAACGTCGCCAAGCAGTGGCAGATCACGCGGGACATGCAGGACGAGTTCGCGGTGAAGAGCCAGAACAAGGCCGAGGCCGCCCAGGCCGCCGGCAAGTTCAAGGACGAGATCACCCCCGTCACCATCTCCACCCGCAAGGGCGACGTGGTGGTGGACCAGGACGAATACATCAAGAAGGGTGTCACCCTCGAGGGTGTGCAGAAGCTGAAGCCCGCCTTCGCCAAGGACGGCTCGGTGACCGCCGCCAACGCTTCCGGCATCAATGACGGCGCCGCCGTTGTGCTGCTGATGAGCGAGGCGGAAGCCTCCCGCCGCGGCCTGACACCGCTGGCCCGCATCGCCTCATGGGCTTCCGTCGGCGTCGATCCGGCGATCATGGGCTCGGGCCCGATCCCGGCCTCGCGCGCCGCGCTGAAGAAGGCCGGCTGGAACGTCGCCGACCTCGACCTCGTGGAGGCCAACGAGGCCTTCGCCGCGCAGGCCTGTGCGGTGAACAAGGACATGGGCTGGAACACCGACATCGTCAACGTGAACGGCGGCGCCATCGCCATCGGCCACCCGGTGGGCGCGTCGGGTGCACGCGTGCTGAACACGCTGCTCTTCGAAATGGGACGCCGCAACGCGAAGAAGGGCCTCGCCACGCTGTGCATCGGCGGCGGCATGGGCATCGCCATGTGCGTCGAGCGGTAACACCGAATGCTTTTCCCTCCCCCTTGTGGGGAGGGGACGCGAAAATGAAAAAACGGAGGAACACATGGGACGGGTAGCAGTGGTGACCGGCGGCAGCCGTGGCATCGGGGCGGCGATTTCGAAGGCGCTGAAGGCGGCGGGCTACAAGGTGGCCGCCAACTACGCCGGCAATGACGAGGCCGCGGCCAAGTTCAAGGCCGAGACGGGCATCCCCGTCTACAAGTGGGACGTCTCGAACTACGAGGCCTGCGTCGCCGGCCTGAAGCAGGTCGAGGCCGATCTGGGCCCGGTCGAGGTGCTGGTCAACAATGCCGGCATCACGCGCGATGCCATGTTCCACAAGATGACCGCCCAGCAGTGGAACGAGGTGATCAACACCAACCTCAACTCGCTGTTCAACATGACCCAGCCGATCTGGGGCGGCATGCGTGACCGGAGCTTCGGCCGCGTCATCTGCATCTCCTCCATCAACGGCCAGAAGGGCCAGATGGGCCAGGCGAATTATTCGGCCGCCAAGGCGGGCGACATCGGCTTCGTCAAGGCGCTGGCCCAGGAAGGTGCGGCCAAGGGCATCACCGTCAATGCCATCTGCCCGGGCTATATCGGCACCGAAATGGTCAAGGCCATCCCGCAGGACGTGCTCGACAAGCGCATCCTGCCGTTGATCCCGGTGGGCCGCCTGGGCGAGCCCGAGGAAATCGCCCGCGCCGTGGTGTTCCTCGCCTCGGATGATGCCGGCTTCATCACCGGTTCGACGATTTCCGCCAATGGCGGCCAGTACATGATGTGAGGCACCCCCTCATCGGGACGTTTCGGAAGCCCGTGCTTGACGCGGGCTTCTTCATTTCGGAACAAGGGGCATGGAACTCAACGCCAAGGGCCTGACCTGCGAGCGCGGCGGACGCATCGTCTTCCGCGACGTGTCGCTGTCGCTGAAGCCGGGCCAGCTGATGCAGCTGACGGGGCCCAACGGCTCCGGCAAGTCGTCCCTCCTCCGCCTGATCGCCGGGCTGAACGAGGCGCAGGCCGGCACGATCGAGCTCGTGGGCGGGTCGGAGGACCTGAGCCTCGGCCAGCAGGCGCATTACGTGGCGCACCAGGAACCCGTGAAATCCGCCCTGAGCGTGGAAGAGAACCTGGCCTTCTGGCGTGACTTCATGGGCGGCGGCGACGTGGATGAAGCGCTCGGCGCCTTCGACCTGTCGCGGCTCGCGAGCTATCCCGCGGGCCTGCTCTCCGCCGGGCAGAAGCGGCGCCTGGCCCTTGCCCGCATCGTGCTGGTGCCGCGCGTGCTGTGGCTGCTCGACGAGCCCACCGTGGGGCTCGACACCGCCTCGCTCGAGCGCTTCGTGAAGGTGATGGCGGCACAGCTCGGCCAGGGCGGCATGATCATTGCCGCCACCCATGTGCCGCTGGGCCGCGAGCCTGACATCCGCCTCGAGCTCGGGGGCGCGGCATGAGCCTCATCCTCGCCCTCATCCGGCGCGACCTCACCCTCACCCTGCGGCAGGGTGGTGGCGTTGGCACCGCGCTCGGTTTCTTCCTCTGCGTCGTGGTACTGCTGCCCATCGGCATCGGGCCGGACCAGGCGCTGCTCGCCCGCATCGCGCCCGGTGCGCTGTGGATCGCGCTGCTCCTCTCCGTGCTGCTCTCCGCCGACCGCATCTTCCAGCAGGACTACGAGGATGGCTCGCTCGACGTCATGACCATGGGCCCGGTGCCCTTCGAGATGGTGGCGCTGGCCAAGGCGGTGGCGCACTGGCTCTCGACCAGCCTGCCGCTGGCCATCGCCGCCCCCATCCTCGGCTTCCTCGTCAACCTCGAGCCCGCCGACATCCTGCCCCTTGCCGGGGCCATGGTGGTGGGTTCCGTCGCGCTGTCGATGCTGGCCGCCATCGGCGCCGCCGTCACGGTGGGGTTGCGGCGCGGCGGGCTGCTCGTCTCGATCCTGGTGCTGCCGCTCTATGTGCCGGTGCTGATCTTCGGACTCTCCGCCAGTGAGGCCGATGCCGCCCCCGGCCTCACCACCGCCTCGCTGCTCATTCTCGCGGCGATTGCGCTGGTCAGCCTCGTTCTCTCCCCCCTTGCCTCGGCTGCGGCACTGAGGTCCTATCTCAAGTGACCGGCCTCCATTAGATAAGCGGCATCATGCAGTTCCTCGCCAACCCCACCCGTTTCCTGAAGATCGCCAATGCGGTGCTGCCTTATGTCTGGGCGATCACCATCGCGCTCTTCGCCGTCGGCCTCTATGGCGCGCTGGTCACCGCCCCGCCCGACTACCAGCAGGGCGAGACGGTGCGCATCATGTATGTCCACGTGCCCGCCGCCTGGATGGCGCTCTTCGTCTATACCGTCATGGCGCTGGCCAGTGCCGTTGCCGCCATCTTCCGCCACCCGCTGGCCGATGTCGCGGCCAAGACGGCAGCGCCCATCGGTGCGGTGTTCTGCTTCCTGTCGCTGGCAACGGGCTCGCTCTGGGGCAAGCCGATGTGGGGTGCCTGGTGGGTGTGGGATGCCAGGCTCACCTCGATGTTCGTGCTCATGCTGCTCTACATCGGCTACATGGCCATCTGGGCGGCGATCGAGGAGCCGCACCGCGCCGCCATGGTGGCGCGCGTGGTGGCGCTCGTCGGCTTCATCAACATCCCCATCGTCAAGTTCTCGGTGGACTGGTGGAACTCGCTGCACCAGCCGGCCAGCGTGTTCCGCATGGACGGGCCGACGATTGCCGGCCCCCTGCTGTGGCCGCTGCTGGTCATGGGCCTCGCCTATAGCTTCCTGTTCCTCGCGCTGCACCTGACGGCCATGCGCGCCGAGATCGCGGCCCGCAAGATCCGCCAGATCCAGATTGCCGAGATCGGAGACCGCTGATGGATTTTTCCGCCAACCACATCGGCTTCGTCATCACCTCCTATGCGCTGACATTCCTGTGCCTTGCCGGCCTGATCATCGCCACGCTGGGGCGTGACCGGAAACTCCGTGCGCAAGTGGAGCGACTCGAAACCCAGCGCAAGAAGGCCCGCACATGAGCATGACAGAAACGCCCGGGAAGCGCTCCCGCCTGTGGCTGGTGCTGCTGCCGGTCATCGTCTTCGCCGGCCTCGCGGGACTGTTCTGGAAGGGCCTGTCGGGAAAGCCCAACGAGATCCCCTCCGCCCTCATCGGCAAGCCGGTGCCGGACTTCGTGCTGAACCCGGTGCCCGGCCTCGGCGCGCCCGGCTTCTCCGCCGCGGATCTGAAGAAAGGCAAGGTGACCGTCGTCAATGTCTGGGCCTCATGGTGCGCGCCCTGCCGGGTGGAGCATCCGCTGCTCACCGACCTCGCCAAGCGGCCGGACATCCAGCTCTTCGGCATGAACTACAAGGACGAGCCGCAGAATTCCGTGAGCTTCCTCGGCACGCTGGGACAGCCCTTCGCCGCCGTGGGCATGGACCGCGACGGCCGCACCGCCATCGACTTCGGTGTCTATGGCGTGCCAGAGACCTTCATCGTCGATGGCCAGGGCATGATCCGCTACAAGCACATCGGCCCGCTGACGGCGGAGTCGATCGCCGGCGAGATGGCGCGCGAGATCGAGAAGGCCAAGCTGCCGCTCCCCGGCAGCGGCTCATGACCGTCACGCTCGACCGCCGCGCCGACCTGACGCTGGAGGCCGCAAAGCGCGTGGCCTGGGGCGGCGAGCGGGTGGCGCTGAGCGCATCCGCCAAGCAGAAGATCGCGGCGGCGCGCCAGGACTTCCTCGCCCTCATCGCACGCGAGGACATCACCATCTATGGCGTCAACACCGGCTATGGCCACCAGGCGAAGCGGCGCCTCACCCCGGAGGAGCGCAAGGAACAGGCCAAGGCGCCCACCCACCACCGCGCCGCCTCCTGGGGCGACCCGCTGCCCGAGCGCGTGCTGCGCGCCATCGTCCTCGCCCGCCTCGCCAATGTGATCGAAGGCCATGCAGCGCTCTCGCCGCATGTGGCCGATGCCATCGTCGACATGCTGGGTGGCGGGTCGCTACCCGCGGTGCCGGCGCGTGGGCAGGGCGGCGCTGGGGAGATCCTGTCGCTGTCCCATCTCTTCCTGCCGCTCACGCAGCGGGTTGAACTGGCGGAGAAGGACCTGCTCTCCCTCATCAACGGCTCGCCCGCCGCTTCGGCGCTGGTCACCGATGCAGCGCTTGCCGCGCGCGCCCGGCTCGATCTGGTGGCGGACGTCTTCGCGCTGGCAGCGGAAGCCTTCAACGCGCCGCTCGGCCACTTCGCAGCGGAACTCGAAACACTGTGGAACAACCCGCATGATGCCTGGGCACTGCACGCCCTGCGCGCGCGCATCGGCGGCGGCCACGGCGGCGACAGACGCCCCTATCAGGCGCCGGTGTCGATCCGCATCATGCCGCGCATCATGGGCGAGGCGCATCGCGCGATGTCGGCAGCCGATACCATCGCGCAGCAGTCGCTGGCCGCGGTGAGCGACAACCCCGTGGTCTTCCCCGCAGGCGAGAGGATCGGGCCTGAAGAGGTCGTCTCGACCGGAGGCTACCACAATGCCCAGGCGCCTGCCGCCATGGATGGGCTGACGGCGGCCATGGCAAACCTCGCCGTGATCGCCACGCGTGTGGCCGCCAAGCTGCAGGACGGACCCGTCTCGCTGCTGCCGCCCTTCCTCGGCTACCCGGAAGGCCGCGATTATCTCGGCTGCCTTGCCATGGCGATGGTGGGCTATGAAGAAGAGATGCGCCTGCTGGCGCAGCCCACCCTGCTGCCCGGCTCCGAGTCCGGCGGCTTCGCCCAGGATGACGTGGCCTCACCCGTCTTCCTGGCCTGGAGCAAGCAGGAGAAGGCAGGGGAACTTCTGGAACTCACCCTCGCCAGCCTCGCGCCCGTGGCGATGCGGGCCTATGAGGTGACCGGACGGCCCGTTCCGGAGGCGTTACGGTCGCTTGGGGAAGAGACGCGGCGGCATTTCCCCGATCATGGCGACGTCACCGCCATGGGCCAGCGCTGCGCCAGCCTCGCGGCCGCCTTCCGGGCGAAAATCTATTCGGTTTAGGGGAGGTTTCAGGCCCGCTTGCGGGACTTGATCTTGCGAACCGGCTTGGCCGGCTCCTTCTCCTCGATGCGGTCCATCTCAGCGGCCAGCACCGCCAGATTATCGATGAAGGACTTGCGGTCGGAGGATGCGATGAGGGAGAGCAGCTGCTTGTCGACCTCATCCGCGCCGGGCTGGGCCATCTTCAGCATCTTCTTGCCCACCGCGGTGATGCGGATCGAATTGGTGCGGCCGTCGTCCTTGGTGCGCTTCCTCTGCAGATAGCCCTGGGCCAGCAGACGGGCCACCAGATCGGCCAGCGTCGAACGGTCGATGCCGGTGAGCTTCACGAGTTCGGTCTGGCTCTTGCCGTCGTTGGCGTCGACGGCGAGAAGCACCGTGAACTGACGGTGGGTGAGGCCCGACTTGCCGACCTCGCCCATGTAGATGAGGTTCGAATATTGCGCCGCCCGTTTCAACAGGTGGGATGGTGAACGCGAGAATTGCTTCACGTCCTTGGTCGTTGTCATTCGCCCCGTCTCCTGCCCGCGCACCCGAGGTCCGTGCCTCCGGCGTCGCGTGAAATTTCCTGTGCCATCTCTGGCTTGACCGATGCTCGACAGCGTGGGGACCAACCCCCGCGGAGCCGCGCACAAGTAGCGGCTCGGTTTTTGCGCTGCAAGCAAAAAGCGGTGTGAAAAATCCGTTGGTGCCCTTTGCCCGGAAGCGAGTTAAGATGATCCGCACACAGATTTCAACACTTGACAAGCGATGGCCATTCAGACTCAGAGCCCCGACTTCCGGCGTGAAATTCCCGACGGCGACAGCCATGAACGCGATGTCTGCGCCACCTGCGGCTTCGTCAATTACGTGAACCCGAAGATCGTGACGGGCTCCATCGTGCGCCATGACGGAAAGATCATGCTCTGCCGCCGCGCCATCGAACCACGCATCGGATTCTGGACCTTGCCCGCGGGCTTCATGGAGGTCGGGGAAACTACGGAAGAGGCCGCGATGCGCGAGGCGCGCGAGGAGGCCAATGCGGCGATCGTGATCGACAGGCTGCTCGCCGTCTACACCATCCCGCGCATCGCCCAGGTGCAGATCATGTATCTGGCACATCTCGCCGCGCCGGAGTTTTCGCCAGGCCCCGAGAGCCTCGAGGTGATGATGGTGGGCTGGGACGAGATCCCCTGGCAGGAGATCGCATTCCCGTCGGTGACATGGGCGCTCGAGCAGTATCGCAGCGTCGAAGGGATTGCGGAGTTCGCGCCGTTTTCCAATCCCGCTGGGGCTTTCGACGGTCTCTAACCTGCCAGCACCCCGGCTATTTCAACGCTGCCCCACCTCTCACCTTGCGCGGGCCTGACCCGCGCATCCTTTTCACGGCGGCCAAAAAAGGACGCCCGGGTCAAGCCCGGGCGAGGTGAAATGAGCGAAGGCTGGAAGAACTATGACGAAGCCTTCTCGTCCTCGATCATGTGCTTCGACATGAAGGGCGCATTGGCGAGGGCGAAGACCAGCGTGATCGGCAGCAGGCCGAAGACCTTGAAATTGACCCAGGCGTCGGTGGAGACGCTGCGCCACACCACCTCGTTCAGCACGGCGAGGAACAGGAAGAACAGGCCCCAGCGGATCGACAGCGTGCGCCAGGCGGCCTCGGTGAGCTTCACCGCCTCGCCCATGACGAGCTTCAGGTAGCTGCGCCCGAAGGCGACGCCACCCAGCAGCACTGCGCCGAAGAGGGCGTTGATGAGCGTCACCTTGACCTTGATGAAGAGGTCGCTGTGCAGCCACAGCGTGAGGGCGCCGAAGATGGCGACGAAGATCGCCGAGACCAGCGGCACCATGGCGATCTTGCGGGTGAGCAGCCACGAGGCGGTCAGCGCGATGATGGTCGCCACCATGAAGATGCCCGTGCCCCAGAAGATGCCGGCCTTCCAGTTGGCGATGAAGAAGGCAACGAGCGGGCCCATCTCGATCACGAGCTTGGTGCCCTGCCCCATCTTGGGCGCGGATGTGAAGCTGCTCATCTCTCCTCCAGCCCGGCGATCGCGCGGGCAAACCCATCGGCATCGAAGGGCTGCAGGTCCTCGATCGATTCCCCCACCCCGATGGCATGGACCGGGATCCTGAATTTTTCCGCGATGGCGACGAGGATGCCGCCGCGCGCCGTGCCGTCGAGCTTGGTCATGATCAGGCCGGTGACGCCCGCCACCTTGGTGAAGATTTCGGCCTGGGCCATGGCGTTCTGGCCGGTGGTCGCGTCGAGCACCAGCAGCACCGCATGGGGTGCGGCCTCGTCCTGCTTCTTGATCACGCGCACGATCTTGTCGAGCTCGTCCATCAGGTATTGCTTGTTCTGCAGCCGGCCCGCCGTGTCGATGAACAGGATGTCGGTGCCATCGGCCTTTGCTTCCGCCATGGCATCGAAGGCGAGGCCCGAGGCATCGGCCCCCGTGGGGCGCGACATGACCTTGGCGCCGATGCGGCCACCCCAGACATTGAGCTGCTCGATCGCCGCGGCGCGGAACGTGTCGCAGGCGGCGAACATCACCTTGTAGCCGTCGCCCCGCGCAATGGCGCCAAGCTTGCCGATGGTCGTCGTCTTGCCCGCGCCATTGACGCCGACGACGAGGATGATGAAGGGCTTCTGCGCCGCGCTGAAGCTGAAGGGCACCTCGACCGGCTTCAGGACCTTCGACACTTCGGCGGCGAGGATGCGCTTCACCTCTTCCGGGTCGATCTCCTTGTCGTAGCGGCCGGCGGAGACCTGCGCGACGATGCGTTCCGCCATGGGCAGGCCGAGATCGGCCTGCAGCAGCACGTCTTCCAGATCCTGCAGCGTCGCCTTGTCGAGCTTCTTCTTGGTGAAGATCGAGGTGATGGAGCCGGTGATCGAGCGCGACGACTTGGACAGGCCTTCCGAGAGCCGCGAGAACCAGCCGCCCTTGCGCTCGGGCTCGGGCTGCGGCGCAGCAACCGCTTCCGGTTCGACGACCGGTTCAAGAGCAGGAACTTCGGCGACGGCGGCGACCTGCGGCGCGGGGACCGGTGCGTCCTCCGCCACGATTTCCACCACCTCCTCGGCGGCAGGCGGCGGCGCCTGCTCCTCCTTGGGGGTGGAGCGGTTGAACAGCTTGCGGAAGAAACTCATGCGGCGAGCCTGGCCTCGAGATGGGATGTGCCGCGCCCGGTGACCTGCGCGGTGACGATGGCGCCGGGCGCCATGCGGGACTGGAATTTCACCTGCGCGAAATGTTCGGTGCGGCCCATGGCCTCGGTTTCGACGAGGACCTGGCGGGTCGCTCCCACTTCAGAGGCAAGGAACTGGTCGAGGCGCTGCTCGCCCTTCTGGCGCAGCAGGGCCGCACGCTCCTTGATGACGTGCTTCTCGAGCTGCGGCATGCGCGCCGCCGGCGTGCCGGGGCGCGGAGAAAAGGGAAAGACGTGCAGATAGGTGAGGCCGCAGTCGTCGATGATCTTGAGCGAGTTCGCGAACATCTCATCCGTCTCGGTCGGGAAGCCGGCGATGATGTCGGCCCCGAAGACGATGCCGGGGCGGCGCGCGCGGAGTTCGGAACAGAAGGCGATCGAGTCTTCCCGCACGTGGCGGCGCTTCATACGCTTCAGGATCATGTTGTCGCCGGACTGGAGCGAGAGATGGATATGCGGCATCACCCGCTCCTCCCCCGCGATCACGTCCATCAGCTCCGGGTCCGCCTCGATCGAGTCGATGGAAGAAAGCCGCAGGCGCTTCAATTCGGGAACAGTCTTCAGGATGCGATTGGCGAGCAGCCCCAGCTTCGGCGCGCCATCGAGGTCGGCACCCCATGAGGTGAGGTCGACGCCGGTCAGCACCACTTCGGAGTAACCAGAGCCCACGAGGCGGCGGACCTGCTCCACCACGTCCCCTGCCTGCAGCGAGCGCGAATTGCCCCGACCGAAGGGAATGATGCAGAAGGTGCAGCGATGGTCGCAGCCGTTCTGCACCTGCACGAAGGCGCGGGTCCGCTCCTTCAGCCCATCGACGAGGTGCGGCGTTGCCACCTTCACCTCCATGATGTCGGAGACGGAGACACGTGCGTTCGCCCCATGCCGCCAGCTCTCGGCCTTCAGCTTCTCCTCGTTGCCGAGCACGCGGGAAACTTCCGGCATGCTGGCGAACATCTCAGGCTCGGTCTGCGCCGCGCAGCCCGTGACGATGATCTCGGCCTCCGGGTTCTCGGCCTTGGCCTTGCGGATCGCCTGCCTCGCCTGGCGGGTCGCTTCCGCCGTCACCGCACAGGTGTTGAACACGATGGCATTGGACTTGCCGGTTGCCTCGGCATGGTTGCGCATCACCTCGGTCTCATAGGTGTTGAGGCGGCAGCCGAAGGTGACGAATTTGGGCGCGCTCATGGCTCAGCCCGCCAGATGCGGCGGCAGGTCGCCTTCGAATTCATAGGCGACGGGGCCGGTCATGATGACGTGGCCATCGCTCTCGCGCACCGCCATGAAGAGGTCGCCGCCCGGCAGCGTGATGGTCGCCTTCGAGTCGAGCCGCTTGAGGCGATGCCCGGCCGCCATCACCGCGCAGGCCGCGGTGCCGCAGGCCTTGGTAAGCCCGGCGCCACGCTCCCACACCTTGATCACCACGTGGCCGCGATCATCGATGCGCGCCAGCGTGATGTTGGCGCGCTGCGGGAACAACGGGTGGTGCTCCAGCATCGGCCCGACCTTGGCGAGGTCGACGACGTCGAGGTCCTTGACCCAGAAGATGCAGTGCGGGTTGCCCACGTTCACCACCGAGGGCCAGTCGATCAGGGGCGCCTCGACGGGCCCCACGTGAAGATCGATGTAGCGCGTGTCGTGGAACTTCTCGGAGAGCGGAATGTCCTGCCAGTCGAAGCGGGGTGCGCCCATGTCGACGGTGACCAGCTTCTCGCCACCCTTATCGGCGACGAGGAAGCCGCCCTTGGTGTCGATGGTGGCGCGCGTCGCCTTCTTCTCGTCGAAGAGAATATCGGCGATGCAGCGCGTGGCGTTGCCGCAACTCTCGACCTCGCCGCCCTCATTGTTCCAGATCCGCATGGTGACGTCGGCCCTGGTGGACGGCTCCAGCACGATCAACTGGTCGCAGCCGATCCCCGTCCTGCGGTCGGCGATGGCGCGGGCGCGCGCCTCGTCCATGACGAGCGGGCGCTTGCGCGCATCGAACACGACGAAGTCGTTTCCGAGCCCGTTCATCTTGCGGAAGTGCAGCGGCGAAGCCTCAGTCATGAAGGCGCTTATATGGGAAAAGCCTTGGGGATTGCTAGACCGCCCGGAGGTGATAGCGTGCGGCAAAAATGGGAGGCAGGACGTGGCGGCACGGAACTTCACGAGCGAACTGGTGGGCTCCTTCTCGGAAGGCTCCAACGGCAACCCGACGGTTGCCATGATCGAGGCCGCCTTCTGCCACCACGGCCTCAACTGGCGCTACATCAACTGCGAGGTGCCGCCGGAGAAGCTCGCCGACGCCGTGAAGGGTGCGCGCGCCATGGGCTGGAAGGGCTTCAACCTGTCGATCCCGCACAAGGTGGCGGTGATCCAGCATCTGGATGGTCTGGGCGAGAGTGCCGCCATCATGGGGGCGGTCAACTGCGCGGTGAACCGCGACGGCAAGCTCATCGGCGAGAACACCGACGGCAAGGGTTTCCTCAAGTCGCTCAAGGAGGTGGTGGACCCGAAGGGCAAGGCCATCGTGATGTTCGGGGCGGGCGGGGCGGCGCGCGCCATCGGCGTCGAGCTGGCGCTGGCCGGGGCAAAGTCGCTCACCATCGTCAACCGCTCGGCGGAACGTGCCAAACCTCTGGTCAAGCTATTGAACGAAAAGACAAAAACGCCAACGACGCTGACGCTATGGCCGCCCAACTACCGGGTGCCGGAGGGCACCGACATCGTGGTCAACGCCACCTCCATCGGGCTGGCCGACGGCAACCGGCCGCTGGACGTGGACCTTTCCTCCCTCAAGCCCGGCATGGTGGTGGCCGACGTCATCGTCGACCCGCCGGACACCCGATTCCTGAGGGATGCCAAGGGGCGAGGCTGCACGGTGATCGACGGGCTGGGCATGCTGATCAACCAGGGGGTGATCGGGGTGAAGTACTGGACCGGGATCGACGCCGACCCGGCCGCGATGCGCGCGGAGCTGGAAGCGATTTTCGCTTCTTGATCAATAACATATGAATGACTTCCCCCTCCCCCTTGTGGGGATGGGCAGGGGTGGGGGTTGTGCTGCGGGATCACGCGCAGGAAGCGGACTCGCGGCACCCCCCACCCTTGATCCCTCCCCACGAGGGGGAGGGAAAGATGACAGGGGGCTCAAATCCCAATTCGTAACGATTGTTTTTTGGCGACCTTGAGGAGAGCTACTCCCCTAGCGGGGTGACCTTGAAGACCGCTCCACGCCCTTTGAAGGGCCTCCTCCGGCGGGTCCGGTGGCCCGGCCATGAGGGGGCTGTTTTCCGGCCGCCTGAATTTGACTCTTTCCCCCATTTCCCCTATGTCCGGCCCCATCACACGACGGCTTGAACGTCTTCAGGCGGTCTCACACATGGGGTTTTGACATTCCCGGGAGGTGAGGCGGCCAACATCCGGCAGCGAGATTCGCCCCCGGGTGCGATGTTCGTTTGTGCCGAAGGGAATGGAACATGTTTGACACCTTAAGCGATCGCCTGTCGGGCATTCTGGACAAGATCACCGGACGCGGTGCCCTGTCGGAATCCGACGTCGAGGACGCGCTGCGCGAAGTCCGCCGCGCGCTGCTCGAGGCCGACGTCGCGCTCGAGGTGGTCAAGTCCTTCACCGACAAGGTGCGCGACAAGGCGGTCGGCGCCGAGATCGTCAAGTCCGTGAAGCCCGGCCAGATGGTGGTCAAGATCGTCCATGACGCGATGGTCGAGACGCTGGGCGGCGGTGAGAACACCGCCCTCAACCTGCGCGCCTCGCCGCCCGTCGCCATCCTGATGGTCGGCCTGCAGGGCTCAGGCAAGACGACCACCACCGCCAAGATCGCCAAGCGCTTGACCGAGCGCGACAAGCGCCGCGTGCTGATGGCCTCGCTCGACACCAGGCGTCCGGCCGCACAGGAGCAGCTCGCCATTCTGGGCAAGCAGGTGCATGTCGACACGCTCCCCATCGTTCCCGGCCAGCAGCCGGTCGAGATCGCCAGGCGCGCAATGTCGGAGGCCCGCAAGGGCGGCTACGACGTCGTGATGCTCGACACCGCGGGCCGCCTCTCGATCGACGAGGAACTGCTCGCGGAAGCAGCCAGCGTGCGCGACATCGTGAAGCCCAACGAGACGCTGCTTGTTGCGGACGCCCTCACCGGCCAGGACGCGGTGGTTCTGGCGCGCAACTTCGATGAGAAGATCGGCGTCTCCGGCATCGTGCTGACCCGCATCGACGGCGATGGCCGCGGCGGTGCGGCGCTCTCGATGCGCCAGGTGACGGGCAAGCCCATCAAGCTGATGGGCACGGGCGAAAAGCTCGACGGGCTGGAAGACTTCCACCCCGAACGCATCGCCGGCCGCATCCTCGGCATGGGCGACGTCGTCTCGCTGGTCGAGAAGGCCGCGCTGAACATCGACCAGGCCAAGGCGCAGAAGATCGCCGAGCGCATGAAGAAGGGCGCCTTCGATCTCGATGACCTGTCCGACCAGCTGAAGCAGCTGCAGAAGCTGGGCGGCATGGGCGGCGTGATGAACATGCTACCCGGCATGGGCAAGATCAAGAAGCAGGTCGAGGGCATGGACCTCGACAACAAGCTGCTGAAGCGGCAGATGGCCATCATCAGCTCGATGACGCCTTATGAGCGCCGCAACCCGAAGGTCATGGATGCCAAGCGCAAGAAGCGCGTGGCCGCGGGCTCGGGCACCAAGGTCGAGGAGATCAACCGGCTTCTCAAGATGCACATCCAGATGGCCGGCATGATGAAGCAGATGGGCCAGGGCAAGGGCCTGTTCGGCAAGATGATGGGCAAGGGCGCACCCGATGCCGCCGAGCTCGAGAAGATGCAGGCGGAGCTCGCGGGGCTGGACCCCAATGCGCTGCCGGAAGACTTGAAAGAGATGATGAAGGGCGGCTCCCTGCCGTCCATGCCGGGGCTTCCGGGCCTCGGCGGCGCAAAGCTTCCCGGACTCGGCAACCTGCCGGGTCTGGGCGGTGGATCGCCCTTCAAGGGATTGCCGGGTTTCGGCAAGAAGAAGTGAAACTGATCAGTACACGGATATCATAGGAGACAAGACAATGGCCGTGAAGATGAGGCTCGCCCGCGCGGGTTCCAAGAAGCGCCCCTACTACCACATCGTGATCGCCGACGCGGCCGCCCCGCGTGACGGCAAGTTCATCGACGTGGTCGGCGCCTTCAACCCGATGCTGAAGAAGGACGACGCCAACCGCGTGAAGCTCGACAGCGAAAAGGCCGCTGCCTGGCTGAAGAAGGGCGCGCAGCCCACCGACCGCGTGCTGCGCTTCCTCGACAAGGCCGGCCTCGCCAAGCGCGAAGCCCGCAACAACCCGAACAAGGCCCAGCCCGGCAAGAAGCGCCAGGAGCGCGAGAAGGCCGCTGCCGCGGCCGCTGCCGCCAACGGCTAAGACCTGAGCCATGGCGCCGCGCGACATGGTTCTCGTCGGCGCCATCACGGCGGCCCACGGCATCCGGGGCGAGGTGAAGCTCAGGAGCTTCACCGCCGATCCGGCTGCCATCGCCTCCTACTCGCCGCTCGAAACGGCGGCGGGAAGGAAGATCGAGATCGCCAGGGTTCGCCCGCAGAAGGATGGCTTCATCGCCATCCTGAAGGGCGTGACCGACCGCAACGCTGCGGAGGCGCTTCGGGGCACAGAACTCTTCGTGCCGCGCGAGCGCCTTCCCGAACCGGAGGATGACGAGGTCTATGTCCATGACCTCATCGGGCTGCCGGTTCACTTGCGCGACGGCTCCCTTCTGGGCGAGATCGTCGACGTGGCGGATTACGGCGCGGGCGACCTGATCGACGTGAAGGTCGAGGGCCGGAAGGACACGGTGCTGATCCCCTTCGCCGACCAGTATGTGCTGGAGACGCGCCAGGACCGGATCGTGGTCGACCTGCCCGAAGGCTACCTCGATGCCGAAGCGCAGCGCGAGGACGAGGAGCGATGAGCTTTAAGGCCCCCAGCTTCAAGGCCACGGTGCTCACCCTCTTCCCGGAAATGTTTCCGGGGCCGCTGGGTGTCTCGCTCGCCGGTCGCGCGCTCGAACAGGGCATCTGGTCGCTGGAGGCGCGCGACATAAGGGCCTCCGCCACGGACCGCCACCGCACGGTGGACGACCACCCGGCGGGCGGCGGTGCGGGCATGGTGCTGAAGCCCGACGTGCTGGCCGCGGCGATCGACGCCGCGCCGCATGAGGGCCCAAGGCTCCTGATGAGCCCGCGCGGCGAGCCCCTCACCCAGCCGCTCGTGCGCGCGTTGGCCGGGGGGCCGGGTTGCCTGATCGTCTGCGGCCGCTTCGAGGGCGTGGACGAGCGGGTGATCGAGAGGCGCAACCTGCGCGAGGTCTCGATCGGCGATTACGTGCTCTCGGGCGGCGAGCCGGCGGCTCTCGTGCTGCTCGACGCCATCGTGAGGCTCTTGCCCGGTGTCATGGGCAAACAGGCCTCGGGCGAGGAGGAAAGCTTCGAAGGGGGGCTCCTGGAGCACCCGCATTACACCAAGCCCAACCTCTGGGAAGGTGTTGAAATTCCGGGGATTCTCCTCTCCGGCGACCACAAGGCGATTGCCCGGTGGAAGCAGGAGCGGCGGGAGGCCCTGACCAGGGACAGAAGGCCCGATCTGTGGATGCGCCACGAGTCGGGAAAGATTTGATTTTGAACCGGGTTGGGGCTATAGGCCCCCATCCCTTTAAGGAAGACAGTCAGTCATGGATATCATCGCTCAGCTCGAAAAAGAGCAGGCCGCAGTCGTGGCCGCCCAGCGCGCCGTGCCGGAATTCGGCCCGGGCGACACCGTCATCGTCAACGTGAAGGTCAAGGAAGGCGAGCGCTCGCGCGTGCAGGCCTATGAAGGCGTGTGCATCGCGCGTTCCGGCGGCGGCCTGAACGAGAACTTCACCGTTCGCAAGATGTCCTACGGCGAAGGCGTGGAGCGCGTGTTCCCGATCTTCTCCCCGATGATCGACTCGATCAAGGTGGTGCGCCGTGGTGCGGTGCGTCGCGCCAAGCTCTATTACCTGCGTGGCCGCACCGGCAAGTCGGCGCGTATCGCCGAGAAGCAGCGCTCCATGGGCCTCGTCGCCGCCGAGAAGGCCGCCGAGTAAGCCATCGCGCTCCGGCGCTGGATTGTTCCGAAAGGGCCGGATGATTTCCGGCCCTTTTGTTTTGTGGAGGCCGCCATGACCGATGCCTATTTCGACCAGAACAGGTTGAACTGGGACGACCGCGCCGAGATCCACCTGCGCGACGAGGCCGGCGGCTATCGCATCGCGGCGTTCCTCGCCGGCGAGGACAATCTCCACGACGTCGAGCATGCGGAGATCGGCGATGTCTCAGGCCTTCGCATTGCGCACCTGCAGTGCCACATCGGCATCGACACGCTGTGCCTTGCCCGGCGCGGCGCCTCCTGCGTGGGCCTCGATTTTTCGCCCAGGGCCATCGCGGCGGCGCGCATGCTGCAGCAGAAGACCGGCCTCGATGCGCGCTTCGTCGAAGGCAATGTCTATGACGCGCGGCAGCTGATCGACGGGCTCTTCGACATGGTCTACGTCACCTGGGGCGCCATCGGCTGGCTGCCGGACATCCGCCGCTGGGCCGAGGTCGCCGCGTCGCTGCTGAAGCCCGGCGGAAAGCTCTATCTTCTCGAAGGCCACCCGTCCCTGATGCAGATCGACGAGACGGCCGGCCACCTGCGCGTCGGCTTCGACTGGCGCAATGACCCCGACAAGCCGCTCACCATGAGCGAGGAGACAAGCTACACCGGTGACACCGCGAAGATCGCACACCCGGTAACCCATGAATGGCTGCACCCGCTGTCCGCCGTGGTGAACGCGATGATCGACGCGGGCCTGACGATCGAACGGCTGAACGAGCATGAGCGCCTGGCCTGGCAGTTTGCGCCCTGGATGGTGCCGGTCGAGGGCCGCCGGCGCATGTGGGTGATGCCGGCCGGCATGCCGAAGATGCCGGTCGCCTACTCCATCCAGGCGTGGAAGCGCTGATCAGCCTTCGGCACCGCGCACCCGCACCACGGTGACGGTACAGGGCGCCTCCATCGCCACCTTGCCCGACACGCTGCCGAGGATCTTGCGCATCGTCGAGTTGGCGCGCGCACCCATGACGATGTGATCGACATTGTTGACGCGGGCATAATCGAGCAGCGTGTCAGCCGGGTCGATCGCTTCCAGCACGTGATAGGTGATGCGGCCCTGGCTGATCTTCATCGGCCGGGCCCAGTCCTTGAGGCCGACGAGGCGCTGGATGTGCTTGTTGTGGCCGTCCTCGTCCAGCGTCTGGTCCAGCGCGATACGGTTCAACTTCAGCACGTTCAGCACCGCGAGGCGGGCATCCGGCGCGCGTTCGAGAATGCGCAGCGCGGTACGGCGCAGCTGTTCGGCCAGCTCCGGCGTCATGTCGTCGAGGTTGACGGCCGCGGCGACGATGGGCGCGTCGGAGGCCTCCGGTGCGCGTTCGGGGGCAGGGTCGATCAGCATGTGCGGCGCCTCGCCGCGCCGCCGCAGGGTGGCGAAGAAACCGTCCCGCTCGCGCTTCTCGGCGCGCGCCGTCAGCTGCACCTGGTCGGGGTGCCGAAGGTCATGCGCCAGCTGGGCGGCATTCGGATAGCGCCGGCCCGCCCGCACTTCGAGGCAGCGCAGCACCACCTCCTGGAACCATGGCGGGATCTCCGGGTTCAGCTTGCGCGGCGGCACGGGGTCGCGCCACAAGCGCTGCTTCAGGCCCTTGAGCTTCTGCGGGTCGCCGAACGGGCGCACCCCGGTGGCGAAGAAATACATCAGGCAGCCAAGCGCGAAAATGTCGCTGCGCGGGTCGCTGCGGATGCCCATCACCTGCTCCGGCGCCATGTAGGGCGCCGTGCCATAGGGCAGGCGGAATTCCTCCTGCAGCAGGTCAGGCAGGTCGCGGTGATGCGCCAGTCCATAATCGATGAGAACCGCCTCGCCCGAGGGCCGGAACAGCACGTTGGAGGGCTTCACGTCGAGATGCACCACGCCCTGGTCATGCAGCGATTGCAGCGCGTCGGCGATGGCGACACCAATTGCCGCCACGCGCGCCACCGGCAGCGGCAGCTGCTTCAGCAAGGGCAGCAGCGTCTCGCCATCGAGCTTCTCCATGACGATGTAGGGCTGGACGGAAAAATCCCCGTTGGCGACATGGCGCGGCACGTGAGCACCCTTCAGCCGCGGCATGATCATCTGCTCCATCTCGAAGCCGACGATGGCCGCCGGATCCTCGCCCTCGAAGACCACCGGCGTCTTCATCAGGAAGTGCGCGCCATCCGCCTCGCGCGTGACGCTCCAGATATGGGCCATGCCGCCGGCATGGGTGAGCGCGTCGATGCGGAAGCCGTCGACGACCGTTCCCGTGCTGAGCTTGCCCTTGACCATTCAGCGCCCCCTGAGAAGCCGGTCGGCCAGCGCTTCGGGAAGACCAAGTGCGCGCATCCGCTGCGACACCGTGTCGACGTCATAGGGCGCACGGTGATAGGTGAGCGTGCGGTCGCCAGTGTCGTAGAGCGCGAAGGAGGCCGCCGGGTTGCCGTCGCGCGGCTGGCCGGCGGAGCCGAGCACGGCAAGCCACTTGCGCTGCGCGGCAAGCGGGATCGCCACGTCCTGAACCGGCACATGCGAGATCATCTTGCCGGTGGCGGACAGGCAGTAGATTGCAGGAACATGCACATGGCCGCAGAACGTCACCGAGGCCGTGCAGTTGACGAGGCTGGCGCGCGCCGCCTCCGCGTCGGTCACATAATACCAGGCCGTCGGATCGGATGCCTCGGCATGAACGAAGAGCAGGTCGCCGAGGCGGAACTCGAAGGGCAGCCCCGCCAGGAAGGAGGTGGATGCATCGCTCAACCGCGCGCGCGTCCAGGCCAGCGCTTCGGCCGCCGTCGGATTCATGTCCTTCGAAGGCTTCAGCACCGCCAGGTCGTGATTGCCGAGGACGACGATGGCGCCGGAGTCGACCAGCGGGCGAACGCGGGCGAGAACCGCCTCCGGGTCGGGGCCGTAGCCCACGAAGTCACCGAGGAACGCGACCCGGTCGGCCCTGACCCGCCCGGCCGCCGACAGGCAGGCCTCGAGGGCCGGCAGATTCGCATGGATATCCGAGATCAGGGCGATCCGCATGGCCGGGAATTCACCACAGACACGTGCAGCACGGAACACCGACCTTAGTCCCATCGCCGGGCTGGTAGCGCCGATGGCTCGGGTTGTGTTTGCCCCGCGGCTTGATAAGAGAAGACCCGAAACCGTCAGGAACCCGGCATGGATCTCTCCGCTCTCGCGCTTGCGCAATTCACCGACATCTTCCGCCTCGGCCTGCTGGCGGGACTGATCTACACCACCGAGCGCACCCGCCAGCAGACCGGCGTGCTGCTGCCCCTGCTCGCCGGCATCGTCTTCGTCGCAGTCATCATCCCGGCCACCATGCCGGTTGCCGGCGTGCCGCAGATGACGGCGACCGCCACGGGTCTCGGCGTCAACGCGGTGATCGTGGGGCTGTTCTGGCTGGCCTGGCAGGCGATCTCGAAGTCGAAGCGCAGCTGAAACGCAGACGGGCCGGGGAAACCCCGGCCCGCCCGCGCATGGATGTGAGAACGATCAGCGCCGCAGGTCGTCGGCGAAGATGTCCTTCTTCTGCGTGCCGCCAGGCACGAAGATGGCGCCGATCACCACGGTCATCAGGGCGATGACGATCGCGTACCACAGGCCGGCATAGATGTTGCCGGTCTGGGCGGAGATCGCGAAGGCCGTCGCCGGCATCAGACCGCCGAACCAGCCGTTGCCGATGTGATAGGGCAGCGACAGGCCGGAGTAGCGGATGCGCGTCGGATAGAGTTCGACGAGCATCGCCGCAATCGGGCCGTAGACCATCGTCACCAGGATGATGAGATAGGTGAGGATCGCCACGAGCATCAGCTTCTGGCCCGTGAAGATATCGAAGAAGTTGGAGGCCTTGGCGATCGTCGGGTTGTCGGCGCCGACGACGGGGTAGCCGATGGCCTTCAGCGCATCGTTGAGGGTCTTTTCGAAGGCCGCCTTGACGCCCTTCTCCTTGTCGAGCGCAGCCTGGGCCGCGTCGATGGCGGCCTGGTCGGTTCCGGCCTTGGCCGTCGCCAGTGCTTCCGTCGCGGCCTTGATGGCAGCGGCGTTGGCGGAGGCGTTGAAGGACGGGATGACCATGTCGCCGACCTTGATCTCGGCAACCGCGCCAGCCGGCGCCGCGACCGTCGAGTAGTTCACCGACGAGCGCTGCAGCTGGGCCTTGGCCACGTCGCAGGAGTTGGTGAACTTGAGCGTGCCGGTCGGGTTGAACTGGAACGAGCAGTCAGCCGGATCGGCGACGACCGTGACCGGCGTCTGCTGGGCCTGGTAGAGTGCGGGGTTCGCCGTCTTCGTGAGAAGGTTGAAGATCGGCATGTAGGTCAGTGCCGCGATCAGGCAGCCCGCGAGAATGATCGGCTTGCGGCCGATGCGGTCGGACAGCGAGCCGAAGAACAGGAAGCCGCCGGTGCCGAGGATCAGCGACCAGGCAACCAGCACGTTCGCCGTGAAGCTGTCGAGCTTGATGACGTTCTGCAGGAAGAACAGCGCGTAGAACTGGCCCGAGTACCACACCACGGCCTGGCCGGCGACGAGGCCGAACAGCGCGATCAGGGCGATCTTGCCATTGCGCCAGTTGCCGAAGGCCTCGCGCAGCGGCGCCTTGGAGGCCGAGCCCTCTTCCTTCATCTTCTTGAAGGCCGGCGACTCGTTCATCTGCAGGCGGATGTAGAGCGAGATCAGCAGCAGCAGGATCGAGCCGAGGAACGGAATGCGCCAGCCCCAGGCGTTGAACGCCTTGATCATCATCGGCGTGCCGTCGGGGTTCATCACCGCCGCGCCGGCGGCGTCGAGCACTGCCGTCTCGGGCCAGTTGGCGTTGACGTAGCCCTGCACCAGCAGGATGACGATCAGCGACAGAAGCAGGCCGAGCGTGGCCGTGGTCTGGATGAAGGAGGTGTAGTAGCCGCGGCGGTTGCCCGGCGCGTGCTCGGCGACGTAGATCGCCGCACCGCCATACTCACCGCCCAGCGCCAGGCCCTGCGCCATGCGCAGCGCGATCAGGATGATCGGCGCCGCGGCACCCCAGGAGTTGTAGTTGGGCAGAAGGCCGACGAGGAAGGTCGACAGGCCCATGATCAGGATGGTCATGAGGAAGGTGTACTTGCGGCCGACGAGGTCGCCCAGCATGCCGAAGAACAGGGCACCCAGCGGGCGCACGATGAAGCCCGCCGCGAAGGCGAGGAGCGCGAAGACGTTGCGCGTGGCTTCCGGGAAGGCGGTGAAGAACTGCGCACCGATGATGGCCGCCAGCGAACCGTAAAGGTAGAAGTCGTACCATTCGAAGATGGTGCCGGCGGAAGAGGCGAGAATGACCTTCTTCTCCTCTGCCGTCATTGGCCGCGAGCGGTCGCCGGCCCTGATTGTCGTGTCTGTCATCGAGTCTCCCCATTGAACCGCGGGACTCTGCGCCCCGCGAGGTTGCCGCGGAGGGCCCGCCTCTCCCAAGGTGGCCCATCCTTGAGGAGGAGTCATATCTGCATTGCGCCCGCGGTTTTATTGGACTTTCGCAGGGAGAGGGCAGGAATGTTTTCGCACTTGCGGCAGGTGCTTGATTTTACGGGATGATTGAGGCGTGAAGCGGCCTCCAAGGTTCCCCTTGCCAGCCGCCGGACGATCTCCTATACACCCGCCACCTCTCGGGCGCCCAGGTAGCTCAGTTGGTAGAGCAGCGGATTGAAAATCCGCGTGTCGCTGGTTCGATTCCGGCCCTGGGCACCATTCCATGTTCTGGCGGCGGCATTCAGCGCACCTGCGGCGCGCCAGAGGCAGGCAATCGCGCTTGACCGGGTTTGGCCTGAGCTATCGCAACCCCGCCTTCTTCATCCCGTCTACCCGGCCTCACAGGACGGGTGGATAATGACATGTCGGCCGGCGTTGAGCCGGCTCTGCGAACGTCACCCACGCGGCAATGATGAACGGAAGTGTGTCCTTCCTTGCGTTTCCGGCCATGCAGGACGCCAGGCTGTTCCCATCCGTGGCGGCGCGCCGGCAGGCGACGGAGGCGAAATGCAGTCAGATGTCCCACTGCCGAACCGCCGCCCCTGCTGGCGACGCAGGATGAATACCGTGCTGGGGCCACTGACCATCGATGTCCCGTCACGTCTCGGGAAAGACTTGCTCTGAGGCTGACTCGTACCCCTGCCCAAGCTCTCCTGGGACCGGGCCTGCTTCTTCGGCCTGACGCCCGATGTTCACGACATCGAACTGCGCACCGAATGGGCGAGCGATACCCTTGCCGCAGACGCCAATGCGCGGGTGACGGTGGCCCGGCGCGGCGCGCCGGGATAGGCTGCCTGACGCCTGCGCTCCCGCATGCTTCACAAGGCCAGGAAAATTGAAAACCGCCGCCTCCGCGACGATCCCGGTGCTGGTCTGCACCTTCGCGATCTTCCTGCTGTCTGCCATGGACGCGGGCATGAAGTCGCTCGTCATCGCGGTGGGGGTCTACAATGTCGTGCTCTGGCGCAGCATGCTGGCGGCTGCGGCCTCGGCGGCGGGGTGGGCGGCGCGGTCGCCCGCCTGGCCCGGCCCCGGCGCAATGCGGCTTCACGTGCTGCGGGCGGCGATCGTCGGCGTCATCCTCATCACCTTCTTCTGGGGGCTGGCCCGCCTGCCGCTCGCCGAAGCGATCGGCCTCAGCTTCGTCGCGCCGCTCTTCGCGCTGTTCCTGGCGGCGCTGCTGCTGGGTGAACGCATCCGCGCGCAGGCGGTGTGGGCCGCGGTGCTGGGCTTCGCCGGCGTCGGCATCATCGTGGCCGGGCAGTTCGGCGGCACCGCCTATACCCAGGAGACGCTGCTCGGCACGCTGTCGGTGCTCGTCTCCACCGTCTTCTACGGCTTCAACCTGGTGCTCACGCGCAAGCAGGCGCAGATCGCCCGCCCGATCGAGATCATGTTCTTCCAGAACCTGGCGCTGCTCGCCATCATGAGCCTCGCGGCGCCATGGCTCGCCATGCAGCTGCCCAGCGAATACTGGCTGCCGCTCGTCGGCATCACGGCGCTGTCGCTGTCGGGCCAATACCTGATGAGTTGGGCCTATGCGCGGGCCGAGGCGCAATACCTGATCAGCACCGAGTATTCGGCCTTCATCTGGGCCATCGCACTGGGCTGGTTCTTCTTCGGCGAAGGCGTCTCGTGGGAGACGCTGGCAGGTGCCAGCCTCATCATCCTGAGCTGCTGGGTGGCGGCGCGGGCCAGCCTGCGCCCCGCCACGGGCTGATGCGCGGGCGCGCCATGCCCTTGCCGTTTTTCGATTGCAACGGAATGCCCCCTTCAGTAACGCAACACCCTTCCCAAACGGCGGCCGGACCAACATGACCCAGACACTCTCCAGACGCGCATTCGTGCTTGCGGCAGCGGCGGCAGGCCTTGCCGCGTCCGATCCGGCGCTGGCCGCCGCCGAGGTGCATGGCGTGGCCCTGTCCGGGCCGGTGCCCTTCAGCTTCGACAGCCTCGTCGCCACGGCGCGCGAGATGGCTCTGAAGCCTTATGCGGCGACACCGGTGCGCCATGCCGACCTGCTCGAGAAGATCGACTTCGATGCCTATCAGCAGATCACCTTCAAGCCGGAGAATGCGCTGTTCAAGGGCATGCGCTATCCGGTGCGGCTGTTCCACCTCGGGCGCTACTTCAAGCTGCCGGTGCGGATCGCCATCGTGGAGGGCGGCCAGTCGCGCGACGTGCTCTACAGGCCGGACATCTTCAGCTTCGGTCCCAAGTCCAAGCCCATCGCCACCAAGCTGCCGGACGATCTGGGCTTCGCCGGCTTCCGCGTGCAGCAGGGCGACACCAACCATGACTGGCTGGCCTTTCTGGGTGCTGCCTATTTCCGCTCGGCCGGCGAGTTGAACCAGTATGGCATCTCGGCGCGCGGCCTCAGCATCGACACCACCGCCTCGCGGCCGGAGGAATTCCCGCGCTTCACCGAGTTCTACCTCGAGGAGAAAGAAGAGGCGCTGGTGATCACCGCACTGCTCGACAGCGAGAGCGCGACAGGCGCCTTCCGCTTCACCTGCAGCCGGCCCAAGGCCGTGATCATGGACGTCGAAGCGCGCATCTTCATCCGCAAGGACATCGAGCAGCTGGGCTTCGCGCCGCTCACCTCGATGTTCTGGTATACCGAGACCAACAAGCGCCAGGCCCGCGACTGGCGCCCGCAGGTGCATGACTCCGAGGGCCTCGCCATCTGGACCGGAGCGGGCGAGCGCATCTGGCGGCCGCTCAACAACCCGCCGCAGGTGATGACCAACAGCTTCCTCGACAAGGATCCGAAGGGCTTCGGCCTGGTGCAGCGCGACCGCGACTTCCGCAACTACGAGGACGACGGCGTGTTCTACGACAAGCGCCCCACCCTGTGGGTGGAGCCCAAGGGCAACTGGGGCGAGGGCGAGGTGCAGCTGGTCGAGATCCCGACCGAGGACGAGATCCACGACAACATCGTCGCCTTCTGGACGCCGCGCGCGCCGGTGAAGGCGGGCCAGTCCTTCTCTCTCGACTATCGGCTGCACTGGGTCGATGCCGAGCCCTTCCTGTCCTCCGCCATCGGCCGCGTGGTCGCCACCAGGCGTGGCAATGGCGGCAACCCGGCGGTGCGCGACAAGGCCTCGGGCTATGTGAAGTACGTCATCGACTTCGCGGGCGGCGACCTCGCCACGCGCGAGAGCACGAAGAACCAGGCGATTCCCGAGATCACCGTGTCGCGCGGCCGCGTGGTCAATCCCTTCGCGATCCGCGTCGCCGGCACCGACCGCTGGCGCATCATCTTCGACCTCGACGTCGAAGGCCCCGCACCGGTCGACCTGCGCGCCTACCTGCGCGCCAAGGACGGCCACGCGCTGAGCGAGACCTGGCTGTTCCAGCACTTCCCGCAGCAGAACAACTGGTGACCGCAGGCCTGCCCGATCTCGACGGCGATCGACAGCCCGCCGATCTCGCGCCCCTCGACCGAGCGCCTCGCGTCCTGCAGCTGCCGCCCATGGCGAAGAGAGATTTGGGCTATTGTGGTGCGAAGGCATGGGCACCGGCGGGACGCATGGTGCCCGACGGCGTCATCAGCCCCCGAGGAGTTTCTTGAGCTTGGCCTCCCGCATCTCTGCGGCCTCGCCATAGGCGATGGTGCCGGCGAACCGGCCGTCGGCCCCGAACAGATAGATGGTGGCGGTGTGGTCCATGGTGTAGCCGCCGTCGCTGGTGGGCACCTTGGCGTAATAGACGCGGAAGTCGGAGACCAGCTGCTTCAGCTGTTCCTCGGTCGGCACGAGGGCCTCGATGCGCGGGTCGAAGTTTGCGACATAGTCCTTCATCGCCGCCACCGTGTCGCGTGCCGGGTCGACGGTGATGAAGAAGACGCGAAAGTCCTTCGCGGCATCACCCAGCGATGCGAGATTGCTGCTCATCTCGTAGAGCGTGGTGGGGCACACTTCGGGGCAGTGGGTGAAGCCGAAGAACACCGCATAGGGCTTGCCCGCAAGCGATGCAGAATCGACAGTGCCGCCGCGTGCCGCGGCCAGCACGAAGGGGCCGCCCACCTCGAACACCGCCGACGGCTTCTGCCCGCGCAGCAATTCGACGCCGAGCCAGCCCACGGCCACCAGTGCCAGAAGCGCTACCGCCGCGGCGGCGGCCTTCAATCTCGTCTGTGTCATGGGCAACAACCTCGGATCAGGCAGGGAGAGGGAGGATAGCCCCCTCTCCCTGCCGATGTGATCACATCTCAGTGCATGTCGCCCATGTCGGCACCGGGGGCGGCCACCTCGTAGTCGATCGTCACCGTGCCCGCCTTCTCGAAGGTGAGCGTGCCGGTGAAGTTGGTGCCCTCACCCGGCTGCTTCGTCACGTCCATGAACATGATGTGCAGCGACTTGGGCTTCAGCTTCACCGTGGCGCCGGCAGGGATGGCGAGGCCGTCCGGCAGCTCCACCATCTTCATCACGTCGCCTTCCATCTTCATGTCGTGGATCTGGGTCACCGGGCTGATCTCGGAGGTGGCCTTGATGAGGCGGTCATCCTCCTTGCCGTTGTTGGTGATGGTCATGAAGCCCGCCGCCACGTTGGCGGACATGGGCGACTGGCGCGACCACGGGTGATGGATGACGAGATCGCCGATCTTGACCTCATGGGCCTGCGCATCCGCGAGCGTGAACAGCGCGGCGACGGAGAGGGCGGAGGCGAAGGCGATTTCCTTGAACAGTTTCATGTCGAATGTCCTTTCTTTGCTTGTCTTGTTGGTCAATGGCCCGCGGCGCCCGCTTCCTTCAGGCGGGCGGGCAGCAGGAAGTCGATGATGGCGAGAACGAGGATGGCCACCCCGCCGAGCGGGAAGGCCAGGCCCACGACGAGGGCGATCACCGCCATGCCGAGGCCGAGGCGGAAGTCGCGCGGGTAGGCGGGAACGCCGATGCGGCCCACCGGCCGGCGCAGCCACCACATCACCACGCCCGACACGCAGGCGAAGATGACGGCGAGGCAGAACAGCGCGTTCAGCACCACGTTCCACCAGCCGAGCTGGCCCTCGTGCAGCGCGATGCCCACCGCCATGAGCTTGCCGAAGAAGGGATAGTCGGCGAACTTCACGTCGGCGAGAATGCGCCCGGTGTACTGGTCGACGTGCACCGTGCGGTCGGCCATGGGGTTGGTGCTGTCATAGCTCATCGAGTCCTGGCTCAGCGTCCACACCCCGCTCTCGTCGGCGGGAGCCGCAATCTGGAAGCGGCCCTCGAAGCCGAGTGCGCGGCCCAGCGCCGCCAGTGACTGGGCGTTGACGGGAATGCCCTCCGGCAGACCCTCGAGGCCCGCCCCGGAGCCAGACTCCGGCAGCAGCGTCTGCTCCAGCGTCCAGGGCACTTCCTTCGTCGCGCCATGGTTCATGCTGGCATGGGCCTTGTCGGAGAGAGGCACATTGTCCCACTTCTCCGCCGGGAAGGTGCTCCATGCCTGCACCATCTTGCCGCCCCAGACACCGGCCCAGGCAAGGCCCGAGATCAGGAAGAACAGCAGCCCGATCGACATCCATGCGCCCAGCGTCTGGTGCAGGCTGCGCCACAGCGCGCGGCCGCGGAGCGAGAGGTCGGGCTTCAGCGCCGTGCCGAGGCCCCGGCCATTGCGCGGCCACCATAGGTAAAGCCCGGTCAAAAGCAGGGTAATGCCGAGGCTGGCGGCGGTTTCGACAACATAGTCGCCCGGCCCGCCATTGCCGCCCACAAGGAGCTCGCCGTGGACGTTGGTCATGAACTCGTTCCACGTGCCGGCCTCGGGCATGTCGCGCAGGATGGCGCCGTCATAGGGATCGATCGCCAGCATGCGGTTGCCGTCAGCGAGGTCGACGCGCACGAGGGCCGGATAGTCCGGCCCCCAGGGCGTCACATATTTGCCGAGCTTGCCGTCCGGGTGGGCCGCCAGCGCCTTGTCCACCTGCTGGGTGATGCTCAGCTGCTGGGCCTGCGGCGTGACCTTCAGCCAATCGCCGTATTCCGGCACGACGCCGGTGACGAACAGCATGACGAGGCCGGTGACGGCGAGGATGATCAGGAAGGGCGCGACGATGAGGCCGGCATAGAAGTGCCAGCGCCAGACGGCGCGATAGAGTCGCGTACTCGCCACAGCGTCCTGCTGCGGCATGGTCGTGGAAGACATGGGAGATGTTCCCCTGAAACGGTGAAAGCAGTCGGGCGCGGCTCCGTGGAGCGCGCCGGTTCATCACGGGTCGTTCAGGCGGAAAGGGGTGGCCCGCGTGGCGGGCTGGCGTCGATGAGCGCCTGCAGCGGCGGCGGGATGGCTGCCGCGGCGGCCGCCTCGGCCAGGGCGGAATGGCGCGGCACGGCCGTGAAGGCGGGTGCGGCGGACGCGAGGCTGGGGCTGCAGCTGGGGCAATGGTTGCTGCACAGCACGCAATGGTCGTGGGTGGACTGGTGCCCGCTGCTGTCCTGCTGGGGCCCATCCTGGCCGCAGACGGAGAAGAGGAGGTCGCGCTCCAGCGCCGCGGCGGCGGAAAGTGCCGGCTGCGGCAGAAGCCCGATGAGCACCGGCAACACGAGGGCCAGTGCCACCGCATGGGCGAGCCAGCGGCGCATCGACCTCAGCCTTGTGACAAGTCCCCCGCGCATGGCGCCACTTAACCCGGTGAGCTTGCCCCTGTCCACCGACTCCCGAGTCGCAGGAGGCTCAGCCGCCGGACAGGGCGGACAGCGCCTGCAGCAGCGAGACCTGGGCCGACGGGCCGGCCGACAGCATTGGCAGCATGTCCGGTTTCTGCAGGGCCACCATGGTGGCCGAGACCCCAACGGCGGCGACCGCGCGCCGGACCCACTTGCTGGCGAAGAACAGCGCGATGGCGACGGTGGCGAGGAGGCGGAAGGGAAGCGAAATCATCAGGATTCCAATCGCTTACTTGCTGGCCGTACCGGCGACGGAGGCGCCGGGGCGGGCGGGCTCGAGGGACACCCACTTGCGCGGATCCTGCGCCGACTGGCGCTTCAGCATGGTGTAGCCGGTGTCGGCCCAGGCGCGGATCTCGTTACGGCGGTTGTCGAGAATGTAGTCGCCGGCGTTGGTGGTGAGCGTCATCACGGCATGGCCCTCGCCGTGCTCGTCGAGCACCACGGTAATGCGCAGCGCCTCTTCCGGCAGGCCCTTGGAGACCAGGATCTTCTTCTTGAGCAGCACCACGTCCTCGCAGTCGCCTGCATCGGTGGGGATCGTCCAGTATTCCGGGGTGCCGTAGAGCGTCTCGTCGGTGACCGGCGCGATGGCGCCGTTCACGAAGGCGTTGACCATGCGCACCAGCAGCCACTTTTCCTCGGTCATCGACACGCGGCGCCGGGAGGAGCCGTCCGGCTGGCAATTGACGGGATTGCGGCGGCAAAACTCGACGAAGCCGATGGGCGGCAGGGTTTCGGAATATTCACGGGCGAAGGCCGAGGCCTTCTGGGCGCTGCTGGCGACCGACGGCGAGGCGAGCGCCAGAAGGCAGCCCAGCATCAGCACCACTCCCTTTCCGATCTTCCCCATCTCAAGCCCCGGCCCATATCGTTAATATGGCGTAAACATGCCTTGGGGCCCGGTGGCGGGCAATCGTAAACGAAAAGTTAAGTTAACGGCGGCGGCCCCGGGCGGGCGGAGAGGTCCGGGGCCTCTCCGGTCAGTTCCGGGATTTCAGCGCGGCGATGGTCTTCTTCTTGGCGACGTAGTTTTCGCGCGCATTGTAGGCAACTGCATGGCTGCCATCGAGCTTTTCCTCGATGCGCTGGATGTAGTTGTCGAGCTTGTGGTCCTTGAGGTCGGCGACGTTCAGGTTGCGCCAGAACGATCCGAGGCTGAGCTCGCTGGCGGCAGGACCGGGCAGATAGACGTAATTCGGACCCTCGAGCACGATCACCTCGGGGCCCACCTGCTGGTAGGGGCCGAACTGCTTGTTGACCAGGATGTCAGGCGGTAGCAGCGGCACCACGTCATTCTCGTCGACGACCCGCATGAGCGGCAGGAATCCGAGCTGCTTGACGCCCACCGCGGTGGTGAAGCGCGGCTGGCCGTAGGTGTAGATCTTCGCCACCTTGTAGCCGTCCTCGAACATGTAGATGCCGAGGATGGCCGCCACGGCACCGCCGAGCGAGTGGCCGACCAGGTAGGTCTGGTAGTTCTTCCGCAGGTAGGGCTGGGCATCCTTCCACACGGCGCGGGCATCCTGGTCGAAACCAGTATGGACGGGGATCTTGGTCGCCCGGTCATCACGGACCCTGACTTCGAAGTCTTCCTTGAGCGTGGTGTCGTCCATGGTGCCGCGCACCACGAGGTACTGGACCTTGGCCTTGTCGTCGCGCTCGACGAAATACTGCACGTCGCGCCCGCCCGGCGTGGCGACGCGGATGGTCTTGGGATAGGCAGAGCGGATCTGGGCCGGGCTCGCATAGGCCGCCTTGGCGCGCTTGGCGTTGACGCCGAGCGGGGCAAAATCGATCTTGTTCTGGGCAACTTCCGCGCCCAGCGTCTGCAGTTCACCCCTGGGAAGGCTGGTGCAGCCCGCGAGCAGGCTGATGCTGACCAGCGCGGCAGCAACCTGCCGCAGCGCGAAGCGCGGCTGTCCACCGCGCGATTTAACTGAAACCAACGCCGCCATGTCTCCGGTTCATCCTTGATTCACCATGGCGCGCTGTTTCTTCCGCGTCAATCGCGGCAGGGCCGGGCCGGGGGATCGGACAGCCCCAGGCGTGCAGGTGATCAGTTCTGTGCCAGATCGGTGCGGCGGAACTTCAGCACGTCGCCGTCATTGCCCTTGGCGACGTACCAGCCGCCCTGCTGGCTGATGCGGCCGCACTTCGCTTCGCCCTTGGTCCACTTGTCGAAGGCGACGCACAGCGCCGAGCCCTTCATGAACCAGCGGCCGGTGTCCTGCTGGCCATAGGCGACGCCGACGATGGATCCGCCGCGGCTGCCGGTGAAGTTGACGCGATAGCCCTTCACCTGCGCTTCGAACTGGCCGGGAAACAGCTTGGTGACTTCGGCGCGGCCGAGCGGTGCCGCCTGGGCGATGCCGGCGAGGGGGAGCGTGACGGCAGCAATCAGGGTTGCCGCAAAAGCGGTGCGAAGGTTCATGATGGATGAAGCCCCTTGGTTGCGGCAAGCCATGGCCCCCTGGCCGCTTGCCCGTTTCGTTGTCAGCCGCCCATTTGGCAGCCCCGTGTGGTCGAAATATGGGGACGGGATGGCGTAAAGTCCCGTTGACGCAGATCAAAAGATGGATTTTGCTCACTCTTTGATTGAATTTTATCTCGAATGACGGGAGTTTATCCGCAAAACGGGCATTTCACGCCAGTTCTGTGGCAGTCCTGCCGCCTCGCCCGCCGCAAATCCTTCACCGCTCGTTCACCATGGCGACAGGTTGAGCCCTGCCCTGTCCGGCGCGCATGCCGCAGTTCCGTTCAGGACAGGCCATGCTAGGGAAGGCAGATGAGCCTTTCCGACACATTCCACCAGCAGGGCTTCCTGCATTTTCCGGACGATGACGCCAGCCGCGCCTGGGCGCGCCATGCCCGGCCCTTTGCCGCCGCGGCCGCACAGGACCCCGCGCAGGCACACTGGCTGCGCTGCGGTGGCACGTGGTTCGTGGGCGTCGATGCGCTGCCGAATGACGCGACCGGCGTGGTGGCGGACGGGCCGCCGCTGGCCGGTGCCGCGGTGGGCTTCGTGCGTGACGAATTGGGGCTGCGCCTGCCCCTGCACCGCGCCCAGGTTTCGATCTGCCATCCCGGCTATCCGCGGCCTTCGCCCGAGGAAAGCGAGGCGGCCTACAATTTCCGCCGCAACCGCGATGCGGCGCATGTCGACGGTCTGCTGGCGGAAGGGCCGGAGAAGCGGCGCTACCTGAAGGAGCCGCACGCCTATATTCTCGGCATCACCCTCACCGAACAATCGGCCGATGCGGCCCCCCTGACGGTGTGGAAGGGCTCGCACCACATCATGAAGGCGATGTTCGCCGAGGCCTTCGCCGGCCATGCGCCGGAGACCTGGAAGGACATCGACGTGACCGCGGCCTACCAGGAGGCGCGGCGGCAGGTCTTCGCCACATGCGAGCGCCTGGCACTGCCCTCCGCGCCGGGCGAGGCCGTGCTGGTCCACCGCCACCTGGTGCATGGCGTGGCGCCCTGGGCCGAGGGAGCCACAGCCGCACCCGAGGGACGGATGATCGCCTATTTCCGGCCGGAGTTCCCCGCCATCGCGGACTGGATCGGCGCAGCCTAGCGCCAGAGCCTTCTGAGCTTCAGGAAGCCCGCATAAGCCACATCCAGAACCGCCACGACGGGCGGCGCGGAGAGCGCCTTTCCGGCAAGCCGGAAGCCCGGCGTGGCGCGCCACAGGGCGAGGAAGGCAGCGGCCCCGGAGACGAGCGCGCCGTCCGGCAGGCGCACGTGGAAACGGGCCAGCGCCTCCCCCCGGTCGAGATCGGGAGCGGGGCAGGCCTCGGCGGCGACGTCGCAATAGGCAACGTCCCCACCGGTGCGCTTGCTGTAGAAGCCGATCTCGCGGCGGCAGACCGGGCAGGCCCCGTCATAATAGACCGTGAGCGGCGATTGCGTGTTGGCAGACATGGCTGAAATTACGATAAGCTTTCGGCCATGGATCTTGATGAGCTGCAGGCGTGACGGTTTACCGCGAGCTGGGCGTGAGGACGCACGTCAACGCCAGGGGCCCGGCCACCCGGCTGTCGGGCGGCATGCCTGCTGATCGGGGCCGCGGCGAGAGGTGCGCATAATGGGACGGCTTGAAGGCAAGGTGGCGCTGGTCATCGGCGCGGCACGCGGCATCGGCGAGGGAGTGGCCCAGCGCTTTGCCGAAGAGGGTGCGAAGGTGGTGATCGCCGACACCGAGGTGCAGGCCGGCACGGACACCGCCGCGCGGCTCCAGGGCCTCTTCGTCGCGACCGACATCGCGCGCCCGGACCATGCCGAGCGCGCCGTGAAGACGGCGATCGACGGTTTAGGCGGGCTCGACATCCTGGTCCAGAACGCCGGCATCTATCCCTGGACGCTGATCGAGAACACCAGCCCCGAGGAATGGGACAGGGTGCTGGCGGTGAACCTGAAGGGCACCTTCCTCGCCGCCAGGGCCGCCCTTCCGCACATGAAGGAAAGGCGCGCGGGCCGCATGATCTTCACCTCGTCCATCACCGGCCCGCGGGTGACGAGCCCGGGGCACGGCCATTATTCGGCGTCGAAGGCCGGCATCAACGGCTTCATCAAGTCGGCGGCGCTCGAGTTCTCCGGCTACGGCATCACGGTCAATGGCATCGAGCCCGGCAACATCCTCACCGCGGGCATGGAGATGCACCGTTCGCCGGAATTCATCAAATCGATGGAGACGGCCGTGCCGCTGGGGCGGCTGGGCACCCCGCGCGACATCGCCAATTGCGCCCTGTTCCTCGCCTCGGACGAGGCCTCCTACATCACCGGCACGACCATCATCGTCGACGGCGGCCAGACGCTGCCGGAAGGGGCCGATTTCCGGATCAACCCTGATTAACGCCCGTGTTCCCCTCCCCC
>CAYYTH010000021.1:0-69801 GCA_964474665.1 uncultured Aestuariivirga sp.
GGGGTGGTGGGGGGGTTGGTTCGTGGCGGGCCCCCCCCCCCCCGGGGGGGGAGGGGTGGGGGTGGGGGGCTGCGGTGGGCGCGGATGGTGACGTCGGCCAAGTTTACAGCTAAGACTGTCAGGACCCTTAGGATTTTACCGGACCAGACATGCCGAAGCTGAAGATCGGGACGCGTGGCTCCCCCCTCGCCCTCTACCAGGCGAATGAGACGAAGAGCCGGCTGAAGGCCGCGCATGGCTTCTCGGATGACGACATCGAGATCGTGGTGATCACCACCACCGGGGACCGCATCCGTGACCGGCCGCTGTTCGAGATCGGCGGCAAGGGGCTGTTCACCAAGGAGATCGAGGAGGCGCTGTTCGCCCGCGAGATCCACCTTGCGGTGCACTCGATGAAGGACATGCCGGCGCGGCTGCCGGACGGGCTGGTCATGGCCGCGCTGCTGCCGCGCGAGGATGTGCGCGACGCCTTCCTGAGCCCGGTGGCGAAGACCATCGACGCGCTGCCCAAGGGCGCCGTCGTCGGCTCGTCCTCGGTGCGGCGTGGCGCGCAGCTGAAGCGGCTGCGGCCCGACATCGAGGTGATCCAGTTCCGCGGCAATGTCGAAACGCGGCTGAAGAAGCTGGACGAGGGCGTGGCGATGGCGACCTTCCTCGCCGCTGCCGGGCTGAAGCGGCTGGGCCTTGCGGACAAGATCACCTCGCTCGTTCCCACCGACGTGATGCTGCCCGCGGTGGCGCAGGGCTGCATCGGCATCGAGACGCGCGACGACGATGCCAAGACGCGCGAACTTCTCGCGGCCATCAACCATGTGCCCTCCGCCACCGCGGTTGCCTGCGAGCGGGCCTTCCTCGCCGCCCTCGACGGGTCCTGCCGCACGCCGCTGGCGGGGCATGCGGTGATCGACGGGGGCGTGGTGAAATTCCGCGGCCATGCGCTCACCCTCGATGGCGTGCACTGCTTCGAGACCACGCGCGAAGGATCACCCGCCGATGCCGAGCGCATGGGACGCGAAGCGGGCGAGCAGGTGAAGGCCGAGGGCGGCAGCCTCATCGCCTTCTGATGCGCATCGCCGTCACCAGGCCCGAGGAGGATGCGGGGCCGCTCACCGCGAAGCTCGCCGCGCTGGGCCACGAGGTGGTGATGGCGCCGCTGCTGAGCATCCGGCCGCGCGCCACTGTGAGCATCCCTGCCCTGCCGTGGCAGGCGATCGCGGTGACGAGCGCCAACGGCATCCGGGCCTTGCCGCCGGACCATGAACTGACATCCTTCCGTACACTGACGGTCGGGCCGCAGTCGCTGAAGGCGGCGCGCGCCGCGGGCTTCGAGGCCGAAGCGCATGGCGGCGACGTGAACGGCCTGGCCGCCTTCATCCGCGACCACCTGGCGCCGGAGGCAGGGCCCATCCTCTATCTCTCGGGAGCGGAGACGGCGGGGGACCTCGCGGCACAGCTGGCCGCTGCCGGCTTCGACTGCCGCCGCGTGGTGCTTTACGATGCGGCCCCCGCCGAAACGCTGGGCGCGGCGGAGGAAGCCTTGCGCGAGGGCCGCCTCGACGCGGTGCTGCTCTATTCGCCGCGCAGTGCCAAGATCTGGCGCGGTCTGGTGGAGGCAGCGGGGCTTGGCGCGCAGGCCGCGGGGCTTCATCATCTCTGCCTGTCGCGTAATGTCGCGGCGGCGCTGCCGGAGGCCTGGCGCCATGCGGTGTCCGCCAGCCCCGATGAGGCCGCAATCCTCGCGCTTCTTGAACAAAGCGGACGAACCCTTTAGGCCTTTGGACATGAGCAAGCAGCACGACGACACCGGTTCCAGGCCCCAGGTCATCGACCTCGAGGCAGAGGAAATCCGCAGCGCGCAGGAGACCCAATCTCCCGCCGCCGAAGCGCCGCGCGAGGAGGCCGAACAGGCCTTCACGCCGCCCCCACCCGCGCGCAAGCCGCGCGGGGCCTCGGGCTGGATCATCGCGGCGCTGATCCTTGGTGCACTGGGCGGCGGATGGCTCTATCGCGGCGTGCTGTCGAGCTACCTGCCGTCGAACGAGATGGTGGCGCTGCGCAACCAGGTGGCGGCCCTCGAACAGAACAACACCGACCTCGGCAGCCAGCTGGCGGCGGTGAAGCAGGAGGCCGACGGTGCCGCACAGGCGGCCGCCGCGGCCAATGACGCCGCTTCGCAGGCCAGTGCTGCCGCCAAGGCCGCCGCCGCGCAGGTGGCCGATGTCAGCACGCGGCTGGACCAGACGGGCCAGCAGGATGCGGGCCTCGCCGAGCAGATCAAGTCGGCGCGCGCCGATCTCGAGGCGCTGCGCAAGTCGCTCTCCGCCGCACCCGCGGCTGGCAGCGCGGGCGGCAGCGCCATCCCCGCCGATGCCGCGGCGCTTGCCGCACTCGGCCAGCGCATCGACGCGCTGGAAAAGGACATGGCCAGCCTCAAGGCCGGATCCGGCGCGGCGGCGCAGGCGGGATCCACCGCGGCACTGTCGCAGGCGCTGTCCGACCTCAAGGCCAAGGTGGCGGCGGGAACCTCGTTCCAGGCCGAGTATGAGCGCATCGCGCGCATGGTGCCGGCGGCCTCCGGCCTCGAGGTCGTGGCCGCGGATGCGGCCGCTGGAATTCCGGATGCCCGAGGTCTCGCGGCCGAGCTGCGCGCGGCGATCCCTGCCCTGCCCCAGCCCGCGGCACCGGCCGCCGAGGACGACAGCTATTTCGGCACACTGATGAAGTCGCTCTCCGGCATCATCTCGATCCGGCCGATCGGCGACACGGACTGGCCCCAGGTGGCCGACAAGGCCGCCGCCTTCGCCGAGGCGAACGACCTGACGCAGGCGATCGCGGTGATCGATGCGGCGGAGGGCGAAAAGCCCATGGCGCTCAGCCAGTGGCGCGACCGCGCGGCGGCACGCCTCGCGCTCGAGGCGGCAGTGAACCAGGTGTCCGAGGCGGTGCTGCGGCAGATCGCGGCCGGCGGCGGAGCGGCACAATGATCCGGCTGCTGTGGCGCTTCCTGCTTCTCGTCGGCCTGGCGGCGGGCTTCGCCTGGCTCGCCGACCGGCCCGGCACGCTGACCATCCGCTGGCTCGGCCGCGAGATCCAGATGAGCTTCATCGCCGGCGTGGTGCTGGCGGTGCTGGCGGTGGTCGCCATCTGGTTCGTGTGGAGCCTGTTCCGGCGGCTGTGGCAGAGCCCGCAATCGGTGGGCCGGTGGTATTCCTTCCGCAAGAACCGCAAGGGCTATGAGGCGCTGTCGCGCGGCATCATCGCGGCGGGCGCGGGCGATGCGGCGGCGGCGGCGAAGAATGCCGCCATCGCCGGCAATGCGCTGGCCGACGAGCCGCTGGTCAACGTGCTGGCGGCGCAGGCCGCCCAGCTCAAGGGCGACCGCGCCCAGGTGAAGCGCATCTTCGAGGAGATGACCAAATCGCCCGACACCGAGGCACTGGGCCTGCGCGGACTGTTTTCCGAGGCCCGCCAGTCAGGCGACATGGCCGCGGCGCGCCGCCATGCCGAGCGCGCGCTGGCGCTGAACCCGCGCCTCGCCTGGGCCTCGACCGCGGTGCTGCAGCTGCAGTCGGCCGCCCGGGACTGGAACGCCGCCACCGCCACGCTGGTGCAGCAGGTGAAGTCCGGCCTCGTCAGCCAGCCCGAAGGCTTGCGCAAACAGGCGGCGATGATGGCGGCGCAAGCGCTGCAGCTGGAGGACACGGACAAGCCCCGCGCGCTGGACTTCGCGCTGCGCGCCCACAAGCTCGACCCCGCGCTGGTGCCGGCCGCCGTGGTGGCGGCGCGCGTGCTGGTGACCCAGGCCTCCACCCGCAAGGCCTCGAAGATCATCAAGGAGACGTGGATCCTCTCGCCCCACCCGGAGCTCGCTGAGGTGCAGGCCCATCTCATTCCCGGCGACGGCCCCGAGGTGCGGCTCGACCGGGTGCGCGACCTGCTGAAGGAGAGCAAGCTCAAGGAAGGCGGGGGCGGGCTCGAGGGCGCCGTGGCGCTGGCCCGCGCCGCGATCCGCGCCCAGCGCTTCGACATGGCGCGCGAGGCGCTGGCGCCTCATGCCGACAACCGGCCGCAGGCGCGCGTCTGCGCCCTGATGGCCGAGATCGAGGAGGCGCAGGGCGACAAGGGCCGGGCCCGCGAGTGGCTGGCGCGCGCGCTGTCCGCGCCGCGCGACCCGATCTGGGTGTCGGACGGGGTTGCCAGCCCGCGCTGGACGCCGGTGTCGCCCGTGTCGGGCGAGATCGTGCCCTGCGAATGGAAGGCCCCCTTCGAGATGCCGGAGCAGCTGGAGGCCGACAGGTTCACCGTCGCGCCAGCCGAGGCACTCGAGGCCCCGGAGCCCGCCGCCGAGGCCGCGCCGAGGAGCCTCGAAGCGCCCAAGATGGTGCAGCACCAGCGCCCGCCGGACGACCCCGGCCTGCCCGAGGATTTCGACACCCCGCGCAACCGCTCGCTCCCGGCCGAGGGCTGACATTTTCCACCCCCGAACCGGTTGCGGCACCGCGCGAAATACCCTATACGCAGCGCCGCAAGGCAAGCCGCTTTAGCTCAGTTGGTAGAGCACATCATTCGTAATGATGGGGTCGCGTGTTCGAGTCACGCAAGCGGCACCAGTTTTCCTGATCATTGACGCCGTCAGAAGCTCGCAGCCTTGCGGCGGGCTGGAAACGATGCGGACAGCTTGCCGAACTGCTCGGCGACCCAGACGCGGTTGTCGCCCGGCGCCTCCACATGGCGGGCGAGCGCCGCAGTCTCCGCCGGCGCCTCATGCGCGGTGTGGCCCTGGCGCACCGGCATGAGATCGAGAACGGAAAGCGCCGTCAGAGGCTCACGCCAGGTGCCGGAAATAATCGATCGTCCGCTTCAGCCCCTCGGCGAGCGGGACCTTCGGCTCCCAGCCCAGGGCCGTGCGGGCCAGCGTGATGTCGGGCTGGCGCTGCTTCGGATCATCCTGCGGCAGGGCCAAGTGGATGATCCTCGACCGCGAGCCGGTGAGCTTCAGCACCTGCTGGGCCAGCTCGATCACGGTGAACTCACCGGGGTTGCCGAGGTTGACGGGGCCCGTCACCTCCGGGCTTGATGCCATGAGGCGCAGGAAGCCTTCGACGAGGTCGTCGCAGTAGCAGAAGGAGCGCGTCTGCATGCCATCGCCATAGATGGTGAGGTCTTCGCCGAGCAGCGCCTGGGTGATGAAGTTGGAGACGACGCGCCCATCCCTCGGATGCATGCGCGGGCCATAGGTGTTGAAGATGCGCGCCACCTTGATCTCGACGCGATGCTGGCGGTGATAATCGAAGAACAGCGTCTCGGCGCAGCGCTTGCCCTCGTCGTAGCAGGCACGGCTGCCGATGGGGTTCACATGGCCCCAGTAGTCCTCGCGCTGCGGGTGGACTTCCGGGTCGCCGTAGACCTCGCTGGTGGAAGCCTGGAAGATCCGGCAGCCGAGGCGCTTGGCCAGCCCCAGCATGTTGAGCGCGCCCATGACCGAGGTCTTGGTGGTGAGCACCGGATTGTACTGGTAGTGAACGGGCGAGGCCGGACAGGCGAGATTGTAGATCTCGTCGACCTCGACCTTCAGCGGGTTGCACACGTCATGGCGCATGAACTCGAAACGCGGGTGATTGTGCAGGTGCTCGAAATTGCGCTTGGTTCCGGTGAAGAGGTTGTCGGCGCAGATGACCTCGTGGCCCTGCTCGATCAGCCGGTCGACGAGATGCGAACCGAGGAATCCGGCGCCGCCGGTGACGAGAATGCGCTTCCTGCTTTCATAGAGACGCGCCATGCCCGCCTACACCGCGCCGGTCTTTAGCGGGATCACCTCGGCCGTGGCTCCCGCCGCGGGCAGCACGCTCGCGCGGCCGATCGAGTGATAGGCCATGCCGGAGGCCGTCGCGTCGGCGATCGGGAAGAGGTTGCGGAAATCGACCATGATCGGCTGGCGCATGTCGCGCGCCATGCGCCTGAGGTCAAGACCGCGGAACACGTTCCATTCGGTGAGGATGACCACGGCATCGGCGCCGACGGCGGCGGAATAGGCATCCGCGCACCACTGCACCGCGTCGAACATCTGGCGGCCATTGTCCATGGCCACGGGGTCGAAGGCGGCGACCGAGGCGCCGCGCTTCTGGAGCTCGGGAATGACGGTGAGGGCGGCGGCATCACGGATGTCGTCCGTCTCGGCCTTGAAGGCGATGCCGAGCAGCGCGATACGCTTGCCGGCGAGCGTACCGCCCACCGCCTGCTGGATGCGGTCGGCGAGGCCCAGCTTGCGCTGCTCGTTGGCGGCGATGACGGTCTCGACGATGGAGAAGGGATGGCCCTGCTGGCGCGCGGTGTGGACCAGGGCGCGCGTGTCCTTCGGGAAGCAGGAGCCGCCGAAGCCCGGGCCGGGGGCGAGGAACTGCAGGCCGATGCGCTTGTCGAGGCCCATGCCGCGGGCCACGTCCTCGATGTCGGCCCCCACCTTCTCGCACAGGTCGGCCAGCTGGTTGACGAAGGCGATGCGCGTGGCGAGGAAGGTGTTGGCGGCATATTTGATGATCTCGGCGGCCTCGCAGGAGGTGACGAGAAGCGGCACGTTCTTGGCGGTGAGCGGACGGTAGAGCTGGCTCAGCACCTTCTCGGCCCGCGGTGCGCTGACGCCGACGACCACGCGGTCCGGACGCACGAAGTCCTCGACCGCCGAGCCCTCGCGCATGAATTCCGGGTTGGAGGCGACCTCGAAATCGCCGTCGGGCCTGGCCTTCGCGATGATCTCGCGCAGCTTCGCGGCGGTGCCCACCGGCACGGTGGACTTGGTGACGATGACGGTGAAGCCGGACATCGCCCGGGCGATCTCCTCGGCAGCCGCATAGACGAAGGACAGGTCGGCCGAATCCTCGCCCTCGCGGGTGGGCGTGCCCACCGCAATAAGCACCACATCGGCCTGGGCGACAGCCTCCGGCAGGCGATCGGTGAAGATGAGGCGGCCGGCAGCACGGTTGGCCGCCACGATGGGCTCCAGCCCCTGCTCGTAGATCGGGATCTTGCCATTCTCGAGCATGGCGAGCTTGCGCGGATCGCGGTCCACGCAGGTGACCTCGTAACCGAAGTCCGAGAAGCAGGCCGCCGACACGAGCCCAACATAGCCTGCACCAATGACGGTGATCTTCATCAAGACTCCCTACCCATGCGCCCCGCGCCAGAATGAGGAGGTCTTTAGACCGTTCCCGGCGGGCAGGGAATACGGTTTGCACCTTGAGGTTTACGTGGCGCTGGAAACCGATCGCCCGGTCGATCGACTAAACCCAGAGGCGTGGCGAAGCTGCCGTTACGCGAGGCGGCGGCCATCGGCGCCGAAGAGGTGGAGATGGGCGGGATCGAGCGCCACCTGGGTTTGCTCGCCCGTCCGCAGGCCCGTCTCGCCGCGGATTTCCGCGACGGCCACCGTGCCGGAGGGAAGGCGGAGATGGGCGAAGCCGGTTTCGCCAAGGCGCTCCACCAGGTCGACCGTGGCGGCGAGCTGGTGGCCACCCTCGCCTGCGGCAACCCGCATGTGCTCCGGACGAATGCCCAGCGTGACCTTGCGGCCCGGCTCCGCGCCGGGTGGCAGCGGCAGCGCGATGCGGCCGTCGGCGCCGAGGTCGATGCCACCGGACACGACCTCGCCCTTGAGGAAGTTCATGGCGGGCGAGCCGATGAAGCCGGCGACGAAGAGATTGGCGGGGCGGTAGTAGAGGTCGAGCGGCTTGCCCTGCTGCTCGATGCGGCCGTGGTTCATGACCACGATCTTGTCGGCCAGCGTCATGGCCTCGACCTGGTCATGCGTGACATAGACGATGGTGGCGGCGAGCAGCTTGTGGAGCTTGGCGATCTCGACGCGGGTGTTGATGCGGAGTGCGGCATCGAGGTTCGACAGCGGCTCGTCGAACAGGAAGACCTGCGGCTTGCGGACAATCGCCCGGCCGATGGCGACGCGCTGGCGCTGGCCGCCGGAAAGCTCGCGCGGGCGGCGCTTCAGCAAGGGCTCGAGCTGCAGGATGCGGGCGGCCTCGTTCACACGCGCGTCGATCTCGGCCTTGGGGGTTCCGGCGAAGCGGAGGCCGAAGCCCATGTTGGCGGCGACATCCATGTGCGGGTAGAGCGCATAGGACTGGAACACCATGGCGATCTCGCGGCTTGCGGGAGCAAGATCGTTCACCCTGCGGCCGCCGATGGTGATGGTGCCGCCGGACACCGGCTCGAGCCCGGCGATGGCGCGGAGCAGCGTGGACTTGCCGCAACCCGAGGGGCCGACGAGGACGACGAAGGACCCGTCCTCGACGGTGAGGTCGATGTCCTTCAGCACCTCGACGGCGCCGAAGGATTTCTTGAGCTTCTCGATCAGGACTTCGGCCATGGGCGCCTCACTTCACCGCGCCCGAGGTAAGACCCCGGATCAGCTGGCGGGAGAATATGACATAGAGGAGGAGGACCGGCACGATGGCCGTGGAGAGGGCTGCGAGCACGGCGTTCCAGTCGGTGATGTATTGCCCGAGGAACTGCTGCACGCCCAGCGTGATGGTCTGCTTGCCGCCGGCCGGCGCGAGGAGCAGCGGGAACCACAGGTCGTTCCACACCGGGATCATGGTGAAGACCGCGACGGTGGCCATGGCAGGACGGATCAGGGGCAGGATGATGTGGAAGAAGATGTTGTATTCCGACAGCCCGTCGCAGCGCGCCGCCTCGCGCAGGTCCTTCGGGATCTGGGCGATGAACTCCGACAGGATGAAGATGGCGAGCGGCAGGTTCTGCGCGGTGTAGACGAGGATGAGGGCTGTCAGCGTGTTGATGAGGTTCAGTTCCGCCACCAGCTGGATGATGGCGACGGAGCCCAGACGGATCGGCACCATGATGCCGATCGACAGGAACAGCGCCAGCAGCGTGTTGAAGCGGAACTTGTATTCGGTCAGCGCCCAGGCGGCCATGGCGCCGAAGAGCAGCGTGAAGAAGATGGTGCCGACGGTGACGGTGATGGAGTTGAGGTAGTAGAGCGGCAGCGCGCTGTCCTCGAAGACCCGGGCATAGCCCACAGGATCGAAATTCGCGGGGCCGGGGGGCTGGAGCGGCGTGTTGAAGATCGCCCGCTTGGCCTTGAAGGAATTCATCACCACCAGCACGATGGGGAAGAGCGCCAGCAGCGTGTAGAGCCCCAGCACGGCGTGGACGGCGAAGGCGGAGAGCGGCTTGCGCATCAGAAGCTGTACCTCTGGATGCGGCGCTGCACGAGGAAGAGATAGGCCATGACGCCGATGAGGATGATGATGAGCATCATGGTGGCGATGGCGGACCCCATGGACGGATCGCCCAGCTGCAGCTGGTTGCCGAAGAAGGTGCGGTAGAACAGCGTGCCCATGATGTCGGTCGAGAAATTGGGGCCCGCCAGGGCGCCCTTCATCGCATAGATGAGGTCGAATGCGTTGAAGTTGTTGACGAAGGTGAGGATGGAGACGAGGCCGATGGTGGGCCAGATGAGCGGCAGCTTGACCCAGATGAAGGCCTGGAACTGGTTGAGGCCGTCGACCGTCGCCGCATCGATGAGCTCGTCCGGGATGGCGAGGAGTGCGGTGTAGATCAGGATCATCGGGATGCCGACGAACTGCCACACCGAGATGAGCGACACGGTGATCAAGGCCGAGGATTCAACCCCCAGCCATGGCGCGAAGAGAAAGCCGAGGCCGAAGAAGTTGAGGAACATCTTGGCGATGCCCCAGAGCGGCGAGAGGATCAGCTGCCAGGAGAAGCCGATGACCACGACGGACAGCATGGTGGGCATGAAGATGAGCGTGCGGTAGGTGGCGCGGAACCTGAGGCGCGGCAAGCTGAGCAGTGCCGCGAGCAGAAGCCCGATCGGGTTCTGCACGAACATGTGGATGAGGAAGAAGACGACATTGTTCTTCAGCGCGTTCCAGAACGGGCCGGACCAGGTGGGATCGAAAAGCAGGGTGTGGAAGTTGCCGAGGCCGTGCCAGAGGTATGTGCCGTCCTTCTGGTGGCTGTAGAGCGAGTTCACGATGGTGGCGATGAGCGGGTAGATCGAGAACAGCGAATAGACGAGGACGGCGGGGCCCAGGAAGAACACCAAAAGCCGCAGGAACGCGCCCTGCGGCAGGCCGACCAGTCCGCTGTGCTGCTGTTGCGCCATCCAGGAAGACGGAGGGGCCGCAGGCACGCGCGCCTGCGGCCCCTCGCATCAGCTTACTTCTGCTGCGGGGCGTACCACTTGGCGAGGCCATCCTGCAGCTGGGTGGCCGCGGCCTCCGGCGTCATGGTGCCGTTGATGACCTGAGCCGAGACGTTCCACATCTCGTTCTCGAGATTGGGCGTGCCGCGCGACAGGATCTGGTAGGAGTTGCGGATCGTCGACTTGCACTCGCCGCGCCAGTTGACGAAGGTCTGGGCCACGTCGTCCTTCAGCGAGACCTTGGCATTGGACAGCGGGAAGAAGCCCGGCAGCTCGTTGCCGAGGATGTTGGCGAATTCCTCCGAGCCGATCCAGTCGAGGAAGACCTTGGCATCGGCCTGGTTCTTCGACTTGGCGTTCATGCCGATGCCGATGTCGGTGTGGTCCGAGATGTAGCAGTCGGTGGCGCCGGCCGGCAGCGGCGGCTTGAAGGCGCCCATGTTGACGTTCTGGCCGCGGAAGGTGGAGATGTCCCACGAACCCGCCGCATAGATCGCACCCTTGCCGAGGCCGAAGAGGTTCTGGCTGTCAGGATAGGTCTGGGCCTTGTAGCCGTCGCCCATGTAGGGGGCCCACTTGGCGAGCGTGGTGAAGGTTTCGACATAGGCCGGGTCGGTGAGCTTGCCGGTGCCGTCGATCAGCGCCTTGCGGCCTTCCTCGCCCTTCCAGTAGTTGGGGCCGATGTTCTGGAAGCCCATGGTGGCGGCTTCCCACTGGTCGTTGGTGCCGAGCACGAGGGGCACATAGGTGCCATTGGCCTTGATCTTCTCGAGCAGGGCGAAGAACTCCTCCTCGGTCTTGGGCTCCTCGACGCCCAGTTCCTTGAAGATGTCCTTGTTGTAGATGAAGCCGTGGATGACCGAGGCCATGGGCACGCAGAAGGTGGTCTTGCCGTCGTCGGTCGTCCACGCGCTCTTGGCGACGTCGGAGAAGTTGGCCATGGAGGCGAGGTCGTTCACCGGCGCCAGGTGGCCCTTGTTGTAGAGCTCGAGCGAGGCATCGAAGGGCCGGCAGGTGATGATGTCGCCCGCGGTGCCGCCTTCGAGCTTGGCGTTGAGCGCGGCGTTGTATTCCTTCGGCGCCGTCGGCGTGAACTCGACGGTGATGTCCGGGTGCTTGGCCTGGAAGGCGGGGATGATCTTGTCCTTCCAGATCTGCGCATCGTCGTTGCGCCAGCTTTCGATGGTGATCGTGCCGGCCGACGCCGCACCGGAAAGTGCGGCCGCAGCGGCGGCGCCGAGCAGCAGTGTCTTCAGTCCCTTGGTCAGCATGTGCTTCCTCCCGTTGAAATCTTATTGGGCCATTATGTATCGGCAATCCGCGACATGGCCAGACGTAAGTTGCCGTCCGCGGCAGCAAGAAGCTGCTGCGCCGCAGCAAGATCCTTAGCACCTGCACACAGGAGCACGGCGGGCTTCACATGGCCCTGCGCCGCCGCGAGGGCGGCGTGGGCGCGCTCGTCATCGACGCGGGCGATGGTGGCGACGATCCCCGCGGCGCGGCGGCGGAGCTTGGCGTTGCCGGTTTCGACATTGACCATCAGCCCGTCATGGACGGCGCCGAGCCGGATGTGCGTGAGCGTGGAGAGCAGGTTGAGGGCCGCCTTCTGGGCCGTGCCGGCGCCCATGCGGGTCGAACCCGCAATCACCTCCGGGCCGGAGGCGAGCAGGATCTCGAGGTCGGAGGCCGCGGCGAGCGGCGAGCCGGGATTGTTGACCACGGCGATGACGAAGGCCCCCTTTTCGCGGGCCCGCCGCGCCGCGGCGATGGTGAAGGGCGTGGCGCCCGACGCCGCGACGGCAATGAGCGTGTCGGCGGCCGTCAGCACCTCGGCCTGTGCAGCGCCATCCGCCGCGTCATCCTCGGCATCGGCCAGCGTGTCGAACATGGCGGCGCGGCCGCCGGCGATGAGATAGAGGAGCCGCGATTCCGGCATGCCGAAGGTGGCCGGAAGCTCGGTGCCGTCCTGGACCGCGACGCGGATCGAGGTGCCGGCCCCGGCATAGGCGAGGCGGCCGCCGGCGGCGAGGCGCTGGGAGAGCGTGGCGGCGGCCCGGGCAATGGCGGGCAAGGCCTGGCGCACCGCGGCGATGGCGCGTTCCTGCCCGGCCAGCAGCACATCAAGGATGCGCGCATCGGTCCATGTGTCGAGCCCGATGTAGCTGCCGGACTGCTCGGTCTGACGTTCTTTCATGGCGGCAGTAGAGAAGTGGATGCCGCGCAGGTCAAGGCGCTTTCCCTGCCCGCATGATTTGCTAGCATGCCCGGCATGAGCAAGGGACCCTTCTTCCTCGGCATCGACGGCGGCGGCAGCCGCTGCCGCGCGCGCATCCGCTCCGCCGGGGGCACGCTGCTGGGCGAGGCGACGGGGGGCGCCTCCAACATCTACCAGGACTTCGCCGGGGCACTGGCCACCATCATCGAGACGGCGCGCGCGGCAGCGGCGCTGGCGGGGCTGACGACCGAGCAGATCCATGCCGGGCTGGGCCTTGCAGGGATCGTCACCTCGGTGGGAGCGGAGAAGATCATCGACGCCGCCCTGCCCTTCGCCAGCGTCACCGCCGACAATGATGCCTATGCCGCCTGCGTGGGTGCCTTCGGCGGCGGCGACGGCGGCATCGTGATCGCTGGCACCGGATCGATCGGCTTCGCGCTGGTGGGTGGCGAGCGGCACATGGTGGGCGGCTGGGGCTTCCAGCTGGGCGACCATGGATCGGGGGCCTGGGTGGGCCACCATGCGGTGCGGCGCGCGGCACTGGCCCTCGACGGCCTGCTACAGCCGACGCGGCTCATTACCGAGTTGCTGGCGCGCACGGGGAGCAACCGGCTCGACCTGTCGCGCTGGTCGGAGCAGGCGAAGCCGAAGGACTATGCGCAGTTCGCGCCGCTGGTCTTCGAATGCGCGGCCGAGGGCGATGTGCAGGGCATGATGATCGTGATCGAGGGCGCCAGCGCCATCTCCAATCTCGGCCGGGCGCTGCTGGCCCGCGGGGCGCGGACGGTCTGCCTGCTGGGTGGCCTGTCCGGGGTCTATCCGCCCTATCTCGATGCCGACGTGAAACGGGCGCTCGCCGCGCCGCAGGCCGATGCGGTGGACGGCGCCATCATGATGGCAAGGCGCGCGCAGGGGCTTCCGGAGCGCTGGTCATGAGCCTCATGGCGCAGGAGGCGGCGGAAGCGCCGCAGGCGGTCGCCCGCTTCCTCGACCACAATGCGCAGGCGCTGGCCGACCTCGGTGCCAGGCTGCGGCGGGCGCCGCCCCCTGTCGTGCTGACCTGTGCGCGCGGCAGCTCGGACAATGCCGCGGCCTATTTCAAGTATCTCTGCGAAATCGTGACGGGGGTGCCCTGCGCCTCGGTCGGGGCTTCCGTCGTCTCCGTCTATGGCGCCGCGCTGAAGGCAGAGGGCGCACTGTGCCTCACCATCTCGCAGTCCGGCCAGAGCCCGGACATCGTGGCGCTGCAGCAGGCGGCCAAGGCGGCGGGTGCCGTCACGGTGGCACTGGTGAACGTGGCGGAGTCACCCGCTGCCCGCAATGCCGACATCTGCCTCGCGCTTCAGGCGGGCGCGGAGCGCAGCGTGGCGGCGACCAAGAGCTTCATCGCATCCTGCGCGGCCGCCGCGGCCATCGTGGCGCAATGGTCGGGAGACGCCGCACTGCATGCCACCGTGGCACGCCTGCCGGAGACACTGGCCGCGGCGGTGCGCCTGCCGTGGCCGGGTTTCACGGCCTTTGCAAAGGATGCGGCCTCGCTCTTCGTGCTGGGGCGCGGGCCCGCCTACCCCATCGCGCAGGAGACCGCACTGAAGCTGAAGGAGACCTGCGCCATACATGCCGAGGCCTATTCGGTGGCTGAAGTGATGCATGGGCCGTGGGAACTGATGGCGAGGGACTTTCCCGTGCTGATCTATGCCCCCGGCGATGCAGCACGCGCCAACACGCTCGAAGCGGCAGCGAAGATGCGCGCCACGGGGGCGGATGTGCGCGTGGTGGGCGACGGCCTGCCCTTCGCACCCGCCGGCCACGCGCTGCTCGAGCCCATCAGCATGATCGCCACGGCCTACATGGCGATCGAGCAGGTGGCGGTGGCACTGGGCCGCAACCCCGACCGGCCGCGGCTGCTGAAAAAAGTGACGGAGACGCTGTGATGGCCACTGCATTGACCGGGGCGCGCATCTTTACCGGCGAGACCTTTCTCGACCGCCATGCCGTGGTGATCGAGGGCCAGCGCATCCTGGCCGTGGTGCCCGAGGGGGAGACCGGCGCGGCCCAGCGCCGCGAGCTTGGTGGCGGGCTGCTGGCACCGGGCTTCATCGACGTGCAGGTGAATGGCGGCGGGGGCGCGCTGCTCAACGATGCGCCCAGCGTCGAGACGGTACGCACCATCGCCACGGCGCACCGGCGCTTCGGCACGGTGGGCATGCTGCCGACCGTGATCACCGATGCGCCGCAGGTGATCGCCAAGGCGGTGGCGAGCGTTGCGCGCGCCATGGCCGAGGGCGTGCCGGGCGTTCTCGGCATTCACATCGAGGGGCCCTTCCTCGATGTCGCCCGCAAGGGCGCGCATGCGGCACGCTTCATCCGCGAGATGGAAGACGCCGATGCCGATGCCATCGCCGGCTTTGCCATGTACTGCCCGGTGATGCTGACGCTGGCGCCGAACCGGGTGAAGCCGGCAATGGTGCAAAGGTTGACGCAGGCCGGCGTGCTGGTGAGCCTCGGTCATTCCGATGCAAGTTACGCGGAAGCACGGGCGGCGCTGGACGCGGGCGCACGCGCGATCACGCATCTCTACAACGCCATGAGCCAGATGACGGGGCGCGAGCCGGGGCTGGTGGGCGCAGCACTGACCGATGCGGAGGCCTATGTGGGCATCATCGCCGACGGGCACCATGTGCATGATGCGGCCCTGAAGGCAGCCTTCGCCGCCAAGCCCGCCGCACGCATGATGCTGATCAGCGATGCCATGCCGACGGCGGCGGGCGGGCCGGACAGTTTCGCACTGCAGGGGCGCACCGTGACGCGCGACAAGGGGCGGCTGTCGCTGGCCGACGGCACGCTGGCGGGCTCCGACCTCACCATGGATGCGGCGGTTCGCCATTGCGTGGAGGTGCTGGGCATGGAGCTCGGGCAGGTGCTGCGCATGGCCTCGCTGAACCCCGCTTCCTTCCTGCGCTGTGCGCATGAGCTGGGCCGCATTGCGCCGGGCCATCTTGCCAGCATGGTGCTGCTCGGCGAAGACTTGCATGTCAGGCAAACGTGGATCAACGGACAATGAAGACCATCAGGGTGCTCGTCGTCGGGCTGGGCAACATGGGGATCAGCCATGCGCGGGCCTATCAATCGATCGACGGCTTCGAGATTGCCGGGCTGTGCAGCCGCGGCATCGCCGGGCGCGACGACCTCAAGGCGGAGTTCCCCGGCGTGGCGCAGTTCAACGACTATGCCGAGGCGCTGGCCGCGCTGAAGCCGGACGCGGTGTCGATCAACACCTGGCCGGATACGCATGCGGCCTATGCGCGGATGGCGCTCGAGGCCGGCGCCCATGTGTTCATCGAGAAGCCGCTGGCCGACACGGTGGCGGAGGCGGAGGAGATTGCCGCACTCGCCAGAGCCAAAGGCCTGAAGCTGGTGATCGGCTATATCCTGCGCGTGCACCCTTCCTGGGTGCGCTTCGTCGAGGTGGGGCGCACGCTGGGCAAGCCGCTCGTCATGCGCATGAACCTCAACCAGCAGTCATCGGGCGCGCAGTGGCAGGTGCACCGCCACCTGATGAATTCGATCAGCCCCATCGTCGATTGCGGCGTGCATTACGTCGACGTGATGTGCCAGGTGACGGGGGCGAAACCCGTCAGCGTGCATGCGGTGGGCGCGCGGCTCACCTCCGAGATCGATGCGAAGATGTATAACTACGGCCACCTTCACGTGACCTTCGACGACGGGTCGGTGGGCTGGTACGAGGCGGGCTGGGGCCCGATGATGAGCGAGACGGCCTTCTTCGTGAAGGACATGATCGGGCCCAAGGGCTCCGTGTCGATCGCCATGGAGGAAGCGAAGACACAGTCGGCGGATGTCGACAGCCATACGAAGACGTCGGCACTGCGCGTGCACCACGGGCTGCTGAACCCGGAGGGGCAGTTCGTGACGCCCGACGAGATCATCCGCATGGATGACGAGCCCGGCCACCAGGAGCTGTGCAACCGGGAACAGCTGCTGTTCCTCGACGCGATCCGCAACGACCGCGACATGGACCGCCACGTCGAGGATGCGATCAGCTCGCTGCGTATCGTGCTGGCGGCGGACCACAGCGTGCGGACCGGCGAGGTGGTGAAGCTGTGAGGCTTCTCGGCGCGGTGACGGAAGGCAGCGGTGCCATCAACGAGGATGGTTTCGGCTGGCTCGGGACGGCCGAGGATGTTTCCGCCGCCTGGATCTTCGATGGCGTGACCGGCATCAACCGGCGGAACGACCTTGGCGAGGGCACCGACGCGCGCTGGCTGGTGGCGCGGGCGGATGCGCGGATCCGCACGCTCGCCGCCAGGGACATGCCCCTGGACGCGCTGCTCGCGGAACTGGTGGCGGGGCTGATCGCCGATTTCGCGGCTGCCTCCGCTGCGGTCGACCTGCCGCGCGACTATGACCCTCCGGCGGCCTGCCTGATCCTGGTGAAGCGCTATGGCGCGGGGTGGCAGGCGCTGCGGCTGGGCGATTCCTGCCTGCTGGTGCGGGACGGCGACGGGCGCCAGCGTATCCATGCGGCCTCGCCCAACAATGCCTTGGACCACTGGCTGACGCGCGAGGTGAGGACGCGCCGCGATGCCGGCATGCTCGACATCAAGGCGCTGCTCGCCGAATTCGCGCCGCAGCTGAAGGAAGGCCGGGCGAAGCGCAACCGGCCTGACGGCTATTCCATTCTCGAGGCGAGCCGCGACGCGCTGGCGATGCCCGAGATCATCGACATCGGCCAGCCTGCGCAGATGCTGCTGTGCACCGACGGCTATTACCGGGCGGTCGACCACTACGGGCTGCATGACGCGGCCGGGCTGATGGAGGCCAGCGCGGCAGGGGTGGAGGCGGTGCTGGCAGCCTTGCGCGCAGCGGAGGCAAGCGACCCCGACTGCCGGCACTTCCCGCGCTTCAAGCCGGCCGATGACGCCACGGCGGTGATGCTGGGGCGCCCGCCTCAACCTCTCATCGCCAATTGACGACAGCGGGCGCCTGCGGGTTGCTTTCGCAGGCAGGGCCGCTGTAATCGGCTTTGATCGCGATTCACACTGCGCCAGAGGATCACATGCAGCGTTTCATCAGGCTTGCCGGAGCAGCACTTCTTCTCGCCACGCTGGGCGGGGGCGCCGGCGCCGCCGACGTCGAGAACCCGCCCGTCTTCAAGGCCAGCACCGTGCTGGGCGACGAGGTGCAGGGGCCGGGCTACAAGGTGGCCGAAAAGGTGCCGAGCGACGGCTATGTGCGCATCTATTCGCTGCAGACGCCCTGGGGACCGGTCGTCGTGCATGGCGACCACCGGCTCCAGACCCGCTTCAAGGAACTCGCCGCCATCGACGCGATGGAGCGCACCTCGCAGTCCGAGGAGTTCGCCAATGCGCTGGTGAAGGCGGGCGTCAAGCCGGTGCAGTTCGCCGGCAAGCTGGTGACCGCCCCGGTCGACACGGTGAAGAACACCGTGTCGGGCGTAGGCAACCTGTTCAACTCCATCGGCTCCGGCATCCGCAACCGCGGCAAGACGCAGGAAAGCGCGGTGCAGTCGATCACCGGTGCTGCCAAGCAGCGCCGGCTGATCGCCTACCAATATGGCGTCGACCCCTACTCGCAGTTTCCGCCGCTGAAGCAGAAGCTGGACCAGATGTCGAATGCGGCGGCGGCCGGCGGACTTGTGGTCACCGGCGCCTTCATCGCGATCCCGGGTGCGGCGGGGACCATTATCTCGAACGTGTCCACCGCCGGCTCGCTGAACGACATGGTGCGTGACTATTCGGCGGCACAGCTCCTCGACATGAACCGCAAGGCGCTCGGCAAGATGGGCGTGTCGCCGCAGATCGTGGACCAGCTGCTCGCCAACCCCAACTATACCCCGACCGACATGACCGCGATGACCGGTGCGCTGAGCGGCATGGGCAAGCTCCGGAACCTCGATGCGCTGCTGGGCCTCGCCGCCCAGGCGGCAACGCGCGACGATGCCGAGTTCATGCGCTGGCGCATCGAGCTGATGGCCTCGTACCAGAAGAAGATGCGCTCCATCACCGGCTTCGTGGCGATCGCCGGCGTGCCCATGCCGATGGCAACGACGCCCGACAACGGCCTGCTCGGCATCTTCCCGCTCGATGCGCTGTCGTGGACGGCGAATACCAGCAGCGCCATCACCTCGATCACCCAGGCGGCCCGCGCCCAGGGGATCACCGGGCCGATGAAGCTCGTCATCACCGGAACGGCGACGCCGCTGGCACAGAAGCAGCTTGCGAAGCTCGGCTGGAGCCTGCAGCAGCAGGCCTTCAACTAGCGCTGCTTGCGCTGCATCGCCTCGAGCAGGGCGGCACCCAGGCTGCCGCCTTGCGCGGGCGCTGAAGGCTTCGCGGTGCCGAACTTCGCCACCTGCTTCGCCCCCTTCTGGTCCGGCTGGTTGCCGCGCGCGAGGCGCTGCTCGCGCGCCGATTCACCACCATCCTTGCGCATGGTGAGGCCGATGCGGTTCCTCGCCACGTCCACCTCGACGACGCGGACACGCACGATGTCGCCCGCCTTCACCACCTCATGCGGGTCCTTCACGAAGCGGTCGGCGAGCTGGCTCACGTGAACGAGGCCGTCCTGGTGGACGCCGATGTCGACGAAGGCACCGAAGGCGGCGACGTTGGTCACCGTGCCTTCGAGCTGCATGCCGGGCTTCAGGTCCTTGATGGTCTCGACGCCGTCGGTGAAGGTCGCCGTCTTGAAGCTGGGGCGCGGGTCGCGGCCGGGCTTCTCGAGTTCGGTGAGGATGTCCTTCACGGTGGGCAGGCCGAAATTCTCGCTGACGAAGTCCTGCGGCTTGAGCGCGCGGAGCTTCGCGGTGTCGCCCATCAGGCTGCGGATGTCGCGGCCGCAGGACTCGATGATGCGGCGCGCCACGCCATAGGCTTCCGGGTGGACGGCGGAGGCATCGAGCGGCTCCTCGCCGTCGCGGATCCTGAGGAAGCCCGCCGATTGCTGGAAGGCCTTGGGGCCAAGCCGCGAGACCTTGAGGAGTTCCTGGCGTGACCGGAAGGCGCCATGGGCGTGGCGGTGCTCGACGATCGCCTCGGCGAGGCCCGGCCCAAGGCCCGAGACATAGGCCAGCAGCGGGGCGGAGGCGGTGTTGAGGTCGACGCCCACGGCGTTCACCGCATCCTCGACGACGGCGCCGAGCGAGCGGCCGAGCTGGTACTGGTCGACGTCGTGCTGGTACTGGCCGACACCGATGGACTTGGGCTCGATCTTGACGAGTTCGGCGAGCGGATCCTGCAGGCGGCGCGCGATGGAGACGGCGCCACGCAGCGAGACATCGAGCTGCGGAAACTCCTTCGCGGCCAGTTCGGAGGCCGAATAGACCGAGGCGCCGGCTTCCGAGACGATGACCTTGGTGGGGGCCTTCGCGTCCTTCGGCAGCAGCGACAATGCGTCCGCCACCATGCGCTCCGTCTCGCGGCTCGCGGTGCCGTTGCCGATGGCGATCAGCTCGACGTTGTGCTGGGTAACGAGGCGGAGCAGCGTGGCCTGCGCGCCGCGGAGATCGTTCTTCGGCTGGAAGGGATAGAGCGTGTCGGTGGCCAGCAGCTTGCCGGTGGAATCCACCACCGCCGCCTTGACGCCGGTGCGGATGCCGGGGTCGAGCCCGAGGATGGGCCGCGAGCCCGCGGGGGCCGCGAGCAGCAGGTCCTTGAGGTTGCGCGCGAAGACCGCGATGGCCTCGTCCTGGGCGCGGGCGCGCAGGTCGCCGAGGAGATCGATCATCATGGTGATCGAGAGCTTCACCCGCCAGGTCCAGTCCGCCACGGCGCGCAGCCACTTGTCGCCGGGCGCCGAACCCGCAATGCCGATGGCATTGGCGATGATCTGGCCGGCACGCGCCGGCCCGGTTTCAGGATCGGGCGCGATGTCGAGCGAGACGACCTCCTCCTTGGAGGCGCGCAGCATGGCCAGCGCGCGGTGCGAGGGCACCGAATGCCAGGGTTCCTTGTGGTCGAAATAATCGGAGAACTTGGCGCCCTTCTCCTCCTGGCCGGCCACCACTTTCGATGTGAGGAAGGCCTCGGCCTTCATGAAGGCACGCAATTCGCCGAGCAGCGCGGCATTTTCCGCAAGGCGCTCCATGAGGATGTCGCGCGCGCCGTCGAGGGCCTCCTTCAGGGTCTTGACGTTGTCGGTGAGGTAGGCGGCCGCGAGCGCCTCGGGCTCGGCGCTGCGGTCGGCGAGGATGCCGTCGATCAGCGGTTCGAGGCCGTTTTCGCGGGCGATCATCGCCTTGGTGCGGCGCTTCGGCTTGAAGGGCAGGTAGATGTCTTCGAGTTCGGACTTGGTGGTGGCGCGCGCCAGCGCAAGGGCCAGGTCATCGGTGAGCTTGCCCTGCGCGCGGATCGAATCGAGGATCGTCTTGCGGCGATCCTCCATCTCGCGAAGATAGACGAGGCGTTCGGAGAGCTGGCGCAGCTGTGTGTCGTCGAGGCCGCCGGTCGCTTCCTTGCGGTAGCGCGCCACGAAGGGCACGGTCGCACCCTCGTCGAGGAGGCCGACAGCGGCGGCCACCTGGCTCGGTTGCGCGCCAATCTCACTGGCGATGGTTTCGAAGATCTTCGCTGAAGTATCCAAATTCATCTCTCGTCATGCACATGGGATTCGCGTCCCTGCGACTGTCCTGCCGATGAGGGCAACGGGGGTCAAGAGACGAAGATTTCTGTGGATGGCGTTGGCGCGCAAGGATGCGCAAACCTTCTCACGAGATCCGGCATTTCCTTTTCCAATGCGCTCGTCCAATCTCGCCAGCGTGAAGGACGACTTGACAGAGGATGACGGGCCGCTGCTTGGCCGCATGGCGATTGCAGGCTGCATCGGCTTTGCCATTGTGCTGGCCGCGGCGAGCCTCGCCGTGATGCCGCCGCTGGCGGCGCTGGCGACCGGGGTGCTGGCGCTGCTGATGGCGCTGATCACGCTGACCGACCTCCGGCACTTCATCATCCCCGACGTGCTGTCCTTCCCCGCGGTTCCACTCGGCGTGCTGGCGAACATCCTGGTGTTCCACGGCGGTGACTGGATGGCGGGACTGACGGAAAGCCTTCTCGGTGCGGTCATCGCGGGGGGCAGCTTCTATCTGCTGCGGGCGATGTGGTTCCGGCTGCGCGGCTTCGACGGGCTCGGACTGGGCGACGTCAAGCTGGCGGCGGTGGCGGGGGCGTGGCTGGGCCCCCACCTGCTGGCGCCGGCCTGCCTCGCCGCGGCCCTGGCCGGCCTTGGGGGCGTGCTCGTCGCCGCGCTGCGGCCGGGCCGCAAGCTGGCCATGACGGACGAAATCCCCTTCGGCAGCTTCATCGCGCCGGTGATCCTCGGCTTCTGGGTCTGGCGCGTGCTCGAGGCTGGTTCATTCTGGTGACATGCGCAACCCTGAATTAAGGGTTTGCTTACCGAATCGACGCATAAGCTTCACCGATCATTAGGTTTTTCGTCGCTGGTCAGGGCCGATGGGCTCCGGCTGCAGGGAGTAGCGCTTTGCCTTCGGCCGGCCTTCGTCACGGCATCAGGACTCGATTTTTCAGCCTCTCCGGCGCGGCGCTCCTGGGGTGCGCGGGGCTGCTGCTGGCGTCCTGCCAGGCGCCCACCGCCTCGCTCCAGAGCACCAACCAGATCGACCTCACCGCCAAGACGCCACGCAAGGTGACGGGCCGCGGCGGCGGCCCGGTGATGAAGCCGGCCGCGCAGGCATCGCGCTACGAGGTCTTCGCGGGGGCCACGGGCTCGATCGAGGACCTGCCGGATGAGCCGCCGGCCGGCCTCGCCCAGCAGGAGGACGGAAAGTTCACCATCAACCTCGACGCTGCGACCGTGGGGGAGGCGAGCAAGCTGATCCTCGGGGAGACGCTTGGGTACAACTACACGATCGACCCCAACCTCCTTCAGTCCAGCACCATCACCATGGTGAGCAACCGGCCGCTCAATGCGCGGCAGCTGCTCGATGCCTTCGAGGCGTCGCTGCGCATGGCCAATGCGGGCCTCGTGCAGTCGGACGGCAATTTCAAGGTCGTGCTGCTGCAGGGCATGGAGAATGAAGCGCAGAAGCTCGACAGGGGCGAGGACGTGTCGGCAGGCTTCGGCGTGAGTGCCGTGCCGCTGCGCTTCGTCGGACCCAGCGCCATGGTGAACCTGCTCGACGGCTTCATGGAGCAGATGGGGTCCTCGCGGGCATGGAATGCCGGCAGCATGATCCTGATCCGCGGGCCTGCCTCGCAGCGCCGGTCGCTGGTCGAGGTGGTGATGAACTTCGACGTCGACACGATGAAGAACCAGACCTTCGGCATGGCCTCACTCGAAAACGGCCGTGCCGACGACGTTGCCGCGCAGGTCTCGAAGGTCTTCGCGCAGGACAGCGCCAGCGCGGGGAGCAATGCCCTCCGGATCATTCCGGTGCCCGGCATCAACAGCCTGATCGTGATCGCCAACAACCAGACGCGGGTGAAGCGCGCCATCACCTGGATCCGGCGGCTCGACCGCGAGAACCTCGATGCGCCAAAATCCTATGTCTATGCGGTGCAGAACGGCAATGCGCAGGAGCTGGCGCGGATCCTGAATGCGACCTATGGCGGCGGATCGGCGGATGCCGGCCCCACGGCCGAGGTGGCACCCGACACGCAGCCGATGGACGTCACCGCCGCCACCGGCGAGGAACTGCCGGCCGACCAGCCGCAGGACGACATGGCCGGCGGCACCGAGATGGCAGCGGACCAGCCCGGCGGCACTGCCACGGGCAGCAGCGGGCCAGCGTCCTCCGGTGATGCGGGGGGCGGCGGCGCGACGGCGGCCTCGGGCAACGGCATCCGCATCACGCCGATCGCGGCCAACAACACGCTGCTCATCCGTGCCTCGCCGCGCGACTACCGGGAGATCCTGTCAACGCCTGCGCAGGTCGATGCGCCGGCAACCCAGGTGCTGATCAACACCACCATCGCCGAGGTGCGCCTGAACGACACGCTGCGCTATGGCGTGCAGGCCTATCTCCACAAGGGAGATGTCACCTTCTCGCTGACCGACGCGAAGACGGCCCCGACGCCCCCCGCCCCCCTGATCAGCAGCAAGTTACCGGGCATGAACCTGGTGTTCGGCAATATCAAGAGCCCGCAGGTGGTGGTCGACGCGCTGTCGAAGGTGACGAATGTCCGCATCGTCTCCTCGCCCTCGGTGCTGGTGATGGAGAACGAGACGGCGACCATCAAGGTGGGCGACCAGGTGCCGATCCAGACCCAGACCGAAACGACGCAGGGCGGACAGACGGTCAACTCCTACGAATACCGCGACACCGGCGTGGTGCTGAAGGTGCGGCCGCGCATCAACGCCAACGGCGTGGTGGCGATCGACCTCGGCCAGGAACTCTCCGCCGTGCAGGACACCACGGGAATCAACGGCCAGCCGCAGTTCTCGCAGCGGACCATCAACAGCAAGGTGTCGGTCAACGACCAGCAGACGGTGCTGCTCGGCGGGCTGATCAACGGCACCGAGGACCGCAGCCGCATGACGATCCCGGGTGCCGACAGGGTCCCGATCGTCGGCAAGCTGGTGGGCAACACCGGTGGCATTGCCACGCGCACCGAGATGATCGTGTTCATCACCCCCACCATCATCCGCAATGGCGAGGAGGCGGCAAGCAGCTCAAGCAGCCTGCGCGATACGATGCGGAGCCTGAACTTCGACTGATCTAGCCGCCGGTATCAGGAGGCGGCGTGAACTGCTGCGGCAAGGCGGGCTGCGGCACCGGCAAGGGCAGCGACTGGGCGGGCGCAGGCGCGGCACCACCCATGCCACCATCACCGCCCATGCCATCGTCGCCCATGCCATCGTCGCCGTCGGCGTCCTCGTCGCTGGCCGCAAACATGCTGAAGGTGACCGGGTTTTCCGGCGTGCCGATCGCCACCGAGCGCTCAGCCACGTCAATCACCCGCCAGCCGTCGACGCTTTCGCCCTTGCGCAGATAGACAACCTGGCCACTGGCGACGAGGCGCAGGGCGGCGACCGGACCATCGGGCCCGACCGCAACACCCAGCAGCTTGTAATCATCGGGACCCGGCCCCTGCGGAGCGGGAGGCGGTGGCGGGGGCTGCTCGGCCACCGGCTGCTCCACCGCGGGCGGCGGGGGCGGCGGCTCGGCCGGGCGCGGCTGGCGCGACGGGTTGAAGAGCGGCTGATCGACGATGGCGGTGAAGGCGCCCGGGTCGAGCCCCTCGAGCGGGTTGAGCTTCACCTGCGCGGCACGCGGCGCGACGGCGCTGACCGTCGCCTCGTCACCGCCGCTGCCCGCCGGGAAGAGGCCCAGCCCTTCGACAACGACGTAGCCCCCCAGCACGGCGGCGAGGGCGGTGAGGGATGCAAGGCGCTTGTTCACGGCGCGGCCCTCCATCCATAGGCCTCGAGGCGCAGCGTCATGCGCAGCGTCTCCGACGGATATTGATCCGAAGGGCCATCGCCGGAGGCGGGCTGCATCTCCAGGCCGGTGACGAACACGACCGGAAGACCGGATTCGATGCCGGCAAGAAAATCACGCAGCTGCGCGATGCTGCCCTCGGCATCCATGGTCAGGCGATAGGGCATGCCGCCCTCGGCATCACCGGTCTCGGCGGGCTGCATGCGCTTCACCGCAAGGCCCGCGGCGGAAGCCGCTTCGCCCGCAATGCTCTGGAACCGCGCGAAGACGAGGCCGGGGGTTGCGCCCTCGAGGAACATGGGTGCCACATCGTCAGCTTCCGTCAGTCGCGTGGCGCCGTCCTTCGCGGCCTTGGCGGCACGCGCCGCCACCATCTGATGCTCCGCTTCGGCCTGGGCCAGGCGCTCGGATTCCGCCGAATGCCACGCCGCCAGAAGATAAACCAGCACGCAGAGCGCCAGCGCAGCCGCCGCGAGGATCACCATGCCCTTGCGGGCCTCGGCGGAATATCCCTCTATTGGCGCCGACATCATGATGCCGCCCCCGTCCGCTGCCGCGGCGGCGCGTCGACAAGCAGCGGCGCGCCCGCTATGAATGCCTGCATGATGCCCTTGTCCGTACGATCAGTCATTTCCGTGGCCCTCGCGGCCGCGGCCATGTTCACGAGCCCGGCCGGCGCCGCAGCGGAAACGCTGGAATGCACGATCAACCGGGGCAACCTGTGTTTCTCGACGGGATGCAGCAACAGCGGCAAGACGCAACGGCTGTCGCTGAACCTCGACGCCGGCAGCTATCGCCTCTGCCCCAACCGCTTCAACGACCTGGGCTGCACGGAGGCGAAGATGCAATTCGACATCCGCGAGACGGCGATCCTCGGGATCAGCATGGAGGGCCCGGAGATTTCGGCGCGCGCCATTTTCATGAACCGCGCGACGGGCGCGCTCAGCACGTCGCTGCTCGCTGCCGGCATGTCGGGCGTCGACTTCGGGACCTGCGACATCCCGCGCTGAGGCCTGCGCACGTCTCATGGCACGGCTCATGGCGCGTCTCATGGCGCGGCTCCCGGGACTGGTGCCTTCTCCAGCGTGGCGATGAGCGAGAAGGCATCGGCATTGCTGTCCTGATCGAGTTCGGTGGCGGCGGCGAAGTTCACGCTCTGGAAATCGGGCGATGCCTCGAGGATCTGCACGAGGCCCGGAACGCCACTGCCCTGGCCCTTGATCGTCAGCTGGTCGCCTTCGAGGGTGAGGGTGGTGAGATGCACCGTGTCGGGCAGCAGCTTCGACACCTCCTCGAGCACCGCAACGGCAGAGAGCCGTTCACGCCGGGCCTGGTAGATGCGGTTTGCCGCGGTGACGAGCGGCTGCTCGCCGGCCGGAACGCCGCCGGGCCTGAGGGCCGCCATGAGTGAGGCGGTTTCGCCCTCCAAGCGCGCGGCTTCCGAAGCGGTGCGGTAGACCCAGGTCAGGCCGAGACCGGCCAGCACGAGCACCACGGCAGCCGCCGCCCTGGCCTGGCGCACGGCCTGCAGCCTTGCGGCACGGCGCACGTCGATGGAGCCCAGTTCGATCGCGACCTCATCTCCCGAGGGCAGCATGACGGAGAGGGCCTTCACCTCACTTCCCGACTGGCGCAGGGTGAGGGCCAGTTCGTCGAGCAGGGCGCGGCTCACCACGCCGACCTCGACCGCGACATGCTGCGGGTCGCCCGGGATCGGGGAGGCCCGCATGCCCCACAGGCACAGCGCCAGCGGCCAGGGCGCCAGGCTTTCCACCTTGTTGCGCACGATGGCGCGCAGCACGTCGTCAGGCTGCTGCGGCAGCACGAGCTGCTGGCTGATCGACTGGTCCGGCGCGAAGCTGAGGGCGATCTCGGGTGGCAGCCCCTGCGCGAGGCGCGTGGTGACCTCCTTCACGGCCGCCTGCGGACGGCCCGGCGCCACGCGCAGCACCTCGCGGCTGGCGCCGGCGCCGCGAATCACCTCCGTCGCTTCGGCGCGCACGTGAAGCGCGGTCGCGGGATGCTCGCCCGCCGCGCGGTGGACGGCCCTTTCCTCGGCGAGGGCGAGGACCGGATTGACGAGAGCGGCCCAGATGCCGGACAGCGAGAGGTTCAGGTTCTTGTCGTCCATGCTCACATTTCCTCCAGCGCCAGCGTGCCGAAGGGCATCTGGCCTTGCGGCACCAGTCGCACCACGGCGCGCGCGGCACTGCCGGGCAGCACGCCAGGACCGGACTCGATCTTGACCTCGACCATGAACACGCTGGGCGACCTCACCGTGAGCACGCCCGGCAGGCGCTGCATGAGCTGCTGCAGCCTGCCGTCACCCGTGCCGGTTCCCGTCTTCTTCGCCATGGCGATATCTGCAATGTCCCTCTCGGTCAGGCCCGGTATGGCCTGTAGCACCTGTTCGGGCGCCGCGAGCGGATTTATCTCGCCCGTGGGATTGAAGACAGTGAGACCTTCGCCGAGCGCCACGGCCTCATCCGGCGGCAGATCGAGCACGGCGGGCAGCTGGTCGAGCGAGAGGAAGATGATGGGCGGCGGCGGACGCTTGTCCTTGTCCTCGGCCGCGGCCGCGGCCGCGGCGCCCTGCACGGTGCCGGACCCCGGCCGGGGCGACACCTTGGCCGGTGGTACGCCGGGGGTTTCGGGCGTGGCCTCCTTGCGCAGCTCTGCGATGCGGTCGGCCAGCCCTTCGGCTGCCTCCTCGCCCAGCCCGCTGAACCGCGCCACCGCCTCGATCAGCTTGGGGTCGGAGCGGTTGAGGTCAACGTAGCCCGCGGCATCGCGCAGCGTGACCGTGGCCGCCACGCCGTTGCCGAGGTCGACCGGGGTTTCCGCACCGGCGAGGAACATGCGCTGGTCCTCGGGCGTGGCGAGGATCAGCGCCTTGGCCGCCTCGACGCCGGAGCGGAGGGCGAGATGCGACGCCAGGCGGCGCATTTCGAGTTCCTCGTTGCCGATTCCGGCGCGGGTGAGCGCCGCCGTGGCGACCACCATCACCGACATGATGGCGACCGCGAGAAGCACCGCAATGAGGATGATGCCGCGCTCGGCGGCGGGGGCCCGGGCTGATCTCGCAGCGAAATTCATTGTGTTGCTCCCGCCGGCTCGGCCGTGCCGCAGCGTGCCTCGCGGTTGCCCGCACAGTCAACTTCGGAATCGATCGCAAGCGACTGCACGAAGCCCGGAACGCGCAGGCGGTCGGTCTCGCGGTTGGTGATGGTGAGGCGGATCTGTTCCGGCATGATGTCGGAGGCCTGCCAGCTGCCGCTCCAGTCGCGCGCACCGGTGCGCTGGGCACGATAGGCGAAGGCGATGTCATAGGGGCCGGTCAGCAGGACCACCGGATCGCCCCATTGCGGCAGCGCGCCCGTCTCGGCGTCGGGGAGCGGTGCGCGTTCGCGCAGCAGCGTCTCGATGCCGTCCTTGCGCCGAACGCTGAGGCGCACGAGGTAGAGGCCGGGCGCTGCGAGCCCCTCCCGCTCGCGCAGCGGATAGGTGATCGACTCCGTGCGGCCGTCGAACACGTAGCCGGCGAAGTCGCCGGGTTTCGCCGGGCGGCGGATCTTGGCGATGCGGGCCACGTCGCGGGAGAAGATGTCGACGGCAGCGCCCAGCTCCGACTGTTCGCCGAGGCTGCGGCGCGTGTGATCGCTGCCCTTGCCCACCGCCGACATCGCCATGTTGAGCGACAGCAGCACCAGCGAGGACAGGGCCAGCGCCGCAAGCACCTCGACCAGCGTGAAGCCGGACTGGCGCGGGCGCAAGGAGGGCCGCCTCATCGTCCGACCTTCAGGGCGGTGCCGGTGATTTCGCCGCCCCGACCCCAGCCCACGGATGCGGTGAGCTGATACATGCGATAGGGCGCGGGCAGTTCGGCAGGCGCCGCAACGGGCGCGATGTCCAGGCGCCAGCGATAGGGACCGGACTCACCCGTGCGCTGGGCGGGAGCCGTCTCCGCCGCCGCCAGCTCATCCTCCAGGATCGACTGCAGGATCAGGCGGGCGCCGAGGTGCTGGTCCAGCTTGTTGGCGCCGCGGATCGATCCGCCAACGCCGCTGGTCAGCACCGCGATGGCACTCGCGGCCACCGCCACGGCGCACAGCACCTCGACCAGCGAGAAGCCTGCCTGTGGGGCGGAGCGTGCCTTAGAGCGCTTCGGCATCGGCCCGCCCCGTCAGCCAGTTGATGCGCAGGCCGTAGCTCTGTCCGCGGAAGCCGAAGGAGAGCTGCCCGCCGGTCGAGCCGCCCGAGGGAAAGAAGCGGACGGCCGGAAGGCCGCCACCCTCGGGCACCGCGACCTCGGCATCCAGCGACACGCCGCGCGGCAGGTCCAGGGTGCGGCCGCCCTCCGGGAAGCTGAGGCGCCGGGCCTCGCTGTCGATCACCACGACGGTCTGCGACTGCGTCTCGATCGCCGCCGTGCGGGCATCGCGGAACATGGCCTCGGCCTCGACCAGGAAGGAGCGCACCCGCGCCGACTCGAGGCTCGAGCGACCGATCGACACGACGGCCGTGGCCGTCAGCGCCAGGATCACCAGCACCACCATCAGTTCGAGCAGGGTGAAGCCTGCCTGTGCCTCAGTTCGAGACGTCGGCATTCTCGTCGGCACCACCTTCCTTGCCGTCGGCGCCCAGGCTCTTGATCACGAAGGAGCCGGCATTCTGCCCAGGCTGGTAGATATAAGGCTTGCCCCACGGATCCTGCGGCACGTCGCCCTTGGCGAGATAGGGGCCGTTCCAGCCGGGAATGTTGCCGGGCGACTTGACCAGCGCGGCGAGGCCCTCGGTCGAGGACGGATAGCGGCCGACGTCGATGTGGAAGAGCTCCATCGCCGTGACGAGGCTCTCGATCTGGATATGCGCCGTCTTGGCGCGCGAGCTGCCGAGATAGCCGATGACGCGCGGGCCGATGATCGAGGCCAGCAGCACGAGGATGACCAGCACGACGAGCAGTTCGACGAGGGTGAAGCCGCCCTCGCCCCTGCGGCGGCGGGCCCTGTTGCGAAGCGGCTTGCGGATGGCGTTGGAGATCATGCGGGAACCCTGTTGCTAAAGTGCCAGATCGTTGATGGAGATGACCGCGCTCATGAGCGAGGTGATGATGAAGCCGACGAAGACGCTGAGCACGAGGATGATGATCGGGCCCAGCAGCGAGACGGTGCGGTCGGTGAGCCGGTCGAGCTCGTCGTCGAGAATGTCGGTGACGCGCAGCAGGCTGGGCGTCAGGTTGCCGGTCTCGGCGCCGACCTTGATCATGCGGGCGAGCAGCGGCGGCAGGATCTTCGAGCGTTCGAGCGGGGCCACGAAGTCTTCGCCGCGGCGCAGGGCCACTTCCATGTCCTCCGCCGCCTTGAGGATGCGGCGGTCGGGGCTCGTCGAAGCGATGAGCTTGAGGCTCGCCGGCAGGTTCATGCCCGCGGCCGAGAGCGTTCCGAGCAGCCGGCAGAACTGCGCCACCTCGGATTTCATGAGCAGCTTGCCGAGCAGCGGCAGGCGCAGCGCCACTTCGCGCAGGTAGCGCGGCAGCGCGGTGCGCGTCCACATCAGGACCATGGCGACTGCCGCGAGGGCCACCACCACCGCCAGCGTGATGCCATTGGCGATCAGCCAGTCGGACGCGTCGAGCACCATCTTCGCAGTCTCGGGGACCGGGGCGCCGCTGCTGGAAATCATGTCCTTGATGCCCGGTACCACCGAGACCATCAGGAAGATGACGACGCCGACCGACAGCACCACCAGCATGACGGGATAGACCAGCGCCGAGATGACCTTGCCCCTGACCTTCTGTTCGCGTTCGCGCGCGGTCGCCAGCCTGTCGAGCACCGAGGCGAGCGTGCCCGTGGCCTCGCCCACTTCCACCATCGAGAGGTAGAAGGGCGGGAATGCGCCGGTTTCCGCCAGCGCATCGTGGAAGCTGCGGCCCTTGCGAATGGACCCGCGCACCGCGGTCAGCGCTGCGGCGAGGGGCTTCGAGAAGGTCTCGCCCGACAGGATCTCGAGTGATCGGTTGAGCGTCGTTCCGGCCTGCAGAAGCCATGCAAGCTGGCGGGTGAAGCCCGTGAGCTCCTGCCGCGGAATGCGGCCGGTGGCGAGGCTCATCAGGGAGGCACCCGCGCCCTGCGCATCCTCGCGGATGTCGATGGGATGGAGCCCCTGTTCGGACAGGCGGCTGATGGCAAGGGAGCGATCGGCCCCCTCGATGGTGCCGACCACCTTCTCGCCCGAGTCCCTGATTGCGGAGTACCGGAAGCTCGCCATCAATCCTCCGACGTCACGCGTCCGAGTTCTTCGATGGTGGTGAGGCCCTCGCGGCACTTGGCGAAGCCGTCCGACATCATGCTGGCGGTTCCGGACTTGCGCGCCGCATGGGCGATGACGTCGGCTGACACGCCGGGCTTGATGAGGCGGCGGATGTGGTCGTCGATGACCATGACCTCGAAGATGGCGGCGCGTCCGGCAAAGCCGGTGTTGCCGCAATAGGTGCAGCCGCAGGCCTTGTAGAGCGTGACGTTGGCGTAGCCCGCGGCGCCGGCGCTGTCCGGCAGCTGCGCCAGAAGTTCCGGCGTTGCCTCATAGGGCTGGCGGCAATGGATGCAGAGCTTGCGCACCAGGCGCTGGGCCACGACGCAGCGCAGCGTCGATGCGATCAGATAGGCCTGGACGCCGAGATCGAGCAGTCGGACGACGGCACCCGCCGCCGAGTTGGTATGCAGCGTGGTGAGCACGAGGTGGCCGGTGAGTGCCGCATTGACGCCGATGCTCGCCGTTTCCGAGTCGCGCATTTCGCCAACCATGATGATGTCGGGGTCGAAGCGCAGCAGCGAGCGCAGCGTGCGCGCAAAGGTGAGGCCGATCTCGGAATGGATCTGGATCTGGTTGACACCCTCGACCTGGTATTCGACCGGGTCCTCGATCGTGACGATCTTGCGCCGCGGATCGTTGAGCACGCCGAGCACACCGGCGAGCGTGGTGGTCTTGCCGCTGCCCGTCGGGCCGGTGACCACGATCATGCCGTGGGCATTCTGGACCTCCTGGCGGAGCTTGACGAGATCGGGCGGCGTGAGGCCGAGCCGGTTGATGTCAGGCGCCTGGGTGTTGGAGCTGAGGAAGCGGATGGCGATCGACTCGCCGTGGATCGTCGGCATGGTGGCGACGCGGATGTCGTGCTCGCGCTCGGCGATGCGCAGCCTCGCGCGGCCGTCCTGCGGCAGACGCTTCTCGGCGATGTTGAGATTGGTCAGGATCTTCAGGCGCGACACGGCGGCCCGGCCGAGCTCATTCGGCAGACGCTCGCGCTCTTCCAGCAGGCCATCGACGCGGTGGCGGACGATGACGTAGCCGCGGGCGGGCTCGATGTGGAGATCGGTCGCTCGCGCTGCAGACGCCTCGCGGAACAGGCGGTTGACGAGGTCGATCACCGGCGCGTCGAGGGCCAGGTCCTTGAGCGTGTCATCGTCGTCGCCGCCCGACGCATCGGCGGCCTGCTCACCGGCGCCGCGCCCCTCGTCCAGCCGCTCGATGGCGGAAAGGATCTGGTTGTCGGTGCCGAGCGACAGCGCGAGGTCCATGCCCGCAGCAAGCCGCAGGGCATTGAGAGTCGCTGCATCCGACGGGTCGCTGACGATCACATGCAGCCGCCCGTCCTCCACCGCCAGCGGCAGCACATGGCGCTCGCGCATGAAGCGCAGCGAGATCGCATCCGGCAGCACGCGCTGGCTGGGCCATCTGGTGGCGACGGGCAGATCGAAGACGCGCCCGATCTCGGTCGCCAGCACCTGCTGGTCGACGAGGCCCAGGCGCAGCAGGAGCCGGACCTCGGTGTCGCGGCTCTCGGCCGCCTGTCCGAGAATCTGCGCCGCCTGCTCTTCCGAGATGAGCGCCCGACGGGAGAGATCGCTGAGAAGGTGTTTCACGGGTTCACAGTCTATAGATGGAGGCTTAACCGCACAATAAATGGTGGCCGCAGCGGCAAGACCTGCTCATGCGGGTTGCAGGGTGTCAGCGGGCACGCGCACCGCCTGGGCGGATTGCCGCACGATCTCGGCAATATGATGGAGCTGGCCACCCAGCGGGCTGCTTCGCCGCCAGATCATGCCGATGGTGCGGCGGGGCCGCGGGTCGGCAAGACGCGACAACGACACCGCGGCCGAGCGCGTTTCCACCGCTGCGGCCATTTCCGGAATGAAGGTCACGCCGATCCCTGCCCCCACCATCTGCACGAGGGTGGACAGCGAACTGCCCTCAACCACCTCGCGCGGCAGGCTGGAGGCCATGTTGCAGAAGGCCAGCGCCTGGTCGCGGAAGCAATGGCCCTCCTCGAGCAGCAGGAGGCGCATGTCCTTCAGCATCTCGATGTTGGGCACCGGCTTCGCCGCCTCCTCGGCAGACCTGACCAGGAGGAATTCTTCCGTGAATAGAGGTGTTTCGGCGAAGGAAGGCTCCGACACGGGAAGGGCCACGACAGCCGCATCGAGGCGCCCGTCGGCCAGTTCCCGCAGCAGCCGGGCCGTCAGCGTCTCGCGCACATGGAGGTGGAGGCCGGGATGCAAACGGTTGAGACGGCCGACGATCCCCGGCAGCAGATAGGGCGCCACGGTCGGGATGATGCCGAGCCTCAGCCGCCCGGACAGCCAGCCCTGCGAGGCCCGGGCCAATTCGCCCAGTTCGTCGACCGCACGCAGAATGTCACGCACCCGGAGCGCGAATTCCTCGCCAAGACGGGTGAGGCGCACCTGGCGGGCGCTGCGCTCCACCAGCGCTCCCCCGACGATGTTCTCCAGGTCCCTGATCTGGGTGGAGAGGGCCGGCTGCGAAATGCCGCAGGCCTCGGCCGCCCGGCCAAAATGGCCGTGCTGGGCGAGGGCCTCGAAATAGCGGAAGTGGCGCAGAGTCAGATTGTTCATAGCTTTTTCTTATCGCATCGATAAAAAAATGAAACTTCTCTTTATGTGCCAGCTGGACTATCTGAACCCCATACCGGTGCCGGCTGCGGGGTAAACGCAGCGGAGCAGCAGGCTAGGTTGCAAACGCAGTTTTCGCAATTTCAGAGGGTAAAATGGATAAAGCCAATAAGAGCTCGGGCAAGTGCCCGGTCATGCACGGCGCCAATACGGTGAGCGAGAGCTCGGTCATGGCGTGGTGGCCGAAGTCGCTGAACCTCGACATCCTGCATCAGCACGATTCCAAGACCAATCCGCTGAAGGGCTTCAACTACCGTGAGGAAGTGAAGAAGCTGGACGTGAAGGCGCTGAAGGCGGACCTCGCCAAGCTGATGACCGACAGCCAGGAATGGTGGCCGGCCGACTGGGGCCACTACGGCGGCCTGATGATCCGCATGGCCTGGCATTCCGCCGGCACCTATCGCATCGCCGACGGCCGCGGTGGCGGCGGCACGGGCGCCCAGCGCTTCGCGTCGCTCAACAGCTGGCCGGACAATGCCAACCTCGACAAGGCCCGCCGCCTGCTGTGGCCGATCAAGAAGAAGTACGGCAACCGCCTGAGCTGGGCCGACCTGATGATCCTGGCCGGCAACGTCGCCTATGAGACCATGGGCCTCAAGACCTATGGCTTCTCCTTCGGCCGCGAGGACATCTGGGCGCCGGAAAAGGACATCTACTGGGGTGCCGAGAAGGAATGGCTCGCCCCCAGCGACAGCCGCTATGGCGACCTCAACAATCCTTCGACGATGGAAAACCCGCTCGCCGCCGTGCAGATGGGCCTCATCTACGTGAACCCGGAAGGCGTCAACGGCAAGCCCGACCCGCTGAAGACCGCCGCCCAGGTGCGCGAGACCTTCGCCCGCATGGCGATGAACGACGAGGAAACCGTGGCGCTTACGGCCGGCGGCCACACCGTGGGCAAGACCCATGGCAACGGCAATGCCGCCAATCTGGGCCCGAGCCCGGAGGGTGCCGACATCACCGAGCAGGGCCTCGGCTGGATGAACCACAAGACCCGCGGCGTGGGCCGTGACACCGTCACCTCCGGCATCGAAGGCGCCTGGACCACCCACCCGACCAAGTGGGACAACGGCTACTTCGACCTGCTGCTCGGCTATGAGTGGGAGCTCAAGAAGTCACCCGCCGGCGCCAACCAGTGGGAGCCGATCAACATCCGCGAGGAAGACAAGCCGGTCGACGTCGAGGATCCCTCGATCCGCCTCAACCCGATCATGACCGACGCCGACATGGCCATGAAGATGGACCCGGCGTATCGCAAGATCTCCGAGCGCTTCCACAAGGATCCGGCATATTTCTCGGAGGTCTTTGCCCGCGCCTGGTTCAAGCTCACCCACCGCGACTTGGGCCCCAAGACCCGCTACATCGGGCCTGAAGTCCCGGCCGAGGACCTGATCTGGCAGGATCCGATCCCCGCCGGCAAGACAGGTTATGACGTGGCGGCCGTGAAGGCCAAGATCGCGGCCACCGGCCTCTCCGTCTCCGACCTCGTGTCGACGGCGTGGGACAGTGCACGCACCTTCCGCCAGTCGGACATGCGCGGCGGCGCCAATGGCGCGCGCATCCGCCTTGCCCCGCAGAAGGACTGGGAAGGCAATGAGCCGGCCCGCCTCGCCCGGGTTCTGGCCAAGCTGGAGCCGATCGCTGCCGAGACCGGCGCATCGGTGGCCGACGTGATCGTGCTGGCCGGCAACTATGGCGTCGAGCAGGCTGCGAAGGCGGCCGGCTTCGCCGTCGAGGTGCCGTTCACGCCGGGCCGCGGCGACGCGACCCAGGAGCAGACCGACGTCGCATCCTTCGCAGTGCTTGAACCGGTGGCCGACGGCTTCCGCAACTGGCTCAAGAAGGACTATGCGGTGACGCCGGAAGAGCTGCTGCTCGACCGCGCGCAGCTGATGGGACTGACGGCGCCGGAAATGACCGCCCTCATCGGCGGCATGCGCGTGATCGGCGCCAACTATGCCGGCTCCAGGCATGGTGTGTTCACCGAGCGCCCCGGTGCGCTGACGACGGACTTCTTCGTCACCCTCACCGACATGGGCTACAAGTGGGAACCGACGAGCAGCAATCTCTATGAGATCGTCGAGCGCAAGTCGAACAAGGCCAAGTACTCCGCCACCCGCGTTGACCTGGTGTTCGGCTCCAACTCGGTGCTGCGCGCCTATGCCGAGGTCTATGCCCAGGACGACAACAAGGAGAAGTTCGTGAAGGACTTCGTCGCCGCCTGGACCAAGGTGATGAACGCCGACCGCTTCGACGTGAAGTGAACGGCCTCACAATGCGGATGACGGAAGGGCGGCGCAAGCCGCCCTTTCGCGTTTCAGGTCTTGAGGAAGGCCACGCCCACGTCGCCATCGAAGAGATAGCGGTTGACGCGCTTCGCCGGCAGCTCGGCCTTTTCATTGTAGCTGGTGACATCGCCCACCAGCTGCCTGGCCTTGAGCGCGGAGAGGATGAGGTCGCGCTCGGCGTTGGTGTCCTTTGCCGTGCGGTGGGTGACCTGGAAGGTGAGCCAGGTGAGCGAGAAGCCGGTGTCGCGCGTGGCGGCCCCCACCCAGAGCGACTGTTCATCGTCGGGCGCGCGGTCGGTGTGGAGCCAGAAATCGGGCGTGCCGAGCGTCTTCTCCACCGCTGCCTGGCTGATGCTCCAGAAGCGCACGTGGTGGCGTTTCCTCGGGCTGTTGTCGATCGCCATCTGGAAGCCGATGTCCTGGCCGCGGCCGAAGAGGAACAGCGTGCTGAAGGGAGCGGCCGGATAGGGCTTGTTCAGCACGAAGGCCTTCACCATGCGCCATGAGCTGGCGAGGCCCAGCGCATCGGCCTCGGTCCAGCCGATGGCAGCGAAGGCCTGGCGCAGCTGCGGCAGCGTGCCGACGAGCGCGATGTTGACGGGGTCGCCCGGCAGGCCGTCGCCCGTCGCCGTGTATTCCGGCACGTGCTTGCGGCGCAGCACCTTGAGGCTCATCCGGATCACGCGCGGCAGGATGACGTAGGCCGCGAGGCCATAGGTGACGGCGACGGCGAGGATCCACGGCAGGGTGTTGTCGGTCACCTTGAAGATGACGAACACGATGAGCCACACGGTGAAGATCCCGATCAGGAAGACCAGGATGCGCCGCATCAGCCGCCGCAAGAGTCCCATGGCGCTCAGAACTGGATGTTGAGGAGCGAGAAGTCGTCGGGAAGCGGTCCCGGGCCGTTGAGGCCGCGCACCCATTCGAGCACTTCGGTGGGCGTTTCGCTGCCCGCCAGCCGGTCGACGAAATCCTGGAAGGCGAGCATTTCGCCCGGCGCTGTCTCAACCTCGAAGGTGCCGTCGCTCACCAGATGCAGCCGGTCCCCCTCGCCGATCAGGCAGCCTGCGGACCGGTAGCTCATGCCCTCCAGCATGCCGATGGCGATGCCGGGGGTCGCGAGCGTCAGCACGCTGCCGTCGGCCTTGCGCAGCACCGACGGCGGATGGCCGCCGCTGGCATAGCGAAGCTCGCGCGTGCTGCGCTTCAGCACGCCATACCAGATGGTGAAATACATGTTGTGCTGCCTCTCCATCGGAAAGGCATCGTTCAGCGCAGTGAGCACCGCGCCAGGGTCGCGGAAATCGGTGTTGGGAAGGGCAGCCGAGCGCAGCACGTTGATCGCCGTCACCGAGAGGAGCGCCGCGCCGACGCCGTGCCCGCACACGTCGAGCAGGTAGAAGGCGATGTGGTCGGCATCGATCTCGTGATAGCCGAAGCTGTCGCCGCCAAGCTCCGTCGACGGCACGAGCAGCCACTGGGTGCGGGGCTCGGACTGCCGCGGCTCCGGCAGGATCGAGAAGATGTAGTTGGCCGCCTCGGTGAGCTCCTCGGTCAGCCGCTTCTGCGTGGTCTGCAGCGCGAGATTGGCCTCGGCGAGCTGGTCTTCCACCGCCTCGCCGTGCTCGATCGTCGCCTGGTAGAGCAGATTGAGATCGTCGAGCTCGGCCCGGACGCTGGCCAGCTCGGCTTCGAGTGCGGCCAGCCGGTCCGCCGGACCGGCTGCTGCATCAATTCTGGTATTCGCGCTCACGCGAGCGAGGAGATCGCCTGGGCGACGCTGTCGTGCAGGCCGAAGATGTTGTCGAAGCCGGAGACGGCCAGGACTTCCTTCACGTTGTTCTTGGCGCAGGCGATGGTGAGGCCGCCGCCCGCGGCCTTGGCCTTCTTGGCCGTCGTCAGGATGACGCGAAGGCCGGCGGAGGAGATGTAGTCGAGGTCGGTGGCGTCGATCACCACCTTCTTGGGGCCCTTGTCGAGCAGGGCTGCGGCATCATCCTCGAAGGCCTTGGCGCTGCTCGAATCGATGCGCCGCGACGGCTTGAGGACGAGGGCGCCGTTCACGGTTTCATGGTTGAGGCTGGTCACGTGCTTGTCTCCCTGCTGAGGCAGCTTAGGCTGCCTTCACATTCATTTCCATAGTCAGTCGGTTGAACCCATCGACACGCCTGTAGTCAAGACGGTCCATGAAGCTTTTCACGAGGGTGAGGCCGAGGCCGCCCACCGCGCGCGACTCGATGTCGCCCGACGGCGGCGTGGCATCGGCGGCGAGCGGGTCGAAGGGCGGCCCGTTGTCGTCGAGCACGGCGCAGAGCGCACCGTCCCGGTGTTCGATCGCCAGCGTGATCACGGCGTCATCCCGGCCCGCAAGACCATAGGAGACGATGTTGGTGATGAGCTCATCGAGGGCGAGCCCGAAGCGCAGCGACTGCGCGGGCGGAATGCCATTCGCGGCGCCGAACTCCTCCAGGCTGTCGATGACGCGAGCCACCTCCTGGACGTCATTCGCCAGCGACATGTCTAGTCGGCCGGTCACCTGCGCATCGCCTTCCCAAATTCCTGTCACTGGCGGGTATCGCACGCCCGCAGCACAGGTCAAGCCCCGCGCCCGCTGCACCCGCCGTCCGGCCGCCGCGACACAACAGCAAATGATGATTTCGCCGTGCACCAAAACTGGTTATGGTGCAGGCTCGCGGCGACGGCCGCCAATCGGACAATCTTGCGACGGGGATGATCATGCTGACAGTTCCGGAGGAGTTCCTGCTCCTCACCCTCAAGGATGAAGACGGCGGCTTCGTCGACATTCCCCTCGAATACCAGCGGGCCGGTTTCGTCGGCGCGGCGATCATGGAACTGGCGCTCGAGGGGCGCCTCGACAACGACCTCAATCGCGTCTGGGTTGTGGACAAGACCCCGACCGGCAATGCCGCGCTCGACCCGGTGCTGGCACGCCTCTCGGCGCCCGACTTCGACTCGAGCGCCGACAACCTGATCAACCAGCTCATCGAACTCGGCGACACGGTGCGCGAACAGTCGCTGAAGCGGCTGTGCGACAAGAAGATCCTGGTGGAGACCGAGGGCCGGCTCCTGTGGTTCCTCAAGACCCGCCGCTATCCGGCCGTCGACGGCAAGGAAATGCGGGAAGTGAAGCTGCGCCTGCTCGAGGTGCTGCTGCGCGACGGCCTGCCCGACCCGCGCGACTGCTGCCTGATGTCGCTGGCCGAGACCTGCGGCATCATCCGCCAGATCGTGCCGCCGTCCGAACTGAAGCTGGCGCGCGAGCGCATCGCCAAGTTCTCGAAGATGGAACTCATCGGCCAGAACGTGAACCACTATGTGGAGATCTTCGAGCGCGCCATGGCGCTGGCAACGCCTGCTCACATGTAGGGTGCATCGGCCGCTTATGCTGCAAGGGCGCCGGTTTTCCGGCGCCCTTTTCGTTTCAGCGCTCGACCTTGTCGAGGTCGGCCTGCATGTCGCGCACCCGCTCCATGGTGAGGAAGTCGAAGGTCATCGGCAATCCGAGTTCGACCGATGGCGCATGCTGCAGCTTCACCAGCGCGCGGCTGGGTGCTGCGGCAAGCAGATGGCCGCCGCGCGTGCGGTCGCCGGTGATGAAGTGAAGGTGGAGGCCCGGCAGGTGCACCCCGGCGAGGAAGTTCGGCGTATAGAAGCCAACGATGGTGCCTTCCACGTCTGTGAACTCGAACACCGTCTGCAGCCGGGCGATCTCGGCCAGCGGCATGTAGTTCATCATCTTCGGCACCGAGCGGGCGCGCACATAGTCGAAATGGCCGTCGATGCGGAAGGCGTACATCAGGTTGGTGGAGGGCACGAGATCGAGCAGCGCATGCTCGAAATCCGATTCCGCAACCTTCACGAACTCATCCTCGGTGTCGCCCTCGAACTGCGTGGTCAGGGCGAAAGGCGTGCGCACCTCGTCCGGGATCACCTCGGCGTCGCCCTGCGGCCTGAGGCAGTAGACCTTGCCGTCCAGCAGCACCAGCTCGCCATCGAGGTCATTGAAGGTTCCGATGCCGAGATTGCCCTTCTGGCGCAGCAGACCGATCGTGGTATCGGCGCGGTAGATGCCCTCGACAAGCGCAGCGATCGGCGCGGAGATGAAAACAGGAGGGCGGGCCTTCCTGCCGTTGCTGTTTGCCGTCACGCGATCACTCCTTCAGCTGCCGATCGGCACGGAAACTGGGATGCAACGGCACGGAGCGCAAGCGAAAACTCCTTGTTCGGGCAAATGGCTGCCGCTAGCATGCGGGCCGGGGCGGCGACTGTCGTAACTTTCAAGCTTTGCAACCTTCCTCCGCGGATTTGCACCTGCAAGCCTGCAACGCCGCCTGAGGACATGCCGGGAACAAGGGAATGAGTGGCACCAGACCGCTAGTCGAGATATCCATGGGCATCGAGGCCTTCGCCTCCGAGTGGCAGCACTGTGACAGAATTTCCTCCTATCTCGCCCGGATGGTGAGCCACAACAGGGCCGACTCGCTGCTCTATGCGAACCTGCTGAGCTCGGCACTGAACGAGCTTCTGGAAACCGCCTTCGCGCATCACGGGCCCGAAGGAGACTTTTCCTGCAAGGTGAGCCGTTCCGGCGACGCCGACGTGATCGAACTCGACCTGCCATGCGACGATGCGGCGCTGTCCTTCTATCGCGACGCGGCACAGCGCCTGAAGCAGCCCGACATCGCCGAACTCTATCGCGCAGCACTGTTTGCCCCCGGCAAGGCCGATCCGCACCTGGGCCTGCTGGAAGTCGCCGTCGACTACAGCGCCCGCATTTCAATCGTTCCCGAGAATGGAAATCGGTTGAAGCTTGCCGCCGAGATGGCGCTTGAAGGGACCACCGCATGAGCGTCGACCGCAACTATCAGGCGAGCTTCAACGAGAACAACCAGGAATTCGTCATCGCAGGCAAGCTGCGCCCGCAGAGCGAGGCCGAGATCAAGCCGCTCGCCGATGCCCTCGCCAAGTCACTCGCCCAGGTGCGCGGCACCTTCTACCTGAACGTCAAGCGGCTGGCGCGTCTCAACAACGTGGCCTTCCGCGCCATCACGAACCTGATCTCGCAGGTGTGCCAGCAGCGTGGCGACCTGCGTGTGGAGATCGTCACCTCCAGCGTCATGGGCTGGTCGACCCGCAAATTCCAACCACTTGCCAAGCACCTGCCGAATGTCAGCGTGAACGAATACGACAATGACTTCTACCCCGGTCAGTCCTTCGTCGAGGACAGCGGCTTCATTCCAACCCTGCGCAACCAGACCAAGCTGACCTGGCATCACGAGAAGCACCTGCTGCCGCGGCACGGACTGAAGCCCGGCATGACCATGGCCGACATCTGCTGCGGCATCGGAGACTTCGCGGTGCTGGTGCACAAGGAACTGAAGCCGGCAAGCATCCTGGCGCTCGATCACTCCCGCGCCAGCCTCGACTATGCCCGCAAGGTGGCGCAGGATTTCGGAATCACCGGCATCGAATATGTCTATGGCGATGCCGCGGAGATGGTGCTGGACGACAACCAATTCGACTTCGTCACCTGCCGCCACTCGTTGCAGGTGTTCGACCGGCCGGAACTGATCCTCAAGGAACTGTTCCGCATCTGCAAGCCGGGTGGGCGCGTCTACATCACCAATGAAAAGAACTCGCACTGTCTGGGCGAACCACGCGCCGAGTCGATCCAGTGGACTTACAACGAGGTCGCGAAGCTGTGGGCGGACTTCAAGATGGACATCGAGTTCGGCCCCAAGAGCCGGCGCCATCTCCTTGACACCGGCTTCGAGGACATCAAGGTCGACAGCTTCATGGTGACCAACCTCGACGGCGACCCGCAGGGCTTTGCCGACATCATCCGCTCCTGGGAAAAAGTGTTCATCGACAAGCTGGCGCGGGACCGTGGCGACCCGCCGGAATTCATTGCGCGCTTCCGCCAGGGCTTCCAGGACCATGTCTACGCCGCGCTCCACCCCAAGGGTTATGCCGGCTGGCCGATCTGGGCCGCCTCGGGCCGGAAGCCAGCATGAGCAACGCCTCCGCCAGCACGCCAATCAAGGGCAGCTTCCTGACCAGCGCCCGAACGCGCATGATCGCGATCGTCAGCGCACTCGTCATCCTGTCGCTGCTCGGCGGCGGTGCTGTGGCGCTTTGGAACGTCAACAAGCTGTCGCGCGACGCCTCGACCGAGATCGAGAGCGGCCTCACCAGGGCAAACGAGGAATATCTCACCCGCTACATCGACATGACCGCGCAGCGCGCGACCCTGATGTTCAACCGCACCTTCGACCAGGTGACCGCGCTCGCCAAGCTCAGCCAAAGCCTGATCGACAATCCGCAGCTCAACAAGGACCTCAACAGCTTCCTCGAACAATATCCGGGCTTCGGCGATGAGATGGCCTTCAACCGTGATGCCAATTGGCTGCAGAACACGCGCGGAGAGCCTTCCGTCATCAGCGTGTGGGGCTATCTCCTGGACTCAGATGGCCGCATGCGACCCGACGTGGTGGAAGCGGTGCGCAACACGCAGTTCTTTGACCTCGTGGTGCCCTCGATCATGGCGTCGGGCCAGGACAAGCTGCAGATGTATTATGTCGGACCCAAGGAGCGGCCCGTCATGCGCACCATGCCGTGGTCCGACCAGGCGTCCGACTTCGAGCGGCTTTACCCCGGCAACAACAGCAAGAACTGGTGGGATTTCTTCTTCCCCGGCGTCTACGAGGCCTGGGAAAGCTGGCTCAAGGACCCCAAGAGCCGCCCGGTGCCGACCGACATCACCGTGCTGTCGCCCTATGTCGATGCCATCACCGGCAAGCTGATCGTAAGCTATTTCCACCCGCTCTATACCCCGTCGCGCGACGCGGTGGCCGGCATGGTCGCGATGGACGTGACGCTGGAACAGCTGACCAAGCTGGTCGAGGACGTGAAGATCGCCGAAACCGGCTTTGCCTTCCTGTCGCAACAGAATGGCAATGTGCTCACCATGACGAAGGAGGGCGAGCAGCTTCTCGGACTGACCGGGATCTCGGCCACCGGTGCGGGCGTCACCGGCCATGAGCGGAGCCTGCTCAAGAGTCGGTTCGAGGATGTCGCGAACCTGCGCATGCCGCAGCCCGGCGCCACGACCATCGATCACGTGACGGTGGAGAGGGACGGCAAGCCAATGGGTTTGATGGTCGTCATGCATCCCATCGCGCCCATCAACATGTGGCAGCCCAGCAAGGGCATCGCCGCCGAGAACCTGATGCTCGGCTTCGTGGTCCCGGACAACGAGATCTACGCTTCGCTCTATGCCGCGCAGGACCAGATCAGCTCGGCCACCAACAGCATCATCAAGGGCATCCTCGGCTCGGTGCTGGGCTTCCTTGCCCTGGCACTGGCCCTCACCGTGCCGCTGTCGCGGCGCTTCACCGCCGGGCTCGTGAACCTTGCCGATGCCGCCACGCGCCTGACCAAGGGTGACTACAGCGTGCAGGTGCCCGTGCAGGGTCGCGACGAGGTGGCCCTGGTCGGCACCGCCTTCAACTCCATGGCACGCGAAATCCGCGAGCACACCGAGATGCTGGAACATCGCGTCGCCGAGCGCACCAGCCAGCTCGCCACCGCCAATGACGAGATCAAGCAGCTCTACGACCGGCTCAAGGACGAGAACCTGCGGCTGGGCGCCGAGCTCGACGTGGCCCGCAAGATCCAGATGATGGTGATGCCCGCCCAGAGCGAGCTCGAGCGCATCCCCGATCTCGACATCGCCAGCTATGCCGAGCCGGCGGAGGAAGTGGGCGGCGACTATTACGACGTGCTCTACATCCCCGGCGGCGCCAAGATCGGCATCGGCGACGTCACCGGCCACGGTGTCGAAAGCGGCGTGCTGATGCTCATGGTGCAGTCGGTGAGCCGTGCACTCTATGAGCGCGGCGTCACCGACCCGCGCGAGTTCCTCGACGTGCTCAACCGCTCGATCTGCAAGAACGTGGAGCGCACCCGAACCGACCGGCACCTGTCGCTGGCCTTCGTGGACTATGCCGACGACGCGGTTACCATCTCCGGCCAGCACGAGGAGGTGATCATCATCCGCAGCAATGGCGCCGTCGAGCGGCTGGACACGATGGACCTGGGCTTCCCCATCGGGCTCGAGCTCAACATCAACGACTTCCTGGCAAGCTCCACCCTGCCCTTCCGCGCCGGCGACGTCATGGTGCTCTTTACCGATGGCATCACCGAGGCGGAGAGCGAGGACGGCAAGCTCTACGGCATCGACAATCTGATTGCCTCGGCGGGGCGTGCCCACAAGGCCAGCGCCGCCGGCATCGCCGCCGCAATCATCGCCGATGTGCGGGCGCATATCGGCAAGCAGAAGGTTCACGATGACATCACCCTCGTCGTCATGAAGCACAGGTGAATGATGAAGCAGTTCGGAGACACTGAGCGCCACAACGGGCCCGCGGCCTTCTCGATGCGGGTCGTCATCTCGGACGGGCCGCTGGCGGTGAGCTGGCAGCACGCCAGCGAGACATGCGAGTTCATCGGCGACGTGTTCGCGCTGCGCCATGCGCGCGCCGGCGCAGACTACAATGAGGCGCGCCACTCCATCATCTATCTCGTCAATGAATTGCTCGAGAACGCCATCAAGTTCCGCGTTCCGGGACAGATCTGCGTGGACTGCTCGCTCGAACAAGGCAATTTCGAACTCACCGTCAGCAACGAGACCGCACCAGATGTGGCGGACAGGTTCCAGACGCTGATCACGGAGATCACCTCGCGCGATGCCGGCGAACTGCTGATCGAGCGCATCGAGGCCAATGCCGCGGATGAAAACGCGTCAGGCTCGGGCCTCGGCCTGCTCACCCTGATGAATGATTACGGGGCGCGCCTCGGCTGGGACTTCCGCTCCTCCACATCCGGAACCGCGGTGGCGCTCAGCACCCACGCGGCCCTCACCCTCAACTGAACACCAAAGGCTTGCCGTCATGGAAATCAAGACCAGCGAATACAATGTGTGGAACGAAGGCTCCACCATCCATTATGAAGGCACGCTGCGGCTGTCGGGCACCGATGCCTACCAGCCGATCCTCGAGATGATGCAGTCCGTGCTGGCCGAAAAGCCGCAGAACGTGGTGCTGGACCTCACGCAGCTCGAGTTCCTCAACAGCTCCGGCATCAACCTGCTCGCCAAGTTCACCATCGAGCTGCGGAAGCATCCGGACCTGCCGGTGAAGGTGCTGGGGTCGACCAGGATACCGTGGCAGTCGAAGTCGCTGCCCAACCTGCAGAAGCTGCACAAGGGCGTCGAGCTCGTCATCACCTGATCAGAAGACGCGGTGCGCGCCGCGGTCCTGCTCCGGCGCGCCCGCGATGATCGCGGCATAATGATCGCGCAGCGTTTCGCTGCCGTAGGACGGGGTGGCCTCGGCGTCGTAGCGAGCTTTCTTCTCGTCCCACACCAGCATGGACTCGGTTGCGTAGTAGCGGCCGATGCGGGCGAGTTCGGCCTTGGCCCTCAGGCCGGGCGACAGCCTGCCGAGGGCTGACAGCGTTGCGATGATGGCGTCGAGCATGGCGACCGGCACGCTGCGGAAGCGCGGCGCCCTGCCCAGCAGCCCGAAAAGCCACTGGCCCTGCTCCAGCGGCGTGAAGGCCGGACCGGGCCCGCCGACGGGAAGGATGCCGCGCAGCGCCGGGTCGCGCAGGCACAGGGCGAGATAGCGGCCGAGATCGGCATCGCTGATGGGCTTGGTGGCGGTCAGGCGGCCATTCCCGAACAGCAGGAAGCTCTTGCCCTTCCGCACCCTGCCGACCTGGCCCGACATCGACTTGAAATAGGCGGTCGGGCGCACGATCGAGACCGCGAGACCCGACTGCAGCAGCTGCGCCTCGAAAGCGAGCTTGGCATGCTGAAAGGCGAGGCGCGGCTTCTGCACGCAGATGGCGGACAGCAGCACCACATGGCGCACCCCGGCCCGCTTCGCTTCGGCCAGGGCCGTGACATGCGCGGCGTGATCGATGGCCCAGGCGTCCTCCGGCATGCCGCTGCGCGAGGCGAGGCAGGAGACCAGCACGTCGAACTCTTCGCCGCGGAAGCCATCATGGCGCAGCGACATGGCCTCCGTCACCTGCCCTTCACGCCGCAGAACGCCTTCGGGAAGGCCCTGGGCGCCGGGGCGGAGAAAACACACGACGTCATGGCCGTCATCCAGCAAGGCTCGCGCCGTGGCACGGCCGATGGTGCCGCTGCCGCCGAGCAGCATCACGCGCTGGCGCATGTGTGGAGAAGGCTCCATGTCCGTCATGGAGCGATCCTAGGGCCGGGAGGTGCGGAGGCTCAAGGCCTCCTCACGCAGCGCGCGCCACCGCCTGGTCCGCCCCGCGCCGCATCACCGAATAGAGGACGCGGATGTGATAGTTGATCTCGTCGAGGGCCTCGAGGCCGACATGGCCCGAATTGTCCTCATCATGGTTGTTGTAGCAGGTGCCAAGCACCACGGAGAGGGAGTCCTCCGCCGCGTCCAACGCCTTCTGCCAGGGCTGCGGATTGGCCTCGATCGCCTGCAGGAAGCCTTCCGCCCAGTCGGCGGCGAAGTACCAGCCATCGCCCGCGTGCGGTAGCGTGGTGACGCTGAGCGGGCGAAAGCCGTTCAGGCCTTTCCGGACGTGTTCCTCGAAGGCGAGAAGCTCGTCGAGCACATTCTGCTCCTCGGCCTCCGTTTCGAAGACCGGGGCCTCGCCAGACCACACCCAGCTGGTCCAGTGCCCCTCGGGCATCGGACCGGCCATGGCGAGTGCCGTGAGGAAACCGTGCAGGTCGGCCGGACCCATGGTCCAGCACGGGGCCCTGCCCGATTCAATGTAGCTGCTGAACCACGGAAGCTGAGCGAGGCGTTGGTCTGACATGGCAGTGAACCGTCTTTGCTGTGGTTAGTAAACGATTGCGCGACATGGTTAAGATTGCCTTACGCGGCAGCCCGCCTGCCCTGGCCGGCGGAGAATTGTCCGGTGTCCCGACTTCCGCTAAGGAAGGCGCATGAAAACGATCCTGCTCAGCCTGTTCCTGATGATTGCCGCCGTGCTGCCCGCCCGGGCCGAAAAGGCATGGCTGGCGCTTGCCCCCATTCCCTATGGCTTCGTCGCCCCGCAGGAGCTTGCCTCGCACCTGTCGACCGGGCCACTGACCGGCGGCACCTGGGCGGAGCAGGTGAAGCAGGACGGCGCACGGGCCGCAGTGGTGGTCTATTACCAGCCGGAGACCGGCGACAAGACCATCCTGTTCACCGCCTATTACTTCGACGCCGACAAATGGGACGCCGCACAGAAGCCCGACGAGCCGCCCCCCTTCGGCCAGGAGGTCTTCCGCGGCGACGGCCGGGTGCTGTCTGTTGCAGGCCCCTTTGACACGATCTTCGACCCCGATACGCCGGACGGAAAGAACGTCATCATAGCGTCACAGCTCCTGCAGGACCCTGCCAGCTTCCAGCCGGTGGAGTAACCCCGGTCAGGGGGATCAGTGCCTGCTGGACAGGCGGGAGGATCGGCGGCATGACGTCGGCATACAGGCATAGGCGACTTGGAGAACATCATGCTAGCTGACTTCTCGGCTCTGGACCTGGCGCGGATGCAGTTTGCTTTCACGGTCTCGGCCCACATCATCTTTCCGGCCTTCACCATCGGCCTTGCCAGCTTCCTCGCCGTGCTCAACGCGCTGTGGCTGTGGACGCGTGACGACATCTACCTCGCGCTGTTCGAGCAGTGGAAGACGGTGTTTGCCGTCACCTTCGGCATGGGCGTCGTCTCGGGGGTGGTCATGTCCTACCAGTTCGGGACCAACTGGCCGGTCTTCGCCGACAAGGTCGGGCCGGTTCTGGGGCCGCTCATCGGCTATGAGGTGCTCACCGCCTTCTTCCTCGAAGCGGGCTTCCTCGGCATCATGCTGTTCGGCCGGAAGCGGGTGGGCGAGGGCCTGCACATGCTGGCCACGGCGATCGTGGCCGGCGGCACGCTGCTTTCGGCCTTCTGGATCCTCAGCGTCAACAGCTGGATGCAGACGCCGCAGGGCTATTCGATCAATGCCCAGGGGCAATTCGTGCCGGAGGACTGGCTCGCCATCATCTTCAATCCGTCCTTCCCCTATCGCTTCGTGCACATGGTGCTGGCGGCCTATCTCACCACCGCCTTCGTGGTCGGCGCCGCGGGTGCGTGGCACCTGCTGAAGACCCCGCAGAACCGCGGCGCCCGCGTCATGTTCTCCATGGCGATGTGGATGGCGCTGCTGGTGACGCCCATCCAGCTCTTCGCCGGCGATGCGCACGGCCTCAACACGCTGGCCTACCAGCCCGCCAAGATCGCAGCGATCGAGGGGCATTTCGAAACCTACCCGCAGGGGCGCGCGCCGCTCATCCTGTTCGGCATGCCGGACGAGGCGACGAGCACGACGAAGTATGCGGTGGAGATTCCGCTCCTCGGTTCACTGATCCTTACCCACAGCCTCGACAAGCCGTTGATCGGGCTCGATGCCTTCCCCAAGGATGAGCGGCCGCCGGCCGCGATCATCTTCTGGAGCTTCCGCATCATGGTGGGCGTGGGCATGCTGATGCTGTTGCTCGGCCTCTGGTCGGGGCTGGCGCGCTGGCGTGGGAAGCTGTTCGAATGGACATGGCTGCACCGCGCTGCCGTCGCCATGGGACCGGCGGGCTTCCTCGCCGTGCTGTGCGGATGGATCACCACCGAAGTCGGCCGCCAGCCCTACACCGTCTATGGCCTGCTGCGCACCGCCGACAGCGCCTCGGCGCTGCGGGCCGATGCGGTGGGCTATTCGCTGACGGCCTTCGTGATCATCTACTTCTTCGTCTTCGGCTCCGGCACCTTCTATGTCCTGCGGCTCATGTCGCGGACACCCGACGAGCACATCGACATCCGGCAGATCGGGCCCACCCGCACCGCCGGCATCACCCCCATCGCCCAGGCCGGAGAATAGGCCATGATCATCGACTATGCTTTCATCTGGGCCGGGCTCATCGCCGTCGCGGTGCTGATGTATGTGCTGCTCGACGGCTTCGACCTCGGCATCGGCATCCTGTTTCCCTTCCTGAAGGACCGTGACGAGCGCATGCTGGCGATGAGCAGCGTGGCCCCGGTGTGGGACGGCAACGAGACGTGGCTGGTGCTCGGCGGCGGCGGCCTCTTCGCGGTGTTCCCGCTGGGCTATGCCATCGTCATGCCGGCCCTCTACCCGCTGATCATCGCCATGCTGCTGGGCCTCATCTTCCGGGGCGTGGCCTTCGAGTTCGTGCATCGCACCGAACGCATGAAGTTGTTCTGGGAGGTTGCCTTCTGGGGCGGCTCGCTCACCGCCGCCATTGCCCAGGGCATGGCGCTCGGCACGCTGGTGCAGGGCATCGCGGTCTCGGGCCGGGGCTATGGCGGCGGCAACTGGGACTGGCTGACGCCGTTCTCGCTGCTGACTGCGCTCGCCCTCGTCATCGGCTATGCGACACTCGGCGCGACCTGGCTGATCATGAAGACCGAGGGCGAGACACTGGCACGCGCCCAGCGCCTGGCCAAGCCGCTGGGCCTTGCCCTGCTGGCGCTGATCGGCGCCGTGAGCCTCGTCACGCCGCTGCTGCGGCCGGAATATCTCGCGCGCTGGTTCGGCTGGCCGACGGGCCTCTACAGCGCCATCGTGCCGGTGCTGCTGGCGGCCGCCGCCTGGGCCCTGTGGACAGGGCTGCGGGACGGCCACACGCATCGCCCCTTCCTCGCCACCGTCGCCATCTTCATCCTGAGCTTTGCCGGCCTCGGCATCAGCTTCTATCCGCACCTCATCCCGCCGTCGGTGACCATCTGGGACGCTGCGGCACCCGACACGTCGCTGCGCTTCCTGCTGGTGGGCGCGGTGGTGCTGGTGCCGATGATCCTCGCCTACACCGCCTATTCCTACTGGGTGTTCCGCGGCAAGGTGCGCCCCGGCGAGACCTATCACTGATGCGACGCTGGCTGTGGTTCCTCGGCCTCTATGCCGCCGGAGTGGGCGCGGTCGGCGCCGTCGCCTATCTCATTCGCCTCGCCATCGTCTGAGGATGCCCGCTGGACCGCCGCGGACCGCAATATCGCCCTGTCGAATGACTTCTTTCGACTGAGATGAAATATGCAAGTCTCTGCAATTCTTGATTGGGTTTCAGTCGAGACCTCCGCTTTACTTATCCACAGAGCACCTCCTGAGCCGACCGAATCCGATGTCATTCGCGGACCGAGCGATTACAATCGTTTCCGTGAATATGAAGCCGCGCTTTGTCGCGGCGGGGGATTGAAAGAATGGCGGCGCCCAGGAAGAAGACTGCGCAGGAACTTCGGCTGGACAAGATCTATCTCGAAGGCGCGCAGGAGCGTGGCGGTTTCTGGGGCGACGAGGCTGACGGCGCGCGCCCCGTGACGGCCCGGCCGGGTCCGGCAGGCTTCGATGCCGTTGCGCGCCCCGCCAACGACCATGCCCGCCGGCCCCGTCGTCACGAATGGACCACGCCCGGCTTCGCAGGGTCGGGGCCCTTCTGGATGGCACTCGCCGCCACGCCTGTCTTGCTCATGCTGTTCGCCACGCTGTCGGGATTCGGACGGGAATCGTCATTTGCGGCGCTGATCGGCAATCCCGGCCAGCATCCCAATTTCTGGGCTGGCGTGGTGGTGATTGCGGCGGCGGTCTGGACCGTGGCGCTGTCGGCGCACCGGCAGGCCGTCAACAGCGAGATCCTCAGCCGCATCATGCAGTCGGCACGAAAGTTCGAGGACCCCTCTGCCACGGCCGAGGATACCGGTGAGCGGATCATCGCCACGTTCGACGCGCTGTTTGCCGACATCGATGCGCGCATGTCGGTGATCGACGCGCGCTGCGAACAACTCGCCAAGCGCATCGAGGGGGCAAGCCACGCATCGGTGACGGTGGCGAAGGCCAGCACGGACAACATGCAGGGCATCATCGATGCGAGCGAAGTGCAGCGCCAGGCGCTGCATCGCTCCGGCATGATGATCTCGACCGAGATGCTGCCGCTCCTGTCGAAGCTGGAAACGACGGTGCTCTCGCTCGAGTCGGTCGCGCAGAATGCGGGCACCACGCTGGAGACGATCGGCGGCCGGCTGCAGCAGAGCACCCTCGACCTGAAGTCCTGCCTCGACGTGTTCACCACGGCCAACCACACGGTCGTGCCGGAGATCGAAAAGCGCATGGCCCGGTTCGAGACCACGATCGGGCAACTTCCCGAGCAGCTGGAGGCCACCATCGGCCGTCTGTCGCCCCTGTCCGAAACCGTGACCGACGCCGCCATGCTGTCGACGGCCAACCTCGAGGTCATCGACCAGCTCTCGAAGGACATCACCGCCACCCTCGAGGCCAGCCGCCGGACCTTCGGCAACCTCTCGGCCACCGGCGCGGCGCTGCTGGAGGATGCGGTCGAAGCCCATGCCAGCCGCTTCCGCGAGACCCTGCAGCAGATCATCCGCGAGGAGGCCACACGGGTCTCTGGCCTGACGCAGGAGCTGGACCTCCTGACCGACACCGCAGCAGCGGTCGTGAACCGGCTGCAGCAGCCCGTGTCCGAGATCTCGTCGGCCGCCGACAAGGCTCTGGCTGGCGTCAATGACTCGTTCGGACAACTCGAAGAACGGGTGCAGGCGAGCCTCTCGGCCCGCCTGTCCGAACTGAACGACGCCACCACGCGCGCCCTGCATGCGGTGACCCGCGACCTCGAGGCCTCAACCACGCTGTTGCAGACAAGACTGGCGTCTGCATCGACGGAGGTCATGCAGCGCATCGATGCGGATGCCGCCCACCTCGAAGCCATCATCGGCGAAACCGCCGATCGCACCTCGAGCCGCATCGCGGGTGCCGTCAAGGATCTGCCGGCCGCCCTGGCGCAGCACATGGATGTCGAGGTTGCCCGCATCGACGGCGCACTTCGGGGCTTGCTGTTCGGTCTCTCGGACCAGATGCGCCACATCGTCGATGCCGTCCCCAACCGGCTGGCCGCGGTGGCGCTGGAATCGCTGCAGACGCTCCAGTCCAGCCTCGAGCGCTCATTCGAAACCGTTGCGCAGCGGTCGGCACTGCTGAGCGAGCAGTTCCGCGACAATGCCACGCAGACCACGGAAGCGGTTCTGCAAAGCTATGCCGACTTCATCATGCTGTCGGTGGAGCGCATCCGCAAGGAACTGGAAGCCGCCAACTCCCATCTCGCCCGCGAGGTAGAAGCGACTTTGGCAGGATCCCCCCGCACCAGCGACGCGCCCGGCACCCGGGACGCGGATAGCCCCACGCCACCGGCTGCGGGCTAAGGACCGGGCCGGACTATTTCTGCCACAACTTCTTGAAGTCAGCGGCAGAGCGCGGTGCCGCGCTGGGTGGCGCTGGGGGTGGCGGAGGCGGGCGGCGGGCGCGATCCTGCAGGCGGGTGATCGATTCATCGACGGAGTCAGCCCATTCATCCATGTGCGCAATGCTCTGGGCGTGGCGGTTGATGCGCCTGATGGTGACCCAAAGCTGCCAGGCCACCGCGGCCAGGGCACCGATGACCAGCAGACTGAGCCAGACCGGAGTGGCCGCCGTGAGCCACGAAAACACTGCAAGAAACACCAGTCCACTCCCACGAAGCACGACGAAGATCCCGAGGATTGGGCCAGCATGGCCGGTCATGCAACCATATTCAGCACAAATCCCACTTGTATTCAGACGCAGCAGCACACGCGAGGCGTGTTCACCAGGACGTAACGGGTAATGACATATCCATATAGCCCGATGATAATGATTGCGAGCCGACTGACCTAATGGAACGTCGCCTCGTCTCGGGAAGCAGCAATGAGGCGTCTCGACATGATCGCGTGGGATCGACGATGGTGATGAACGGCGCGGGCTACTGGGGGCTGTTCTGGATGTCCGCGGCGCTGTCGCTCCATGCCTTCGTGGTGGGCGCGCAGTTGGAGAGCACCTTCTTCATCATGATGTTCTTCTGGGGTTTCGTCGCCATTTCAGCCTTCCGCGGTTCGCTCGAGACGGCGCAATCAATGGCGGTCGTCATGATCATGATCCTGGGCGGGCTTGCGGGTGCCAGCCTGCTCGGCATCACGCCCAAGCCCAGCCTGGCCTATGCGGCCTTCGCACTCTATCCCTCGCTGGTAAGCTGGATCAGCGTGTTCTTCTACATCCGTCATCTGCGCCACCGAGATGGTGGAAGGCCCGGCGCGCGGACATCCCTCTGGCGGCAGCACCGGGCCGGCTGAGCAGGCATCACGGCTGCTTGATGGTATCCGTCGCCCCGTCGGCCCCCATGTAGACGGCCAGAATCTTCACCGGCACCTGGCCGGTGTTCAGGCCGGCATGGGTGACATTCATCGCCTCGAGGAATGACTCGCCCTGGCGATAGGTGCGCGTGCCGCGGCCTTCATAATCCACCGTCACCTCGCCCTCGAGGATGTGGATGAAGGTCGGGACGCCATGCTTGTGCAACACGGTCCTCTCGCCGGGCGCCAGAACGACGATCAGGGCGTTGACGTGAGCCTTGCCGGTGGCGGGGTAGGCGATGTCTTCGTCCATCACCGTCTTGCTTCCGGAGAAGAGCGGAATGGCCGGATAGCCATCGGCCAATGCCGTGCCCGCAGCGAGGCCGATCATCAGCGCGGCAAGCGCGAGCGGTGCTGGCTTCATCTCATGACTCCCGTTTCTCAATTTGGGTAAGAAGCTCAGCACACCGGCCGGAGCTTGTGCAAGCCAGCGCGCTGCGGCAGACCCAGCCGCTGCCCGGGATCGACGATCCAGGCCATTGAGGCTCGCCACCGCGGCTGGTCCTCGGTCTACTTGGACCCGGCCTCTCCCTCACGCCCTGACAGCGCGTTCTTCACGGCCTTCAGACGCTCGTTCACGTCTTCCCAGCCCCGGATCTGCGCCTCATCCGCAAGGAAATCCACCAGCGCCTTGTAGAGCGAGATCATCGAGTTGTCGGGAACGGCAGTGAGGCGATTCTTCTGCGTCATGTACAAAATGTCCTGCGGGGCGCGGATGCGCAATGTCTGGGAGCATCGTCCTAGATGCACGCACCGGTGCCGGACAAGCGTGGAACTACCTAATCACATGCGGAATTCGCAATGTTCATCCGGCGCGTGCAGGGAGATATCTCCTCCCGCATGGCGGTGGTCAGGCCATCGCCGCCGGCGCGGCGACCGCGGGATCAGAACTTGAAGACGGCCGCGATGACCGGACCCTGCTCGACGACGTCATAGACGAAGCCATCGTTGCTGTAGTTCACGCTCGCCGCGCGGTAGCCGGCAAAAGCCGAGACATGCTCGGTGAAGTCATAGCCGGCGCCGCCGATCAGGTCCCACATGAGGTCGGACCCGACGCCGAAGCCGCCGATCATCGCCCAGCCGGCGACATAGACATCGGGCAGGACGTCGACGCGCAGCTTGGCACCGACCAGCGGGTCGACCCATGAGGCGCCGTCACTCTTGGACCTGCCGTCCAGCAGGCCGCCCTTGAGGTCGAACTCGTTGTTCACCGACCACAGGCGGGCGCCGGCCACCGCGTCGAGCCGGGCCATGTCGGAATGATAGATCGCGTAGCCCGCAAGGCCTGTCAGCATCAGGCTGGTGTTCGTGACGTCGATCTTGTCCGCGAGGATGCCGAAGGGCGTCTTCACCGATTTGCTGACGTTGGTGTAGGTCAGGTCGACGCCCAGCATGAAGCGGTCGTTGCGGGCCTCGGCCAGCCCCATGAAGGCGAAGTCGAGGCTGCCGATGATGTCGCTGAAGGGAAGGTCGACCTCCTGCGGCGGCAGCCCGAAGACGCCCACATCGCCCTTGAGGCCCGCGCCCCAGACATAGGCGGCGGCCGTGAAGGTCCAGTCGCTGGTGTCGGGAACGGGCGCGACGTCGGCGGCCCGGCCCGCGGCCGGAAGCGCGGCGGAGAGCAGGGCAGCAGCGGCAATGGCCTTCAGCGGCTTCAAAATCATGCGAAAATCCCCTCTTCGCACGAATCTATACACAACCCAGCGCAGAAAATAGTACAGGTGGCGACAATTCGGGCCCGGCCGCGGCATTTGGCGGGGGGTGACACCGCCATGCAACACCTTGGAATTGCATTCGACAGTCACTAAATCGATATCGAGGCGGCGGGGAACAAGGCTGACCCAGACATGACATACAGGAGTCACTCATGACCATGCGCACCATCTCGGCGGCCCTTGCGGTCGCCCTTCTCGTAGCTCTGCCGATGGACGCGGCTTTCGCCGGCAGGGGTGGCGGCGGCGGCGGCGACGGCGGCAACGGTGGTGGCGGCGGCCGAGAGGGCGGATTTGGCGGCGGATTTGGCGGCGGCTTCGGCGGTGAAAACCGGGGCGCGAGCAACGGCGGCCGCGGTGTCAACGCCTATAGCCGCCCGCAGGACCCGTCCAAGCAGCGCCTGTTCGACAATGCCCGCCGGGAATGCAACGGCCCGAAGTACCCCTCGGGGGCCATTCCCCGCATCGACTACGACGCGGACACCTTCACCTGCTTCGAGCCGGGCAGCTCTCGGCGCTGACCGGACCGCGGGGCTCGGCGGCGGCACTGCAGCTGCCAGCCGGGCCCGGCCCCCAATCCCCATCCCCGCTGGCGCTCTTGCCAGCCTGCTGCGGCCCTCCTAACACTTCGGGCCATGCAGTTCCCTTTCACCACACTTTGCGACAAGCTGCCCTCCGCCGTTCCCTTCGTTGGTCCGGAGGCGCTCGAACGCCGCACCGGCACGCGCTTCCGCGCGCGCATCGGCGCCAATGAAAGTGCCTTCGGCCCGTCGCCAAAGGTGATTGCCGCCATCGCGGCCGCAGCGGGTGAGAGCTGGCAATATTGCGACCCGGAGAACCACGACATCAAGGCGGCGCTGGCGCGGCATCTGGGCGTTGCGCCGGAGAACGTGATGGTGGGCGAGGGCATCGACGGCCTCTTCGGCTATGCGGTGCGGCTCTTCGTCGAGCCCGGCGTCACCGTGGCAACCTCGCTCGGCGCCTATCCGACCTTCAACTTCCATGTCCACGGCTTCGGCGGCAGGCTGGTCACCACGCCTTACGTGAATGACCGCGAGGACCCGGATTCGCTCATCGACCTCGCCACGCGCCAGAGAGCGCGGCTCATCTACTTCGCCAACCCGGACAACCCGATGGGCAGCTGGTGGGACGCGGCAACCGTGCAGCGCATGATCGATCGCGTTCCCCACGGCGCGCTGCTGATGCTCGACGAGGCCTATGGCGAGTTCGCGCCGGACGGCACCCTGCCCCCGCTCGACGTCAGCAACCCCAAGCTCCTGCGCTTCCGCACCTTCTCCAAGGCCTATGGCCTGGCGGGCATGCGGCTCGGCTACTGCATCGGCCACGCCGACCTGATCCGTGCCTTCGACAAGATCCGCAATCACTTCGGCGTCACGAAACTGGGACAGGTGGCAGGCATCGCAGCGCTTGCCGATCAGGATTACCTGCGCAACGTCGTCACCCGCGTCATCGCTGCGCGCGACGAGATCGCCGCCATCGCAAGACGGAACGGTCTCACACCCCTGCCCTCCGCCACCAATTTCGTCGCCATCGACTGCGGCAAGGATGGCGACTACGCAAAGCGCGTGCTCGATCAGCTGGTGCAGGCCGGCGTCTTCGTCCGCATGCCGGGCGTGGCCCCGCTCAACCGCTGCATCCGCGTCACGGCGGGCACGGCGGAGGACTTAGCCGTCTTCGCGGACGAGCTGCCGAAGGCGTTGGCCAAGGCGGGCTGAGTTCCGTCTTCGTACTCTCTCCTCACCTCTCACCATGCCGCGGCTTGACCGGGGCATCCCTTGCGCGGCCACCAAAAAGGATCGCCCGGACAAGCCGGGCGAAGGTGACTGGATGAGCGTGCAAACGAAGATGCCCGGGCCAAGCCCGGGCATGATGCGTGTTCGAACGATGCGGGAGAGGGTTACTTCTTCGCCAGCTTCGCAGCGATCTCGGCCACGTGCTTGCCCTGGAAGCGGGCGCCGTCGAGCTCGTGCTGGGCGGGCTGGCGGCTGCCGTCGGAGTTGGTGATGGTGGTGGCGCCATAGGGCGAGCCGCCGCGGATCTCGTCAACGCCCGACTGGCCGGCCCAGGTATAGGGCAGGCCGACGACGACCATGCCATGGTGCAGCATGGTGGGGAGGAAGCCGAGCAGCGTCGATTCCTGGCCGCCGTGCTGCGTCGCCGACGAGGTCATGGCGGAGCCCACCTTGCCGAGCAGCGCCTGCTTGGCCCAGAGGCCGCCGGTCTGGTCGATGAAGTTGCGCATCTGGGCGGCCATGGTGCCGAAGCGCGTGCCGCAGGCGAAGATGATGGCGTCATAATCCGCCAGCTCGTCCGGCTTGGCGATCGGCGCCTTCTGGTCGAGCTTGTACCAGGCGGCCTTGGCCACGTCTTCCGGCACCAGCTCCGGCACGCGCTTCACGTCGGCGTGGGCGCCGGCTTCCTTCGCGCCCTCGGCGGCGGCATAGGCCATCTGCTCCATGTGGCCCCAGGCGGAGTAATAGAGCACCAGAACTTTCGTCATGCGTTTTCCTTTTCATGCTTGGTGTTGATGAGGTCGTTGAGGTCGAGCCGCTGCGTGGTCATCGCGATGGTTCCATCGCTGTTACGCGGCCACGCGGGTTCCGGTTTGTCCCAGTAGAGTTCGATGCCGTTCATGTCGGGGTCATGAAGGTAGAGCGCCTCCGACACGCCGTGGTCGGCAGCTCCGTCGAGCTGCACATTGTTGGCGACCAGGCGCTTCAGCGCATCCGCCAGATCGGCGCGGGTGGGATAGAGGACGGCCACATGGTAGAGCCCGGTGGTGCCCGGGGGCGGCGGCTGGCCGCCGGCACTTTCCCAGGTGTTGAGGCCGATATGGTGGTGATAGCCGCCGGCGGACACGAAGGCCGCTTGGCTGCCATACATCTGCTGCAGCTCGAAGCCGAGGACGCCGCAATAGAAGTCCAGCGCCCGCTGGAGGTCGGACACCTTCAGGTGGACATGGCCGATGCGCGCGCCGGCCGGGATCGGGGGAGAGGCGGACATGGTTGCAGCTTTCTGTAACGTCATTCGTTACGGATATAGGCAAGCCCCGGTGCCCATGCAAGCCCCTTGCGCGGGCCAATCGTCGCAAAACCGTGGATGAGTTCCGCCCGCGCTTGAAAACGGGGGCTGGCTTGCCGCAAAACGAAGGCGCTTTCGATGAGGAGATCCGCCATGGCCGAGGCCAAACTGCCCAAAACGCTCGTCGTGGTTGATCACCCGCTCGTGCTGCACAAGCTTTCGCTGATGCGCGACAAGAACACGCCGTCCGCCGTGTTCCGCCAGCTTCTGCGCGAGATCAGCCTGCTTCTCGCCTATGAGGTCACCCGCGACCTGCCGATGACCACCCAGAAGATCGAGACGCCCCTGACCGAGATGGATGCCCCCATTCTCAAGGGCAAGAAGCTGGTCATCGTGTCGATCCTGCGCGCCGGCAACGGCCTGCTCGAAGGCATGCTGGACCTGCTGCCGTCGGCGCGTATCGGCCATATCGGCCTCTACCGCGATCCGGTCACGCTGAAGCCCGTCGAATATTACTTCAAGGTCCCCTCCGACATCGGCGAGCGTCCGGTGATCGTGGTGGACCCGATGCTGGCCACCGGCAATTCCACTGCGTATGCCATCCAGAAGCTGAAGGACGCGGGCGCGAAGGACGTGCGCCTCGTCTGCCTGCTGGCCGCACCCGAGGGCGTGACGCGCGTGACGGCGGACCATCCGGACGTGCCGATCTACACCGCGGCGGTGGACAGCCACCTCAACGACCACGGCTACATCGTGCCCGGCCTCGGCGACGCGGGCGACCGCATGTTCGGCACAAAGTAATCCATTTACCATAAGCCCCGACAGCGCTGCCGCCTCACCAATTGAAAACCATTGGCCGGGTAGCGTCGCTGGCGTGGGAAAAGGTCAGTGGGAATGATGGCAGAGCCGGCGGCACTCCTGGCGGGTCCGGAAAAGAAGTCGCTGAAGCTCGAGGCGCCGCATGGCGGGCGTCCGCGCCTGCTGCTGGCCGAGGATTGCGACCCCGTGCGCATCGTCACCGCCGCCATGCTCAAGGGCATGGGCTGTGACGTGGAAGCCGTTATCCACGGCGAGGAGGCGGTGAAGAGCGCCTCCGAAAACGAATTCGACGTGATCGTGCTCGACATCGAGATGCCGATCATGGACGGCATCACCGCGGCCCGATCGATCCGCCAGATGGGCGGCCCCATTGCCGCAACGCCGCTGATGGCGCTGTCTGCCTTTCTCGCCGACTCGGTGCGCACCGGCGAATGGCGCGACACCTTCGACATCGCGCTGCCCAAGCCCGCCAACCGCAACGAGTTGCACGATGCGGTGAAGGCGGCACTGGAGCGCATCCGCGCCGAGGCCTGAAAACACGAAAGGGCGGGAATGACCCCGCCCTCTTCCGCCGGAAATGCCCGAAAGCTCAGCCCTGGGCGGGCTTGGCCTCGAGCGACTTCAGCATGTGAAGCACTTCGCGCAGTTCCGGGCTCAGCACGGTCTTGCGCTTGCGCACCGGGGATTGCGCCGGTTGCTGGGTGTCCTCGGCCTGCATGTTGCCCACCTTGTCGTCCTCGTTCGAAGCCATTGTCATTCGCTGACCTTAACGCCACCCTAAGGTGACATGGGCTGCAACATGACGCTGCCTCATGGCACCTGCGAGGCCCGATCCGGGCCGTTTTGGGGCATTGTTAACAAGCCCTTAGAGTTGGCTGGCGGCAGACACCGAATTGTGATGGAATAGGTTGCAGTATTTCTGCGTAGAGTTCATGCCAACCACAGAGAATGGAGGATCGAGGCTCATGGTGACGAAGATTACGGTGGGACTGTTCACGGCGGGCGTTTTGGCGCTCGGCCTTTCCTCGGCGGCCATGGCGGATGCCAAGGCCTCGATCGAAGCCCGCCAGGCCTGCATGAAGGCCAATGGCGCGATGATGAAGGTAATGGTCCCCGTCATGAAGGGCCAGAAGGCCTATGACAAGGCGGCGATCGATGCCGCCATCGCCCAGACCCAGAAGGCCTGCAGCGGCTGGGCCGGCTGGTGGGGCGAGGACACCAAGCCCGGCACTGAAGCCGGCAACGCGACGAAGACCGAGGCGAAGGCCGAGATCTGGTCGGATGCCGCCGGCTTCGAAGCCGCCGGCAAGGCCTACATGACGGCCGAGGCCGCGGTGCTCGCCACCACCGACGAAGCGTCCTTCAAGGCCGCCTTCCCGGCGCTCGGCAAGTCCTGCCAGAGCTGCCACGAGAAGTTCCGTCAGGCCGACTGAGCGTGCGGTCGCGGACCGGAAAGAGCCTGCTGGCCCTGGCGCTGATCGCGGCGCTGGGGCTTCTGGCCTTCTGGCTGCTGAGCGCGCCCCGCCCGCTCACCGCGGCAGACCTGCCGCAACACACGCCAGATGCCGCCCACGGCGAGATCATGTATCACGCCGCCGGCTGCATCTCCTGCCACCAGCCGGGGCCGGAGTTGAAGGACGTGGCGGCCGACGTTCCCGCCGGGGGCGCGCCGCTGGTCACGCCGATCGGCACGCTCTATCCGATGAACCTGACACCGGACAAGGAAACCGGCATCGGCACATGGACGGACCTGCAGTTCGTCAATGCCGTGATGCGCGGCATCTCGCCCGCGGGCGAAAACCTGATCCCGGCCCTGCCCTACACCTCCTATGCCCACATGAAACCGGAGGACGTGCTCGACATCCGCGCCTATCTCGCCTCGCTTGCCCCGGTGACATCGCCCGCGCGGGAGGCCGACATCACGGCACTGCCGCTCGTCCGCCGTGGCGTGGGCCTGTGGAAGTGGGTGGGCCTCAACACCACGCCGTGGAAGCCCGATCCATCGCAGTCGGAAAGCTGGAACCGCGGCTCCTACCTCGTCAACGGCCCGGGCCACTGCCAGGAATGCCACACGCCGCGCAACATCTTCATGGCGCTGGACGAGTCGCGGGCCTTCGAGGGCGGCCCGCACCCCGAAGGCAAGGGCCGCGTGCCCAGCCTGCGCGGCCTGATCGAACGCGGACAATATACCGACGCCGCCGACCTTGCCTCCGCGCTGCAGTATGGCGGGGCCATGGGCTATGACAAGCTCGCCTCCGGCGGCATGGGCCAGGTCCAGCGCAACATCTCGCAGCTTCCCGAAAGCGACATCCAGGCCATTGCGGATTACATCGCCAGCCTGAAGTAGACCGCGCCTAGAGCTTCGGCGCCAACCCCACGTCTTCCATCCAGTGGTCGATCGCCGCCGCCGTCTCGTCGGGGTATTCGAGCGTCGGGAAGTGGCCGCAGTCGGCGAGTTCGACATAGCGGCCGCGGGGGATCGCCGCCGACATGCGCAGGCCGTCGGCGGCGGGGGAGAACTTGTCGTGCACACCCCACAGCATCAGCGCCGGGCACGTGATCTCCGCGAGGCGCGGCCAGCGGTCCACCCGATGGGCCAGCGCGTCCGACTGTCGGGTCATCGCGTCCGGCCCCAGCGTGGCACACATGTCGATGAAGGCCTGCCGCGCGGCCGGGCCGTTGGGCCCCTCCATGTGGGCGATCATGTCGCCCATCTCCTCCGCCACCTGCTCCGCCTCGCCGGCGCGCAGCCGTTCGGAGCGGCGCAGCCCGGCCCGCTGGTCGGCCACCGGGCCGGGGCCGGAGCCGATGACGATCAGGCCCCGCACCCGGCCTGGCGCGGCAAGCGCGGTTTCCAGGGCCACCCGTCCACCGAACGAGGTGCCCAGCACCACGAATGTCTCCGGCGCCTGGGCCAGCACCTGCGCGACGCAGGTGGCGAAGTCGGCACCATCGGCGATCACCGTGGAGCTCAGCACGTTGGAGGGCAGGAGGGGGGCGATTTCCGCGTAAAGCCGCTCGTCGCAGCCGAAGGCGGGGATCATCACGAGATTTGTCATGGCCGCCATCCTGCAACGGCCGGGCTTCCCTGAAAAGCCCAACAAGGCCGTTGTCCGGCGCGGCCGGGCTGGTACAAGAGACGGCCTCGAACAACCTGCAGGATGACCGCCCGTGAAATCCCTCGACAAGAAGCTGAAGACCATCGCCGCCGGCAAGTACAAGCCGAAGGATTTCATCCTCGCCGACGCCAAGGACCCGGATTATGCCTTCGGCGTGAAGGGCACGGGTGCGCATGACTATCTCGACCAGTCGGGAAAGCACCGCTCCATCCCCGAGTTCCGCCAGACCATCCGCGACATCGTTCGCCAGAAGCAGATGGACGTGATGCTGGGAGCGGTCTGCAACATGGAGATCCTCATCGAGGAGGGCCTGTTCCAGAAGTCGCACGTCACCCCCGCCATCCGCGCCAATGACACCACCGACATCTGGCACCCGCGCAGCGGCAATTTCGCAAAGGAGCCGTCGCGTCCGTGGCGCACCGCCAACCTCTCCTACGTGTCGAAGTTCTGCGACCTCGGCCTCTATTCGGTGACCTTCAACAACATCCTCGAGCGCGACCTCGACTCGGTGGCGCAGTATCGCGAGTTCCGCCAGGACGCGGTGAAGCACAAGTTCCGCCACTTCCTCGAGATCTTCAATCCCAACGCGCCGCAGAACCTCTCCGCCGAGGCCATGCCCTTCTTCGTCAACGACATGATCATGCGCGTGCTGGCCGGCATGGCGAAGGTGGAGCGCCCGCTGTTCCTCAAGATGCCGTTCAATGGACGCAAGGCGATGGAGGAACTGGCCAGCCACGACCCGGGCCTCGTCATCGGCATTCTCGGCGGCTCGTCGGGAACGACGCGCGACTGCTTCGAGCTGCTCTCCCAGGGCGAGAAGTCGGGCGCCAGGGTCGCGCTCTTCGGACGCAAGATCAACCTCGCCGAAAGCCCGCTCGACCTCGCGGCGCTGTTCCGCCCGGTGCTCGAGTCCGAGGTGACGCCCGAGCAGGCCGTGAAGCACTATCACGCCATCCTCGCCAAGAAGTGCTTGAAGCCCAAGCGCAGCCTCGAGGATGACCTGAAGATCACCGAACCGGTGCTCGAAGGCTACAAGAAGTGACCAGACGGGGCATCGTCCTCGCCGGCATCGTGGTGCTCGACGTCGTGCACCTGATCGACCGCTGGCCGGCGGAGGAGACGCTGTCCTTCATCGACCGCACCGAAATGGCGGCCGGCGGCCCCCCGCACAATGCGGGCGCCGGCCTCCTCAAGCTCGGCGCCGATTTCCCGGTGACGCTGCTCGCCACCGCGGGCGATGACGCCTATGGCGAGATCATGCTGGCGAGTGCCAGGGGCTATGGCCTCGACACCTCTCACGTCACTGTCATTCCCGGTGTTGTTACCAGCCACACCCATGTCATGTCCTGCACGGACACCGGGCGGCGCACCTTCTTCGCGCAATTGGGCTGCAACAACCTGATGAGGGTCGAACACCTGATGCCGCCGGAGGGGAGCAACGCCAAGCTCTATTACCTCGGCAGCCCCGGCACCGCCCGCCACCTCGACGAAACCGATGGCTGGCTGACGCTGCTCAAGGCCGCGAGAGCGCGCGGCATGAAGACCTGCCTCGAGCTCTGCCCCGCCCCCGCCGCCACGCTGGCGAAGCTGGTGCCGCCCTGCCTGCCCCTCACCGATGTCTTCGTGGTCAATGACTATGAGGCGGCCAGCATCACCGGCATCGACGTGGCGCCCGGCAACCGGCTGTCGTGGTCCGCCGCCGAGGAGGCCTGCCGCCAGCTGCTCGCCATGGGTGTTGCCGAACTCGCCGGCATCCATCACCCCGATGGCGCGGTGGCAGTGACCCGTTCCGGTGAGGTCGCGAAGCGCCCGTCGGTGAAGGTCGACCAGGCGGAGATCGCCGGCGCCACCGGCGCGGGTGACGCCTTCTACGCGGGCATGCTCTTCGGCATTCATGAAGACTGGCCGCTGGCGCGCTGCCTCGACCTCGGCAACGCGGCGGCGGCCACGTCCTTGCATTCGCCCACCACCAGCGCCAGCATTCGTCCGTGGGCGGAGTGCCTGGACTATGCGAAGGCGAAGGGGCTGCGCGGCTAGGAAAGCGCGCCCGGCCTGTCGGCGCGCCCTCCCATTGCTTCGGAATGAATGGGAGAGGAAAATAAATTAATTCTTGACTTTAATTCCTAGATGTGCTATCTGCAGGGGCTCTGAGCGTGCCTCCTGCTGATTGACATCGTGAAGAACTACCCAACCTGCCCGCGGTGGCGCAGGAAGTGGTCGGCCAGCACCAGGGCCATCATCGCCTCGCCCACCGGAACCGCCCGGATTCCCACACAGGGGTCGTGCCGGCCCTTGGTCATCACGTCAACCTCCTCGCCCTTGGCGGAGACGCTGCGCTTCGAGGTGAGGATCGATGAGGTGGGCTTGACCGCGAAGCGCACCACCACGTCCTGGCCCGTGGAGATTCCGCCCAAAATGCCGCCCGCATTGTTGGAGAGGAATTCCGGCTTGCCGCGGCGCATGCGGATCTCGTCCGCGTTCTCCTCGCCCGAGAGTGCGGCGGATTCGAAGCCAGCGCCGATCTCCACGCCCTTCACCGCATTGATGCTCATCATGGCGGCGGCGAGGTCCTGGTCGAGCTTGCCATAGAGCGGTGCGCCCCAGCCGGCGGGAACGCCGCTTGCCGTGACCTCGATGATCGCGCCGATCGAGGAGCCGGACTTCCTCACGCCGTCCAAGTATTCCTCGAAGAACTTCGCCGCCTTGGCATCGGGCGTGAAGAAGGGGTTGCGGTCGACCTCTGACCAGTCCCAGTTGGTACGGTCGATCTTGTGCGGGCCCATCTGGATGAGCGCGCCCTTGATCGTCACTCCCGGAATGATCTTGCGGGCCACGGCACCGGCCGCCACACGGGCTGCCGTCTCGCGCGCCGAGGAGCGGCCGCCGCCCTTGTAATCGCGGATGCCGTACTTGGCCTGGTAGGTGAAGTCGGCATGGCCGGGCCGGAACGTGTCGCGGATCGCGGCATAGTCCTTGGAGCGCTGGTCGACATTCTCGATCATCAGCATGATCGGCGTGCCGGTGGTGACGGGGCCGCCGGTGCGGTCGTCCTCGAAGACGCCCGACAGGATCTTCACCTGGTCCGGCTCCTGGCGCTGGGTGGTGAAGCGCGACTGGCCGGGGCGGCGCTTGTCGAGGAAGGCCTGGATCTCTTCGGCGGTGAGCGGAATATTCGGTGGGCAGCCGTCGACGATGCAGCCGAGGGCCGGCCCATGGCTTTCGCCGAAGGTGGTGACGCGGAAGAGATGGCCGAATGTGTTGTGCGACATGGCGAACTAACTAGGCCGCATCGGCCGTCGCGTCAAACCACTCGGCCCTGCCCGCGGTGAGCTTGCAGTAGAAGCCCTGGCGCATGGCGAGCTCGACGAGGTCGCGACGTGGCAGCCCGGCGATCTCGGCGATCAGGCAGCGGCCGATGGCGCCATGGGCCACGACCACAGTGGGCCGGTCCAGCGTCTCGAGCCAGCGGTTGATGCGGGCGTGGCCGTCTTCGTAGCTTTCCCCGGCTTCCGGGCGCCAGAAATAGCGGTCGTCCGGATGCGGCGGATAGAGGGGCGAGGCCTTGAGTTCCCAGAAGGGCTTGCCTTCCCAGACGCCGAAGCCTAGTTCGGTGACGGCGGGGTCGATCGCCACCTGCTCGGGTTCGAGTTCCAGCGCTTCGGCGATGTAGCCCATGGTCTGGCGGGCGCGCTGCAAGGGGCTGACGACGAAGTGGACATCCGGGTGAAAGTCGCGCACCCGGGTGAGGGCTTGGGCGACGGCGCGGGCCTGGCCATGGCCCTTCTGGTTCAGCTCGATGTCGGTCCAGCCCTGGATCAGTCCCTGGACGTTCCAGTCCGTCTCGCCGTGGCGGACGAAGTAGATCGGGGGCCGGTCCTTACTCACCGTTCCCGTTCACCGTGATGTCCGGCGCATCGGGGTTCTTCATGCCGACGATGTGGTAGCCCGCATCGACATGCAGGATCTCGCCGGTGACGCCGCGGCCGAGGTCGGAGAGGAGATAGAGGCCGCTGTCGCCCACCTCGTCGATGGTGACGGTGCGGCGGAGCGGCGAGTTATATTCGTTCCAGCGCAGGATGTAGCGGAAGTCGCCGATGCCCGACGCCGCCAGCGTCTTGATCGGGCCGGCCGAGATGGCGTTGACGCGGATCGCCTTGGGGCCGAGGTCCGCCGCGAGATAGCGCACGGAGGCTTCGAGGCCGGCCTTGGCGACGCCCATCACGTTGTAATGCGGCATCCACTTCTCGGCACCGTAATAGGTGAGCGTCACCATCGAGCCGCCATTGGTCATCAGCTTCTCGGCGCGCTGGGCCACCGCGGTGAAGGAGTAGACCGAGATGAACATGGTCTTGGTGAAATTGTCCGGCGTCGTGTCGACGTAACGGCCGGTGAGCTCGTCCTTGTCGGAGAAGGCGATTGCATGGACCACGAAGTCGAGCGAGCCCCATTCGCGGCCGATGGTGTCGAAGGTTTGATCCATCGAGGCGGCGTCGGTCACGTCGCAAGGGACCACGATCTTGGAGCCGAGTTCGGCGGCCAGGGGTTCCACCCGCTTCTTCAGCGCATCGCCCTGATAGGTGAAGGCCAGTTCTGCTCCCTGCGCGGCGCAGGACTTGGCAATGCCCCAGGCAATGGACCGGTTGTTCGCAACGCCCATGATCAGGCCGCGCTTGCCCGCCATCAAACCCTTGAAATCGCTCATTATCGACCGTCCGCGAAGAAGAAGCCGAGTGCTTCCCGGCGGCCGGTTAATTGGCACAAGTCCTGAGGGAGGTCCACTGGAAAGAAAACACGCATATGGCGAGGGGCGGACCTCAGGCAGCGCCCCGGGCCGGCATGGCTGCTGGTCTGCTTACGCCGTTGATCCGTAGCGAGCCTGAGCGCATAAGCATCTGACATATCAGGACTTGCACGATGGCATTGAGCGACATTTCCAAGCTGACGGCGTCTGCCGGCTTCACCGAGCGGAACGACCCTTTCAACCTGTTCGGCGAGTGGCTGAAGGAGGCGGAAGCCTCCGAGCCCAATGACGCCAATGCCATGGCGCTGGCGACGGTGGACGAGGAGGGGCTGCCCAATGTCCGCATGGTGCTGCTCAAGGGTTTCGACGAGCGCGGCTTCGTGTTCTATACCAATTTCGAGAGCCAGAAGGGCCAGGAAATCCTCGGCACCATGAAGGCGGCCTGCGTGTTCCACTGGAAGTCGCTGCGCCGACAGGTGCGGGTGCGCGGCATCGTCGAGGAGGTTTCCAAGGCCGAGGCCGACGATTATTTCGCCTCGCGCCCGCGCGACAGCCGCATCGGCGCCTGGGCGTCCCAGCAGTCGCGCCCGCTCGAAAGCCGCTTCGCGCTCGAAACCGCGGTGGCCATGAACACCGCGAAATATGCGATCGGCGAGGTGCCGCGGCCGCCCCACTGGTCCGGCTTCCGCATCAAGCCGCTATCGATCGAATTCTGGCATGACCGGCCCTTCCGGCTGCATGACCGCGTGGTGTTCCGGCGGCCTGAAGAGACCGCCCAATGGTCCAAGGCGAGGCTTTATCCGTGAACACGACAGCAGACGGCGAACGCAAGACCCTCATCCTCACCGGCGCCTCGCGCGGCATCGGGCATGCGACGGTGAAGCGCTTTTCGACGGCAGGCTGGCGCGTCATCACCTGCTCGCGCCAGCCCTTCTCCGAGGATTGCCCGTGGGATGCGGGGCCGGAGGACCACATCGTGGTCGACCTGGCCTCGTCCGAGGATACCCACAAGGCCATCGCCCAGATGAAGGAAAAGCTGAAGGCGCAGGGCTCCCGGCTTCACGCACTGGTCAACAACGCGGCGATCAGCCCGAAGAAGCCCGGTGGTGCCCGCCTCAACACGCTCGAAACCTCGGAAGACGACTGGAAGACGGTGTTCCAGATCAACTTCTTCGCGCCCGTGATGCTGGCACGCGGGTTGATGGACGAGCTCGTCGCTGCCAAGGGTGCGGTGGTGAACGTCACGTCCATTGCCGGATCGCGCGTGCACCCCTTCGCGGGGGCGGCCTATTCGACCTCCAAGGCCGCGCTCGCCTCTCTGACACGCGAGATGGCGGCGGATTTCGGCCCCTTCGGCGTGCGCGTCAATTCGATCTCGCCTGGCGAGATCGAGACGTCGATTCTTTCTCCGGGTACGGAGAAACTGGTGGCGCAGATTCCGCAGCGCCGCCTCGGCCAGCCGGAGGAGGTGGCCAAGGCCATCTATTTCCTGTGCACCGACCAGTCGTCTTACGTGACCGGTGCCGAGCTTCACATCAATGGCGGGCAGCATGTCTAACGAGGCTTTGCGGCCGGAGACCATCGCGGCGCATGCGTTGCGGGCGGTCGATGAAGCGACGGGCGCCGTGGTGCCGCCGATCTATCTCTCCTCCACCTATGCCCGCGACGAGAATTACAAGCCAAAGCTGAAGGAGAACTACGTCCGCAACGGCAATCCGACGCTGTGGCAGACGGAGGAAGCCATCGCGGCGCTGGAGCGCGGCACCTCCGCGCTGCTCTTCGCCTCCGGCATGGCGGCGATCACCACGCTGCTCGAAACCGTGCCGGCGGGCGCCCATGTGGTGGCGCCTGACGTAATGTATTACGGCACGCGCGACTGGCTGAAGCGGCTGGAAGCGCTGGGCCGCATTTCGCTCACCCTGTTCGATCCGCGGAAAGATGGCGCGCTGGAATCGGCACTCATCAAGGGCAGGACCGATCTCGTGTGGATCGAGACCCCGCTGAACCCGACCTGGGACGTGATCGACATCGAGGCGGCCGCGAAGGCTGCGCATGCGGCGGGCGCCATCCTCGCCGTCGATGCGACGGCGACGGGGGCCGTGACGACGCAGCCGCTGGCGCTGGGCGCCGACATCGTGTTCCATTCGGCAACCAAATATCTCAACGGCCATTCCGACGTGCTGGCGGGCGTGCTCGTCACGCGCGCTGAAAACCAGCGCTGGGCCGACATCCGCATGCTGCGCACCAAGATCGGTGCCCCGCTGGCACCGCTCGACTGCTTCCTGCTGCTGCGCGGCCTGCGCACGGTGTTCGTGCGCTATCGCCAGTGCTCGGCCAATGCCATGGCCATCGCGACGCATTTCGAAGGCCACCCGAAGGTGGAGCGCGTGCTTTATCCGGGGCTTGCCTCGCATCCCGGCCACGCCATCGCGGCGCGGCAGATGCGCGATGGTTTCGGGGGCATGATGTCGCTGCTCGTCAAGGGCGGCTTCGACGATGCGCAGAAGCTGTGCACCCGGCTGAAGGTGATCGTGCCGGCGACGTCACTGGGTGGCGTGGAAAGCCTCGCCGAGCATCGCAAGACGGTCGAAGGGCCGACGAGCCCGGTGCCGGACAATCTGGTGCGGCTGTCGATCGGCATCGAGCATGCGGATGACCTGATCGCGGATCTGGAGCAGGCGCTGGCGGGGGTGTGACTCGCGGTGCCCCCACCCCTGCCCCTCCCCACAAGGGGGAGGGGAAATAGTCCGGCCACGTCCTTCTCTGGTTCCCCTCCCCCCTTGTGGGGAGGGGTAGGGGTGGGGGTCTTGCCGCCTGCGCAGTCTCACACCGCCTTGGCGTGCCGGTTGGGTGCTGCCACGAAATGCGTGTCGAAGGCGGCGGCGACGGTGCGCAGGAACAGGCGGTGCTTCGGCGGAACGCTGATGCGGGTGCCCTTCA
>CAYYTH010000022.1:0-64221 GCA_964474665.1 uncultured Aestuariivirga sp.
CCACAAACATGCAATAGTCTCTCACTGCGTCTGGTACAAAATGTCGGTCAGGCCAGTACTGTGGCGAAGAAAGACAGGTGATCGGCGGTCCGGCGTTGAGCCGCGGCAGCATCTGAGGCTCCCGACCGGCGCGTTTTCCCGAGCGGGAATAATTCAGACCCAGGAGCTACCCCGAGGCGCAAGCTTTCCCGAGCGGGAAATTCTTATAGACATGCTTCCGAAATCCATGATACTTTCCCGTTCGGTAAATATCATGGCCAGACGCAACCTCACCACCGCCGAGATCGGCGACATTGTGCGAACCACCCGAAAGGCCGCTGGCCTGCGGCAGGACGAGCTTGCCGGCGCAGCTGGCGTCGGCTTGCGCTTCATCGTCGATCTCGAAGCGGGCAAGCTGACCGCACAGATCGGCAAGACGCTTCAGGTCCTTTCAGCGCTGGGCTGCTCGCTCGATATCACACCGCCGCCCGACCCCAAAGGAGCGCGGCCAAAAGATCCTCAGCAGCCATGACGCGCGTCCTCGATATCTGGTGGGACAGGCGCCTGGTGGGCCAGTTGACCCAGGACAAGCACGGTGAACTCGGCTTCGCCTATGCGCGGGCTTGGCTCGACGACGAGGCGGCGCAGCCCTTGTCCGCCTCACTGCCAAAGCGGGCGGAGCCGTTCACTCGCCGCGAGTGCCGCCCGTTTTTCGGCGGTCTCTTGCCGGAGGAAAGCCAGCGCGACGCCGCGGCTCAGGCACTCGGCGTGTCGCGCGCCAATGATTTCGCCCTTCTTGATCGCCTCGGCGGCGATGTGGCAGGCGCGCTCCAGCTTCTGCCGCCCGGCGAAGGTCCGACCGCTCCTGCCCCCGATCAACGGCCAACCCCGCTTGACGATGCAGGCTTGATCCGGGTGCTGGACGCGCTGCCCGTCCGCCCATTGCTCGCGGGCGAGGAAGGCTTGCGCCTCTCTCTCGCGGGCGCCCAATCGAAGGTGCCGGTGGTTCTGGTGGATGGCGCGGTGGCGTTGCCTGCACCGGGCCAGCCGACGACGCATATTCTCAAGCCCCCGATATCTCGCTTCACGGCCACGACCGAGAACGAGGCGTTCGTGATGCGCCTTGCCGCCGCGATCGGCCTCGATGTCGCGCCGGTAGAAGCGCGCATTGTCCAGGATCGAACGTTTCTGCTGGTCCAGCGCTATGACCGCGCCATCGGCGACGATGGCTTCGTGCGCCGGATCCATCAGGAGGATTTCTGCCAGGCGCTCGGCGTGCCACCGGAGACCAAATACGCGAGCGAGGGCGGCCCGACATTCAAGGATTGCTTCGCGCTGCTCCGCCGCGTCGCCGCAAGGCCCGCTGTCGATGTGCTGAAGCTTCTCGATGCGGTGATCTTCAATGTGATCGCCGGGAACGCCGACGCACACGGCAAGAATTTTTCGATCCTCTACGGCGACGAAGGCCCACGCCTAGCCCCGCTGTATGATTTGCTTGCGACAGTTGCCTATCCCGATCTCTCGCCGAAAATTGCCATGAAGATCGGGAAACGAGCGACGCTTGCCGAACTGGATGCGAAGGGGTGGGCAGCGTTCGCGGCGGACACAGGTCTCGGTCTGCCGCTGATACGACGACGGGTTGCGGAGATCAGCAAAGAGGTCCTCGAGAAAGCAGCCGCAGTCGCAGAGGAACTTTCGCGCCCTGAGTTGGACCGAACGGCTATCGAGCAGTTTGCCAACATGATCCGTGACCGCGCCGATCGCTGTGCTTTGACGATCGCGGGAGCCATGCGATGACGCGGTCGATAAAGAGCCGCCCATCGTCGGTTAAACCCGGGGAGTAATACGCGCTGCGGTACGGATATCGGCGATCTGGATGCCAAGAGCCTGCAGATTTTGACGCATATCGTTGAAAACCGGTTGCTCGGCGTCTGGATCACTGATGGTCACGATCACTGTGAAGGGCACGCCTTCTTCGGGCATGACCTCGCCCGCGCGCGTCAAGTATTCAACGAAGAGACGCCAGTTCGACGAGGGACCCACGCCCTGAGGGAAGGTTTTCGCCAAGACCTTTACCGGGCTCCATTTGAGGTCATGTTCGATGCGTTCCGCCTCAATCGGAGGAGCCTCCCGCCGTGACGGGAGATAAAGTGGTTCAAGCCGTCCTTTCCACCCGCCATTGGCTTGTTCCTGCTGGAGGACAGCGTTGATGTTGACCCGGACGAACTCCGATCCAAAACGGGCGTCGAGCGGGGGGGTGGAGACGAGCGTGATCTTTGCGCGACCACGGCACTTGCCTTCGGGGCCGACCAGTGACGCCGGCCATTGGAAACGGAAGTTGATCTGTTGGTCACGTTGGATGCGCGATGCGAAAACGAGAGTAATCGTGTGGTCGCCCGTTTCCAGGATGCGATCGGCCGAAGGCGGCATTCCGAATCCGACCATATGTTTGGCGATAGGCGCCAGCGCCTTGTCCTGCAAAAGGGTTGGCATTTCGGCATGGTGAACAAGCAGACCGATCAGGGTTTCACGAGAGACCTCGCCCTCAATAGCGTGATCCAGGACAGCGGCGGTCTTCGCGGCAAGGGGCGCGGCATAGCTAGTTCCGCAGCCATCGACGATGGTGCCGTCGGGCAGGATCGAGAAGAGCCCGTGGCCAAGTTTAGGGTGCTGGGACCCTGCGCCTCCGATGTGAGCCAAGTCGGGCTTAACACCTGCGCGCAGTCCGGGGCCACGTCGGCTGTAGCGCGTCGGAGCGAACGGAAGGCATCCATCATGGCCTGGCGGGTTGAGAGCTCCCACAGCGACGTTGCGCGCGCTCTCGGCCGGCGTAAGGAGGCCGTCGTTGCGTGCGGTGGCAAGGTTGCCGAGCGCCGCCGTGGCGTCAGCAGGCCATTCAGGGCGCAGGTCTTGCGGTTGTATGTTGCCAGCTGAAATGAAAACGATGGCGTTGTTGCTCTCAGCGATCTGATCAAGCCGCGCTGCGTGGGGACTGTAACGATCTGGTGCCGCAGGCTGAAGGATGTTCAGGCTCATGTTGAACACGCGCACCCCATGTCGAGCGCGAGCGTCCGAAATGGCTGTCTCCATTTCGTCGAAGAATTGCGGCAAGCCATCGGGATAATAGGACGCAAAAGCTCCGGCTTTGCGTTCGTTCGGGAAGACTGCAACGTCGACCAACTCCGCGCCGTCGGGCTCGGGGCAAATCTCCGCGCCGTTAAGCGCGCCGCCCAGGGCGGCCAATCCGCCGATGAACGTCCCATGCGCAAGGTCGGTATCTTCCTCTGCGAGAACGTCCCACCGGTCGATGATCCAGTCTGACAGTGCTTCGCCGATTCCGCCGTCGATGATCCCAAGCCGGGGATGACTGCGGCGGCTGTCTCGGACGGGAATAGTGACATCGGTAGGCCGTGCGCGGGCGACTGCCGTGCTGGGTCTTGCGGCCCGCACGACGATGCCAGGAAGTTCGATCCGGCGCACAAGCGGATGGCTGTCAAGGAAGGCGAGCAGCCGGAGGTGTCGACCCACGTCGGGATTGAATGCGGCAAGCTCGCGCCGCCGTTCGCTGACCGGGGCATCATTCAGCCGCAGAACCGGCTGATCTCCGGACTGATCCAGTCGGACAGAGAGGATCGGCTGTTTGTGGCGACGGTTCGGCAAACGCTCGACGACGAGGCCGCGATCTAGTGCGGCGAAGCCGGCAACGAAGCTCTCGACTAGGCGCCGATGGCTCAGGTCGAGGCGGTCCCACTCCGAGCGCGGCGGCGGGCTATCAAACAGCTCGACTTGATAGCTGCTGCCCGTCATCGGATTGGAGAGCCACGCTACAGCCTCATCGACCGAGAAGCTGCGCCGATCACTTGGCCCATAGAGTTCGATCCGGTCGATGGCACCGACCTCGCTCTTTCGGGCAGACGGATAAGGTTCGTCCTTCTGCTTTTGCTCGTTGAAGCGCATTTCGGTGTGGGTTTCGGCCTTGGCAATCTCTGCTGCCACCTGGCGCAGCGTGCCAGGCCGGGCTTCGACGAGCATAACTCCGAGATCTCCGCCGCCAACTACAGGGGTGCGATCGTGCCGAAACAGGCTGGCGATCGGGCGATGGCTTTTAGCCCAAGCCTCACGACGAAGAATAACCTTCACGAAGCCGATATCGCCCTGTGCTTGCGCGCTGAGAACGCCAGCAATCGTGTCGATTTGGCCCATCAGCGCGGCGCGATGGGCGGTGAATTCCGCATCGCGGTGGGCAAAGAAGTCCTTCCGACCGCCTCCACCACCAGCGTCACGCGCTTCCTCATAGTTTTCAGGATTGAGGACGATCTGGATGGGACTAGCCATTTAGCGTCTCCGCCTCGCCAGACTTGGCCGCGCGGCCGAGCTGACGACTGACCGTCGATTTGTCCTTGCCGGCAATCTCACCGATGTCGGCCATTGAGAAGCCGAGGATCGGATCATCCCGCATCGCCCGAAACAGATTGCTGGAGTCGTCGAATAGCAACGCGCGGCGTTCGCTTTGGACCCGAGCCGCGTTCAACGTGGCGAATTGGCGAAGCGTATCGAGTAGCCCGCGCTTGTCCTCCTCACGAACGGTGGTGGCCTTCTTGTATGTGCGCACGAGAGACTCGATCTCAGCGCCAGTCGAACCTTCAGTAAACCATGCGATTAGGCGCAAGTGGATGTCCGGGGCCTTTACTGGTGGCATGAAATGCGCGGCGATCGCCTTTCGCATCTCGAAGTCCGGCTTGGGAATCTCAAGCTGAACCTCGAAACGCCTCCAGACGGCGGTGTCCAAGAGCTTCGGGTGATTGGTGATGCCAATCGTGAAGCCGACATCGCGGCGCGTATCGAGATTCTGCAGAAGTGCGTTTACGACACGCTTGATCTCGCCAACCTCCTGGGGATCGTCACGAACTTTCGCGATCGCGTCGAATTCGTCGAGTAGAAGGATGCAGCGGTGACGGTTCGCGAAGGCGAACAAGTTTCCGATATTGCGCGCGGTCGTGCCGAGGAACGACGAAACGAGCCCGTCCAGCTTCACCAGCACGACGGGGAGATCGAGCTGTTGCGCGATCCAAAGCGCCAGCCTTGTCTTTCCCGTCCCTGGAGCTCCGTAAACAAGGCAGGTTTTGGACGGCCGAATGTCGATCTCTGATAGTGCGTCGAAGTTGGCCCATTCTTCGATAACTGTCTCGATGGCACGACTGACGGTCGAGTTGAAGAGCGGCGCGGTCGGTTGAATGTCCGCCGGGAAGATAATCTCCGCCAACGGTGCGGCTGTTTCACGGTCGACCGGAACAGGCGTGTTCCGTGTCAGCGGCTCACCCGAGATCTGCGCCTTGGAGCGCTCGATCCGGCTTGGCGAAAGCTCCTTCGTCCGATCAGCGGTCGTGAGGATGCTGGTCAGAGCAGCGGACTGCTTCGCCTCCCCATCCTTAGCCAAAGCGTCGCGAAGTCGCTCGATCTGCTTACGTAGGGCAGGTGAAGCGTCGGCCATTGCCGCGCGACATAGGGCCTGAATGATCGAGAAGTGGTCCATTGGTGATTCCTGGCGGCGCGATGCGCTATCTATTTAAGATGATGCGTGTAGGCTCTTTTCTGGTGCGCGTCAAGCGCGTTTGATGCATTAAGTACGCTATTTGTTGCATTGAAAGGCCGCTACGTTGCGTTCATGTCGGCCTCTCGCGGCGGCTGAGTGTGGAATTTCCTCTTCAACGATCGGGATCATTTGCACCGGCCACGTCTTGTGGGATCTCCCGAAGGAAACTCTGCCCCTTCTGCAGGCGCCGCCCCAGCGTCTCGATGAATCCCTCGTAGCGCTCTCGCCCTTTGGCCTGTGCTGACCCTTGAGCATCGTTCGGCAAGGGTGGCGTGATCGTCAGCCAGAACCGGACGAAGAGGGCCAGTGTCTCTGCGGTGACGCCGAGGTCGCGCTCCAAGCGCTGGACCTGGCGCGACAGGCGATCGAGGCGGCGCGCGAACGCGGCCTCGCGCTTGTCCGCGCCATCAGGTGACAGGAATGACGCAACCGCCGCTTCGACGATCGCGGAGCGGGAGAGCTTCTTGCGGTCGGCGAGATCGGCGATCTGGCGGAGCATCTCGGGGGGGAAGTAAACGTTCATCCGGTCGCGCATGGTTGCCTCACAGATCGATGCCGTCATTGGGATCGAGCGCGACCTGTCTCGCCACGCCGCGCATCTGCTGGCGCAGCGCCTGACGCTGCCGCGCCGCGTCTTCCGGCTCATCGTCCAGCATGATGGAAAACTCGTCGGCCGCGGCAGGTCCGGTCGTCTCCTTGGCGATCGCGACATGGTCGGGCAGCTCCGGCTCGCGCCGCAGCCCGCCATTGGCAGCGTCCTCCGCCTTGTCGAGCTCAGCCGCGAGCACTGCGTCGGGCCGCTGCGGCTTCAACTCGGACCAGGCGTCCTTTCGGGCCGAACGCCCGCAGTTCGCCGGGTCGGGCGATGGCAGGATGCGCTCCTTGAAGCGGCGATCCTCGAAGTAACGGGCCTTCTTGGCTCGGATGGGATGGACACCGGCGGCCATGACGATCTCGTCCGTCGACGGTAGCTGCATCACCTCGCCAGGGGTGAGCAGCGGCCGCGCCGTCTCCGAGCGCGAGACCATCAGATGACCGAGCCAGGGGCTGAGCCGATGCCCGGCATAGTTCCGCATCGCCTTCATCTCGGTCGCCGTACCGAGGGCGTCGCTCACGCGCTTGGCGGTGCGTTCGTCATTGGTGGCGAAGCTCACGCGCACGTGGCAGTTGTCGAGGATCGCGTTGTTCGGGCCATAGGCCTTTTCGATCTGGTTCAGCGACTGGGCGATGAGGAATGACTTCAGGCCGTAACCCGCCATGAAGGCGAGCGCGCTCTCGAAGAAGTCGAGGCGGCCGAGAGCTGGAAACTCGTCGAGCATCATCAGCACGCGATGCCGCCGGTCTCGCGCATGCAGATCCTCGGTCAGGCGTCGGCCGATCTGGTTGAGCACGAGCCGGATCAACGGCTTCGTCCGGGAGATGTCGGATGGCGGAACCACGAGGTAGAGCGTTGCTGGCTTCTCATCGGCGATGAGGTCGGCGATCCGCCAGTCGCAGCGGCGCGTCACCTCCGCCACCACCGGGTCGCGATAGAGGCCCAGGAAGGACATGGCGGTGGACAGGACGCCCGAGCGCTCGTTGTCGCTCTTGTTGAGGAGTTCGCGCGCCGTCGACGCCACGACGGGATGAGGGCCGCCAGGGCCGAGATGCGGCGTCGTCATCATCGCCTTCAGCGTGTTTTCGATCGGACGGCGCGGGTCCGACAGGAAGGCGGCGACACCGGCCAGCGTCTTCTCCTCTTCCGCGTACAGCACATGCAGGATGGCGCCGACGAGCAAAGAATGGCTCGTCTTCTCCCAGTGATTGCGCTTGTCGAGCGAGCCCTCGGGGTCGACGAGAACGTCGGCGACGTTCTGCACGTCGCGGACTTCCCACTCGCCGCGTCGCACTTCCAGGAGCGGGTTGTAGGCGGCAGACTTGGCGTTGGTGGGATCGAACAGCAGGACGCGGCCGTGCCTCCCGCGGAAGCCGGCGGTCAGCTGCCAGTTCTCGCCCTTGATGTCGTGGACGATGGCGGAGCCCGGCCAAGTGAGGAGCGTGGGAACGACGAGGCCGACACCCTTGCCCGATCGGGTTGGTGCGAAGCACAGGACATGCTCCGGTCCATCGTGTCGGAGATAGGCGTCGCCGAGCTTGCCGAGGACGACGCCATCGGGTCCGAGCAGGCCCGCTGCCTTCACCTCCCGGAGTTCAGCCCAGCGGGCCGAGCCATAGGTCTCGACATTCTTCGCCTCACGGGCACGCCATACCGACATCGCGATGGCGACGGCGATGGAGATGAAGCCGCCTGAGGCGGCGATGATGGCACCTTCAACAAAGATCGGCGGGGCATAGGCGTCGTAGAAGTACCACCACCAGAAGAAGGCGGGTGGATAGTAGACCGGCCAACCCGCCAGCTCGAACCACGGCGTGCCGAGCTGCGCCTGAAAGCCGAGCCGCCAGGCGGTCCATTGGGTCGCGCCCCAGGTCGTGAGCAGCACGATGAGGAACACTGTGGTGATTTGGCCCCAGAGGATTTTCGTCGCGGACATCGGTGGCGGTGCTTTCTTCCTTGCTGGCTAGAGGGCGAGCCCGCGCTTGCGGCCGAGGCCCCATTCGATGCCGCCGCCATCCTTCACGGCGCCAGCGACATGCTGGCCGAGCTTGCGTTCGATCTCGCGGGACCAGGGTACAAGCTGGAAGCCGAGGCCGTTGTCGATCATCGCGAACCGGCCGGAGGAGAGGTCGAGACGCTGGCGATAGATGCCCGCGACCTGATCACCGGCGGTCGGCTTCATGTGCGCCAGACCGGTCTCGGCGGAGAGGCGCGCCCCGACCGCATCCAGTTCGCGCCGCCGCAGCGTGGCGAGGAGGTCGCGTTGCAGGATGATCCGCTGGCCTTGGCGTCGACCGAGGCCTTGGTCGGCGAGATGCTCGGCCCGTGCCTGCAGGGCTTCGCGCACCTCTCGCCCGAAGCCTCCCATCGACAGCGGCATGGGGTCCGCCTCCACAAGCCGATGGTCCAGCCAGGTGGCCCCCGGCGCCTTGATCTGCTGGCCGAGTTCGAGGTCTGACCGGCTCGCGAGAACAAGCGTCGGGCGCGGCTCATCGGCTCGGCCAAAGCGCCGAACCTCCACGATGCCGCCGATCGCAGGCGCATGCTCGAAGGCCTCGACACCGCGGAACCGGACATGGTGGGCCCGGCCATCGGTGCCATCGATCACCGCATAGGCTTCGCCCGTCAACTCGTCGTGCAGGCCGCGATCGACCAGCCGCCCGATGATCGGCGCCTGTCCGCTGCCGCCTTCGATGACATAGTCGGCGACAGCGCGATCCTCACCACGCTCGGCGAAGGCGCGGTGCATGGTCTTGATGATGTCCCCGCGAAGCCCGAGGTCGCGCAGGTGGCGTTCGGCGTCGAGGCCGACCATCCACTCGCCGGGGCTGGCGGATGACGCAAGGCCCATCTTCTCCAGGTACTGGAGTCGGCCGATCATGAGCCGCCGGGTCTGGGGATCAGCAGCACCGGATTGCTCGGGACGAAGATCGATGAAGCCCGTCTCGTCGGCGGCTATGCGAACCTCGACATCGAGACGAGTCCAGCGCTCGGCCGTGATTTCGCGCTCGAGCGCCGTTTTGATTTCGTGCTCCGGCTTCGGGCCGAGTTCGATCGACACGAGATCCTCGGCCCGGGATCGCAAGCCGCGGCTGATGTAGTCGCGTGAGATGACGAGGTCGGCGCCCTGGGCGTCAACGCCTCGCACCAGCAGGTGGACGTGGGGATTGTCGGTGTTCCAGTGATCGACCGCGGCCCAATCGAGCCGGGTCCCGAGGTCGGCTTCCATCTGACGCGCGAGGTCGCGCGTGAAGGCGCGCAGGTCCGTCATCTCGCCGGCGTCCTCGGGCGAGATGATGAAGCGGAAATGGTGCCGGTCGTCCTTCGAGCGCGCGGCGAAACCAGCGTCATCGGCGCGGTCGCTGTCGGCATCGAACATCACGGCCTTTTCACCGTCGCGCGTGACGCCGTCGCGCTTGAGATAAGAGAGGTGGGCATTGAGCGGCGCAGACCGGAAGGCCCGGCCCTGGTGGCGGGCGATCCGCGCCTTGACGACGACGCGGCGCGACGAGCTGAAAAGCCGCGCGCGGCTGAACGCGATCCGTCCGCGCCCGAAGCTCGAACGGCCATAGCCGGATGCCCTGCGGCCCTGACCGCCGCCAGTGCCGACATGCCCCGAGCGCTTGGCGGCGCGCAGGACCTGGTTGATGAAGCTCTTGGGTTTCGGCGCCCGCGTCGAACCGATGCGGCCTGGCCGGACCCGGAAGTCGCTGTCGCCCTCGCTCATCGCCGGCCTCCGGCAGGCAAAACGCCGGACAGTGCCGGCAATGTCCTTGAAATAGCGTGGAAAATAGCCGGAAGCGGCACTGTCCCCGACCGACCGGCACGTGAAAAGCCATGCGAAAGCAATGGCTTGTGCGCGAGTGGCGAGCCGCTTTTATCTCGCCGTCTGTTGGTCGTGTCTGTTTCGCCCCAACCACCCCCTGCCGCCTCTTTCCGGGAACTCGCTACACCGCGCCGGAGTGCGTTTCTTGTCATGGGCGCCCCCTATCATCGGCGCGGGTCACGAAGATGCCTGCCGTCTGCGTCGAACCGGCGATTGGGGGTTGCTGCGGATCTGCGGTTCGGCTGCCGTTCCTTTGACGATCGGGCTGCGATCGTTCTGCTGCAACGCTGCCGTTGGAGCGCGCGACGAACAACGGAGACCGAGTCCACGCGAGCGGGTCGGCGGTCTCGACCGCGACGCCGGCAGCGAGCGGCTCACTGCCGACCAACGGCGCGATCGCGGCCACGTAGGCGATGGTCTCGGCGGGCAGCGCGCGGCCAGCCGAGAGATAGTCATCGTAGCGCCCGGGGCCGGCATTGTAGGCCGCGAGGAAGCCCGGCGCGCCGTAGCGGTCGTGCATTTCGCGCAGATAGGCTGAACCAGCGAGGATGTTGTCGCGCGGGTCAAAGGGATCGGCCCCCAGACCGTGGCGCGCCCGCAGGTCCGCCCAGGTCGCGGGCATGATCTGCATGAGTCCCATCGCGCCCTTGGGCGAAACCGCGCGGACACGACCGCCGCTCTCGACGCGCATGACTGCCCAGATCCAGCGCTCGGGAATGCCGAACCGCTGCGCTGCCTCGGCGACCGCTTGTGTGTGTGGCGAGCCTGCCGCGGGTCGCTCGATGACCGAGGTCTGCGCCAGAGACGGCGCGGGCATCGCGCCGGCAAAGGCCAGGCCGGAAAGGAGAAGGAAGGGCAGTCGGCGGGCGGCCCCTTTCGGTCCGGCAGCGGGCTGGCGACGGGAGACGCGCATCGATCAGTCCCGCTCGCTGCGCTTGGTCGGCCTGTTCCAGTAGAGACCCCATGCTGATTTGTTGTCGGCCGACTGGAACAGGTTGGCTCGGATTGGCTGCGCGAAGGTCGGATCGTCGAACTGCAACGACACATACTCGCCGGCCTTCTCGCCGGTGCGCTTCCATCCCGCGCCCACTTCCGGCCCATCGGCGTCGTCGCCGAGGTGAACGCGATAGTCGGGCGCGTTCTCGGCGTCGGAGTGCTCCGCCGGCACGAGCACCAGAGTGGCGTCGAGGGCGAGCGTGCGAATGCGGCCGCCATAGCCGCTCTTGGTGCGGGTGAATTCTCCGATCAGGCTCATGGCGACCTCCTTGGCGATGCGGTGGAACGGGTCATGGCTGCGCCGTCACCGCGTCGGCGCGCGCCAAACGAAGCGACCTTCGCCGTCTTCGTCGGTGTACAGAGGCGTGGCCCGGCCGATCACGGTGGTGAAGGCGAGAGGCCCGAAGTAGCGGCCGTCCAGGCTGTCCCGGACGCCGATGTTCATGAGGAAGAGTTCGCTCGCGCCGAGCCTGTGGCAGCCCTGCCAGATGGGCAGCGTGCGCCCCAGACGGTCGCGGTCGAGCGCATTGCCGACTGTGATTCCGTCGACGGTAATGTCGCCACCCGAACGGCAGACCGTTTGCCCGGGAAGTGCGGCAACGCGTTTCAAGAGCGGCACGCCGCGTGGCAGATAACCCCGGTCCGCGAGGAATGCGGTAAGCGGCTCCGGCGCATTGACCGCGACAAGGTCGGTGACCTCGAGCGGTGTCGCCGGGCCGATCTCGTAGAGACCGACCGGGACGCTGGCCGATGCGTTCCAGACGAGCCGCGGTGCAACGTGCACCATGGCCAGCGTGATCAGCAGGAGCGCGGCGCCCGTGGCCGTCAGCAGGTAGCCGGCGCGCGTCATGGCTCGGCCCTCTGTCGCAAGCGCCAGGCGCGGTGCTGCTGTCGGCAGTAGGATCGCGGGGCGTCGCCGGCGGCGAGCCGGTTGTGGACATGGCGCCAGTAGTCGGGGGCAGCTTCGGCGGGGTCGATGTCGAGCGCTTCGATCGCGTCGATCAGAAGCAGCACGCGTTCGACGCTCGGCCAGCCGCTTGTTTGCAGCAGGATTTCACCACCGGGTCGCACCGAGGGTAGCGTCTGATAGCCTTCGCTCACGCTGACGGCGCGCAGGATGTCGATGCGCGAGACGACGGTGCCAAAGCCATTTGATGCCCAGCGGACGAAGGCGAAGACAGCCCCGGCGGGGAAGCTGAGGACGCGGCGCCGTCGGTCGAGGATCTGTTCGTGGACCGCATGGCCGAAGCGGATCCAGTGCTCGATCTGCTTCTCGCGCCAAACCAGTTCGACCTCGGTGAGCCGACCGGGAGGTGATGACGGCCGAACGCCCGCTGCGCCATGAAGTGAGGGTGCGCTCATGGCGCGTCCCCCTCGGCAGGAAACGCGCCCGCGAGGAGCTCGCGCAGCATGTCGGCGACGGTTTGGCCGCGCTGGAACGCGGTGACCTTGATCCGGCCGCGCAGGTCCGGCGTGACGTCGATCGTGAGGCGCGCGGTGTAGGCGATGGCGTCAGCCCTGCGGCCGCGCGGATCGTCGGCGGCCTTGATCCAAGTGTCCGGGTCGCCGGGCCGCGCGGCGAAGCTGCGCCTGGTCATGGTGCGAGCCTTCCAACTTCGGCGCAAAGCGCTGCGATCTCGCGCGTGCCGGCACGCTGGCCATCGAGCTCCGAGATCAGGCGGCCGGATTGCGCGGCATCCGCGAAGCCGACGCGTTGGCCTATCGCGCTCGCCAGCACCGGCGGATCGTGTTCGGCGAGTGCCTTCGCGGTCTCGCGTGCGATGATGGTGCGCGCGCCACAGCGGTTGAGCACGAACCGGGCGACAAGCGACGGGCGGAACAGGCGTGCCTCGCGGAGCAGTGCCAGCATCTCGGCTGACGCCCATCCGTCGAAGGGCGACGGCTGAACCGGGATGAGGACGAGATCGGCGGCAAGCAGGGCCGAGCGCATGAGGCCGGCGACGCGCGGCGGCCCATCGATCACCACATGATCGGCGCCGCGCGCCAGTTCGGGCGCTTCGCGGTGCAAGGTGTCGCGCGCCAGTCCGATGACGGCGAACCGGCGAGGCAGGCCTTCACGGGCGCGGGCTTCGGACCAGTCGAGTGAAGAACCCTGCGGATCGGCGTCGATGAGCATGACGCGTTGATCGCGGCTGGCCCATTCGCCGGCGAGATGAAGGGCGAGCGTCGTCTTGCCAACGCCGCCCTTCTGGTTGAGCAACGCGACGATCATGACCGTGCGCTCCGTCGGCCGCGGGGTGGTTTTCCACCGTTGCCCCGCTCCAACAAGAAGTTAGATTCGTTGTTAGACTCTAAGTTAAGGCTCGGAATCGCCGTTTCAGGCCAGAGGGTTAGTTGCGATTTCCGCGCCCGAAGTCCCGAGGCGGCAACGCCCGAAATCCCGATACCGTTTGCGCCCGAAGTCCCGATCGCATCCACAACGCCATCCACAGGGCCTGTGGACAAGTTGATGGGGCGGATGTGCAGGCGTTCCTGACGACCGGCGCGCTCCAGAGCCAAGCGATAGCCGGGCAGCGGCTGGCGGGCGACGATGCGGCGGATGTCGATGGCGAAGTCGGAAACACGCGCCTGGCTGCCCGATTTGGCGTGCAAGTGCGCGATTTCGAAGGTCCAGCCCGCGGGCTGACGGCCGGCATGCTTGCGGGCGACCCGATAGAGCCAGCGCTCGATGCCGCCGGTCAGTCGGAAATAGGCGGGATCGATGGCGAGGACGAGCGAGCGGTCAATGACACCGCGATAGAGCCAGTCGGGCAGGACGAACTCCATGCCCTCCACGCGGCCGTCGCGCGTCGTGCATTCCCCCCACTCGTTTATCCAGGAGAATTGCTGACGCCGCCAATGCTCGCCGTTGCGGATCGTGGTGCGGATGACCGTCGACTGAAGGCGCGCCAGAGCGCCCTTGAGGAGCCGATAGTCGCGCGATCCGGTCTGGCGCCCGATGGCAGTCAGGAGTTGATATGGCGTGAAGCGCAGGAAGCGTGACGTTTGAAAGCCTAGGTTCGCGGCTTCGACAATCTGGCTCGCGGCCCAGATCAGGATGTCGGCGTCCCAGATGGTCGCCATGCCATGCTCCGGGACCGCGAAGACTTCGACGCGGACGTCGCCGGCTTCGTAGTGGATCGGTGAGGTGCGCTTGGCCTTGGCGAGCGAGAAGAAGGGCCGCTCCATCAGATCGCGCTGGTCGCGCGGACTGGCGTCGCCGGTGGCGACGATGAACGGGTCGAGCCGCGATCGTTCGCTCAAGGAGAGGGGGCGCTGCCGCGGGGACATGCCGGACGGCTCAGCGGGCCTGGCCGCCGCCGAAGGCAGGCGTGACGGCGGCATGGCGCTTGGCGGGAAGGACGCTCCCGCGCGGATCGGACGTCGAGGTGACAAACCCGAGGTCAGCCCACGCTTTCAGGTCCTCGAGCGCGTAGACGACGCGCCCGCCGAGCTTGCGATAGGCGGGACCGGTGCCGTAGGTCCGGTGTTTCTCGAGCGTGCGATCCGAGAGACCGAGGAAGCGCGCCGCTTCAGGCGTACGGAGAAAGCGTTGCGGCACGCCGGCGCCATTGGGTGACATGATCGGGCCTCCGAGTTTGCGCGAGAGCCGCAGGGGGACAGCGGCGGTTGGCGGCTACCCTGGCGGACCGCGAAGTTGCGGAGGGAGTGGGAAGCTGGCGGGAGCAAATCCCCACACCAGGCGTGCTAGCGTCGACGGCGATGGCTCAGCAGGCGTCGATAGCCGCCGGCGATCATGGCGAGGCCGCCGCGCACGAGGTCCATGGTCGCGAACCGGCGCGAGGATGTTTTCCACGGTTCATCGGCAAGGTCGCGCGTGCCGAACAGTGTCACGGCGATTTCGCGGTAGCTGGCGCCGCTGAGACGACCGTCCACGGCCTGCAACATCCGTCGCGCACGTTGACGTTGCTGCCGCGTGAGCCGTGTGTCGGCAGGGATCGCGCGACCATGAAGCGAACTCAGGAGACGGGCGACGGCCTCGAGCCGATCGAAGCCTTCGGGGCCGAGCGGGATGACGGCCGCCGCGCCTTCGTCCGCGCCGAATCCGCCGAGGCGCAGGATCTGGAGCCGTTCGCCATTCGTGAGGGTATGAACGAAGTGGGAGCCTTGCGCGTCTGATTGGCCGGGCGCCTGCGCGTCAATGGATTGTGACGTGTCGTCCTTCGGCAGGATGGCGGGCGGTGCGGTCAATAGTACGACACCAGTGTTCACGGTGGGCGCCCAGATGGGCGCGGCCTCTTTGGCGTCGAGGGCGGGCGACAACAGGAAATCGCAGCCCCCATCGAGACCTCGTCGCCTCGGTTGCTGCGGTGTCGGCGTTCGGTTCCAGCTGAGCGGCCTCGAAGTCGCGCTGATAGTCTTCGTTCCGGCGCAGCCATTCCCAGGCGAGTTCGGGCGAGACGAGGCTTTCGACGTATTCGTAGCGCTCGGACGATCGCCAGTGCGAGATGTCGGGGGTCATGCATCCTCCGCCAGCAAACCTGCAGCAGCTTCGATGCGCAGGATTCCGCCACGCAAGCACAAGTGGAAGCCGGAGAAATGGAAACGGGCGATGCCGCTGCGGCATCACCCCCGCATCAGTGACGCGGGTGCTCTTGTGCGAGCTCGCGGTAGCCGTGCAGGGTCATCCATTTGGCACGATCGAGATGGCTGTCATGGATGCGCCGGGCGCGCTCCGGTTCGGCGGCCGGGTCTATGCCGAACAGGATCGACACGGCCTCTTGCCAAGCAGCGCCGTCCGACGCGGCATCAAGGAGACGGAGGTAGAGCGTCATGTGCGCCCGATCATAGTCGGTGATCGACGCGCTCTCCGGCGGTCGTTCGAGGAAGTCTGCCTTGGTCACGACGCCCCACCTGGAATCACAGAGCCCCTGCGTGTCGACATGGCGTTAACCAAGCCCGACTTCGACGGCAACTGGTATGGCTGCTGGCCCGCAACGCGGGTTGGCCGTCGTGGAACGGCGCTAGCTTCTCTTCCGCATGTCGCTGGCGGCTTTTCGGCCATGGACGAGCATCACCCCTTCACCTTGGTCAGACTGCAAGAGGACGATGCCATGCGCTTCGAATGCCCGGCGCACCTGATCGCGCGTGCTCTCGTAGACCTTCAAGTCGCTCTCCGACTCGAGGCGCTTGAGCGCGGTCAGTGATACACGGGCTTCGTCAGCGAGCGTCTCCTGTGTCCAACCCAGCAGCGCGCGTGCGGCCCGCGACAGTCGGGCGGTGATCATGCATGATCACCTCCACTCGGACCTCAGCGCACGCCAGAACTACGACTATAATAGTCGCTCTTGGCTTCTCGGGCCAGACTGAAGAGCGTCTATTGCGGTCGCTCGAGTAGTTCAGGCCGCAACCTGATTCGGATGCTTTGGCTGACGAAGGCCCGTCCGGATCGACCGGACGGGGCGTCGCCGGAGCCTCAGTCGCCGTTGCGGCGGCTGGGGCGGGACCAGATGAGGCTGAAAGCTTCGCCGTCCTCGTCGTTGAACAGGTTGGCGTAGATCGGGGCGTTGAAGCTCGGGTCGTCCAGCTTGAGACCAAGATAGTCGCGGCCCTCGTTGGAGCGCTTGGACCAGGCGGCGCCGATCTCGGCGCGACCGACCAGGACGCGGTGGCTGGGGGCGTTCTCGCCGGTGGCCCGGGTCTCGGGGACGATGCGGACGTTCTTGGCCTGAACGCTCAGGGTGACGATCTCGCCGGTGAACTCGTTCGTGCCGGTCTTCTTGAAGGTGCCGATGGTGGCCATGTCATTTCTCCTCGATCTGAAGTCTCGAGCCCGCACCATTGCGGCCTCGATGGCGATCGACGGGCCGGAGACGATCGACGGCGCACCCCTGCCTGGGGTCCCCAGCTCGCTGGGGTAGGCTTGGGGCCTGACAGCAAAGGAGGAACTTTCTTGTCCCGCGAGGAATGACGGCGCAGCCGGCAGGGGAAGAAAGTTGTGACGCCGCTGTTGCGCCATAGGCGAGCGAGGCGTGAGCCGGTCTTCGGCCAGATCAGGCCATTGAAGAGGCCGCTCGGGTGCGCTCGATCTGGCTAGATCCCGAGGGGATGACGTGGCGGCGCAAGGCATCGGCCGAATTGGCACGCGCGGTTCACGTGATCGGCGTTTCCGAGCTCTGAGCTGACACGTCTCGTCCTGCTGATGAGGGGCGCCTGACCGGTGACGCCCGTCAGCCTGCGTTTGGTCAGTCGGCGAATGAGCAGCCTGGGATCAGACGATCAGCGAGCACTGCGCCATGACAGGTTGCGCACTGACGTGCGCGCCCTTCGCCCGATCCCACATCAGGTCGGTCGATGGTTGGTGCGTGGTGCACGTCGGCTTTCTGGTCCGGCTCTGCGGTCAGTTCGGCATTCAGGCATTGGCAACGCCCCGGCTGGTCGATCCTGGCGGGGTGAGTGACGTCACGCGGATGAAGGTCGTGATCGCAACGGCAATCGCCCCGATGACCGAGAACACGAGCTGCCAGGTTTCCGACGGCATGGTGTGTTTCACGATGCCATGCGTCGCGTGAAAGCCCGCGATGGCTGCGGGCGCGACGAAAGCCAATGCGACGAGGAGTTTCAGCCAGGCTGGCCGCAGGATGGCGAGCAGAAGCTGGCCGACGCCGAGTGCGATAACGGCACCAACGGCGCCGATGACGATGGCACCGAGCAGGCCGGCGCCGGTCTGATGCGCCCAGATGCCCGCGCTGACGCCGATGAAAGCTGGAAGGGCAAAGACGGCGAGCGTGAACAACAGCCAGCAAAGCACGCCGATGGCGACGAGCGAACCGAGAATGGCGAAGACGATCATGGTGGTGGCCTCCGTGAGAAAGGTCTGACGGGTGCGCCAACCACCACCACCAAGGCGCTTTGCAGAGTATAGCGAAATTCGACGTGCTTCGGGAGCGGAAATCGAACCGATCTCCGCCCGCGAAGCTGTTCCGCCAGACGTCAGACGTCGAACGGATCGATCTCGGCCACGACCTCGGCATCGCCGTCAAACTCGTTGCAGGGAGTGACAGACAGCGTGCCGTCGCCCGCCCGGAAGATGATGATGGCGACCATCAGGGTGCCAGCGAGGCTGTTTGCGAAGGCATAAGCGGCGTCGAGGGACATCGGTCCGGCTCCTGTTTCGAGCGGAGGACCATCCCCCGCTGACAGGCGCCCGATGTGTCCGGCCGAGGGCCGCAATCACCGCGTAGGCGAAGACGAAGCGGCGGCACGCCAAGGCGTAGCCGACCCTTCACGGGTTGATGGCATCAGGCCCCCGGTTGGACCAAGGATCAGCGCATTTGAAGCGGGGGTCGCGAAGTTTCAGATTAGGAGCTACACCGATGGCCGGACCACGATGCTGGTGCTGACGTAGCGCTTCATGCTGACGACAGAACTTGACGCAGTCATCATGCGAAGGCTTGCCGCCGATATGTTTGCACCCTTCAACGCAGTTCAGATTCGTGTGTCAATCGACGGTATTGACCCTCCTGCTTGGAGGCGTCTGATCGTACCGATCGACTGGAATCTGGAGCAATTGCACCTGACGATCCAAGCGGCGTTTAACTGGTGGAATTACCACCTGCATGAGTTTCAGATTGGCGGACTGCGCTTTGGCGATGCGGCGGCTGCCTATGAAAGCTCCAGCGGGGATGATCCCAAGGTGTTTGAGCAGACGGACGTTCGCTTGCGTGACTTCACGAGATCTGGTGCGAGGTTCAGCTACCTGTATGATTTCGGCGACGGGTGGTCGCATACCGTTGAGTTAGAACAATGGCTTTCCCTCGACCTCGCACCAACGAAGGCTCAATGCATCGACGGTGCACGGGCTCGCCCTCCCGAAGATGTCGGCGGAATACCCGGCTATCAGCGGTTTCTAGAAGTCTTGGCGAACCCGAGCGACCTGGAACACGATGAAACCAAGCAATGGTGCGGAGGATATTTCGATCCTGACTGGTTCGATCTCGCGACTGTCAACAAGGACGTGAGCAATGCGCTGAAGCCCAATGTGAAGCGGCGTCTTCACCAGCCGAAGCCGCGAAAGGCTTGAGTGCATCGGTGGCGCCTAGGCGCCACCAGAGCCGAACTTCCAGACCGGGATGCCGAGCTTCTTCGCCTTGTCGGCGAGATTGTCCTGAATGCCGGTGCCGGGGAACACGATGACCCCGATCGGCAGCACGTTCAGCATCTGATCGTTGCGCTTGAACGGGGCGGAGCGGCCATGCTTGGTCCAGTCGGGGGCAAAGCCGATCTGGGTAACGCCGCGGTGGTCGGCCCAGCGGGCCGCGATCTTCTCGGCGCCTTTTGGAGATTTGCCGTGCATCAGCACCATGTCGGGGTGCTTCGCGCGGACCTGGTCGAGCTTCGCCCAGATCAGTTGATGGTCGTTGAAGTCGAGCCCGCCGGTCAGTGCGATCTTCGGTCCGGCGGGCAGCAGCACCTCGCGATCGGCGCGTTTGCGGGCGGCGATGAAGTCGCGGCTGTCGATCATCGCAGAGGTGAGCTGGCGATGGTTGACGCGTGAGCCGTGGCGGGGAGACCAGTTCGAGCCGGTCGTCTTCCGGTAGAGCTCGGCACCGGTGTCGCGGAAGAGTTCGAGGGCGTCACGGCGTTCGATGAGCCGCTGTCCGGTGGCGATCAGCGCTTCGAGCTGCACGGCCTTCACCTCGGAGCCATCCTGTTCGCGCTGCCCCTGCTTCTGCGCCAGCTCGTTGTCGTCGAGTGTGCGTTCGACCCGTTCGACGGCGCGGTGGAAGGTGTTGACCGTTGACCACAGTAGGTCGTCGAGATCTGCGTCGAGGCCGGTATCGGCCATGGTGGCAATCAGCGCGTCGAAGATGTCGGCGACGGCGCCGGCGATCACGCGATCTTCCGGAATTGGTCGAGGATCGGGTTCATCGTCGCGGGGATGGAAGCCGTAGAGCTGAAGCTCGGTCAGAACATGGTCGGTGGGAGAAGAGAAGTGGTCGGGCTCAAATTCGTTGTGCTCGCTCATGGGAAGCTCCGTTCGCTGGACCGCGACCGCCGCGGCCTTCATGGCGACGAAGCCGTCGGACGGGCTGGACTGGCACCCCGAGCGACAGCGAGGGGCCGCAGCGTGAGCGAAGGACCGCAGGGGCCGGCTATTTTGTCTCGCGATGGAAAGGCCCGAGCCGGGGTCCCCGCGCGGCTTGACCGCGTGGGGTGGAACGGGCCGCCGGAAAATAGCCGGCCACAAGGTTGCCTGGATGGACCGTCTGATGGCCGATCGCCCTCTGGAAGGCCGGGACACGGTCCTCTGGCGAAACGGTCATCCCGGATGCGAGCGTTGATCGAAGTGCTCGACCGGCAGCCGCCTGCCTCCATCCCGGTTAAGCTGCATGCTCCATGAAGCGTGCGACGTCCTGGGGCGCGATCTGGACACGGATGGCCGCCCGGAGCGCTGCGAGTCCCAGCAGCCGGAGGTCTTCATTGAAGTCGCCGAGGGTCGGAGACAGGATGACCGCCTCGATGCCCGCTTCCTCCGCGCGGGTCATCAAGGTCGTCACCGCTGCATCGCCGGCGGGATCGTCATCACGCGCGACATACAGCCGGTGCAGGGTGTCGGGGAACTGGATGGCAGCGAGATGCGCTGCCGACAGCGCGGCCGCCATCGGCATGGTTGGCAGGACGCAGCGCAGCGACAGCATGGTCTCGACGCCTTCGCCGGCAGCCATCACCGAGCCCGGCAGTCCGAAGCGCACGGCAGACCCGAGGAGATTGCCCATCGCCCGTCTCGGTGTCTCGACGGGCGCCTTGCCTAAGGTCGCTTCGTTGAAGCCGTCGGGGTCCAGCCAGGTGCGATGTGCGCCGGTGAGCTCGCCATTGAGATCCGTGACGGCTGCGATGATCGCCGGCCAGATCTCGGTCGGGGAATGCTCATTGGGGCGGAAGAAGCAGCGGGGATGAAAGCGCAGCGATCCGGTTTCGTGCAACGACGTAATGCCGCGTCTGCGCAGATACGTCTCGGCGAGTGTACGGTTGATCGGCTGTGCCATCGCGAAGAGACGCCTCGCGGCTTCTGGCGAACCCATTGGCGCTAAGGACGTCTTAGCCCGCCGCGACTCTCGTGCGGGCTCTGGATGCGGGAGGCTCAAGAAGCGCCGCGCCTCATCGGCGACCTGCTTGAAGTCGGGAAGGCCGCAGGTTTCGCGAATGACATCGAGCAGATCGCCATGTTCGCCGGTGGCGGCGTCGGTCCACTTGCCGGCGGCGCCCTTACCCGTCTGCGGCCCCTTGAGCCGCACGAACATTGAGCGGCCCGGCGTGTTGCGAACGTCGCCGACAAGCCAGTAGCCTCCCTGTTTTGTGCCGTTGGACAAATAGTGCCGGCACACGGCTTCGGCTTGGCTGGCCAGGCGGGCCGCAAGATCGGATGCGTCCAAGTTGGCCATCACGCGGCCTCCCGTTCAGAGATCCGCGTGACCGGATAGCGCTCCATCACCTTGGCAAGCACGGCCACACCGGTCGCGTCGGTGGGAACGAACATTCGGAGCTTCCAGGAGATGATCTCGTGGAACAGGCCGTAGGCCCGAAGCCGGTCGCGCAACGTGTCGGAGAAGCCTGATAGCTCGATGCGGTGCACGCCCATGACCCGCGCGCGATGAAGCTGGAGGCCCTCAGTGAGATCGAGGACGGTGCTGCCTGCCGCCAAGGCTGCAAAGGCGTCGGCAGCCGTCAGCGTAGGCGCTCCGATCGCGAGCGCGTTGGCCGCCCAAGCTGGAGACACGCGTCGCCCGATGATGCGTTCGCCATCGTCCGTCTGAAGGCGATAGACACGCGTGCACTCATCCGGGAGACGCTTCCAGATCGGGAGCAGGAGCCCGGCGACGACATGGATTGTGCTGTCGGTGAACTCGGGGATCTGCCCCAGTTCGCGCTGCCACGCCGCCGCGAAGACCTCGCGATCGACCGCCCGCCAATGGCTTTCCGCCATCGACGCCAGCGATGCATGGTGATGTTCCATCGGCCGGAGCAAGCGCACCCGGCGTTCGATTTCGCCATCATCCAGCATGATGCTCGGGGCAGGCACCTGAACCGCCGCCCGCGCGGACCGCTCGTTAATCAGCAGAGCTGCACGTGGATCGGCGAGAAGCTCGAAGGCTTGGTCGAGCGACAGGGGCCGGTTCCGCTCGCGCTGGGTGATCGTCAGCAAGCGGGTTTCCGCGCCAGTGGCGGGATGCGTGTAGATGGTGTGCCGGTCGATGACGACGAAGCTTTCGGCCTTCAGCGTTTCCAGCCCGATGTCATAGGTGCCGCTGGCCAGTGCTCCGGCAATTCGGGCATTGAGAAGCTGCTCGAAGGCGCTGAACAATATGCCCTGCAGGTCGATCGTCAGCGCCAGCAAGCGATTGAGAAAGGTCGTGATCGGTGGTAGCTCGTCGCGGATGCCCGTGTCGTCCATCAGGCTAAGCCCGGTGGCGCTCTCGAAGAGCTGGAGCGGGCAGCCATCGACCTTGCCGCGGACGATCAGCAGGTAAAGTTGGCGCAGCGCGTCGCGCGCGTGGGGGCTTTCGAGATTGTCCTCGGGTCTGAAGAGGCCCTGTCCGCCGGTCTGGCGCTGGCCGCGGGTGATTGCCCCGAGCGTGTCGAGCCGGCGGGCAATGGTCGACAGGAAGCGCTTCTCGGCTTTCACGTCGGTTGCGATCGGACGAAACAGCGGCGGCTGCGCCTGGTTGGTGCGATTGGTGCGACCAAGGCCCTGAATGGCGGCGTCTGCTTTCCAGCCCGGTTCGAGGAGATAGTGGACACGAAGGCGCTGGTTCCGCGCCGCGAGGTCAGCGTGATAGCTGCGCCCGGTGCCGCCAGCATCGCTGAACACGAGGATGCGCTTGGCATCATCCATGAAGGCGGCGGTCTCGGCGAGGTTGGCGGAGCCCGGACGGTTCTCGACCATGAGCCGATCACCTTTGCGGATGATGCGCCGCGATCGCCCGGTCACCTCGGCTACTAGGTCGGTTCCGAAGCGCTGGACGATCTGATCGAGCGCGCCAGGCACCGGCGGCAGGCTTGCGAGTTTCTCGATCAGCCGGTCACGCCGGGCGAGCGCTTCACGGCTTTCGACGGGCTGGCCGTCGCGGGTGACAGGTCGCGAAGAGAGATTGCCATCCGCGTCGGTGAACGGCTCGTAGAGCTGCACCGGGAAGGAGTGTTGAAGGTAAGACAGCACATATTCGCGCGGCGTGATGTCGACGCGCACGTCGTTCCATTCCTCGGTCGGCACCTCGGCCAGTCGCCGCTCCATCAGTGCCTCGCCGGTGGAGACGATCTGGACGACAGCCGCGTGCCCGTCATCGAGATCGCGCTGGATCGAGCGGATCAGCGTTGGGGTCTTCATCGAGGTCAGCAGATGCCCGAAGAAGCGCTGCTTGGTGCTTTCGAAGGCCGAACGGGCGGCAGATTTGGCGCGCGGGTTGAGCGTGCCGGTCTCGCTGGTGATGTTCGCGGCGCGCATCGCGGCATCGAGGTTGTTGTGGATGATGGAGAACGCGCCAGCATAGGCGTCATAGATGCGGCGTTGCTCGTCGGTGAGCGCGTGCTCAACCAACTCGTACTCGACCCCGTCATAGGACAGGGATCTGGCAGTATAGAGGCCGAGGGCGCGAAGATCGCGGGCCAGCACCTCCATCGCTGCGACACCGCCGGCCTCGATGGCAGCGATGAATTCGGCCCTGGTGGCAAACGGGAAATCCTCGCCGCCCCACAGGCCGAGACGCTGGGCATAGGCGAGATTGTGGACGGTAGTAGCGCCTGTCGCCGAGACGTAGACGATTCGAGCGCCGGGGAGGGCGTGCTGGAGCCGCAAGCCGGCACGGCCCTGCTGCGACGGCGCAACATCGCCTCGTTCTCCCTTTCCGCCGCCGGCGTTCTGCATGGCATGGCTCTCGTCGAAGATGATTACCCCGTCGAAATCGGAGCCCAACCAATCGACGATCTGGCGGACGCGCGAAACCTTGTCGGCCTTCTCATCGGACCGCAGCGTGGCATAGGTGGTGAATAGGACACCTTCCGGCAGTGTGATCGGCCGTCCCTGCGGGAAGCGGGAGAGCGGCGTTACCAGCAGGCGCTCCATGCCCAGGGCCGACCAGTCGCGCTGCGCGTCCTCGATCAGCTTGTCCGACTTCGAGATCCAGACGGCCTTGCGCCGACCGTGCAGCCAGTTGTCGAGGATGACGGCGGCGGACTGGCGCCCCTTGCCCGCGCCCGTGCCGTCGCCGAGCATGAAACCGCGCCGGAAGCGGACGGCGGATGCCGCCTCGTTAGGTGCGGCAGAGACGACATCGAACGTCGCGTCGACAGTCCAGGCGCCGCTGAGGAAGCCCGTATGCGCCTCGCCGGCATAGATCACGGTTTCGAGCTGCGCGTCCGACAGTACGCCCTCGGTGATGAGCCGTTCGGGCAGCCGTGGACGATAGCTTGGCTTGGGCGGCGCGACCGACGCCATGGCCGCCGATTGCACGAGCTTGGTCGGATGGGCCTGAGAGCCGGGAATATGGATCGTCTGAAGTCCATATTCTTCGTAGATGGCGTCGGTTAGCCGACCGCCCTCGGCCGGCTTCCAGTCAAGGGTCTCATAGGCGAGGTCCAGATAAACCGGCTCCTCGAATGATGACCTCTGCGGCGCGTTCGCGGCGCCGCGCGCAATCGGACAGGCAACCTGCTTCGGCGCCATCGCCGACGGTGCCGGCAGGGCGACCAAACCCGCCAATGTGAGCCGTGGGGGAACGTGTTCCGTGACCCAGCCCATAAGCGTCTGCGTGTCGGGTGCTTGACCCTGTGATGCGGGAAACCGGGCCGGATCGGCTGCTGGCAGCTTGTCGAAGACGGTTAGCCGTGTCTCGATGGTTGTGCCGTGCTTGGCGTAGATGGCGCCGTCGATGCTCGCGGTGAATACGACGCGCCCGCGCTCCTGCAGTCGGATGAACGCGTCGCGCCAGGCTGGATGCTCTGGAATGACATTGGCTCCGGTGATGGCCACCAAGCGCCCGCCCTCGGCGAGGCGGGCGAGCGCGGATGCGATGTGTCGCAGCGCTGCGTCGGCCATGCGACCCGAGACGTTCGCTATCGCCGAGAATGGCGGGTTCATCAGCACGACCGACGGGACCATGGCCGGGTGCAGATGATCGTCGATCTGCGCTGCGTCGAAGCGCGTGACTGCGACCGCCGGGAAGAGGTAGGAGAGGATGCTGGCGCGCGTTTCCGCCAGTTCGTTGAGGATCAAGGTAGCGCCCGCAATCTCGGACAGAATGGCGAGCAAACCGGTCCCGGCGGAAGGCTCGAGCACATGGTCGGCAGGTGTAATAGCGGCCGCGCGCGACGCGATGAATCCGAGCGGCATGGGCGTCGAGAATTGCTGGAACGTCTCGCTTTCGAGGGAGCGGCGGGTGTGCGTGGGAAGCAGACCGGCGACTTTTGCGACCAGCGGCAGCGCAGCGGCCGGAGAGCCGGCTTTGTGCAAAAGCGCTTTGCCGTATTTGCGGAGGAAGAGAACAGTTGCTGCCTCGCAGGCATCGTAGGCCAGTTTCCAGTCCCAGGCTCCGGCAGCGTCGCTTGCGTTGAAGCTCGCTTCCATCGCGTCACGAAGCAGGGTGGCGTCGACACGTCGGCCAGCTTCGAGATGGGCGAGAACGGATCGGGCGGCATCCAGCAGGGCGGCCGTTAGGTCTATGCGTGGCGGATAAGACGCCGGCATATGTTCTTGCGCGCATGGTGCGGAACGATCGTGCATGGGGAAGACCTCGAGGAGAGCGGGAACAGGGCGAGCCCTTGGGCGCTCTCTCTCGACCGTCCGGGCTCAAACCCGTCCCGGCCTCCTCTGCCTCTCGACGTGCAAGCGGCAGGCTGAATCAGCCGAAGCGCCGACCCGCTTCGGTGAAGGTTTAGCCGTTCGCCACAATCGCCTCGTCGACCACCTCGTCCGAGGTCAGATGCTCGTATTCCCGTTCGAGCTGGCGGTAGAGCCAGCGGGCCAGATCGCGGAGCGCTTCCGAGACGGCATCTTGTGCATCGGCGGTCATGTCCTGACCTACGGGACTGTCGCGCTCGACCATGATGGCCATGCAATGCTCGTGATAGTAGCGCCCCCGGTGGGTTATCGTGGCTCGGAGTTGATAGAAGTTGCGCCGCTGAACGGCCTGGAGGGTATCGGCGATCCGGTGAAGCGCGGTATCCGTCGGTGCATAGGCCCGGATGCGGCCGGCGGCGGATCTCGCGTGTCGGTAGTCGCCCTCGAAGCAGGCTCCGTCGCCCTGGCTCCAGAAGCCCGAAAACCAGATGCATGGTTTCGAGCGGGTGCTACCGCCGAACAGTCGGACAGGGCGCTTCCTGAGGCTGATGCCGAGGATCATGCAAATGCGTTCGAAGTCGTCATAGACGAACTCGAACCAGTCATAATCGAAGCCACCCTCGCGGTACCATCCGCGCGCGGCGTCCTTCGCCGCAGTGGAGAGTTCGTCGAGTCGATAGACGATGGTTTCGATGATCTCAGGCATCGGGATTACCTCCATCCACCGCGGCGGCGAGCCAGCCATCGGTGTCGATCCATCCGAGGGTCTCACCCGTGCCGAGGTCGAGGACGTGCGCACCGCCACCGAACGCATTGAGGCGGGGCCGCGAGCAGGTATTGGCGTATTGGAAGCCCCAACGGCCCTTGAGGCTGAATTCCGTCGCGCAGAGTTTCACGAACTGGATGAGCCGTTCGGGATCGCCGGAGACGTCATCCCGTAGCCAGAGCTGCGAGCCGCCGTGCTCCGGCTGGATGGAGACAAGGAATCCCTCCGACGGCGGTTCTTCCGACGCGCCGGCTTCGGACAGGGCATTGTAGAGATCGAGTGCGCGCGCGGCGTTCTGCGGTGTGCCGACGTCGAGCAGGCACGAGAAGTGCGTGAAATAGTCTGCCATGACAGTCTCCCACGAGAATGAAAAAGCCCAGCGCGGCGACCGGGCTGATGGAAGGGGCGTGTGAGGAAAGATGCGGGACCACCGGAGCGGCCCCGCCTCGATCGGCTACTCGGCTGCGATGGCCGGGAGCGGCTCGGTATCTTCGTCCGAAGCTTCCTCGTTGCCTGAGAGGAACGCCGGCAGATCCACGGAGCTTGCCTCACCTTCGGGTTCGCCCGGTTCGGAGGATGTGTCCGTGTCGGCGAGCCGCAGCGGCTCGGGCAGCCACCGGGTGTCGGCCAGAAGGCGTTCGGCTTCCTTCGCCATTTCAGCCTTCTTCAGATGCTCGATGAGCTGCGCCGCCCGGTCTCCCGCGCCCTCACGCACGGCCTCGACGATGCGACGCTTCGGCACACGGCCGAGATAATTGTCGACCGAAGGACGCCATCCGGCCTCCACCATGTCGAGACCAGTCTCCCGCGCGAGCCGGTCGGCCTGGGTGAGACGGCGTTCGAGCCCGTGCTGGGACACGCCGTTCCCGCCGTAGGGGTTCGGCTTCTCGTAAAGCGCGTTGACGCCGAAGCTCACGCAATGAGCGAGCAGCGCGAGTCGGCTCGCATCGTCGAGTGCCGACAGCCAGTCCCAGAGCGCCTGATCGCCCTGCGGAAGATCGGCCTTCCAGGCGTCGTGACGCTCCGCGATCGCGCATGCGGAGAGGCTGTCCTTGAGGTCGGCGGCCTGCGCGGGGAAAAAGACGTGTCGCACGGACGCTTCGAGGCATCCGCCGCCGGTGCTGGTGCGCTGGAATGTGTCGATGACGAGCTTGTGCAGCAGCGCCGTCAGCGCGATCTGTGGGTTGCTCGCCACGGCGTCGCGCAGCGCGAGCGTGCGATGGGCGGTCAGTTCGATCACCAGGCGCTCGGGCAACGGCTTGATCACGTCGTCCTCGTCGTCCTCGCTTTCGATCGGCTGCCCGCCGACCGTGATGACGGTGCGGGACGTGCTGCTCGGTCCGGGTTCGCCGGCTTGGGCGCTGGTCGCAGCCGCAGCGCCATCGGTCTCGTCATCGGGCAGGACGAGGGGCGCCTCGTCGTCCGGGCGAACATAGCCGCGGTCGACCACGAGCCTGCCGTCCGCGCCGATGCTCACGAAGACGCCAGCACGCGTGATATCGCAGGGATCAAAGATCACCGGCCGGGTGTCGAGCTCATCCAGCAGGGCCTCGATCTCGCCGAGCCGCGCATCGACATCGTCTGGCAATTCGTCCGCACCTTCATACTCGGCTTCGAGCCGCTGATACTCAGCGTTGAGCGCGTCGATCGTCGCCTGCTCGTCAGCCGATCGTTCGGCGGCGACACCCTCGATCTGGCGCAGACCGTGGGTGTGACCGTAGGGGAAGTCGGCAGCGACCTCGATCCACTTCCAACCTTCGGCCGCGATGGCCTCAGCCTCTGTCTTCAGCTTGGCAGCAACCAGGGTATCGAGCAGGGCGACATCGGCGAGCCAGCCGCCATCGTCCTGTTGGAAGAGATCGCGCAGGACCGTGCCGCCAGCGGCTTCATAGGCATCGAGCCCGACGAACATGGCGCGGCGGTCCGACGCGCGCACCGTTTTCTCGGTCAGCATGCGGCGGATCTGATAGGGCTCCTTGGACCAGGAGCCTGCGATCGTCTCCCAGACCTGTTCCTGCCTCGGATGGTCGGCGCTGACCGTGAAGGCCATCAGCTGCTCCAGCGTCATGCCGTCCTCGGCATAGACGTCGAGAAGCCTCGGCGAGACGCCGGCAAGGCGCAGACGCTGCTTCACCATATGAGCGGAAGTGAAGAAGGCCGCGGCAATGTCTTCCTCGGACTGGCCCTTGTCGCGCAGCGCCTGGAACGCCCGGAACTGATCGAGCGGGTGCAGCGGTGCACGCTGAAGGTTCTCTGCCAGGGAGTCGTCTTCGGCCAGAATCGGCGTCGCGGGATCGCGCACCACGCACGGCACGGGGGCTATCTTGGCGAGGCGCTTCTGCTTCACCAGACGCTCGAGCGCCCGGTAGCGACGCCCACCGGCCGGGATCTCGTACAGGCCGGTCTCTGCGCCATCGGCATCGATGATAGGACGGACGTTGAGGCTCTGCAGGAGACCGCGGCGCGCGATGTCCTCGGCGAGTTCCTCGATAGACACACCGGCTTTGATGCGCCGGACGTTCGCCTGCGAGAGCGAGAGCTTGTTGAAGGGGATGTCGCGCGATGGCGAGAGGATGACTTTCTGAATGGCAGTGGCCATGACAGGTCTCCGCGACGGGCGGCCGGGAGCCTCTCTCCCGACCTCCAACCCGTCACGAAAATCGGCGCAGCCCTCTTCCTCTCATCGCTTCCGGAAAGCCGGAACGCCGTAGAGCCGGAAGGATGGGACTGCGCCAATGCTTGGAGCGATAACGAGTGGGTCAGGCCGCTTGGCGTGCGGGCTCGGGGGTGGTGGCAATTTCTTGACGCGGTTCGCCCGCATTTGGGGCGAAGGCCAGCAACCAGTCGGCCGCCTTGCTTGCCTGACTGGCTGCACGGACGATGGCGCGATTGTCCTCGCGCAGGACCTCGGCCCATGATCCGATGTAGTCGGCGTGGCGGACGGTCGGGGCGATGCCGAGGGCGGCGCAGCAGAAGGCCGAGGCGATTTCGGCCACCAGTTCCTCGAACGCGTATTTCTTGGAGCCGAACGATCCTGTGAGATCGCGTCCCAGCCGATGGGCCGCGCCGCTGGCATGGGCGCATTCATGCAGCGCCGTGCGATGCCAGTTGATGGGCTCGAAGAAGGCCTGAGGCGGCGGCACCGTCACATAGTCAGGTCCCGGCGCGTAGTAAGCCCGGTCGCCGCCGATGCGAAAGTCGATCCCGCTCGCCCGGATCAGCGCGTCGACCGTGGGTTCGATCAGCCCGGGTTCGGGCGCCGGCACGGCGGCCACGAGGTCCTCAGGCAGGCCGTCACACTGAGCGACGTTGAAGACCGTGAAGCGCTTCAGGAACGGGATCGCCTGTGCCTCGTCGCCGGTCTCTCGCGCACGACGGCGTTCATCGTCCGGCACGAAGCGGTCGGCATAGACGACGGTCGTGCCGCGCTCGCCCTTGCGGACATTGCCGCCGAGCGACAGGGCCTGGCGGAAGGTCAGCCAGCCTTGGCTCGGGAAGCCAAGTGAGATCACTGCGCCCCAGAGCATCAGCACATTGACCCCCGAATAGCCGCGCCCGGTTGCGGCGTTGGTCGGCATGGCGAGCGGCGCCTTGGCCGCAGCCGTCCCCCAGGGCTGGACCCAGGGCAACCGTCCGGCCTCCAGTTCGGCCAGAATCTTGCCGGTGATTTCGTCATACAGGCTCTTCCGGTCGGCGATCGGCCGGCCGCGTGGATCACGTTTCGACATCGCGGGTCTCCGCGACGGGTGCCAGAAGCCTCTCTCCCAGCCTTCAACCCGTCACGGCACAGCCGGCCTGCACTCTCTCTCTCGGGGGGCGTTGCGGGGCTCCCCGCTAGACACGGGTCGGCAGAGACAAAGTTCAGCCGCAGGGGAAGGCTTTCCCCTCAGATCCTGGGAATGCTCACGATACCAATCAGCGGACCATTGACTACAAATCTGCCGAGGCTGATGATGCCAATCAGCCGGTAGTCGGAGATGTCATGTTTCAGCGATTCGTTGAGCGGAGGGCGGAGGAGGCGCTTGCAGACACGCCGGTCGTCCTCATCGTCGGACCGCGCCGGGCCGGCAAGACGACGCTGGTGCGAAAGATCGGAGAAACCGGCTGGGCCTACCGCACACTCGACGACCAGACCGTCCTTGAGGCCGCCCAGTCCGACCCGGCCGGGTTCATCCGAGGTCTGGATCGCGCCATCATCGACGAGATCCAGCGCGCGCCCAATCTGTTGCTGGCGATCAAGAAGACGGTCGACGAAGATTATCGTCCTGGGCGTTTCCTGCTGACCGGCTCGGCCAATGTGCTGACCTTGCCGCGCGTCGCTGACAGCCTCGCTGGCCGGATGGAAACCATTCGGATGCTGCCCTTGGCTCGGGCGGAAATCGAAAGCCGAGCACCGACCTTTCTGGAACGCCTGTTCGAGGGGAATTTGGAGAGTCAAAGCGCCGCCATTGTCGGCGACGAGTTGGTCCAGCTTGCGTTGCGCGGCGGCTTTCCTGAGGCGATCAGCCGCGATAGCGAACGCCGGCGACAAGACTGGGCGCGTTCGTATCTCACCTCGATCCTGACCCGTGATCTGCGCGATATCGCTGAAGTGGAGAAGCTCACCGAACTCCCCAAGTTCGTGCGTCTTCTCGCCGAACATTCCGGCCAGCTCGTCAACTATTCCCAGCTTGCGAGCGGCATCAACGTCAACCACAGGACCGGTCAGCGCTATGTCGGTCTGCTCGAACAGGTGTTCCTGATCGCGACCCTGCAGCCATGGTTCACCAATGCGCTCAAGCGCATCGTTAAGACGCCCAAACTGCATTTCCTTGATTCCGGCCTGCTGGCTGCCGCGCGCGGGCTGACTTTCGATCGGATCAAGGCGGATCGGGGGACATTTGGCGCGCTGCTCGAGAGCTTCGTGTTCTCCGAAGTGCTGAAGCTGATGACGGCCTCAGACCTGCGTCTGACGCCACATCATTTCCGCGATCGGGACATGCGCGAGGTCGACATCGTGCTCGAGCGCGATGACGGCATGATTGCCGCCATCGAGGTGAAGGCGAGCGCAACGGTCAAGGCCAGCGACTTTTCGGGCCTGCGCGCATTGGCCGAGGCTTGTGGGGACCGCTTCGCGTTTGGCGTCGTCCTCTACGACAGCACGGATGTCGTGCCGTTCGGAGACCGCCTGGCGGCCGCGCCACTATCGTGTCTGTGGGCGTGAGGAAAAGCCGATGAAGATAATCGACAACACCTCACTGCTTCTCGGCGATGACCTAAAGGCGACGTTGGGGCGTGGCGCTCGGATCAAGATCGCAGCGTCCTGCTTCTCGATCTATGCGTTCGAGGCCCTGAAGGCGGAGTTGTCGAAGGTTGAAAGCCTACAGTTCATTTTCACAGCCCCGACCTTCGTCGCGACGGATGTGACTGACCGCCTCCGCAAGGAGCGGCGAGAGTTCTTCATCCCAAAGACGACGCGAGAGCGGGGGCTCTACGGCACCGAGTTCGAGATTCAGCTTCGCAACAAGCTCACGCAGCGCGCGGTCGCGCGCGAGTGCGCCGAATGGATACGAAAGAAGGCTCGCTTCAAGTCAAACAAGACTAAGGCGCCGATGCAGCAGTTTATCCACGCAGGATCGGAAGCCGGCGACGTCGCCTACATGCCGATTAGCGGGTTCACGGCCGTTGACCTGGGCTATCAGAAGGGCGACGCCGTCTCGAATCTCGTTACGCGCATCGACGATACGGCGCACACACAGGTCTATCTGCAACTGTTCAATCAGATCTGGAACGATGAGGACAAGGTCAGCGACGTCACCGCCGCCATCTGCGACCACATCGAGTCCGTCTACCAGGAAAATTCACCTGAACGGATCTACTTCCACATCCTCTACAACCTCTTCCAGGATTTCCTCGAAGAGATTGATCAGGATGCGCTGCCAAACGATCTGACCGGCTACAAGGACAGCCTCGTCTGGAACAAGCTGTTCAACTACCAGAGGGATGCTGCCACTGGTATCATCAACAAGCTGGAGATGCACAACGGGTGCATTCTGGCGGACAGCGTCGGCCTCGGGAAAACCTTCACCGCGCTCGCGGTCATCAAATATTACGAACTGCGCAATCGGTCGGTGCTTGTCCTGTGCCCGAAGAAGCTTGCGGACAATTGGCGCAACTACAACACCAATCTGACCACGAACATTTTTGCCAAGGACCGCTTCAACTACGACGTTCTGAGCCATACCGATCTCTCCCGCACATCCGGCGAGGCATTCGGAATTCCGCTGAACCGCGTGAACTGGGGCAATTACGATCTCGTCGTCATCGATGAGTCGCACAATTTCCGAAACAACGATGTCTTCAAGGATCGGGAGACGCGCTACCAGAAGCTGATGAACAAGGTCATCCGCTCCGGCGTGAAGACCAAGGTTCTGATGCTGTCGGCGACGCCGGTGAACAACCGGTTCAACGACCTGCGCAATCAGCTCGCGCTGGCCTATGAAGGGGACTCGGAAAACCTCAGCCGCAAGCTGAAAACCAAGACCGGGATCGAAGAGATTTTCCGGCGCGCCCAGAAGGCGTTCAATGCCTGGTCGGATCTTCCGCCGCACGAGCGAACCGCAGCCGCAATCCTGAAGGCCCTGGACTTCGATTTCTTCGAGATGCTCGATGCCGTGACGATCGCCCGGTCGCGCAAGCATATCGAGACTTTCTACGACACCAAGGATATTGGGAAATTCCCCCAGCGCCGAAAGCCGCTGTCGTACCAATGCCCGATCACCCATCGCTCCGATGTGCTCGGCCTCAACGACATCTTCGGCAGCCTGTCGGTGCTCAAGCTCGCTGTCTACGCGCCGATCAGCTACATCCTGCCGAGCCGGCTTCGGAAGTACGAAGAAATCTACGACACCCAGGTGGAGGGTGGTCGCGGCAAGCTGCGCCAGGCTGACCGTGAGCGGAGCCTTCAGGCTCTGATGACTACCAACCTGCTCAAGCGGTTGGAGAGTTCGGTCGAAGCCTTCCGGCTCACCCTGCGGGCGCTGAGCGGCAACATCGCGCAGACGCTAAAGGCGATCGACACCTTTGAGCGCACGGGCGCCGCCGCGAGTGTGACAGACCATCTTGGCGATCCGGGTTTTGATCCCGACGACGACGATCTGAGCGGACTGGATGAGTTCACGGTCGGCAAAAAGATTCAGATCAGTCTGTCGGACATGGACCTTCCATCGTGGAAGCACGACCTCGCCGCGGATCTCACGCTGATCGGTGACCTGATCGCCTCGATGGACAAGGTGGTTCCGGAGGATGATGCCAAGCTGCAGCATCTGAAGGACGTCATCACCCGCAAGGTCGCTGACCCGCTCAACCCCGGCAACCGCAAGGTTCTGATCTTCACGGCCTTCGCGGACACGGCAAAGTACCTCTACGCCAATCTGGCGGAAGCGTTTCTTCAGTCGCACGGCCTGCACTGCGGCATGGTCACCGGGTCCGACACGCCGAAGAGCACGCTGAAGAAAAGCTATGACTTCCAGTCCCTGCTGACCCTGTTCTCGCCGCGCGCAAAGGAGAAGCATCTGGTTCTGCCGCACGAAACCGGCGAGATCGATATCCTTATCGGAACGGATTGCATCTCCGAGGGCCAGAACCTCCAGGATTGCGACTATCTGATCAACTACGACATTCACTGGAACCCGGTGCGGATCATCCAGCGGTTTGGCCGCATCGACCGTATCGGATCTCCCAATGCGCAAATCCAGCTCGTCAACTACTGGCCGGAAATCTCGCTGGACGAGTACATCAATCTCAAGGAGCGCGTCGAAAACCGCATGATGATCGCCGACGTCACGGCGACCGGCGACGACAATGTGCTGACGGCCAAGAGCAGCGACATCGCCTACCGGAAGGAGCAGCTCAAGCGGCTCCAGGAAGAGGTGATCGAGCTGGAGGACGTGCGCACCGGGATCTCCATCACGGACCTCGGTCTCAACGATTTCCGCATGGACCTTCTGAATCACATCAAGGAGCACGGCGATCTCGAGCATCTGCCCAACGGCATGCACGCGGTTGTGCCGGCACTGCCGGCGCTCGGGCTGAAGCCCGGTGTGATCTTCGCGCTGAAGAACATCCATGACAGCGTGAACATCAACCAGCAGAACCGACTGCACCCTTATTACCTCGTCTATGTCGGTCACGGCGGTGGGGTCATCATCGACCATACCGAGGTGAAGCGCTTGCTCGATCTGATCCGCACGAGCTGCAAGGGCCAGGCAGAGCCGATCCGGGCGGTCTGCCAGCTGTTCAACGAGCGGACGCAGGACGGCCGGAAGATGGAGCATTGCTCCGCCCTTCTGAGTGCGGCGATCCGCTCGATGATAGAGGTCAAGGAAGAGAAGGACATTGACAGCCTGTTCAGCGGTGGGCGGACCACGGCGCTGGTCCACACCATCGCCGGGATCGACGATTTCGAGCTGATCGCCTTCCTCGTGATCGAGGAGGGGGCCACATGACGGCAGCGTTCTTCGATTATCCCAAGGCTGCAGCATTCGGCCGGGTTGTCCCCAAAAGCCGCATATACGAGCACGCTGGTGCCAGCACTGCGCTCCGGGATCTGTTCGTCACCCAGGTCGATCAGATCGTCTGGAACTACAAGCTGGCGCCGGAAACGACCAACCTCGCGGCGACGAAGGCCGTCAGCGAGATTCAGGTGTTCGGCATCAGCATGCGCTCCAGCAAGCTCGACGAAGATGTGTTGCGCGCGATCGACCGCGCGATCCCGTTCCCGCTGATCTTCGAGCTCACATGGTCCGGAAAGCGCAAGGCGGTGGCCGCTTTCAAGCGGCCGAGTGATGCCGATTCCACGAAGTGGGTCGTCAGCGGCTATTTCTCCACTGACTGGGCGCCGGACGACGCGGCGCGCCGGCCCCTGCCGGTCGCGCTCAACCTTGGCGGCCTCTACGACGCCCTCATCACGGCGCTGATGCCGAAGCCCGCCGCCGAAGCAGACCACGCCGGTGAGGACATCCAGGCGCGTGTGGCGCGGATGGAGGCGATCCGGGCCAAGACGCGGGAGATGGACAGGATCAAGGCCCGTCTGGCCCGCGAGAAGCAGTTCAACAAGCGCGTAGTGATTAATGCCGAGCTGCGCGCCGCAAGGCAGGAATTGGAGCGCCTTTCCGGTGGCGTTCTCGTCACTGCCACGACGAATGAGTAAGGGAAAGAAGATGGACAAGCTGAAGATGCACAGCCCTGACCTGAGCCAGGAGAACATCACGAAGATTCGCGACTTGTTCCCCGGCTGCGTGACCGAGGTGCGCGACGAGGTAACGGGGCAGCTGCGTTTGGCAGTAGATTTCGATCAGCTGCGTCAGGAGTTAAGTGACGAAGTCGTTGAAGGACCACAGGAAAGATACCGGCTAGACTGGCCCGGAAAGCGTGAAGCATTGGCGCTCTCCAATGCCCCAATCGCGAAAACACTTCGGCCGGTGCAAGCTGATAGCTCGTCATTCGACGACACTAACAATCTGTTCATCGAGGGTGACAACCTTGATGCCCTTAAATTAATACAGGAAATTTATCTAGGAAAGATCAAAGTTATCTACATTGATCCCCCATACAATACGGGAAGCGACCTTATTTATGAAGATGACTTTTCCGAGTTTGGTGAAGAATTTCTCATTAAATCAAACCAGAGAGATGATTCTGGTAATCACCTTGTTGCAAATAGCGAGGCAAACGGCCGATTTCATTCCGACTGGCTTAGCATGATGTATTCACGGCTGAAGCTCGCAAAAAATCTTCTGAGCGACGATGGAGTGATTTTTATATCAATTGCAAATCATGAATTTCATAATCTCCGTAAATTATGCGACGAGGTTCTAGGTGAGAATAACTTTGTCGAATGTATTACATGGAATAAGCGGATTCCAAAAAACGACAAAGGCGTTGGCAATATACATGATTTTGTCCTGATATATGCCAAGAACGATGACGTCCGTCATGAGTTTTATATGCGTAAAGATGGTCTTGATGACATCTACGACCTTGCTGCCACAATGAGAAAAAAGAGTATACCGCTCGACGAAGCGGAAAAAGAAATAAAGAAACTATATAAAAAGCAAGGATACGATCGAGGTATCACACTATACAATTCATTTGATTCCGAATATCGTCTTTGGGGAAAGATTAATATGAGCTGGCCAAATGCAAATACATTTGGTCCGCGCTACGAAGTTTTGCATCCTAAGACCAAAAAGCCTGTCAAAATTCCAGATCGGGGCTGGCGTTGGAAAGAAGATACTTTCAATGAGGCTGCTGGTCGAGTTAACGGGGCCTATGAGAATATTCAGAAACTTCACGATGGGTCATTTCGATGCGGAAGGATTTGGTTTGCTAAGGACGAAAATCAGCAACCGAGCTCGATAACGTATCTAGATGAGGTGAACCAGTTTCTACTTCGGTCAATTCTATCATTTAAGAGTGATGGAGGGATTGAGGTTGAGGGGCTTTTTGGCGGGAAAAACTTCTTCTCTTATCCCAAGCCAACAACCTTGATGCGAGCGCTTCTCTCGTCGAAATCCGCAAAAGACGGAGACATATTTCTCGATTTTTTTGCAGGCTCTTGCAGTACAGCCCACGCGATAATGCAACTAAACGCCGAAGATAGGATTCGGCGACGCTTTATAATGGTCCAGTTACCCGAACCGCTCGACTCGGAGACTGAGGCCGCGAAAGCAGGTTTTAGAACAATTGCAGATATTGGAAAAGAGCGGCTTCGCCGATCGGCCAAGAGCGTCGTGGAGCTATTTCCAAATGCCAAAGATTTAGACTTTGGTTTCCGCGTGCTGAAAGTAGACACGTCCAACATGCAAGACGTTTACTACCGCCCAGACCAGATAGAGCAGAAAGACCTTCTCGCCGCCGTTGATAACATCAAGCCCGACCGTACCCCTGAGGACCTGCTGTTCCAGGTGCTCGTCGACTGGGGTGTGGACCTGACTCTGCCGATCAAACGCGAGACGATACAGGGCAAGACCGTGTTTTTCGTGGACGGAAATGCACTGGTCGCCTGCTTCGAGACTGGCGTGACGGAGGAACTGGTGAAGGAGCTTGCCAGCCGGGAGCCTCTGCGCGTCGTGTTCCGCGACAACGGCTTTGTGTCCGACGCGGTGAAGATCAACGTCGAGCAGGTCTTCCGCCAGGTCTCGCCCGGCACCGACATCAAGGCGATTTGAGGGGCTGGCCGTGAAGCTTAAATTCAAGGTCCAGCCCTATCAGACACAGGCCGTGACTGCGGTCGTGGACTGTTTCGCCGGGCAGCCGATGTCGAACGGGATTACCTACCGGATCGATCCGGGCCGGAAGGCGCAGACGAGCGCCTTCGAGGAAGGGTTCAAGAATGCCGATCTGACGCTGACCGAGCTTCAGGTGCTGGCCAACATCAAGGACGTCCAGCGCCGCCAGAATCTGCCTCTTTCCGACAAGCTGGTCACCAGCGCCGGATGCCGGATCAACCTCGACATCGAGATGGAGACGGGGACCGGCAAGACCTATTGCTACATCAAGACGATCTTCGAGATGAACAAGCGCTACGGCTGGTCGAAGTTCATCATCATGGTGCCGTCGATCGCTATCCGCGAGGGCGTCCACAAGTCGCTGCAGATCACCGCCGACCATTTCACCGAGAGCTACGGAAAGAAGGCGCGCTTCTTCATCTACAATTCCAAGCGGCTGCACGAGCTGGAGAGCTTCTCGTCGGACGCTGGCATCAACGTGATGGTCATCAACATCCAGGCGTTCGCAGCGCGCGGCGCTGACAACCGACGCATCTATGAGGAGCTGGATGACTTCCAGTCGCGCAAGCCCATCGACGTCATCGCTGGCAACCGGCCGATCCTGATCCTCGACGAGCCGCAGAAGATGGAAGGCGCGGCCACGATGGAGGCGCTGCCGAAGTTCAAGCCGCTCATGATCCTGCGCTACTCGGCGACCCATAAGACGCAGCACAACCGTGTTCACCGGCTGGATGCGCTCGACGCCTATAACCAGAAGCTGGTGAAAAAGATCGCCGTCCGGGGCATCCAGACGCGGGGGCTCGCCGGCACCAACGCCTACCTCTACCTCGAGGGGATCGAGATATCGAAAAAGGCGCCGGTAGCCCGGCTTGAAATCGAGGTGAAGCTCGCGAGCGGCGAGATCAAGCGTCAGCTCAAGCGACTGGAGTTCCGAGACGACCTATTCGCCGAGTCCGGCGAGCTGGACCAGTACCGCGACGGCTTCACGATCTCCCAGATCGACGCGCGCAACGACACGGTCGAGTTCACCAACGGCGTAGTGCTCCGCGCCGGGGAGGCGACCGGCGATGTGTCCGAGCGCGACATCCGGCGCATCCAAATCCGCGAGACGATCAAGGCGCATCTCGACAAGGAGAAGCAGCTCTTCGCCCAGGGCATCAAGGTGCTGTCGCTGTTCTTCATCGACGAGGTCGTGAAGTACCGCGATTACGCACAGCCGGATGAGAAGGGCGAGTACGCCCGCGTCTTCGAGGAGGAGTACGAGCTTCTCAAGGCAGAATATCTGGCTGAGCTGGCGATTGATAACGACGCCTACCGGAAGCACCTGGCGGGCATCGATGCAGCCAAGACGCACAACGGCTATTTCGCGATCGACAAGAAGACCAACCGGCTGAAGGACCCCGCCGTCGGGGCGCGATCGGTCGATTCAGACGATGTCGACGCCTACGACCTGATCCTGAAGGACAAGGAACGGCTGCTGTCCTTCGCAGAACCCACGCGGTTCATCTTCTCGCATTCCGCACTCCGCGAAGGGTGGGACAATCCCAACGTCTTTGTCATGTGCATGCTCAAGCACAGCGACAACACCGTCTCACGGCGCCAGGAAGTGGGCCGGGGACTCCGGCTGTCGGTCGATCAGAATGGCGACCGGATGGACAACCCCGCAGTCGTCCATGACATCAACGTCCTCACGGTCGTCGCCAGCGAGAGTTACAATAACTTCGTGGCCGGCCTCCAGAAGGAGATCGCCGACACGCTGACGTCGCGCCCGCGGAAGGCGACGGAGGCCTATTTCACCGGGAAGACCATCACGACCGATGCTGGCCCGATCGAGATCACGCCGGCCATGGCGAAGCAGATTTACCGCTACCTCGTGAAGAACGATTATTCCGACGACGCAGACCAGATCACCAGCGCCTACCACCAGGCGAAGGAGACCGGAACCCTGGCGGCCTTGCCGGATGAGCTGAAGGTGCATGCCGATCAGATTTTCCAGATCATCGACAGCGTGTTCAACGACGCGCAGCTCCCGAAGGTCGAGGACGGCCGCAAGCCGAAGCTCAATCCGCTCAATGAGAATTTTGAGAAGAAGGAATTCCAGGAGCTCTGGCGGCGCATCAACCAGAAGGCCGTTTATCGGGTCGAGTTCGACTCCGAGGAATTAGTCCGCAAATGCGTCAGCGCCCTCGATGGCCAGCTTCGCGTGACGCCACTCCAGTACACGGTTCAGACCGGCATCCAGGGGGATGGGCTGACCGATGAGCAGCTGAAAGCGGGCGATGGCTTTGCACTGACAGGCTCTACGACCGAGCGCGGCGGATCTGTCCATTCGCTCGTGAAGTACGACCTCCTCGGGAAGATCGCCGAAAACACGGAGCTCACGCGCAAGACTGCAGCGGAAATCCTGACCGGCATACAGGCCAGCGTGTTCGGGCAGTTCAAGGAGAACCCCGAGCACTTCATTGCCGAAGCATCGCGGATCATCGCTGAGCAGAAGGCCACAATGGTAATCGAGCGGTTGGCCTATGACGGGCTTGCCGAGCGCTACGACGTCGACATCTTCACCGCGAACCAGACCGGCCAAGACTTCTCCAAGGCATCGGCCAAGCTCAAGCGGCACGTGTACGATTACGTGGTAACCGACTCCGAGATCGAACGAAAGTTTGCCGACGAGCTGGATACAGCGAGCGAGGTGGTTGTCTACGCCAAGCTGCCACGCGGCTTCCTGATCCCGACGCCGGTGGGCGACTACAACCCCGATTGGGCGATCTCCTTCCAGGAGGGAAGCGTCAAGCACATCTACTTCGTTGCCGAGACCAAGGGCACCATGTCCTCGATGAAGCTCCGCGAGATCGAGAACACCAAGATCGCTTGCGCCCGGAAATTTTTCGACGAGATCGGGCGGCGCATGTCTGAGGATCGAGTCAAGTATGATGTTGTCACCAGTTACGAGAAGCTAATGGATGTTGTCGGTGGAGGCTCTGCATTGAATTAGTGGCTTGGCGTGCGGAGAATGAAAGAAACAGAACGGTCGCACTCTATCGATCCAATCTGACTCTCAGCCTCCGCGCCCTTTCCCTGAAGGCTTCCTCGCCTCCCTCCAGGATGTCGCACACCGCCTTGCGGATCTCGGCGTTCTCCAGCCCCCCGGCCTTATAGGTGATTGACGGAAGACCGCCTGCTGTATGTGGCCCGGCGTCCGCGACGATGATCTGATCGGCATCGGTATTGATGACAAGGTTGGCGTTATGGGTGACCATGATCACCTGCCGCTTGGCCTTGGCTAAAATGAATAGAGCGACCAACTCCTCGAACACCGATTTCGGGTCGAGGTTTTCTTCCGGCTGATCGATGATGAGCGGCCGATCGTCCGCATCGTCGAGCGCCAGATAGAGGAGAAGCAGTACAATCCCTCGCGTGCCGGGCGAGAGTTTGCGGATGTCGATGCCATCATAAACGATCTCGTAGCGCACCGAGATGTGGTCTGTGGCGAAGAGCCAATGTGCGAACTGCTTCAGCCAGGCGCGAAATTCAGCCTGCTGGTTCTGGGCGTAAGGGGCATGACCGATCAGGTCTCTCATATATTGGGCGATGAAGTTGGCCATCGCCGTCTGCACATCCGCCGCCGATCCTGTTTCCCATGCCGGGCGCAAGGTCGCGTCGGCAAGCGAGATGAGCGCGCCGCGCCCCTGGAATGGTCCGGCTTTACGCCGGTCGAGAAGATTCTCTTCCGCCACGGCTCCCCAGCCGGCGACATCGACGATACGGCGCACCGAGAATCCTAGTTTGCGCAGCGTACCGGTCGATGCCGTGAGGCGGGCCATCAACGGCGCGTAGAGGTCAGCAAGTGCGGCCTGTTCGTTGATGATCGCCTGGAACACTCGGCCGTAAGCCGCGTCGCGCTCGCTTTGGAGGTCCTTGCGACGCGCGGCGGCTCCCTGGGCGTCGGTCAGTCGCGCCTGCAGATTTTGAAGCGCCGCGTTCTCCTGCGCGATGCGCTGCGAGAGGGTGGTGTATTGGTTGCGGACGATGTTGTCGGCACTGACCAGCGCCTCGAGGCGGGTCATCTCCGCAAGCAGCGTGTTAAGGGGCAACTTGGTCAAGTCCGCCGTGTCGGGAAATACGGGCGTATTCGGATCCCCAGGCGGCACGGGGACGCCTGTGAGCGCCGCGATCTGCTGATCGGCCCATGTCACGTAGCCGGCAAGGCTCGTGTCGACGTTGCCTTTGTAGATGAGCAGGAATTCATCCCACTGCTGCTCGCTCAGGCCGCTGTGCTGATGCCGCTCCTTGGCCTGGCGCAGAAGTTCGGGCGCCTTGGTGGCGCGGGTGCTGGCAACTTCGTCTTGCAGCGCGACGAAGGTGCGACGTTGGTTGGCGTAGGCCTGGATCGTGCCGCGCCGCGCCTGAACGGCCCGTCCCAGCTGCGCGTGTCGAGCGGCTTGCGCCTCTGTGCCCTTGACGACGAGCTTGGCGAGATCCTGATTGTAGCTCTTGATCTGCCCGTCCTTTTGCGCGACCTGCAGGGACAGACCAGCGATAGAGGCTTCCTTCTCGATCTCCGTGGCGATGCGTTCGGATATGTCGGCGATCGCGTCGGCTTCCCGTTCCCGGGCCTGCTGGAAGCGGGCGGTCCGGAACTCGCGCAGCTCGGCGAAGTCGATGGCGCCGTCGCGATCGTCCTGGGGGTGGGCCTCGAAGATCACCCGTTCGATCTCCGCGATCAGTCCGTCCGAAACACCGGCGGAGGAGCAAAGGTCCTCGACGAACTGCTGAGACAAATAACGTGCGCGGGGAAAGGCCAGATGGCCGTTGGCGTCGCGGCCGTCCAGGAAGCGCGTGACCGTGGCGCCGCCGGCCCAGGCCAGCGTCGTGGTCGAATTGCCAAGAAGTTTGCGGGCGCGCACGAGGAAAGACGGGCTGATATTCTCGTTGGCTCGCCAAGCCGCCGGTGTGATCGCGTCGCAGCCGGCGGCGATCACGTCGGCTAGCGCGGTCTTGCCGGAACCACGCGCGCCAATGATGGCGACGAGTCCGGGGTTGAGCGGAATCGAGGGCGTGGCGGCCCAGCCGGCGTCAGCGAGCGAGACGTGGGAGATTACCTGTGAAGGCATCGCCGTGCGCGGCGGTTCGGCGGCGACATGAGCGCGACCCTCGGGATCGATGCACGCCTGGCGCAGCGCGTCGAATTCCAGTCCGCCCTTAATCCACGAATACCGATCTTCGACCGGCTGGCCGACGGTCTTCTGATCATGCGCATCGCTGCCGTGGAGGCAGGGCTTGCAGCCGCCATAGCGTTCGCGAAGCTGATCGAGCGTCACGCCCCGGCGTCCGCACCAGAATTCGCGCTGGGCCGGGCTGCTCGAAAAGATGATATGGGCGAATTTCTCGATTTCCTGGCGCATAGTCGCGTCGGCGGCCTGCCGCAGGCCTGACGTGCCGTCGCCGGCGGCGCCCGCAACCGCGATCAGGATGTTCGCCTTCGCCCAATCGCTTTCGCGCATGACGCGGCGGAGCTGCTCGAAATTGACTTTGAACTGCGTCGCGCCGTGGGCGAGCGCGGCCCGGTCGTCGATGATACTGGTGTCTGCCTTCTTGCCCAGCGAGATCAGGTCCTGGCGCGTGCAGTTGAAGGTGTCGCCGTGCGCATGGAACTGGAGCCGCTGCAGGATGCGGTCCAGCTCCTCGACATGCCGCGGATCTTCCGGGCTGACGAGAAGGTGAAGGTTGACGAAGCCGGTCTTGGCGGCGACGTCGAGGCGCAGTTCGACGTTCGGGAAAATGAGCTGGACGCTGGGCAGGCGGCCCGCTGCCTTGTACCTTAGCACTTCCTGATAGATGCCCGTCAAATAATAGTCCGTCACCGCGATCGCCTCGATCTTCGGCGTGGCGGTTTCCAGGGACGTGAGATAGGTCTCCCACGGCGTGCCCCCGCCGAACTGATTGTTCAGGACGGTGCCCGGTGCGTGAATATGTGGCTCCCAGCGCCGCCATTCAGATCCGCGACCGATCATGCTTCCTCCTTATGTCCCGGTCGTTGTCCGCCCTGACGGTCGTGCCCCCGGTCGATGTGTTCCAGCCCAATGATGATGCGCCGAGGCCGCGCACTCGTCGGCCCGATACAGTGATTTAAAGGTCTATCGCCTCATGCGAAAATCCCAACCCAGTTCGTTTCGCTGATCATTCAGGCCATCGGAATAATCGTGAAGAACATCTCCAATCTGATGTTCGTCGAGGGCGCACGGATTCTCCAGGGCCGTCTGATCCCAGCCCACATTCCAGATCGTCAGCAGTTCGGGTTTCTCGCTCCAGCGCGGCAGGAAGAACGTGATCGCCATCAATGTAGGAAATTGGCGGAGAATACCGACCTGAGTCTGGTGGCCCGCCAGATTGCTTTTGCCGTCGAACTCCGGAAGCGAAAGGATTTGCTCCCCGGGCAGGCCGAGCGCGATCTGCCAAAGTTCGCCACTTACACAGCTTTCCGTCGGAGGTCCGGCGTGGAAGAAGACCGGCAATAGGCCCGAAGGGCCTTGCGCGGTGCTGCTGAGGCGCCCGAGATCGACGACAAGCACGGTCGGGCCGTATTCAATCTGGCCGGGCTTGATGTTGTTGCTGATCTTCTGGATCGTGTCGTCGATCCGCGCGACGGAGCCTGCATTGGGCAGGTGGCCTGATATCTCCAGCGGCTTGCCGAAGTGAATTCCTGGTTGCCGCGCGCGTCCGTCCAACTCGGCCGCGACCTCCAACGCCTCGTGACCGATTTCCTTGTGACGCCGCAGCGGTTCGGCGATTTCGAGGGCCTTGACCTCGAAATAGAGTTCGCCTGCGCCGTGCGAATAGCGGAAGTCCGGCCGCTTTGCCTTATGGCCGCCGGTGCCTGGCGTGCGCTCCAAAACAACGCCGCGATCTTTCATTGCCAGATAGAAGGACGCTTCGGAGTAGGCCTCATAGGCCTGCGCCATCTGGACATGGTCCTCGGGTGCGGTCACCGCCTTGAGCTTGGCGCGCAACTCACGATCCAGGGATGAGAGCGTTGTGTCGGCCGCCGCGTCGGAAACGATCCTTTCGACCTCGTCCCGCGTCATCATCATGATGGGGACAGAAATTGTCAGGCCTGAGAGCAACTGCGAAACGCGGATGAATTCATCGATCGATGTCGTCGCCATGTCAGACCTCACGCGCGCCGCAGCATCCGCTCGACGCGGACGCGTTGATAGCCGTTTGAATGCACTTGTTGGCGTAATTGGCTGATGTCGCGGACGCCGAAGGCCACGGCGGCTTTGATTGGACTGGCGAAGGTGGCGTAATAGGTCCAGCGCGCGTCCTCGGGCAGAGAAGCGTTCTGGCGACGGTCGGTGATGACGACGTCGCGCGGATCGCCGGTGTTGCGGAAGGCGTGGAAGGTGAACCAATCCGGCCGGCGATAGCGCGCGGCCTTCGTAAAGGGCACCGACTGCACCTTGACGTCGCCCTGGTCGAGCACCCAGCCGCGTTGCTCCAGAATCTGGCGCACCATGTGGCCAATCATCTGCTTGACCCGATCCGCCAGCACGTCCTCGCGGAACGCTTCGAGAAGCTGTTCCTCGATGCCCTCGACGGCGGGTTTGCTCAGTTCCGAAGCCGTCTCGAGGCGGGCGACGTTTTCGGGCAAGATGAGAAAGGCCCAAAGCTGCTGGCCGAGCTCCGACGCATACAAGGACGCGAACTTTTCCGGGTTGTAGACAAACATGGCTGATCTCCAATTCAGGCAAATATGCCCGGTCATATAGGCCTGGTCAAGGGCGGCCTCCGTTGCTGCAGTCGCGCATTGAAAACTGTCAGAAAACCGCGTAGATTTCTGACAGAAGATCGCCATGCAACGACTGACCGAGCAGATTCTGTCTTACGCGGGGGGCTTGCCGGAAGGGGCGCCTGTTTCCGCCAAGGGCCTGCTGCATCTCGGAAATCGGGCTGCGGTGGATCAGGCATTGTCGCGCCTTGTCGAACGCGGCCAGCTCATCAGGGCCGGTCGCGGCGTTTACCTGCGTCCGATTTCAAGCCGGTTCGGGATCAGATCGCCTTCGGTCGAACAGGCGGTCGAAGCGCTGGCCAGTCAACGCGGCGAAGTCATCGTACCTAGCGGGGCGGCCGCCGCGAACACGCTCGGGCTCACGACGCAGGTGCCGGTCAGATCGGTTTACCTGACCTCTGGTCGCAGCCGCACGATGAGCCTGGGAAAGCAAGTGGTCGAGCTTCGGCACGCCCCGCGTTGGCAACTCGCCTTGGCCAATCGGCCCGCCGGTGAAGCCGTGCGGGCGCTCGCGTGGCTCGGGCCTGAAAAGGCGGAGGCTGCGCTTCAGACGCTGAAGCGCAGCCTGCCTTCGACAACCTTCCAGGAGCTGGTGGCGGTGGCGCCGCAGCTTCCGACGTGGCTTGCGCGCAGTGTCGGAAAGGCCGCGCATGGCTGACGTATTTCTCCGACTGTCAGCGTCGGATCGCCGTGACGTCCTGGGCATTGCCGCCGACAAATCAGGTCGGCCCGCGCATCTGCTCGAAAAGGATGCTTGGGTCGTTTGGGCGCTGTCGGCGCTCTACGACACGGCGCTGGGCGAGCACCTTGTCTTCAAGGGCGGCACGTCGCTTTCGAAAGCCTATGGCGTGATCCGGCGCTTTTCGGAGGATGTCGACCTCACCTATGACATTCGGGCGATCGCGCCCGACCTTGGCCTCCTGCTCGATGACGCGGAATCTTTTGAAGCACTGATGGTGCGCTGCGCCGACATCGCCGGGCGGGCCAATCGCGGCGATCAAGCATAAGAAGCGGGGGGAGAAAGTGTGCGCATATCACGCGTAAGAATAAGCAATTTCGCAAACTTCTCAGACATTGATGTCGAGACGGGCAACAGCATCGTCATTGTCGGCGAGAACAAGGTCGGCAAGAGTAACTTCATCCGCGCTCTGCAATTGATCCTGGACCCCGGCCTGTCGGAGCGGGACCGTCAGCTCGGGCTCGAACATTTCTGGGATGGCCTTGGCGAGGACAAGCTCGGCGAGACCATCGAAATCTCTGTCGATTTGACCGATTTCACCGGCGATCCGCGTCTGATGGCACATCTCAACGACTGCGTAGTGGACCCGGGACCGCCCATGGTCGCGCGTCTCACATATCGCTTCCAGCCGAAGGCAAATCTCGGCCGCGAGCCGGAGAGTCTGGCCGACTACGAGTACGTCATTTTCGGCGGTGACGACCCCGACATGGCGATCGGCTCGACGTTCCGCCGGATGCTGCCGCTCGATGTTCAGGGGGCGCTGCGCGACGCCGAGAAGGACCTGGCGAGCTGGCGAAACTCGCCGCTGCGGCCGTTGATTGAGGAGCTGGCGACCTCGCTCGACGAAGATGCGCGCGAGGAAATCCAGCAGCAGGCCAATGACGCTCAAGCCGAGCTGGCTGGACACGCCGAGGTAGTCGCAACCGCCCAACGGATCAGCGATCGTCTGATCGCGATTGCGGGCGAGCAGCACGCCGTCCCGCTGACGCTCGGCCTGGCTCCGACGCGGGTTGACGCGCTGCTGCGCAGCCTGCGGCTACTGATTGACAATGGCGCGCGCGGCATTGGCGACGCCAGTCTCGGCACCGCCAACCTGATTTTTCTGGCGCTGAAGAGCCTGGAGCTCGATCGACTGGTGACGGATGGCGAGCGCGACCACACCTTCTTCGTGGTCGAAGAGCCCGAAGCCCATCTTCACCCGCATGTGCAGCGGCTCGTCTATCGCTACTTCCTCGGCGGGGCTGCGGACGCACAGGAAGACGCGCCATCGCTCACGACCATCCTCACGACGCACTCACCGCACATCGCGAGTGTCACCCCGATCCGCTCCGTCGTCCTACTCCGGCATGACGGCGGCGAGGACGCGACGACTGCGGTGTCCACAGCGACGGCGCCGCTGACCGAGCGGGATGAGGCGGACCTCCAGCGCTACATCGATGTCAGCCGTGGCGAGATTTTCTTCGCGCGTGGCGTGATCCTCGTCGAGGGCGATGCCGAGCGGTTTCTCATCCCTGCGTTCGCCGAGGCCTTGGACATTCCCCTCGACATGCTCGGCATCACCGTCTGCTCGGTGGGGGGCACCAATTTCACACCTTACGTGAAGCTGTTGGGTCCGCAGGGTCTGAATATCCCGCACGTCATCTTGACGGATCGAGATCCCAACGGTGCGAGCCATCCAAGGGTTCGGCGGCGCCTGATCAATGTGCTCGAACTGCTCGAAGAGGGCGTCAATTATCGGCATCTGGACGCGGACGCCGTGATCGCTCGGGCCGAACCGTTCGGCTATTTCGTCAACAGTAACACGCTCGAACCCGAGCTGTTCACGGGCGGCCTCGCCGAAGCGATGCAGGAAATCATCGAGGAAGAATTGTCCATCGGGGAGGAGACCCGAGCGGCGCTGCAGGAATGGGTGGACAATCCCGACGACCTTGATGAGGACCGCCTGCTGGCCCTTATCGAACGCATTGGAAAGGGACGCTTCGCGCAGGCGCTAGCGCCGCACGTCGACGATGATACGTGTCCGGCTTACATCCGGCAGGCGCTGGAGCATATTCGCGATGCCCTTGCGTAGTGTCAGCGCCGCCTATCTGGCCCACGCGGGCGATCTGGCTAGCAATCCGGGTCAGCAAGCGGCCTACGATTCGATGGGCCATTGCGTCGTGCTCGCCGGGCCTGGGAGCGGCAAGACCAAAACGCTGGTGCTCAAACTTGCTCGGATCATGGCCGAGGACGTGCGCGCGCCCCGTGGCGCGGCATGCATCACCTACAGCCAGGAATGCGCGCGCGAACTGACGCGCCGGCTGGAACGGCTGGGCTTGCGGGAAGCGCCGAACCTTTTCATCGGCACCGTCCATGGTTTCTGCCTGAGACATCTGCTGATGCCCTATGGTCGGCTTGCGGATCTGCCGGTGCCGTTTCCGCTTGCCGTCGCCACGCAACGGCAGGCCGATCAGGCGATGAAGCGGATTGGCGACAGGCTTTTCGGCGTGGGCCATCCCAACAAGCCGATGGACCTTGGGCGTCATCGCCGGTCGATCCTCGACAGGACGTCGGAGGCCTGGACCAGCGAAGAGGAGCTTGCGGCCTGGGCGGAGGGCTACGAGGCCGAGCTGCGGCGCACGGGTCTCGTTGACTTCGACGACCTCGTGATCTTCGGCCAACGCTTGGTGTCGGAGCATGATTGGGTGCTTCCGCTGCTTCAGGCGAAATTCCCGGTCCTGGCGGTGGATGAATATCAGGATCTCGGCGTGGCGCTGCACCGGATCGTCAAGCGCGTGGCCTTCGACGGCGGTGTTCGTCTCTTCGCGGTTGGCGACCCGGATCAGTCGATTTACGGCTTTACGGGCGCCGACGGGGCGTTGCTGCAGGAACTGGCCGAGCGCGAGGACGTCGAGCGCGTACAGCTCCAGCTCAACTATCGCTCGGCCTCGCGGATTGTCAGCGCTTCTGAAATGGCGCTGGGGGAGGCGCGCGGCTACCAGTCGAATGACCCGGATCGCCAGGCGGTGATCGCCTTCGTCGAGTGCGATGATGGCTTGGAGGGCCAGGCGGCGCACGCCGTGGCCGAGATTATCCCGGCGGCGCTTGCCGCCAAGCCCGGGCGTGCCCTCGGCGACATCGCTATCCTTTACCGAGACTATCGGGCCGGCGACGTGGTGGCGGAAGCGGTGGCGGCAGCGGGCCTCGACTTTGTGAGGGTCGACACGGCCGCGCCGTATCGCAAGGTCGCGCTTACGAGCTGGATCGAGGATTGCGCGGCGTGGTGCGCCGGAGGCTGGCGCGAAGCGCGGCCGCAGTTGCGCGGTCTGCTCGATCGATGGATCGGTTTCCATCGCGCACGGATTTCGGATGCCCAGGCGCTAACCGAGCGGCAAAGCCTGACGAGGCTTCTCTGGTCCCTTCGCGTCGAAGAAGGGCTCGCCCGAGACTTTGTGGCGTCGTTGCGCGATGGCATGCTCGATGCGCTCATGGCGGCCGAGCCGAGTCTCGCGGATCAGAGCGAACAGGTCGATCGCATGTCGACGGCGCTCGCTGCTGGCGGGCCGCTCGCGGATCTCGATCTCGCCAGCCTTGGCGGCCGCGACGGGTCGCCAGTCCACCTCAATCTTTTGACGCTGCACTCCGCCAAGGGCTGCGAATACGACGTGGTCATCATGGTCGGACTCGACCTGGGCAGCTTGCCATGGCGGAACGAGTTGCCCGCGGTGCGGCGGGAAAGCCGGCGCCTGTTTTATGTAGGGCTGACGCGGGCCCGAGATGAAATTCACATGCTGTATTCTGGTTACGTCGATGCGCGCGGCGGGAGAATGTATTGGGGGCGCTCTCCGTTCCTGAACGAGCTTGAAGCGCGAATGCAGGAGGCCGAGGACGAATAATATGCTGTCATTCCGCGAAGCTCAGACTGTCGAAGACCTGGCCGACCTGTTCTACGATTTCCTGCCGGGAAGCGGAAACAACAAGACCGCCTTTCCGTTGGCGGCGGCGCAAGCCGGAATCGGCGATCTGTGGGTCCCGGGAAGCAAAAGGCCGGCGATCGTGCAGCTCCTGACGTCCACGCTCGAACATCGGCGCTCTTATTTCACAAAGTTGATCGTCGCGATCGTCAGGCAGGCGATGACCTATCGGCGCGGCAAGGGAAATCCACTGACCCGCGCCGAGATAGATCGGCTGAACACCCTTCTTCCCGGGGTGGAGTTCAAGATACCGGAGTTGCTTGACCCGGCTTTCCTCAACAGCTTCGTTCAGCCGAAGGCCGAGGAAGGACCGCCGCAAACCGCCGGAACTTTGAGCGCGGCCAAAGCGCAGGAGCTGGCGGCGCATCTTATCGAGATCACGAAGCTGGACCCGCAGGCACGCGGCCTTCGCTTCGAGGGCTTTCTGAATGAGCTGTTCGCGGGCTTCGGCCTCGCACCACGCGGAGCGTTTCGGCTCGTGGGCGAACAGATTGACGGCAGCTTCAAGCTGCAAGGACAAACCTATCTGGTCGAAGCCAAATGGCATGGGCCACAGATTGGCTTTGCCGACCTGATGACTTTCTCTGGGAAGGTCGCGGGCAAGGCGTCCTGGTCGCGCGGACTGTTCGTCAGCAATTCCGGATTCACGGCCGATGGGCTTGAGGCCTTCTCGCGTGGCCGGCAAACTAACCTGATTTGCGCGGATGGCCTTGACCTGTACGAGGTGCTCTCGCGCAAGGTGTCGTTGATCGACGTGCTTGAGGAAAAGGCCCGCCGCGCCGCGGAAACTAATCGAGCGTTCATCGCTGTCCGCGAGCTGAACCTGCAAAGTGCTTGAGGTGAGCTTCGCGGTTGCCGCCATGGCTCGCGGGATTTATACGTGCTACGTAGCTCTGACACTATCGTGTTTGACGCGATCTGGCGGCGATGCTTATCGAGAGAAGCGGATTACATCCGATCGACCTCGATAGATACGAGAATTTGCAAAATTTTTTCCTGCGAATTTTCCCTTTAAAATCAAAAGCGTAACTTTTTGACGGCATCGCTGGCGGGATAACGCTGCTGTTTTCTGAAAAAGATTAGCAATTTCAATCGGTTATTCAGCATATGAACAATCGAGTGGGAGTGAGCGGGCGAGAGCGCGCTCTTTCGTGACGGCCGAAATGACGGGCCAGGCCGGCGCGGATCGCGTTGACCTGGATCCTCTGCCGCGGGTCAATCATGACGTCGAGGATGCCTTCGGTGAGGCTGAAGACGATCATGGTTACGCTGGCACCTGACCCGGGGTAGCATTCGCGGGCGAGTCCGGGTGCAATGGCAGGCATTCAAGAGGGAGGTTCACCATGCAAGGTCACGTGTCGCAGGCCCAGCTCGCGGAGCTGGAGGCCCGCATCGCCGAGCAGGAGCGCATCATCGCCGACCTCAACGACATGGTCGTGGCGCAGTGGCGCAAGATCGACAGCCTCGAGCGCCGGGTCGGCGAATTGCGCGACGAGTTCGACGCCGCCGCCCTGTCGCGCGCCGACGGCCGCGAGCCGCCGCCGCCGCATTACTGATCGCGACTGATCGGGCATCTGCGGTGCCGGTGCCTGGGGGCTGGCGAAAAGGGGCCTGATGATCTAGACCGGCAACATCAAGGCGCTGCGGCGCAGCAGGGGCGGAGGATGGCATGAACGAGCGGAACTTGGCCTTGGGACCGCCGGCGGGTTTCGCAGGGGCTGTGCTGGCGCAGGGTCTCTTCGTGATGCGCGGCGAAGGTGGGGGCCGGCCGATGGTCGCCCAAATGAATTTCGCGCCGATCGGTTGACGGGGGCCGCGCGCATGTCGTCCGAAATCATCAAGGAACTCACGCTGCAGGTTTCCACCATCACCGAAGGGGTGGCGGCGCTGATCATCGCCATCGCGGTGCTCGAGGGAACGTTCCGAACGCTGCGTCTGGTGCTGCAGAGCTTCTCGCCCAGCGACGGGGCCCAGCATGAAGCCAAGGAGGACGTGCGCCTCCGGCTCGGACGCTGGCTGGCGCTGGCGCTGGAGTTCCTGCTGGCGGCCGACATCCTGCGCACCGCCGTGGCGCCCAGCTGGTCGGAAATCGGGCAGCTTGCCGCCATCGCCACCATCCGGACGGCGCTGAACTTCTTCCTGCAGCTCGAGATCGACAAGGCGGAGCAGCGCAAGGCTACCCCGCCCGGGAACCGCCTCGGCTAGCTCACTTCGGCGCGAAGACCGTCTTCCAGTCGTCCTTCATGCTGACGACGTGCCAGCCGCGTGCGGGGGCTTCCTCCAGCGCCTTCACCAGCGTGCCGCTGCTCTTGGGGTTCACGTCATACTGGTATTCGCGCTCGCCGTCGGTGTGGCGGATGATGACGCCGAGGCTGGGCAGCGGGTTGGCGATGGTGCCGTATTCCAGCATCTCCTTGTCGCCGTCGCTGTTGCCGAACACGGCAATCGGCCGCTTGCCGATGAACTGGTGAATGCCGGCGGGCTTGCCCGACTTGTCGTCGACGAAGAGGCCGTCCATCGTCTTGACCAGCACCGGGCCCGTGTCGCGCAGTTCGTACTTCACGCGCGCGGTGGAACCCACCACCTGTCCCGGCGGAATGCCGTAGACGCGGTCGCTCCACACCCGCATGAAGTCGGCCCCGCCGCCCGACACGATGTAGGTGGTGAAGCCGTTGGCGCGCAGATAGGCCAGCACCTCCTGCATCGGCTGGTAGGTGAGCTGGTCGTAGAGCACGCCGAAGCGCGGGTGCTTCGCCGTCGCCATCCATGCCGTGACGGCCCTGGCGAACTCATCTGTCGTCATGCCGGTGTGCGTGACGTTGATGATCTGCAACACACCCTCATGGTGCGGGCCGGCCATCAGCGTGTCATAGTCGCCGTCGAGCAGCGCCTTCACCATGGGGTCGGCGGCGATCGCCGGGTCTTCGGCGGCGTGGCGCTTCGCCTCGTCGACGGCGAAGGCCATCTGGACGGGGATCGGGTTCTCCGGCCACAGCGTGCCGTCATTGTCGAACACCGCGACGCGGTCCGCCGGGGGCACGAAATCGGGCGATCCCTCCTTGGTCACGCGGGCCACGAAGTCGATGATGGCGCTCTTTGCCGCGCCCTCGTTCCACGACGGCAGCGGGTCGGCGGCCTGCGCCTGGACGGGCGAAAGCAGGACGAGCAGCAGCAGAAGGGCCTGAACCCAAAACATCTGGCGCGACGCCGCGAAATCCCTGATCATGTCCGGTGTCCTCATGCTGTTCACATGGTGCAGACTTGCATTTAGCGGCGCGTGAGGGAAGCAACTGTCCGCCCTCATGCAATTTCCCCGGAGGCCGCATGCCGGAGTCGCTCCACGAACTTTCCCTGTCCCGCCACATTGCCGCCCCGCGTGCCATCGTCTGGCGGTGCTGGACCGAAGCGGAGCTGATCAAGCAGTGGTTCACCCCGCGGCCCTGGACGACGCCGGTGGTGGAGATCGACCTCCGGCCCGGTGGCGCCAGCTACATGCTGTTCCGCGGCCCGGATGGCGAGGAGTTTCCCAACCGCGGCGTCTATCTCGAGGTGGTGCCGCAGCAGCGGCTGGTCTTCACCGATGCCTATGTCGAGGCCTGGGTGCCCTCGGCCGAGCCCTTCATGACGGCGATCGTCACCTTGTCCGACGAGGACGGTGGCACGCGCTACGAGGCCCGCGTTAGGCACTGGTCGCACGAGGCGATGAAGCGCCACGAGTGCATGGGCTTCCATGACGGCTGGGGCAAGGCGGCGGATCAGCTGGAAGACGTGGCCAAGCGCCTCGCCGTGGCCTGAGCTACCAGTTGCGGGCCGAGAAGATGTAAAGCCGCAGCGCGCCGTTGCTGCCGATCTGCACGCCCGCGACCTGCCAGGGCTTCACCCGCGACTTGGCGAGTGCGGCTGCGGTCACCGGGTTGGCGGCGAGCGCCTTCTGCAGCTTGGCGACGCCGGCGGCATTGCCCTGGGCCATGATCCTGAATTCCTGCCACGTCGGAATGTCGCCGCTGATCATCGGCACGGTCGGGATATCGAGGCGGATGACGCCGACGCTCGGCACCTTCTTGATGCCCGGAACCTTGTTGGCGCGCGTTCCCGCCATCTGGATGGACGAAATTGCCCATTGCACGTCGATGTTCGTCACCTGGGCGCGGGCGAAGGGTGCGGTGACGGGCGCCAGCGCAACAGCGCCGAGGAGTGCGAGAGCGAGGGGCAGGGCCTTGAGGGTCTTCATGGGAACTCCCGGATGCAGTCGCAAGATAATCTAGTCGCCGGAGGAGAAGGGTTCAAATGGCTTTTGCGCGATCACGTTGCACCATCACGAGCCGGCATTCTGCAGTGTCTGCAGGCTCATGGCCGGCTCCAGGTCGCGGAGGCCCGCCGTCACGCCGTGGAGCACGTTCTTGAGTTGCGCCCGCAGCCGCGCCGGCACGGCGGACTCATCGCCGAGCAGGAAGTTCCGGAACGAGAAGCGGCGGTCCGAGACGATTACGCGCAGCTCGCCCTCGATCCTGTCCAGCGTCACGACGGGGCCGGGCACGCCGGCGGGAAGCGAGGTGCCCACGAAGCGGTTGACGACCGGCACGAGCAGCTCCGGCCGCAGCATCTCCTCGACGGCCACCGCGGTCTTCAGCGAGGCGGGGTCGCGGTCGACCACGAACAGCACGCAGAGGCGAAAGCCCCGGGCCTCGGCGGCCTCCGGCAGCGAAACCTCCGCCGCCGCTTCGCAGAAGCGGGCGAGGTTGGCCCCCGGCACGTCGATCACGTAGTCGCGGCCGCTGCGCGACAGCAGGATGTCGAACATCTTCTTGCGGCCGGCACCGTCATGAATGTCGATCAGGGCGGTGCGGCCGGGGAAATAGGCGCGCAGCACGCCCTCCGGTGCGCTCAGGTCGAAGCAGAAGGGATCGCGTTCCTCGATCAGCAGATGGTCGGTCAGCACGCGGGCCAGAAGCGTCTTGCCGTTGCGGCTCCGGTCCGAGCAGACGATGTAGATGGTGGGCAATACGGGCATTGAAATCGGCTTCATCCAGGGCCGTCCCGCCAGCTGCAGGCCTGATTCGCCCGGCGGAACGCATCTTCGACGGGTCCGAGATACCATGAGTCCTTTCGTCCGCATACGGCCGATGCGGCCGGGCTTGGATCGGCCCCGGTAATCTGGCAAAAGCGATGCCGGGAGAAGGAACGACCATCATGACATTGCTCTATATCGGCAGCCTGCTGTTCGGCGGCAGCCATCTCTTTTCCATCCTGTTCCCCGGGCTGCGCGACAGTTTCCGGGCGCAGCTGGGCGCCAAGGCCTGGAAGGCGCTCTATGGCATGGTGTCGCTCGCCGGCCTGGTGCTGATGGTGATGGGCTATGCCGGGTCGCGTGCGGGTCCCGCCACGGCGGACATCCTCTATGATGGCTGGTACGGGCTGAGGCACCTGACCATGCTCATCGTGCTCGTCGCCTTCATCCTGATCGGTGCCTCGCATGGCAAGGGCTACCTCAAGAAGTGGCTGCACAATCCGATGTCGATCGGCATCGTGCTGTGGTCCGGCGGGCACCTGCTGGTCAATGGGCAGCGCGCCGATGTCTGGCTGTTCGGCACCTTCTTCGTCGTCGGCCTCGCCGATATCGTGATGTCGGAGATCCGCGGCAAGCGTCCGGACTATATTCCGCGCGTCCGGTCAGACATCCTTGCGGTGGTGATCGGCCTCATCCTCTATGCCGTCTTCCTGTTCGGCTTCCATCCCTACGTCCTCAACGTGCCGGTGACCTGATGCTCCTGCTTGCCTTCGGCGTCTTCGTCACGGCCGCGCTGCACCTGATCGCGGCCGTTCCCGCGCTCAAGCAGCGCATCAAGGACCGCATCGGCGACAAGGCCTATGGCCCCGCCTTCGGCATTGCCACCCTCATCGGCATCGCCATCATCGTGCTGGGCTGGCGGTCGTCCGACTTCGTCCCCGTCTATGATCCACCCTCCTGGGGCCGGCACGCCAATTTCCTGCTCACGCTGATCGCCTTCATCTGCCTCGGCATCTTCCTGTTCCGCGGCAGCTGGCGCCAGAGGCTGCGCTTTCCCATGGCCTTCGCGGCGATCTTCTGGGCCACGGGGCACCTGCTGGCCAATGGCGACCTCGCCAGCATCATCCTGTTCGGCGGCTTCCTCGTCTATGCGGTCATTCACATCATCATCGGGATCAGCAACGGCGTGCGGCCGTCGCCGGTGGTGCGCGAAGGGCACAACCTGCTCTCGGTCTTTGCCGGACTGGCGCTTTATGGCGTCATGATCCAGGCGCATCATGCGCTGATCGGCGTGCCGGTATTCCAGCTCAACTGAGGCTTGCCGGGGTGAGGCTTGGGGACTAGGCTCCGGCCCATGTCGCAGCATGCCGCCATGCGCCGCCTGACGGCGCCCGAGATCACCGCCCGCAAGGGCAAGGAACCCATCGTCTCGCTCACCTCCTATCACGCCCACACCGCGGCGATCGCCGACAAGTATGTCGACTTCCTGCTGGTGGGCGACTCGCTCGGCATGGTGATGCATGGTTTCGAATCCACCCTTCCGGTGCCGCTGGACCTGATGATCCTGCATGGCCGCGCCGTCATGCGCGGGGCGAAGCGGGCGCTCGTGGTGGTCGACATGCCCTTCGGCTCCTATGAGGAAAGCCCGGCCCAGGCCTTCCGCAATGCCGCCGTGGTGATGAAGGAAACCCAGTGCGGCGCCATCAAGCTCGAGGGCGGCAAGCGCATGGCGGAGACTATCCGCTTTCTCACCGAGCGCGGCATTCCAGTCATGGCGCATATCGGGTTGACACCGCAGTCGATCAACATCCTGGGCGGCTTCAAGACGCAAGGCCGCACGCGCGAGCAGTGGACCATCATCGAGAAGGATGCCCAGGCGGTGACCGAGGCCGGCGCCTTCGCGGTGGTGCTCGAGGCCATCGCAGAGCCGCTGGCGGCGAAGATCACCAGCTCCATCCCCATTCCCACCATCGGCATCGGCGCGTCCCCCGCCTGCGACGGCCAGATCCTGGTGATGGAGGACATGCTGGGCCTCAGCCCGCGCGTGCCGAAGTTCGTCAAGGAATTTGGCAAGGTGGGGGCAGCCATCGAGGGCGCGATCCGCATGTATGCCGAGGATGTGCGCAGCCGCGCCTTCCCCGCGCCCGAGAATACCTACGAGATGAAGGACTGAACTCCGCCGCCGGCCCAACATCTTGCCGCCACAGAGCGGCCCTACACGTCCGCGCCAAGGCAGGATGACATGCAGATCACGCGGCGCAGCTTTCTCGGGACAACTCTCGCCCTCGCGGCACTGGGTGTGCCGGCCTGCGCGCAGGAACTGACGGCCGACGGCTTCTTTGAACTGCGCGCCCAGCGCGTCATGCTGGGGCTCCTCGAGGGCGGCGCCGGCCGGACAGAGGCGTGGCTGCTGGGGCCGGGGCCGGGCCCCGCCATCATCCGCGCGCGGCAGGGCCAGCCGCTGAAGCTCCGCTTCATCAATGATCTCGACCGCGAGATCTGGCTTCATTTCTTCGGCGTGCGCGGTCCGACGGAACTCATGACCATCAACGTGCCGCCGGGGGCCGACAACGCTGTTGACTGCGTGTTCACGCCGCCCGACGCCGGTACCTTCTGGATCGCGCCCATGTCGGACCAGTCGCGCCTGCGCGACATGGGCCTGCAGGCCGTGCTGGTGGTGGAGGAGGCCGAGGCGCTGCCCGGCATTTCCGACCTCGTGATGGTGCTCGATGACTGGAAGCTCGCGGATGACGGCGCGGTCGAGGGCAATTTCGGCGATGTCGAGGCCATGGTGGGCGAGGGCCGCCTGGGCAACTGGTTCACCATCAACAACCGCTTCCGCCCGCGGCTCACGCTGGCCAAGGACAGCTACACCCGGCTGCGCATCCTCAATGCCGCCAATGTGCGGACCATGTTCCTGCTGTTCAAGGGCCAGGATCCGTTGCTGATCGCCAGGGACGGCCAGCCCGTGCCGCCCGCCACGCTGCACGGCAAGGCGCTTGCCCTGGCGCCGGGCGAGCGGGCGGACCTGCTGGTGAATGCCAGCGACGGCGACATCACGCTCGCCCTCGACCTCTTCGAGGACGTGGCCGAGATCGGCTATCTCATCGCGCCGAAGGGCAGCACCCGGCCCGCGACCATGGCCGAGAATTTCGCCCTGCCGCCAAACCCGCTGGAACCCCTTCCGGCCGCCGACAAGATGCGCAGCGTGAAGGTGACGCTGGAGGGCGGGATCAAGGGTGGCCTCACCAAGGCGATGCTCAACGGCGAGGAACGCGATCTCCGCACCCTGCTGGAGAACGGCAAGGGCTGGGCCATCAACGGCGTCGCCGGGCCTGCGGCCGAACCGCTCTTTGCGGCGAAGAAGGGCGAGGCGATCCGCCTCGACATCGAGAACAAGACGGCCTTCGCCCAGCCGCTCCACATTCATGGCCATGCCTGGCAGCTGATCCCGGCAGAGGCCCCGGCGCCGTTCCAGGACACGGTGGTGATTCCAGCCGGTGAGACCGTCAGCCTCGCCTTCACCGCGGGCAATCCGGGGCTGTGGGCTTTGCACTCCCTGGTGGCGGAACGCGCCGACGGTGGGCTCGTTGCCACCTTCAGCGTCGGCGAGTGAAGCCCTTTTAACAGGATGTTAACCGCACCATCCGCAGCATCGGGCTCTCCTAACGGATCGGGGTGGGAAGATGCTGTTCGAGGTTCTGGGGTTTCTGTCCGGCCTGGCCGGGATCGGTGCTGCCTTCTGGCTGCTGTACCAGCGTGACAGCAGCCGGGTGGTCGAAGGGGTCTATGGGGTCCGGCGCGGGCGCCAGCGCGCCTGAATTGCCTTGATCTTGCCTCGGGGCTGATCTACGCCGCTTCTCAATCCCCTGGCTGATTTGAGGAGCCACGCTTTGAGCGACGAATCCCTGTTTCGTGAGGTGGACGAAGAGGTCCGCCAGGAACAGTTCAAGAAACTGTGGGCCCGCTATGGCAAGTTCGTCATCGGACTGGCCGTGCTCGTCATCATCGGTGTCGCCGGCATGGAAGGCTGGCGCTATTTCCAGCTGAAGCAGTCGCAGGAGGCAGGTGACAGCTTCTTCGCCGCTGCCGATCTCGCTGCCGCGGGCAAGGCTGCCGATGCCGTCAAGCAGTTCGAGGCGATCGACAAGACGGGCTTCGCCGATCTGGGCCGCCTGCGTGCCGCCGCCGCTCTTGCCGCCGAAGGCAAGCTCGATGAGGCCGTGAAGCTCTATGACCAGGTCGGCGCCGATGCCAAGGTCGACCAGACCCTGCGCGATCTCGCGCGCGTCCGCGCCGCTGCGGTGCTGGCCGATACCGCCAGCTTCGCCGACATCGAAACCCGCCTCAAGGATTTCACGGGCGCCGACAGCGCCTGGCGCCACATCGCGCGCGAGATCCTCGCTGCGGTGCAGTTCCGCCTGAAAGACTATGCGGGCGCCGACAAGCAGGTACAGGCCATCCTCGCCGATCCGGCCACCCCGCCGCCGCTGCGCCAGCGCGCACTCACCATGTCGCAACTGCTCCAGCCGATGGTGACCTCGCAATGAGGATGGCCGCAAGGCTGTTGCTGGCGGCAGGCGTCATGACGCTGCTGTCCGGCTGCACCTATCTCGACACCTTCACCGGCCAGACCAACAACAAGGTCCTTCCCGGCCAGCGCGAGGAGGCCATTCCCGGCCGCCCCACCTTCCCGGAAAAGCAGGACGCGCTCCTCAGCTCCGCCGGAAGCGCGCCCGATGCCGCCCCGCAGGCAGGCTGCCAGGCGGATGATCCGGGCTGCGCGCCGCCCACCACCACGAACGATACGTTCAAAGATCCGCAATGACAGCAACCGTCGCCATCATGGGGCGGCCCAATGTCGGCAAGTCGACCCTGTTCAACAGGCTCGTCGGCCGCAAGATCGCCCTCGTCGACGACCAGCCCGGCGTCACCCGTGACCGCCGCGAGGGCGAGGCGCGGCTCGGCGACCTGCGCTTCCGCATCTTCGACACCGCGGGCCTCGACGACATCAAGGGCGACAGCCTCGAAGCGCGCATGAGTGCCCAGGCGGAAACCGCGGTGGATGATTCCGACGTGGTGCTGTTCGTCTATGACGCGCGCGCCGGGATCACGCCCACCGACCGCGAATTCGCCGGCCGCGTGCGCCGCCGCGGCAAGCCCGTCATCCTCGTCGCCAACAAGGCGGAGGGCAGGGGCCATGAAGGCGCGCTGCTGGAGGCCTTCGAACTGGGCTTCGGCGAGCCGCTCGCCATTTCGGCCGAGCACGGCGAGGGCCTGGACCAGCTCTATGACGCGCTTCTTCCGTATACGGAGGAAAAAGCGGGAGAACAGGACGGCGATGACCGCGGCGATGGCCCGCTGCGCCTTGCCATCATCGGCCAGCCCAATGCCGGCAAGTCGACGCTCGTCAACACCATCCTCGGCGAAGACCGCATGCTGACCGGCCCCGAGGCCGGCATCACGCGCGATGCGATCTCCTCTGAATTCGAGTGGCGCGGCCAGAAGATCAAGCTGTGGGATACGGCGGGCATCCGCAGGAAGTCGCGCGTCGTCGGCAAGATCGAGAAGCTTGCGGTGTCGGACGCCTTGCGCGCCATCCGCTTCGCCGAATGCGTGGTCGTGCTGATCGACGCCTCGCTGCCGATCGAGCGGCAGGATCTCTCGCTCTGCGATCTCGTGGCAGGCGAGGGCCGTGCCATCGTGCTGGCCCTGTCCAAGTGGGACCTCGTCGAGGAAAAGCAGAAGAAGCTCAAGGAAGTCCACAGCGACCTCGAGGACGTGCTGCCGGAAATCCGCGGCGTGCCGGTGGTGACCATCTCCTCGAAGCAGGAGAAGGGCATCGACAAGCTGCTGGAGAACGTGCTCAAGGCCATGGAGCGGTGGAACAGCCGCATCACGACGGGCCAGGTCAACCGCTGGCTCGAAGGCGCCATCGAGCGCAACCCGCCGCCGGCACCCTCGGGCCGCCGCATCAAGATCCGCTACGCCACACAGGCCAGCACGCGGCCGCCCACCTTCGCCATCTTCGGCAACCAGCTCTCCAAGCTGCCCGACAGCTATCTGCGCTACCTGATGAACGGGCTGCGCGAGAGCTTCGACCTCAAGGGCGTGCCCATCCGCTTCAGCCTGCGCGGCGGCCGCAATCCCTTCGACAAGGACAAGTAGAGTCTTCTCCCGCCTTGCGGGGGAGGACGAAGAAACCTCAGAACTTCGTCGTCACGCTGCCGAGGTGCTCGAAGCTCACTTCGATGTCGTCGCCAAGCCCTGCCGAAAAGAACTCGGTGATCACGCCCGTGGTGATGATCTCGCCTTCCTTCAGGCCCAGGCCGTGGCCGTTCAGGTGATTGGCGAGCCAGGTCAGCGCCAGGTCGCCGCCGCCCAGCGCGTTCGATCCGACGCCGCCCTGCATTTCGCGGCCGTTCCACCACACCTGGCCGCGCAGCGCGGAATATTGTGCGCGTGACAGCGGCTTGCGCGCCTCGCCCAGCACGATGCCCTCGTTGAGGCCGCCGTCGACGATGAACCACGGCACCTCTTCGCCGAAGCCCTTCGGGGTGCGCGGGTTGACCACCTCGATCGCCACGCAGACATGGGCAACCGCCGCCATCACCTCGTCGACGGAATATTCCTTGCCGCGTGGCGGCAGGCCCTTCTCCATGGTGAAGCAGACTTCCGGTTCCACCACCCGCTTGTTCTCCGGCGTGGTGGGGAAGGTCTCGCCGGAGCGGTAGACGCGGTTGGCGAACATCGTGCCGGGGAAGGGCCCCGGCGCGTTCAGCGCCTTCTGGGCGCGCTCCGAGGTGCAGCCGATCTTCCAGCCGGCCTGCTCCCAGCCCAGTTCCTGCGTCACCGCGCATTGCAGGCGGAAGGCGCGGGCAAAGTCGGGGGCTTGCGGTTCGGGCAGGTGGCTCAGCGGCGACTGGGACTTGCGGGCGGCCGCGAAGGCCGCGATCACCTGGGTGTCGCTCATGGTCTCACCTTCTCAGAATTGCTTGAACAGGCCCTCGGGCGCGTATTTCCACACGCCGCCATTGTCGGTGAAGGCGGCCTCGCACATGGGAACGATCTGGGCCGCCACCTCGTCGGGGTGCGGCAGCGTCATCGGGTCCTCGCCGGGCATGGCCCTGGCGCGCATGTCCGTGCGGGTGGCGCCGGGGCTGAAGCAGTTGGCGCGCACCTGCGTCGTGGCGTTCTCGGCGGCATAGGTCTTCACCATCGCCTCGAGCGCTGCCTTGGAGATCGAGTAGGGGCCCCAATAGGCCCAGCACTTGTGGGCAAGCCCGGAGGTCACAAACACCGCGCGCCCCGCATCCGACTGGCGCAGCAGCGGGTCCATGGAGCGGATGAGGCGATAGTTGGCGGTGACGTTCACCGCCATCACCTCGTCCCACACCTTCTGGTCCACATGCGACATGGGCGTGAGCTTGCCCAGCACGCCGGCATTGCCAACCAGGATGTCGAGCTTCTTCCAGCGTTCGAAGATCGCCGCGCCCAGCCGGTCGATGGCGGGAAAGTCCTTGATGTCGACGGGCACCAGCGTGGCGGAGCCGCCGACCTTCTTGATCTCGTCGTCGAGTTCGGTGAGGCCGCCCTCGGTGCGCGCCGTGGCGATGATGTGGGCCCCTTCCTTCGCCAGGGCGATCGCTGCCGATGCACCAAGCCCGCGCGAGGCGCCCGTCACAAGGGCCACGCGCCCTTCAAGCCGTCGTGTCATTCTCAATCAGCCTGCTTCCGCCAGCAGCGACAGCTGCTGCTTCTTGGTTTCACCGACGAGGTCGGTGAGGTGGGTGGGATAGTCGCCGGTGAAGCAGTGGTCGGTGAACTGCGGGCGCGCATTGTCGCGGCCGGGGTAGCCCACCGAACGATAGACACCGTCGACCGACAGGAAGGCCAGCGAGTCGACGCCGATGTACTGGCGCATCTCCTCCATCGTGTGGGTGGCCGCCAGCAGCGACTTCTGCTCGGGCGTGTCGATGCCATAGAAGTCCGGGTGCTTGATCGGCGGGCTCGAGATGCGCATGTGCACTTCCTTCGCCCCTGCCTCATACATCATGCGCACGATCTTCACCGAGGTGGTGCCGCGCACGATCGAATCGTCAATCAGCACCACGCGCTTGCCCTGCACCACGGCGCGGTTGGCATTGTGCTTCAGCTTCACGCCGAGCGAGCGGATGGTCTGCGTCGGCTCGATGAAGGTGCGGCCCACATAGTGGTTGCGGATGATGCCGAGCTCGAAGGGAATGCCCGTCTCCTGCGCATAGCCGATGGCGGCCGGAACCCCAGAGTCCGGGATCGGCACGATCACGTCGGCCTCGATCGCCGATTCCTTCGCCAGCTCGCGGCCCATGGCCTTGCGCACGTCATAGATCGAGCGGCCGCCCAGCATCGAGTCGGGGCGCGAGAAATAGATGTACTCGAAGATGCAGGGCCGCGGCGGCGTCTTGGGGAAGGGGCGGAGGCTCTCGATCCCGTCGTCGGAGATCACCACCACTTCGCCGTTCTCGATCTCGCGGATGTACTTGGCACCGATGATGTCGAGCGCGCAGGTTTCCGAGCAGAGGATGTAGGCGCCGTTCAGCTCGCCGAGGATCAGCGGGCGGATGCCGTTGGGGTCGCGCGCGCCGATCAGCTTCTTGTTGGTGAGTGCGACGAGCGCATAGGCGCCCTCGAGCGAGCGGAGCGCGTCGATGTAGCGTTCCACCATGCGCGTCTTCTGCGAGCGCGCCACGAGGTGCAGGATCACCTCGGTATCCGATGTCGACTGACAGATGGCGCCCTGCGAAATGAGTTCGCGGCGCAGCGTCAGGCCATTGGTCAGGTTGCCGTTGTGCGCCACCGCGAAGCCGCCCGCGGCGAGCTCGGCGAACAGCGGCTGCACGTTGCGCAGGATGGTTTCGCCGGTCGTCG
>CAYYTH010000023.1:0-61224 GCA_964474665.1 uncultured Aestuariivirga sp.
GATGCGGGTGCCCTTCACCTCGGCGATGCCGGCGTGGATGGCGGGTTCGAGCTTCTCCGGCACGTCAGCGAAAATCTCCGGATCGAAACCGTGGCGCTGCGCGATTTCGGCGGCATCCACCGACAGGTCGCACATCAGCCGCTCGATCACCTCCGAGCGCATGCGGTCTTCCGCGGTGGTGGCCAGCCCGCGGGTGACGGGGCTCTCGTTGCGGTCGATCCGCTGCGACCATTCCAGCGTATCACGCGCCGACTGCACGAAGCCCTGGGGGAATTCGCCGATGGCGGAGGCGCCGAAGGCCAGCAGCGCGTCGGAGACATCCGTCGTATAGCCCTGGAAATTGCGGCGCATGGTGCCGTTGCGGGCAGCGGCGGTGAGCTCGTCATGCTCCAGTGCGAAATGGTCGAGGCCGATCGAGGCATAGCCATGGGCATTGAGCTCGCGCTCGATGGTGGTGGCCTGGGCATAGCGCGCGTTGACGCCGGGAAGATCGGCATCGTTGATCATCTTCTGGTGCTTCTTGAACCACGGCACATGGGCATAGCCGAAGACCGAGATGCGGTCGGGCCTGAGCGAAGCCGCCTGCTGGGCCGTCATGGCGACGCTCTCCACCGTCTGGGCCGGGAGGCCGTACATCAGGTCGAAGTTCACGCTCGTGAAGCCCGCCTCGCGCAGGAACTCGGTTGCCGCCTTGACGAGGCCGAATGTCTGCAGGCGGTTGATCTTCATCTGCACCGGGGTGGCGAAGTCCTGCACGCCGAAGCTGATGCGGTTGAAGCCCATGCCGGCCAGCACCTTGGCGCGTTCGCGCGTGAGCGTGCGGGGATCGGACTCCAAGGCCATCTCGCCGCCGGTGGCGAGGCCGAAGCCACTGTCGATGGCCTCGACGATCTCGCCGATGTGCAGGTCATCGAGATAGGTGGGCGTGCCACCGCCGAAGTGGAGGTGCGTGACCTTGCCCCTGGCGCCGCGGAAGAGCGACGCCGAGCGCCGGATGTCCTTCACCAGATATTCGACGTAGCGCGCCGCGCGGTCATAGCTGTTGGGCACCGAGGTGTGGCAGCCGCAATACCAGCAGAGCTGGCGGCAGAAGGGGATGTGGACATAGACCGAAAGCGTGGCTTCGGGGTCCAGCGCGGAGAGCCATTGATCCGCCGTCTCGCCCGGAAAGGGCGACTGGAACTGCACGGCCGTGGGATAGCTCGTGTAGCGGGGAACGTCCTGGGTGGCGAAGGGGAGAAGCTGACTGTCCATGAAAGTTGACACTAACGGTTGTAGCGTCAACGCTCATTGACCTCGATCAAGCCGCCGGCGGAATTTCAACGCCGCCGGGGCCGATCCGGCGGGCTCAGGCCCGCGCGTTCTCCTTACGGGCCCAGGCTTCCATGGCGTCGAGGCCCTTCTCGAAGATGTCGAACATCTCGTGGATCTCGTCGGTGGTGATGATGAGCGGCGGGCACAGTGCCACCGCGTCCTGGATGTTGCGGACGATGAGGCCCATCTCCTGCAGCGTGTTGACGGTCGCGGCACCCACCATCTTCTTGGGGTCGAAGGGCCGCTTCGTCGCCTTGTCGGCCACGAGCTCGACCGCGCCGATCAAGCCCACGCCGCGCGCCTCGCCCACCAGCGGATGGTCCTTCAGCTTGTTGAGGCGCATCTGGAACACCGGGGCCATTTTGGCAGCGTGCTCCATGATCTTGTCGCGCTGGTAGATCTCGATGGTCTTGAGCGAGATGGCGCAGCCCACAGGGTGGGCGGTGTAGGTATAGCCATGGCCGAAGGTGCCGAGCTTGCGGCTCTCGTCCAGCATGGCCTGGTAGAGGTCTTCCTCGACCGTCAAGGCCGAGAGCGGGAAATAGGCCGAGGTGATGGCCTTGGCCATGGAGATCGAGTCGGGCTTCATGCCGAAAGTCGTAGTGCCAAACCAGTTGCCGGTGCGGCCGAAGCCGCAGATTACTTCGTCGGCGATGAAGCGGATGTCGTATTTCTCGACGATGGCGTTGACCTTCTCCCAGTAACCTTGTGGAGGCAGCAGCACGCCGCCGGCACCCATCAGGGGCTCGGCGATGAAGGCGGCGATGGTGTCCGGTCCTTCGCGCAGGATCATGTCCTCAAGGTCCTGCGCCATGCGCGCGGCGAACTGTTCCTCGGTCTCCCCGTCCTGGCCGTAGCGATAATAATGCGGGCAGGAGGTGTGCAGCACGTTGGCGATGGGCAGGTCGAAGTCGTTGTGCACCCAGGGCAAGCCCGTGAGCGAGGCCGACGCGATGGTCACACCATGATAGGCGCGCATGCGGCTGATGATCTTCTTCTTCTCGCGCTTGCCGCGGGCATTGTTGTAGTACCACGACAGCTTGATCTGCATGTCGTTGGCTTCCGAGCCCGAGGAGCCGAACAGCACCTTGGAGGCCGGACACGGGGCGATCTCCTTCAATTTCTCGGAGAGCTCGATCACGCCGTCATGCGACTTGCCGCCGAAGGAATGGGTGAAGGAGACCTTGCGCAGCGCCTCGGCACCTGCCTCCGCGATTTCCTGGTTGCCATAGCCCAGTGCGGTGCACCACAGCCCGGCCATGCCCTCGATGTAGCGCTTGCCCGTGTCGTCATAGAGATGGATGCCGCGGCCCTCGTTGAGGATGAGGGGCCCCACCTCGCGGTGGCGGGCGAGGTTGGTGTAGGGGTGGATCACCGTCTCGATGTCGCGGACGGCCATGTTCGACAAGGGCATTCTCGTTTCCTCCGGTAGAGAGCGGACTATATCAGGGTGGCGGCGGGGGGAAACCCCTGTCGGACGCGGCCGGGGCATGCGGCGGGAGGCGCTCAGCCCTTCGCCGCCGCCACCAGGAATTCCCGGTTCCCGTCGCCACCTTCCACCGGTGAGGGCTCGACCCCCAGCACCCGCCAGCCCTGAGCCCGCAGAAACGCGGTGATCTCGGCACAGACCCGCTCATGCACCTGCGGGTCCGTCACCAGCCCGCCCTTGCCGATGGCCTCGCGGCCGGCCTCGAACTGCGGCTTGATGAGGGCCACCAGCAACGCGCCCTCCGCCGCCAGGCCGAGGGCCCGCGGCAGGGCCAGCTTCAGCGAGATGAAGCTCACGTCGCAGACGATGAGCTGGACGGGGCGGTCAAGATGATCCGTACACAGATCACGTGCGTTCAGCCCCTCGATCAGCCTCACGCGCGGGTCCTTGACCTGCATCTGGCCATGGCCGACGTCGATCGCCGTCACGTGGGCCGCGCCCTCCTCCAGCAGCACCTGGGTGAAGCCGCCGGTCGAGGCGCCGATGTCGAGGCAGTTCTTTGCACGCGCCGAAATGCCGAAGGCGGAGAGACCGTGCTTCAGCTTCAGCGCGGCGCGGGAGACATAGCCCTGCGCCTCGTCCTCGACGGTCAGCACAGCACTCGCGCCCACCATCTGCGAGGGCTTGGTGGCCGGCAGTCCGTCGACCTTCACCGTGCCGCGCAGCACCGCATCCCGCGCGCGTGAGCGCGTGGGACAGAGCCCGCGGACGACGAGGGCCTCGTCGAGACGCTGCCTAGTCGACATCCAGGGGTTCGGTGCCCGACGGCGTGCCGTCTGGCTTCAGGGTGATCTTCTCGATGCGGGCCTCGGCATCCTTGAGAAGCCTCTCGCAATGCTTCTTCAGCGCCTCGCCGCGCTCGTAGATGGCGATCGACTGCTCGAGGTCCACCTTTCCGGATTCGAGCCGCGTCACGATTGTCTCGAGTTCGGCAAGGGCCTTCTCGAAGGGCAGGCTGGCGATGTCGGCGTGTTCGGTCATCAGATATCGTCCTCGTCGTCTTCGAATTCGGTGTCCTCGATCATCCCGGCATTGCCGCGCATCAGCGCCTGCACATGGATGCCGACCGAGGCTGTCAGGCCCTGCAGGTCATAGCCGCCTTCCAGCACGGAAACGAGGCGGCCGCCGCAATGGACCTCCGCCGCCTCCATCAGCTTCAGCGTGGCCCAGGCGAAATCCTCCTCGGTCAGCTGCAGGCTGCCCAGCGGGTCGCGGTGGTGCGCATCGAAACCGGCCGAGACGATGACGAGGTCCGGCGCAAAGGTGTCGAGTGCGGGCAGGATCACGGTGCTCATCGCCTCGCGGAACTGCTCGCCGCCATCACCGGCGCGAAGCGGCGCATTGAAGATGTTGCCGACACCGGTCTCCTGCACGTCACCCGAACCGGGAAAGAGCGGCATCTGGTGGGTCGAGCCATAGAACAGGTTGGGGTCGGACCAGAAGATCTCCTGCGTGCCATTGCCGTGGTGGACGTCGAAGTCGACGACCGCCACCCGCTCGGCGCCATGCCTGTTGCGGGCATGATGCGCCGCGATGGCGGCCTGGTTGAACAGGCAGAAGCCCATGGCACGGCGCGACTCGGCGTGGTGGCCGGGCGGCCGCAGGGCGCAGAACACATTGTCGGCCTCGCCCTGGAACACCGCGTCCACCCCGGCTGTCGCCGCGCCCACGGCGCGGAGTGCCGCTTCCAGCGTGCCGGTGGACATCACCGTATCGGGGTCGAGATATTCCATGCCCTCTGTCGGCGCCATGGCGCGGATGCGCTCCAAATGCTCATAGGCATGGGCCAGCAGGATATCCTCGTCGCGGCCGCGCGGGGCCTCGCGGCGGGCGAGGTCCTTGAAGTGGTCGCTGGCGAGGATCTGGCTGATGGCCTTGATACGGTCGACCCGCTCCGGGTGGCCACTGGGCGTCACGTGGCGCAGGGAGGACGGATGCGTGAAAAGCAGGGTGGTCATGGACCCGTTCTAGCCGCTCGCGCGGCGGACTGCTATAGAGCCCGCATGGCCTCCCACAACGACATCGAAGCCGCCGCACAGGCCCTGCGTGACGGGCGGCTGGTCGCCTTCCCGACCGAGACCGTCTATGGGCTGGGCGCCGATGCCACCAATGGCGAGGCCGTGGCCCGCGTCTATGCCGCCAAGGGGCGCCCCTCCTTCAACCCGCTGATCGCCCATGTGCCGGATGCCGAGTCGGCCTTCGCGCTCGGCGACTTCAGCCCGGAGGCACGGGCGCTGGCCAAGGCCTTCTGGCCGGGGCCGCTGAGCCTCGTCGTGCCGCGCGCGGCCGACTGCCCGGTCTCGCTGCTGGCAAGTTCCGGCCTCGACTCGATCGCCATCCGCGTGCCGGCCCATCCCGTGGCATTGGAACTGCTCAAGGCAGCGGGCCGCCCGGTCGTGGCGCCCAGCGCCAACCCTTCGGGCAAGATCAGCCCGACGACGGCGGAGCATGTCCGCCGCCACCTCAAGGACAAGGTGGCCCTTGTGCTGGATGGTGGCCGCTGCAAGGTGGGCGTCGAGTCGACGGTCGTCAGCTTCCTCGAAGACGGCCCGAAGCTGCTGCGCCACGGCGGCATCCCGCGCGGCGAGATCGAGGCGGTGCTGGGCCACCCCATCGCGGTCGAGCCGCATTCCGCCCGGCCCCATGCACCGGGCCAGCTGCTGAGCCATTACGCGCCGCATGCCGAGCTTCGCCTAAATGCCGAACGCCCGCGGGACGGCGAGGCCTATCTCGGTTTCGGTCCGCTCCATGCGCATGGTCCCTGGACGCTCTCCGCGACGGGCGATCTCGTCGAAGCCGCGGCCGGACTGTTCGGCCTGCTGCACGAGATCGACGCCACCGGTGTCGCCCGCATCGCCGTCGCGCCCATCCCGCATCATGGCCTGGGCGAGGCCATCAATGACCGGCTGCTGCGCGCCGCCGCCCCGAGGCCCGCATGAGCGACGCCCTGAACCGCCTTGCCGCCGTGGTGGGCGAGAAGCACGCGATCCGCAATCCGTCCGAGATGGACGGCTACATGCGCGAGTGGCGGCAGATCTGGACCGGGCGCTCAGCCCTGGTGCTGCGCCCCGGCTCGACGGAAGAGGTTTCGCGCATCCTGCGCATCGCCAACGAGACGCGCACCGTGATCGTGCCGCAGGCGGGGAACACCGGCCTGTGCGGTGGCCAGATCCCAACGGAGGCCGGCAATGAGGTGGTGCTGTCGCTCGACCGCATGACGCGCATCCTTGATGTCGATCCCGCCGACAACACCATCACGGTCGAGGCCGGTGCGGTGCTGAAGTCGGTGCAGGAGGCGGCGGACAAGGTGGACCGGCTGTTTCCCCTGAGCCTCGCGTCGGAAGGCTCCTGCCGGATCGGCGGCAATCTCTCGACCAATGCCGGCGGCCTCAACGTGATTGCCTATGGCAATACGCGGGACCTCTGCCTCGGTCTCGAGGTGGTGCTGGCCGATGGCCGCGTGTGGGACGGCTTGAGGCGCCTCAGGAAGGACAATACGGGCTACGACCTGCGCGACCTGTTCATCGGCGCGGAGGGCACGCTGGGCGTCATCACCGGTGCGGTGATGAAACTGTTCCCGAAGCCGAAGACGCAGGAGACAGCCTTCATCGCCGTGCCGTCGCCTCAGGCGGCGGTGGACCTGCTCTCGCTGGCGCAGGAGATGAGCGGCAACCGGGTGGTGGCCTTCGAGCTCATTGCCGACATCGCGCTGCAGTTCGCGATCCGCCATGCGGGGGTTCGCCACCCCTTGGCGGAACCCTCGCCCTGGTATGTGCTGGCCGAGCTTTCCGACCCCGTTCCCGGCGCCATGATGGCGATCTTCGAGGCTGCCATGGAGCGCGGGCTCGTCAGCGATGCGGCGCTGGCCCAGTCGGCGGCGCAGCGCAGCGCCTTCTGGGATGCGCGCGAGCTGATCTCGGAAGCGCAGAAGCCCGAGGGCGGGTCGATCAAGCATGATGTCTCGGTGCCGGTCTCCAGGGTGCCGCAGTTCCTGTCCGAGGCGGATGCCGCCGTCGCGCATTTCCTGCCGGGCTGCCGCTTCGTGTCCTTCGGGCACCTGGGCGACGGCAACATCCACTACAACATCTCGCAGCCCGTCGGCATGGACAAGCAGCGCTTCCTCGACATGTGGAACGAGGTGAACGACGTGGTGTTCGAGGTGGTGGGCCGCTTCAACGGCTCGATCAGCGCCGAGCACGGCATCGGCCGCCTGAAGGCCTATCGCATGCCCGAGATCAAGTCGGCAGTGGAACTCGACATGATGCGCGGGCTGAAGCGCATGCTCGACCCCAACAACATCCTGAACCCCGGCCGCGTGCTGCCGGAATGACGGGGTTTCGCGTGATCACCGACGCGGACATCGAGTCCGTCGTCGCCCTGTGGCAGGCCTGCGGGCTGACCCGGCCATGGAATGATCCGTACAAGGATATCTCCTTCGCGCGAGAATCCGAGAATGCCACCATCCTCGTGCTGGTGCGCGAGGGCCGCATCGTTGCCACTGTCATGGCAGGCCATGATGGCCACCGCGGCGTGCTCTACTATGTGGCAGTCGATCCGGCATGCCAGCGACAAGGCATCGGCAAGGCGGCGGTGCGTGCCGGGGAGGATTGGCTCCGGTCCCGCGGCGTGTGGAAGGTCAATTTGCTGATCCGCAACGAAAACGCCGCCGCGACGGGATTCTATGAAGCGCTGGGATATGGCGTGAACCCTGTGATCAGCATGGCACGCACGATCATCGAAAGCTGATCAGAACAGGCTCATCTGGTCCGGCTTCTTCGGCGGCGGCTTGGGTGCGGGCGCGCGGCCGATGGTGGTGGGCGCCATCACGAAGCTGCCGTCGGGAGCGGGGCGGATCAGCTTCGCGGCGTCCTCCGCCTCGCCGGTGAGCCATGTCTCATAGTCCTCCGGCGCGATGATGACCGGCATGCGGTCGTGGATGGTGCTGAGCTCGGCATTGGGGGCAATGGTCATCAGCACGGCGGTTTCGAGTTCCGAACCATCGGCTCCCATCCAGTGCTCCCACAGCCCGGCGAGGGCGAAGAGGCCCTTGTCCGGCCGCTGCACGAAGAAGGGCACCTTGCGACCCTCGGCACCCGACCATTCGTAATAGCCGTCCGCCGGCACGAGGCAGCGGCGGCGGCGCATGGCATTGCGGAAGGAGGGCTTCTCCATCACCGTCTCGCCGCGCGCATTGATGAGCGGCTTGCCGGGCTTCACCTCCTTTACCCAGGAGGGGATGAAGCCCCAGCGCACCAGGGCGAAGTGGCGCTGGCCGTTTTCCATCCGCACCACGCCGATGGGCTGGCCCGGCGCCACATGGGCGCGCGGCGGGAAATCCTCCTCCTCCTGGTACTTGAACCAGGCTTTGGTTTCCCGCGGGGTCTTCGACAGGCTATACAATCCGCACATGGGGCGGAGAATAATCACGAATGGCGGGTGAGCAACAGTGGCCGAAGCTCGGCGTCTCGGCCTCGATCTGGCGCGGCGGCAAGGTGCTGCTGGTGCAGCGCGCGAAGCCGCCAAAGGGCATCTGGGCCTTCCCCGGCGGGCACGTCGAGCCGGGCGAGACGCTGGCAGAGGCCGCCGCCCGGGAGCTTCATGAGGAGACCGGCATGACGGCCGAATTCCGCGGCCTTCTGGGCCTTTATGACGTGATCCGCCGCGACGCTGACGGGCTGCTCACCGTGCATTACGTGATCGCCTCCTACCTCGGCATCGCGGGGCCGGAGGAGCCGGTCGCGGCGAGCGATGCCGCCGCCGTGACATGGGCCGACCCCGACCGCCTCGGCGGCTTCACGCTGGCGCCCAACATGGCCGACGCGATCGCCACGGCGCGCAACATCGTTAATGGCCTTTAAGGTTTCGGCCGCCGGGGTTAACCCTCGTTTAAGGAACGGGTAGCCGCCCGCGGCGCAATTGCTATGGTCCGGTCAACAGGCGGCATGAGGCTGCTGAAAGATGGACCGCATGTTGAAGCATTCGCCGACCGACCTACCGACGCCCTCCGAGGAGAAGCAGCTGGCGCTGCAGTTTCTGCTGGATGCCTGGGAGGAAGCCGCCCATGAGGGCGTGGACCGCGACTGCATCGCCACCGCTGCGATCTTCGCGGCGCTGTCCGACCTGATCACCAGCTATGGCGAAGAACCGGTCGCGGTGATGTGCCAGCGCCTGCCGGAACGCATCCGCAGCGGCGAGTTCACCCTCGCCCGCACCACGCGGCAGTAGGCGTCAGGCCACTGCCTCGAGAAGAAGGGCGAAGCCGAAGGCCGCGATCAGGACACCCGTCCAGCGATTGATGCGCGCGAGCGCCCTCTCGCTCACCCGGTCCCTGAACCGGGACACCAGGAAACTCAGGAACAGCCACCAGAGAATGCCGCCAATGGCAACACCCACGATCACCGTGGGCGGCCTCGCGGCATCGTCATGCAGCCGCAGCACGCCGCTCATCGCCCCGAAAATGGCGATGAAGCCGAACAGCTCGCCGGGATTCGAAATGGTGAGCCCGAAGGCCGCCAGCATGCGCGCCGCCTTCGCACCGCCCGTCTCGTCCTCCCGCGCCAGCGCAGAGACCACGACGCGCTTGCGCGCCAGCCAGACGCCCAGCACCACCAGCAGCGCGCCGCCTGCAAGCAGCAGCGGCCTGGCATAATCCGTGATGAGGTGCGAGACCCAGCTCACGCCATAGGCGGCGGCAGCGGCATAGAGCACGTCCGCCGCCACTGCGCCCAGCCCGACCGCGAGAGCCGCGCCGAAGCCGCGGCGCACCGCGCTGCGTATGACGAGGAGGTTCACCGGCCCGAGCGGTGCCGTCACCGCGAGGCCGATGGCGATGCCGGTCAGGAGAAGCGACAGGTCCATCAATCAGCGGATGTCGACGACGACGCGGCCCTTCACCTTGCCGGCGACGATGTCGGCCGCGACCTGCGGCACCTGCTCGAGCGTCACATGCGTCGTCAGCGCATGAAGCTTCGAAAGATCGAGGTCCTGCACCAGCCGCTCCCACACTTGCAAGCGACGCGGCATGGGCGTCGAGACCGAGTTGACGCCAACGAGCTTCACGCCGCGCAGGATGAAGGGCGCGACATTGGTGGGCAGGTCCATGCCCTGCGCATTGCCGCAGGCGGCGACGGTCGCATCCGGGTTCATCTGCGAGATGACGTTGGCGAGCGTGGTGGAGCCGACCGAATCCACACAGCCCGCCCAGCGCGACTTGGCGAGCGCCTTCACCGGGCCGTTGAACTCGTTGCGGTCGACGATGCCGGCGGCACCGAGGCTCTTGAGGAAGGGCTCCTCCGAGACGCGGCCCGTGGAGGCGATGACGCGATAGCCGAGCTTGGCGAGGATGACGATGGCGGTCGTTCCCACGCCGCCCGCAGCACCGGTGACGAGGATGTCGCCGTCGGCCGGCTTCACGCCCTGCTCCTCCAGCGCCATGACGCAGAGCATGGCGGTGTAGCCCGCGACGCCGACCGACATGCAGTCGGCCGCCGTCCAGCCCTTGGGCACCGGAACGAGCCAGTCACCATTGAGGCGGGCCACTTCGGAGAAGCCGCCGTGATGGCCCTCGCCCACGCCATAGCCGTTCAGCACCACATGGTCGCCCGCCTTCCAGCGCGGATGGGTGGAGGAACGCACCACGCCGGCGAAGTCGATGCCGGGGATCAGCGGATAGCGCCGCGCGATGGGCGCCTTGCCCGTGATGTTGAGGCCGTCCTTGTAGTTGACGGAGGAATGCGTGACGTCGACGGTGACGTCACCTTCCATGAGGTCGGACTCCTCGAGGCGGGTCAATTCCGCCTTCTGGCCGGCGTCGGTCTTGGTGATGAGAATGGCACGGAAGGACATGGGGTTTCCTCTTGAGCTCAGTGATCTAATCTGTCGTCTGGTATTTCCCTCCCCCTTGTGGGGAGGGGTAGGGGTGGGGGTCGCGCTGCGGGAGGCTTGATCCGTAGGCTGAAGAAAGCCGATGGCGCCAACCTCGTGGGCTCCAACCCCCAGCCCTGCCCCTCCCCACAAGGGGGAGGGGAAAATCTGCTACAGCGCCTCCACGAAGCGGATGGGCTGGCCGTGGGCCTTGCCGATGATCTCGTCGTTCCACATCACGCGTTGGCCGCGGATCATGGTGCCGATGGGCCAGCCCGTCACCTCGCGGCCGTCATGCGGCGTCCACTTGCAGCGGCTCTCGATCCAGCCGTTGGTGATGGTGCGCTTCGCCTTCATGTCGACGATGGTGAAGTCGGCGTCAAACCCTTCCGCGATGCGGCCCTTGCCGGCCAGCCCGAAAATGCGGTTGGGGCCATGCGAGGTGAGATCGACGAAGCGCTCGATCGTGAGCAGGCCCTTGTTCACGCAGTCGAGCATGACGGGCACCAGCGTCTGGACGCCGGGCATGCCGGAAGGCGAGGCCGGATAGGGCTTGGCCTTCTCCTCCAGCGTATGGGGCGCATGGTCAGAGCCCAGCACATCGACGAGGCCCGACTGCAGCGCCTTCCAGATGCCCTCCTTGTGATGCGGCTCGCGCATCGGCGGGTTCATCTGCAGCAGATTACCGAGGCGGGCATAATCCTCGGAGGTGAAGACGAGGTGGTTGGGCGTCACCTCGACTGTGGCGACATCGCGCGCGGCGGCCAGGATCGGGAATTCATCGGCAGTCGAAACATGCAGCACGTGGATGCGCTTGTGCGCCTCGCGGGCGAGGCGGACGAGGCGCTCGGTGCAGAGCCGTGCCGCCTCGGCATCGCGCCAGACATAGTGGCTCGACGGATCGCCCTCGACGCGCAGGCCCTTGCGCGCGTTGAGGCGGTCCTCGTCTTCCGAGTGGAAGGCGGCGCGGCGGCGGATGTTGGCGAGGATTCGCGCGACGCCCTTGTCGTCATCGACCAGCAGCGAGCCGGTGGAGGATCCCATGAAGACCTTGATGCCGGCGCAGCCGGGCAGCAGTTCGAGCTCGCCCAGCTGATGGGCATTCTCGCGCGTGCCGCCCATGTAGAAGGCGAAGTCGCAATACATGCGGTTGCTGGCGCGGGCCACCTTGTCGGCCAGCGCCTCGGCCGAGGTGGTGAGCGGGCTGGTATTCGGCATCTCGAAGACGCCGGTGACGCCGCCCATGACCGCGGCGCGGCCCCCGGTTTCGAGGTCTTCCTTGTGCTCGGCCCCGGGCTCGCGCAGGTGCACCTGGCTGTCGATGACGCCCGGCAGGATGTGGAGGCCGGTGCAGTCGATGGTTTCGCCAGCCTGCGTCCTGTCGAATGAGCCGATTGCGACGATGCGCCCGCCGGAAACGGCAATGTCGCGCTGGCCCACACCGTCATGGTTGACGACGGTGCCGCCCTTCAGGATCAATTCGGCGTGGAATGGCATGGACAGGCCCCGGCTTTCCTTGAAGGTTGTTCTGGGTCTTCGTAAATGTGGATCGGGAACGAAGCAACAGCCATGCGCGACATTGATTTTCAGGCGGGAACCCTCCCCGGCCGGGCCGTGATTTCGGTCCGGGGGCCGGAGGCTGGCCACTTCCTGCACAACCTGCTGACGGCCGACATCGACCACCTGGCCGAAGGCCAGGCGGCCTATGCCGCCCTGCTCACGCCGCAGGGCAAGATCCTGTTCGACATGATGGTGCTCAGGGCGGGCGACGGCTACCTGATCGACTGTGCCGCCAGCCAGCGGGCAGACCTGCTGAAGCGGCTTGCCATGTACAAGCTCCGCGCCAAGGTGGAGATCGCAGCTCGGGACGACCTCGCGGTGGTGGTTTCGCCCGGCGAGGTTGCGGGCGGCTACCGCGACCCGCGCGACCCGGCCATTGGCTGGCGCAGCTTCGGCGCGCCTGCAGGCGCGGCGCAGGGCTATGACGCGGCCCGCATCAAGGCGGGGCTGGCTGACTCCACGGCCGACCTCGGCTCCAATGAAATCTTCCCGCATGAGGCCAATCTCGACCAGCTGGGCGGGGTGAGCTTCAGGAAAGGCTGCTATGTCGGCCAGGAAGTCGTCTCCCGCATGGAGCACCGTGGTCTGGCGCGCAACCGCATCCTGCCGGTGACGATCGAAGGCCAGGTGCCGCCGAAGGGCACCGAGATCCGCGCGGGCGAGAAGCAGGTGGGCACGTTGCTCTCCTCCTCCGGCCAGGCTGCGCTGGCACTGATCCGCCTCGACCGGCTGGCGGATGCCACTGCCCCTCTCCTCGCCGACGGTGCTAGGGTGACGGTGAAGAAGCCCGCTTGGGCGAAATACGAGGTTCCGGGAGCGGCATGAGCGCGGTGAAACACGAGGATGGCCTGTGCCGCTGCAACTGGTGCGGCACCGACCCGCTCTATGTCGCCTATCACGACAGCGAATGGGGCGTGCCCGAATATGACTCGCGCGCGCTGTTCGAGAAGCTGCTGCTCGACGGCTTCCAGGCGGGGCTCTCGTGGATCACCATCCTCAGGAAGCGCGACAATTTCCGCGCGGCCTTCGACGGTTTCGACCCGGAGAAGATGGCGCGCTACAAGCCCGCGAAGCTCGAGAAGCTGATGCAGGACGCCGGCATCGTGAGGAACCGCCTGAAGATCGAGGCGAGTGTCACCAATGCCCAGGCCTATCTGGCGATCCCTGATTTCTCGGCCTATCTCTGGGACTTCCTCGACGGGCAGCCGCTGCAGAACAGGATCCGCAGCATGAGCGAGATTCCAGCCAAGACGCCGCTGGCCGAGAAGATGTCGAAGGATTTGCAGAAGCGCGGTTTCCGCTTCGTCGGCCCCACCATCGTCTATGCCTTCATGCAGGCCTGCGGCCTGGTGAACGACCACCTCGTCGACTGCCACCGCCATGAGGCCGTGAAGCATGCCGCGCGCCGGTGAGCCGCCGCGCGCCTGGCAGCGCATGCTGTCCGGGCGCAGGCTGGACCTTTTGAACCCCTCGCCGCTCGACATCGAAATCGAGGACATCGCGCATGGGCTGGCGCGCGTGGCGCGGTGGAACGGGCAGACGAAGGGCGACACTGCCTTTTCGGTGGCACAGCACTGCGTGCTGGTGGAGGAGCTTGCGCTTCACATCGACCCCAAGCTCGACCGCAAGGCCCGGCTGGCGGCGCTGCTGCATGATGCGCCGGAATATGTGGTGGGCGACATGATCTCGCCCTTCAAGGCGGCGCTGGGCCTCGACTACAAGGCCTTCGAGAACCGGTTGCTGGCAGCGATTCACATCCGCTTCGGGCTGCCGCCGCACGGGGCACAGAAGCGCGAGGCCTTCATCAAGAAATGCGACCACCTTGCCGCCTATCTCGAAGCCACACAGCTTGCGGGCTTCGCGGTGGAGGAAGCCGAGAAATTCTTCGGCAAGCCGAAAGCGCTGACGGGCGAGACCGCCCAGCGCTTCTTCCGGCTGAAGCCGCTGGCGCCCAATGATGCCGCCGCACTGTATCTCAAGACATTCAGGAAGCTTGCCCCATGATCATCGTCGGACCACTCAACAAGGTGCAGCCCCTCATCGACCAGCATGGGGCAAAACACGTGGTGACGCTGCTCGCACCCGACACGCCGCATGACAAGCCGGTTGGCATCACGCCCGGGCGCCACCTGACGCTCTATTTCCACGACATCGTGCAGGCGATGGATGGCCATGTGCCGCCTGCGGCGGGCGATGCCGAGAAGCTCATCCAGTTCTTCCAGAGCTGGGACCGCAAGGACCCGATGCTGGTGCATTGCTGGGCCGGCATCAGCCGCTCGACCGCTGCGGCCTATACGGCGCTGTGCATGTTCCGCCCGCAGGCGGATGAGGATGAATTGGCCTTCGAGCTGCGCAAGGCCTCGCCATCCGCCACGCCGAACCGGCTCATCGTGTCGCTGGCGGATGAGGTGCTGGGGCGCAATGGCCGCATGGTCAAGGCGATCGAGAAGATCGGCCGCGGGGCCGATGCGTTCGAGGGAACACCTTTTGTTCTGAAAGTGTAAGGGCTTTCCACGCCTGATGACTCACCTTCGCCCGGTCAAGCCGGGGCAAGGTGATCGGTGACGACCGAGAGGAAGACGCGCTCACCGCCCCTTCAGTGCATAGTCCCAGTACAGGTCTCTTGCCTTCTGCATGACGGGGCCGGGCTGGAGGTTCTTCTGCTCGACCCGCGTGATGGGCGCCACCTTGGCCCAGTTGCCGGTGGAAAAGACCTCGTCGGCCTCCAGGAACTCGCTCCACTTGATCGAGCGTTCGTGCACCTTGATGCCGGCGTCGCGCAGCAGCTTGATGACGCGCTGGCGGGTGACGCCGTTGAGGAAGGTTCCGTTGGGAACGGGCGTGTGGGCCTCACCGTCCTTGGCATACCAGATATTGGCGGTGGAGAGCTCCGCCACATGGCCCAGCGCATCGAGCATCACCGCATTGTCGAAGCCCCGCGACTTCGCCTCGCGGATGGCGCGGGCCGAATTCGGATAGTGGCAAGCGGCCTTGGCGTCCGTCGGCGCATATTCGAAGGAAGGACGGCGGAAGGGCGAGCAAGTGACCGAGAAGCCGGTGGGCTTGGGGAGCGGCGCGTCATAGACCGAGACCGAGAACTGCGTCGAGTCCGGGTCGACGTCGACGAAGCCGTCCTCGGCCCAGAACATGGGGCGGAGATAGAGCTCAGCCCCCTTGGGGAACTTGGCGATGCCCTCGCGGATCAGTTCCTCGATCTCGCCGGCATTCTTGAGAACCTTGAGGCCGAAGCTTTCGGCCGAGCGCACGATGCGCTGGCAATGCTGGTCAAGGTCAGGCGCCACGCCGGCGAAGGCACGCGCGCCATCGAACACGCAGGAGCCGAGCCACGGCGCATGGGTCATCGGCCCCATCAGCTGCGGGTTGCCCTGGTGCCATTCGCCCTTGAACCAGGTCCAGGCCGTGCCGGTGGTTTCCTTTGCCATCTTCGTCTCCCCTTTGCAGGCGCATCCTAGAACAGGGTTGGCGCAAACAGAAAGGGCGCCCGGGAGGCGCCCTGTCGAACCCTGCCATGCAGAGGGCTCACGAGTCCTCGTAGAAGACGTGACGGCCGATCTTGATGAGGCGCTTCATGCTCTTGGCCCACTTGGGCTTGACGTAGTCGGCATGATAGTTGGTGGCGGTACCAACGGAAGCGACATGCGCGTCACCCGCCATGGCCTTCTTGGCGACACGTTTGGCATTGGCCCAGGCGGCGGCGCTCTTGACGTCGTCCGGCAGGCCGTCGCAAGCGAAGGAGAACTGGCAGGAGTTGCGGCGGCCGGAACCCTGGTAGACCACGCCGCAGATCGAGCTCGGATATTCCGGATCATTGACGCGATTGAGGATGACCTTGGCCACTGCGAGCTGGCCCAGTTCCGACTCGGAGCGGGCCTCGAAATAGACGGCGCGGGCGAGGCAGTTCTCTTCCGCCATCTGCACGCGTCGCATGGCGATGGCCTTCTGCGTGGCCTTGTCCTGCGGCTTCCTGGCGGCGGTGACGGTGCGCTTCATCTTGACGCCCTGCACCACCTTCTTGGGCGAAGGCCCCTTGATGATGCTGGTGGACTGTTCGTCCTCGTCCTTCAGGTTCACCGAGGCGGGCACGATTTGGACCTGCTGCTTCTCGACGATGGAGGCCTGAATCACGACCGGGCGGTCGCCCTTGCCGTCGAGCGAGACGGTTTGCTCCTGATAGGCGACTTCTGCGGAGAAGGAGGTCTTGTTGATGATCTCGAGGGTCGCCGACTGCGGCACCAGCGAGCCCTTGGCCAGCATGTTGGAGGACGGCGCGGACAGGCTTTCGAGGACGTCGCCGGGTTCGGCGTTATGGGCAATGGCGTTCTGGCCCATGTAATGGCCGGCGAAGGCGAAGGCGAGGACCAGCATGACGCCGCCCACAGCCATGGGACCATACTCGGCGATGAAGCTGCGCTTCTCGCGGGTCGTGAAGTCCTCGAATTCCCAGGCCCCTGCAGGCCTCGTCTTGCGCGTTTTCTTCTTCACTTCCCCTCGACACACCGTGGGCCGCATGTGTTACGGCGCTGTTAAGACGCGGTAGTCTATGAAGGGCCCGTTTAACATAGGTTAACCATGCGGGCAACCCGAGACGGCCATTTTTGAGCCTGAATCAGGGCATGGTGAAGATGTGGTTAACCCCTTGCCACAATTCGGAAAAACCTAGTGTTTCGAAAGGCTTGCCTGGGCTGCCGCGAGGCGTGCGATGGGCACCCGGAAGGGCGAGCAGGACACATAGTCAAGATTGACGGTTTCGCAGAAGGCGATTGAGGCCGGATCGCCCCCGTGCTCGCCGCAGATACCGGCCTTGAGGGCAGGCTTGACGCTCCGCCCCCGCTCGGTGCCGATGCGGATGAGCTCGCCCACCCCCTCGACGTCGAGCGAGATGAAGGGATCGGTCCGGAACACCCCCTTGGCGGTGTATTCGCCGATAAAGCGGGCGGCGTCGTCGCGGCTGATGCCGAAGGTGGTCTGGGTCAGGTCGTTGGTGCCGAAGGAGAAGAAGTCGGCGGATTCGGCGATCTCGGCGGCCCGGAGGGCAGCGCGCGGCAGCTCGATCATGGTGCCCACCGAATAGGTGATGGCGACGCCTGTCTCCCTGGCGACCTGCTCGGCGACGGCGACGATCCGCTCCTTCACCCGGTCGAGCTCGGCGCGGGAGGCAACGAGGGGAACCATCACTTCGGGGATGGGTGCCTTGCCGGTGCGGCGGTGGATCTCGGTCGCCGCCTCGAAGATGGCGCGCGACTGCATCTCGGCCACTTCCGGGTAGGAGATGAGCAGGCGCACGCCGCGGTGGCCCAGCATGGGGTTGAACTCCTTGAGCTCGGCCACGCGGGCGCGCAGCTGGTCGGGGTTCGCGCCCATCTGCTCCGCCACTTCCTCGATCTCGTGGTCGGCATGCGGCAGGAACTCGTGCAGCGGCGGGTCGAGCAGGCGGATCGTCACCGGCAGGCCCGCCATGATCTCGAACAGCTCGATGAAATCGTTGCGCTGCATCGGCAGCAGCTTGGCGAGGGCGGCACGGCGCTGCTCCACCTTGTCGGCGATGATCATCTCGCGCACCGCCACGATGCGCTCGGAATCGAAGAACATGTGCTCGGTGCGGCACAGGCCGATGCCCTCGGCACCGAAGTCGCGCGCGGTGCGGGCGTCGAGCGGAGTCTCGGCATTGGCCCTGACACCCATGCGGCGGAAGGAGTCCGCCCATTGCATGAGCTGGGCGAAGTCGCCCGAGAGCTCCGGCTTGATGGTCGCCACCTCGCCCTTCATCACCTGGCCAGATGAGCCGTCAACGGTAATCGTGTCGCCCTTCTTCAGCGTGACGCCCATGACGGTGAGGGTGCCTGCGGCATAGTCGATGCGCAGCTGCCCCGCACCCGAGACGCAGGGCTTGCCCATGCCGCGCGCCACCACGGCCGCATGGGAGGTCATGCCGCCACGCGTCGTCAGGATGCCCTCGGCGGCATGCATGCCGTGGATGTCCTCCGGGCTGGTCTCGATGCGCACCAGGATGACGCGGCGGTTGAGGGCCTTGAGGCGTTCTGCCTCATCCGCATCGAACACGATTTCACCCGACGCCGCGCCGGGCGAGGCCGGAAGACCGGTGGCGATCACGTCGCGCTTGGCCTTCGGGTCGAGGGTGGGGTGCAGCAGCTGGTCCAGCGAGGCGGGGTCGATGCGCTGCACCGCCTCCTGCCTGGTGATGAGGCCCTCGGCCGCCATGTCGACGGCGATCTTCAGCGCCGCCTTGGCGGTGCGCTTGCCGGTCCTGGTCTGCAGCATCCAGAGCTTGCCGTCCTGAATGGTGAATTCCATGTCCTGCATGTCGCGGTAGTGGCGCTCGAGCAGGTCGAAGTTGGCCTTCAGCTCCTTGAAGGTGCCGGGCATGATGGCCTCGAGCGAGGGCGCCTCGGAATGGGCCTCGATGCGGGCCTTCTCGGTGATGTTCTGCGGGGTGCGGATGCCGGCCACCACGTCCTCACCCTGGGCATTGACCAGGAACTCGCCATAGAGCTCCTTCGTGCCCGTCGCCGGGTTCCGCGTGAAGGCCACGCCGGTGGCCGATGTCTCGCCCATGTTGCCGAAGACCATGGCCTGCACGTTGACGGCCGTGCCCCAGTCCTCCGGGATGTTGTTGAGCTTGCGGTACGTGATGGCGCGCGCGCCGTTCCACGACTTGAACACAGCGCCGATGGCACCCCAGAGCTGCTGGTGCGGATCCTGCGGGAAGGGCTTGCCGGTCGCCTCCTCCACCAGCGCCTTGTAGCGCGCGATGAGGCCCTGCCACTCTTCCGCCGTCACCTGCGTGTCGAGCGTATAGTCGCGCTGGTCCTTGAAGCCGCCGAGAATGTCCTCGAACTCGGCATGGTCGACGCCCAGCACGACGTCGGAATACATTGAGATGAAGCGGCGGTAGCTGTCGAAGGCGAAGCGCCGGTCGCCGGAGCGCGCGGCGAGGCCCTCCACCGTCATGTCGTTGAGGCCGAGGTTCAGCACCGTGTCCATCATGCCCGGCATCGAGGCGCGGGCACCGGAGCGGACGGAGACGAGCAGCGGGTTCGCCGTGTCGCCGAACCGCGCCCCGGCGATCACCTCGACCGACTGCAGCGCGGCGCGGATCTGCGCGTCGAGGCCGTCCGGATAGGCGCGATTGTTCCGATAGAAAGCGGTGCAAACCTCGGTGGAAATCGTGAAGCCGGGGGGAACCGGCAGGCCGAGATTGGCCATTTCGGCGAGGTTGGCGCCCTTGCCACCCAGCAGCGCCTTCATCTCGGCGCGGCCTTCCGCCGACCCGCCACCGAAGGAATAGACGAACTTCGCGCTCTCAGCCGCCATGACAGGGTCTTCCCATTGCTCGTGTTGTTCTTGTGAAGGCTTTGTAGCGGGCGGCGACCCGCGCATTAGACAATCACAGGACCGTGAAGCGTGCAATGCAATATCGCAGATGCGACATTGCGGCGGGTGCAGGACTCAGGCCGTGGCCGGCGTGAGCGACGGGCTGTGCGGCCGCCGGACATAGAGGATCCACAGCGCGATCGACAGGTTCAGCACGTTCCAGGCCACGCCGTTGAGGAAGGCCATGGTGTAGGAGCCCGTCCAGTCATAGATCTCGCCCGACATCCAGCCGCCCAGCGCCATGCCGAAAACGGTGGCGGTGAGCACGGTGGAGATGCGGCTTCCCGCCTCGCGCGCCGGGAAGTGATCGCGGATGATGAGCGCATAGCTCGGCACGATGCCGCCCTGGCTGAGCCCGAAGATGGCCGAGACGACATAGAGCGAGGCCAGCCCGTCGAAGGGGACATAGGCGATGAGGGCCAGCATCTGCATGGCGGAACCGGCGATGAGCGTGGGCAGGCCACCAACCTTGTCGGCGACGAGGCCGGAGACCAGCCGGCTCAGCACGCCGAAGCCCAGCATGATGGACAGCATCTCCGCGCCGCGCGCCGGGCCGTAGCCGAGGTCGGCGCAATAGGCGACGATGTGCACCTGCGGCATGGACATGGCCACGCAGCAGGAGAGGCCCGCCAGCACGAGCGCGGGAAACAGGAAGCGATGGCTGGGCAGCAGGCCCTTCTGCCCCGAGGCGCGGCTCGCCGGGCTTGCGGTGTCGTGGAAGTGCGGGCGCTTGCGCAAGAGCTGCGCGAGCGGCACCATGACCACGATGCAGAGGACGCCGATGGCCATGTAGGTCCAGCGCCAGCCGTAGCTCTCGATCGAGGCCTGCATGAAGGGCGGCCAGATGGTGCCCGCGATGTAGTTGCCGCTGGCCACGATGGCGACCGCGATACCGCGCCGCTTGAGGAACCATTGCGAGGCATCGGCCACCAGCGGCCCGAAGGTGGCAGCACTTCCCAGGAAGCCGATGAAGACCGCCTGCACCGCAACGAACTGCCAGTAGCTGGTCGCCATGGCGGCGAGGAAGAAGCCGACGCCCAATGACACGCCGGCGATGGTGACCGGCACGGTGATGCCGAACTTGTCCGCCACCTTGCCCATCACGAAGCCGCCCAAGGCGAAGCCGAGGAAGGTCGCCGTATAGGGGAAGGAGGCGCCGGCGCGGTCCACCCCGAACTCGGCCTGGATCGTCGGCAGCACGACGACGGCGAGCCACAGCCCGATGCCGCCCACCACGGCCAGCAGCAGCGAGATCATGAGCCTGATCCAGGCATAGCGGCCGTCGGGTGCATAGGCGGAGGTGGCGTTCATGGACCCTGCATAACAAAGCGGGACGCAAGGTCAAAACGGCAGCTTGGGTGATTTGCGGGGACCAGCCTTGCGGTGCAGGCGGGGCTCCCGCCGGAACACGTCATCCGGCACACCGCCCATGTCCGTCATCCCGGCCTACGCCGGGGTGACGACGGTAAGGGAGGAACGAGGCGCTCACGCCCGGGACCTTCTCCCATCGCCGCTGTCCAGCAATTGGGACTGAGCGGCGGCAGCCTTCACTCGAAGGCGTTGATCATCCGCACGTTCTCATTGCAGCCCTGCATGAATTCCGGGATCGAGACATTGGCGAAGGGCAGCTTGAAGAAGCTGGCGGAGCCGGGCTTCGACTGCACCATGTAGGCCCAGTGGCTGAGCGTGCCGCCCTGGGCCTGGCTCGTCATCTGGTTGACCATGGTCCAGTTCCTGCCGCGCTTCACCATCTGGCCGACGGGATAGTTGACGACCGTGCCGAGGTCGGGCGAGCCGGCCTCCGCATCATACATGGTCATGAAGACACGGCCCTCGGGTGTGACCTGGCCCAGCACATACTGGCAGCTGGCGATCTGGTTCAGCGTGAGCTTCACCACCACCGTGCCGGTGAAATAGCCGTTGAAGTAGTCGGTGATGTGGAAAACGGTTTGCCCGCGGTCGACCACGAACTTGTTTTCGCTCTGGATGTGGAAGACCGAGTAGATGCCTTCCGGCGGCACGATCCAGTAGGTGTCCTCGAACCACGCCCACTTCTTGTAGAAGCCCGCACTCTCCGACGCCGTGGCCGGCACGAGCCCGAGAGAGGCCGCGCCCAGAAGGGCGATGGCAGCGGCCAGGAAGCGGCGAAGCATTGTCGTAACTGTCATTGGAGGACCTCCGAACATCATCGGAGGCAAACTACATCTAGTTCCCGCGATCCTGAATGCGCAGAACTACCAAGGATCAGCCCTCGATCTTGGAGAAGTCCGCGACTTCCGCCGTGGCGGCGCGGATGTGGTTCAACAGGCGCAGGCGGTTTTCGCGGAAGGTGGCGTCCTTGTCGTTCACGGTCACACCTTCGAAGAAGGCATCGACGGGGGCGCGCAGCTTGGCGATGGCCGTCATCGCCGCCTCGAAATCCTCCTCGCGCAGCGCGCGGCGCACCTGGCCCACGGCCTGGGTGATCGCGGTGTGGAGCGCCTTCTCCTCGCCCTTGATGAGCTGCGAGATGTTGACGTCACCATCATAGGCGCGGCCGTCCTTCTTCTCCTCGATGCGGAGGATGTTGGAGGCGCGCTTGACGCCCGCAAGCAGGTTCTTGCCGTCATCGGTGTCGAGGAAGTTCGACAGCGCCGCGACGCGCTTCGTGACCATGAGGAGGTCGTTCTGGTTGCCGAGCGCGAAGACGGCGTCGATCAGGTCGTGGCGCTTGCCCTGCTCCTTCAGGTGCACCTTCAGGCGGTCAGCGAAGAAGGCGATAAGGTCGTCGCTGCAGAAGGTGAGCGGCAGGCGCAGGTTTTTGTCGAGGATGATGCGGATGACGCCCAGCGCCGAACGGCGCAGCGCATAGGGGTCCTTCGAGCCCGTCGGCTTCTCGTCGATCGACCAGAAACCGTTGAGCGTGTCGAGCTTGTCGGCCAGCGCCACCGCCTGGCCGACGCCCGACACGGGGATGGAGTCGGTCGGGCCGACCGGCTTGTAGTGATCGCGGATCGCATCGGCGACGTCGGCGTCAACGGACTGGTCGAGTGCGTAGTAACGGCCCATCAGGCCCTGCAGCTCGGGGAATTCGCCCACCATGCCGGTGACGAGGTCGGCCTTGGCGAGGCGCGCGGCGAGCTTGGCCTTCTCGGGATCAGCACCGATCTTCTTCGCGATCTCGGCGGCAAGCGTTTCGATGCGCTGTACGCGTTCGCCCTGATTGCCGAGCTTGGCGTGGAAGGTGATGGCGTCGAGCTTCCTGGCCCAGTCCTCAAGCTTCACCTTGCGGTCCTGGTCCCAGAAGAACTTGGCGTCCGAGAGCCTGGCGGCGATGACCTTGTTGTTGCCGGCCACGATGGTCTTGCCGCCATCCTTGGCGATGAGGTTCGACACCAGCAGGTAGCGGTTCGAGAGCTTGCCGGTCGAGGCATTGCGCAGCGCGAAGCACTTCTGGTGGTTCTTGATCGAGGTGGCGATCACCTCCGGCGGCACGCTGAGGAAGCTTTCGTCGAAGCTGCCCATCAGCACCACCGGCCATTCGACGAGGCCTGCGGTTTCCTTCAGCAGGCCTTCATCCTCGATCAGCTCGAGGCCTTGCGCGAAGGCAAGGTTGCGGGCTTCGGTGCGGATCGTCTCGATGCGCGCATTGGCGTCGACGATGACAAAGTTGTGGTGAAGCTTCTGGGCATAATCCTCGAAGCGGCGCACCTCGATGTGTTGCGAACCCATGAAGCGGTGGCCGCGCGTGAGGTTGCCGCTCCGGATGCCCTCGATCTCGAAGGGCACCACTTCGCCATCAAAGGTGCAGATGATGGAATGGAGCGGGCGCACCCAGCGCAAGGTTCCCGAGCCCCAGCGCATTGACTTGGGCCAGGGGAACTTGCGGATGGTGTCCGGCACCACCTCGGCGATGATCTCGGTGGCGGTGCGGCCGGGCTTGCGGATGACGGCCAGATAGAACTGGCCCTTCTTGTCGTCCTGGACCTTCAGTTCGCCGAGGCTGAGGCCCGTCGACTTCAGGAAGCCCTCGATCGCTGCTTGCGGTGCGTCGACGCGCGGGCCCTTGCGCTCCTCGTTCACGTCCGCGGCCTTGGCATCGAGCCCCTCGACCGAGAGCACCAGGCGGCGCGCGCCGCCATGGGCCTGGGCGCCCTCATAGGTGAGGCCGGCCTCGACCAGTGCGTTGGTCACCATCTGGCGCAGGTTCTCCGCCGCCTTGGCCTGCATGCCGGCGGGGATTTCTTCGGAAAACAGTTCGATCAGAAGTTCAGGCATCGGGCACTCCGGGCGGGGCCCGCGAATTAGCAGCCCCATCCCGGCTTGTCACCCCTCAGGGGAATCGGCGATCCGCCTCTTGTCTTCTCCCGCTCCTTGAGCGGGAGAAGAAGGGACCCGTTGCGGGACGCAACGGGGAGATGAGGGGATGACATGCGCTCAGGTTCGGAGAACACGTCCCCTCACCTTCCCCAACTGCGTTGGGGCCCCCTCCTCTCCCGCGCGGCGGGAGAGGACGAGTTAGAGCGCCTTGTGGCTGCCGTCGCAGAACACCGGGTTCTTGGTGTGCTTGCAGGCGCAGAAGAACTTGCGGCCCGATTGTTCCGCCGTCCACTTCACCGGGGTGAAGGTCGAGCCCTTGTGGCTGCCGTCGCAGAAGGGCTGGTTCTTCGACTGGCCGCAGGAGCACCACCAGTAGTCCTTGCCGGCCTCAACCTCGACGGCGATGGGCGACTTCTGGGGAATGGCGGGTTCGGACATGGCGGTCTCCTCGATAAGTATTTGTGAGGGTTACGCAAAAACCGCCGTGGCGGTTCAGGCGCCGCCGCCCGCCGTCTTGCTCCAGGCCTCGCAGCAGCCCTTGGCGAGCTCGCGGACGCGCAGGATATAGGCCTGGCGCTCCGTCACCGAGATGACGCCGCGCGCGTCGAGCAGGTTGAAGGTGTGGGACGCCTTGATGCACTGGTCATAGGCGGGCAGCGCCATGTCGTGGCGCGCATCGCGGTCGCCTGCGGCCAGCAGCGCCTTGCACTCGGCCTCGGCATCGATGAAGTGCTGCAACAGAACGTCCGTGTTGGCGTGCTCGAAATTGTAGCGCGAATATTCCTGTTCGGCCTGCAGGAACACATCGCCATAGGAGATGCGCTTCGCACCTTCCTGGCCGTTGAAGTTCAGGTCGTAGACATTGTCGACGCCCTGCACATACATGGCGAGGCGCTCGAGGCCGTAGGTGAGCTCGCCCGAGACCGGCGCGCAGTCGATGCCGCCGACCTGCTGGAAATAGGTGAACTGCGAGACTTCCATGCCGTCGCACCACACTTCCCAGCCAAGGCCCCAGGCGCCCAGCGTGGGGCTTTCCCAGTCGTCCTCGACGAAGCGGATGTCATGCAGCGAGCGGTCGATGCCGATGGCTTCCAGCGAACCGAGATAGAGGTCCTGCAGGTTGGCCGGCGAGGGCTTCATGATGACCTGGTACTGGTAATAGTGCTGCAGGCGGTTGGGGTTCTCGCCATAGCGCCCATCCTTGGGACGACGCGAGGGCTGGACGTAGGCCGCCGCCCAGGGCTTGGGGCCCACCGAGCGCAGCGTGGTGGCGGGATGGAAGGTGCCGGCACCGACTTCCATGTCATAGGGCTGCAGGATGACGCAGCCCTTCTCGCCCCAGTACTGGTGGAGCGTGAGGATAAGATCCTGAAATGACTTGGTGGGATTCAGTGCCATGTGGTCCGCCTCGGAAAAGCGCGGCGGACCCTAGGGGGCACGAGTCGGGAGGTCAAGCCTCGGGGAAATAGACGCCGGTGCGCGGGTCCTGGCGGAGGCGGCGCATCTGCTGCGGCTGGCGGTTGGTGCGGTTCGCCTTGACGCGCACGGGCTGCATTTCGCGCACCATCAACATCTTGATGACGAAGAACGACAGCAACGCTGCAGCGAGCAACGACAGCAACTTCAAGACAACCATCGGGACCTCCTCAGAGCCTCCAGTAATACGATCATAAGCCGAAACGGGACCACAATGCACGCGTTTCAAGAGCATCCAGTGAAACGCCTGCGATATCAGGCATTTCAACCCCGAAACCGAGCTTCCTGAGGCCCCAGCCCTGCCCCGGCGAGACACTGCGGATGACGAGTTTCTCACCGAAGCGGTCCTGCAGAACCTGACGCATGTGGCCGATGCCGTCGACCAGCCCGCGGGCCAGTGCCTGGCGGCCGGCCCAGAAGGCGCCGGAGAAGATCTCCGGGTCATCCTGCTTCAGCCGGGCCCCGCGCCGGGACTTCACCAACGTCTTGAACGCATGGTGGATGTCGGTCTGCAGCGACTTTAAATGTTCAACGTCTTCAATGCGTTCAGGCTTGAACGGGTCGAGGATCGACTTGTTCTCGCCGGCGGTGTGAACACGGCGCTCGATGCCGAGCTTGGCGATCGCATCGACAAAGCCGAAGCCGGCGGAGATCACGCCGATCGACCCGATGACGGAGCTGTCATCGGCGAAGATCTCGTCGCCCGCGCAGGCGAGCCAGTAGCCACCAGACGCCGCAACGTCCTCACAGAAGACGATGACGGGGATATGCTTTTCCTCGGCAAGCTGCCGGATTCGCGCATGAATCAGTGCCGACTGCACCGGCGAGCCACCCGGCGAATTGACCGAGATCGCGACGGCGGCGATTCCCTTACGGCCGAAGGCGCGCTCCAGCGTGTGGTTGACGGACTTCAGCGTCAGCGCGGGGCGCATCGGCGTGCCGATGCCGATGGCGCCGTCAAGCCGCACATGGGTGACGACCGGAACCGACTTGCGGAAGCGAAGCGGGATGATGCTGTTAAAAAAACCGTTGTTGCCCATGCGCTTCAGATAGGTGCCCGCATGCAACCGCACAAGTCGAGGCTCAGCGCAGGGGGAAGGCCGCACCACGACGCAGCACGGCGTCGGCCTCCGGCGTGAATTCGTTTCCATCGCCATGCAGGATCAGACCCTGCAGGATTTGCATCGGCGCCTTCGAGCCCTTGATGCCCTGGACGAGGATGCGCGAGGCCGCCGTGCCGCGGCGCGGGAAAAGCGGTGCGATGCGGATGTCGCCGAAGCGATTCTGCATGCTGTTCAAGAGTTGCCCGAGCGAATCCGCGCGATGCACGACGGTGACGCTGCCACGGGGCCTGAGCATGGCGTGAAGGAGCTTGGCCCAGAGTTCCAGGTCCTCCGGACCGAAGGCATGCGCCTGGGACTTGAGGAGGTGGGGCGAAGGGGTGGACTTGTCCTCGTCGAAGAAGGGCGGATTCACCATGGCATGGGCGAAACTGCCGGGTGACGGCATGCCGATCTGGTCGCGCCGCAGCGCCTCGCGCACGTCGGCGTGGAGGACGCGCAGCCGGTCGGTCATGCCGTTGCGCCGGGCATTTTCCTCACAGATCAGGGCGTAGCGGGCGGCGACCTCGATGCCCGTCAGCTGCACCTGCGGGTTGCGGGCGAGCAGGCAGAGTGCCGCCACGCCGGGACCGATGCCGGCTTCGAAGACGCTCTCGCCCGGCTGGCAGGGCACCGCGGCGGCGAGGAAGACCGAATCGATGCCGGCGCGGAACCCCTTTTCGGGCTGCAGGATGCGCAGGCGGCCGCCGAGGAAGCCGTCCTCGGTGAGGCTTGGGGGGATGGGGGCGGGCGTGTCGGTGTTCTGCATCTGGCGAAGTCTGCTACCTGTGGGTTAGCGTCGCGTTACCGAGGCTGAGGCGGGCCCGGCCCACGTCCTCGGCGAGCACGAGGATGCGGCGGGGAATGGCGCCGACCGAGCCTTCGAGTGCGGCCATGTGGTCATCCAGCTGCAGGAACGCGATGCCCTCCTCGGTGAGCACGTGGCGGACATAGGACAGCCAGACCGGGTCGTTGCTGCGCAGCAATTCTTCCATGGCGCCAGCTTGGCGGTTCGGATTGTCGCGGGCAAGGCCGCTGGCGCAGCGTCATATTGGCCTTGGGGTGCTCATGTGCTTTAACGGCGCAAAGAGTAAAGCGAAGGCAGGCAGTCCCGATGGGAGTCGTCATTCCGCTCGACGGAGCGGGCAACAAGAAGCGCGCGAGCATCGAGCCGCTGGTGAAGCTCACCCAGGCCGACATGGAACGGGTGAACGAATCGATCCTCAGCCATGCGCGCAGCCATGTCGAGCTGATCCCCGAGATTGCCAGCCACCTGATCAATTCCGGCGGGAAGCGAATCCGCCCGATGCTGACGCTGGCCGCCGCGCGCATGGTGGGCTACGAGGGCGACCACCACCTCAAGCTCGCCACCGCGGTCGAGTTCATGCACACCGCGACGCTGCTGCACGACGACGTGGTCGACGAGAGCGACCTGCGCCGGGGCAAGCAGGCGGCCCGCGTCATCTGGGGCAACCAGGCGAGCGTGCTGGTGGGCGACTACCTGCTGGGCCAGGCCTTCCGCATGATGGTGGAGACGGGCTCGCTCGACTCGCTGCGCATCCTGTCCAACGCGGCCTGCGTGATCGCCGAGGGCGAGGTGCTGCAGCTGTCCGTGTCGCAGGACACCTCCACCACGGAAGACGCCTACATGCAGGTGATCGTGGCCAAGACGGCCGCACTGTTCGCCGCCGCCGCCGAGGTGGGTGCCGTCGTGGCCAAGCGCCCGGCGAGCGAACAGGCGGCACTCGAATCCTATGGCCGCAACCTGGGCATTGCCTTCCAACTCATCGACGACGCACTCGACTATGCCGGCAATACCGAGAAGCTGGGCAAGGGCGTGGGCGACGACTTCCGCGAACGCAAGATCACGCTCCCCGTGGTGCTTTCCTACCGCCGGGGCACGGCGGAGGAGCGGAGCTTCTGGAAGCGCACGCTGGAGGACGGCAACCAGACGGCCGATGACTTCACCTATGCCAAGAAGCTGATGGAACGCCACGGCGCGCTGAAGGACACCATCGACCGCGCCAACCACTATGGCGACATCGCGCGCGACGCGCTGGCCATCTTCCCCGATTCCCCGCTGAAGGACGCGCTGCTCGAGGCGGTGGAGTTCTGCGTGGCGCGGGCCTACTAGCAACGGACCAGAAGACAGGGGCCCTCATCCGGCCTTTGGCCTCCTGCTCCCATCCTTCGGACGGGAGAAGGACTCTTTGCGCGATTTCACCACAAGTCTTCGCCCGGCCTAGGCCAGCACTGTGCGTGCCGCCCACCAGTTTGGATCGAGGTCGGCCGTTACATGCGCGTCCTCCAGCAGCGCCACGCAGGTGGCGCCGGAGCCGGACATGAAGGCTCGCGTGACGCCGGGCGTCGCCGCGAGGCGGTTCAACACCTCGCCGATGATGGGGGCGCGTGCGATGGCGGGGATGGCGAGGTCGTTGCGCCAGAGTTCGGGGTTATGCGCGTCGACGATGGCGGTGCCGAAGGCCTGGCCCTTTTCCAGTGCGAGGCCCTTGAACACCGACGGCGTCGAAACCTCGACCAGCGGGTTGACGAGGATCGCGTGACGCGGCGCGAAGCCGGCGAGCGGCGTAATGCGCTCGCCCACGCCCCGCATGCGGCAGGCCGCGCCCGCGAGGCAGACGGGCACGTCGGCCCCGATGGCAAGGCCCGCGGCGACAACTTCATCGTCGACGGGAAGGCCCACGATCTGGAGGAAGCCCTTCAAGGCGGCGGCGGCATTGGCCGAGCCGCCGCCGATGCCGGAGGCGACGGGCAGGTTCTTCTCGAGATGCACGGCCACCGCCGGCAGCGCCCTGCCCCGCCGCCGCGCGATTGCCTGCGCTGCGGCCCATGACTTGGCGATGATATTGTCGCCGCCCGGCGGAAGTGCAGCCGCAAAGGGGCCACTCGCGGTGATGGCGAAGTCGCCCGCCGGAGTGAAGGTCAGCCGGTCGCCGACATCGGCGAAGGCGACGATCGAGTCGAGATCGTGATAGCCGTCGTCCCGGCGCCCCAGCACGTGGAGCGCCAGGTTCACCTTGGCCGGGGCGAAGAGCGTGAAGGGCTGCACGACGCGCTCTGGCGCGTCAGCCGTTGGTCTTGGGTGCCGCGTTCTGCACCGGTGTGACCGGCGGCTCGGCCGGCGGCAGGCCGTTCTTCAGCTTGTCCTCGATGCGCTTCAGGTCCTCGGGCTCGGGCTTGTTGTCCTTGGCGTGCTGCCACTGGAACTTGGCCTCCAGCGTGCGGCCAACGCGCCAGTAGACGTCGCCCAGGTGCTCAGCGATGATCGGGTCGGCCGGAAGCAGCTCCACCGCGCGCTCGCAGTGGACGAGGGCCTGCTCATAGTCGCCGAGCTGGTAATAGGCCCAGCCGAGGCTGTCGGTGATGTAGCCATCGTTCGGCCTCAGCTCGACCGCCTTCTTCACCATGTCGAGCGCCTCGGTGAGGTTGATCTTCTTCTCGATCATCGAGTAGCCGAGATAATTGAGCACGCTCGGCTCGTTGGGCGACAGCGCGAGCGCCTTGCGGAACAGCTTCTCGGCCACGTCCCACTGCTTCAGCCGCTCATGCGAAATGCCGTCGTAGTAGAAGATGCGCCAGTTGCCGGGGGCCGGATTTTCGAGCAGCGCGATGGCCTGGTCATAGGTCGTGGAGGCGTTGGCGAAGTCGCTGTTGGCGCGGTAGAGATTGCCCAGCGTGACGATGGCGTCATAGTTCTTCGGATCTTCGGCGACGATTGCCTTGAGCTTGGCGAGCGCCTCGTCCTTGCGGCCGAGCTGCTGCAGGGCGACGGCCTGCTCCATTTCGGCATTGACGTGGAGCGGCGAGGAGACGGGAACCTTGCCATAGGCCTCGAGCGCCTCGTCATAGCGCTTCATGTCCTCGTAGGTGTCGCCCAGCAGGGTGTACATGATGTCCTGGTCGGCGCCGAGCGAGATGCCGAGCTGCACGTAGAGCAGTGCGACGTCGATCGACTGGTCGTCGCTCATCGAGGTGGCGAGCGAGAACAGCGCTTCTGCCGCGCCCTCGGTGGGGGACGCGATGAAGGGCTGCGGCTTCACGCCCTTAAGGCTCTCGGCGAGGGCAGCCTCGATCAGCGGGTTCTGGTCGGCATCGAGATAGGCGCGGTAGAGTTTCTGGGCATCGGCGGCGCGGTTGTTGCGCTCGAGGAAGTTGCCATAGGCCTGAACGATGCGCAGCGACGTGCCGGCCGCGTCATAGGCGCGCTTGTAGGCAGCCTCGGCCCGGATCGAATTGCCGAGGTAGTCGGCAATGAGAGCTTCGTGGAAGGCCTTGAAGTTGGCGAAGCTCTCGTTCGAGTCCAGCCGGTCCAGCGTCTTGAGGGCCGGATTCAGCTCGCCCTCGCCGGCATAGGACCATGCGGCGAGAAGCCAGGAGGTGAGCTCGCCCACGGGCGTGTAGGCGGACTGATCGAAGTTCTTGCGGGCCTCTTCGTAGTGGCGGCCCTTGAAGTCCTTCAGGCCCAGCACGATGCGCGCCATGCGCTGCTGGCTGTTGAAGGTGAGCACCTCGGCGGCGAATTCCTCCGCCCGCAGAATATTGCCCTCGGAGAGCTCGAGCAGGAAGATCTTCTCGGTGAGGATGGGATTGCCAACATCGGCCTTGAGCGCGTTGGAGAGATAGTCCGAGGCATGGCCGTTGTCGCGCAGCTTGGCAGCGGACCGGCCCGCGAGATAGCTGCCCGAGGAGGAGACCGCGGGGTCATAGGCCAGCGCCGCGGAGGCCGGAACGGAACAGAGCAGGAGGCCGGTGAGTGCGGTGCGCAGGAGTGCCGTCATCATCTTCCATTTCAGCAGCGGGGCGGCCGCATGCCGCCCGTGTTTCAGGGTGATTTGGTTGTTGCCGCAAAATGCGGTGTTTTTGGGATGAGGGCAAGGCTGCTCGTCCGGCAGCGTGGCCGGTGAAAAGAGGCCCTCATCCGCCCTGCCGGGCACCGTCTCCCATCCTGCGGACGGGAGAAGGGATTGGAGGCGAAGGTGGCCGACAGGCCGGATGAGGGCCAGTGCAGCCCCGCATCACATGTTCGGGTAGTTCGGCCCCTCGCCGCCCTGCGGCACCACCCAGTTGATGTTCTGCGACGGGTCCTTGATGTCGCAGGTCTTGCAGTGGACGCAGTTCTGGTGGTTGATCTGGAAGCGCGGCGGCTTGCCCTCTTCCCGCACCACCTCATAGACGCCGGCCGGGCAATAGCGCTGGGCGGGCTCGTCATAGACCGGCAGGTTCTCGCCGATCGGCACTTCCGGGTTCTTCAGCTGCAGGTGGACCTTCTGGTCCTCCTCGTGGTTGGTGCCGGAGAAGGCGACGTTGGTGAGGCGGTCGAAGGAGATCACACCATCGGGCTTCGGATAGACGATGGGCTTGGCCTTGTCGGCGGGCTTGAGCGTCGCATAGTCGGGCTTTCCGTGCTTCCAGGTGCCGAGGCCGAAGCCGAAGAGCTGGTTCATCCACATGTCGAGGCCGCCCAAGGCAAGGCCGCCGACGAGACCGAGCTTCGACCACATGGGCTTGACGTTCTTGACCCGCTTCAGGTCCTCGTAGACCCACGAGTTCTGGTAGGCGTCCTCGTATTCGCGAAGCTCGTCACCGCTGCGGCCCGCGGCGAGCGCCGCCGCGGCGGCCTCGGCCGCCATCATGCCGGTCTTCATCGCGTTGTGCGAACCCTTGATGCGCGGCACGTTGACGAAGCCCGCCGAGCAGCCGATGAGCGCGCCGCCGGGGAAATAGAGCTTCGGCACCGACTGGAAGCCGCCCTCGGTGATGGCGCGCGCGCCATAGGCGACGCGGCGGCCGCCCCTGAGCACCGGCTCGATGAGCGGATGGTGCTTGAAGCGCTGGAATTCCATGTAGGGGAAGAGGTGCGGGTTCTGGTAGTTCAGATGCACAACGAGACCGATGGACACGAGATTGTCCTCGAGGTGGTACATGAAGCTGCCGCCGCCGGTCTTTGCGCCAAGGGGCCAGCCCATGGTGTGGGTGACCTGGCCCTGGCGGTGGTTCTCGGGCAGAACCTCCCAGAGCTCCTTCATGCCGATGCCGAACTTCTGCGGCTCGCGGCCTTCGGAGAGATTGTACTTGGCGATGATCTCCTTCGCCAGGGAGCCGCGCACGCCTTCGGCGATCAGCACATATTTGCCGTGAAGCTCCATGCCGGGCTGGTAGTCCGGCTTGTGCTCGCCGTCCTTGCCGATGCCGACGACGCCGGCGACCACGCCCTTCACCGAGCCGTCCTCGCGGTAGAGCACTTCCGAGCAGGCGAAGCCGGGATAGATCTCGACGCCAAGCGCCTCCGCCTGCTGGGCCAGCCAGCGGCAGACATTGCCGAGCGAGACGGCATAGTTGCCGTGGTTGTTCATCAGGGGCGGCATCAGCGCATTGGGCAGCCGCAGCGCGCCGGACGGGCCCAGCATGTAGAAGCGGTCCTCGACGACGGGGGTGTTGAGGGGCGCGCCCTTTTCCTTCCAGTCGGGGATCAGCTCGTTGAGGGCCACGGGGTCGATCACCGCGCCGGACAGGATGTGGGCGCCCACTTCCGAGCCCTTCTCCAGCAGGCAGACGGAGAGGTCCGGGTTCACCTGCTTCAGGCGGATCGCCGCGGAGAGGCCAGCGGGGCCCGCACCCACGATCACAACGTCATATTCCATCGCCTCGCGCTGGACCTGTTCCACTGCCTGAACTCCCGTCTATCTTCTCGTTTGGGGCGTCTTTATAGTGGCAGGCCATACCCGCACAAGCCCGCCCGATCCGGACATGGACACGAAGCAAAACGACATGACGCCGCATGACGCCGCCGAGGCGCTGCGCTGGCTTTCCGAGATGGGGGCCGACGAGATCATCGGGGAAAATCCGGTGAACCGGCTGGTGGCGCCCGCCCCGAAGGCGGCACCGGCACCGGTGCGCGCGGCCCCTGCCCCTGCGGCAACGCCGGTTGCGATGCCCCCCGGCGCCAGTGCGGGGCAATATGGTTCGCTCGCCGAGATCGCGCAGGCGCTGGAGGGCTTCGACGCCTGCCCGCTGAAGAAGACCGCGACGCGGCTGTGCTATGCCGACGGAAACCCGGCGGCGCGCGTCATGCTGGTGGGCGAGGCGCCGGGCCGCGAGGAGGACATCGAAGGCCGGCCCTTCGTCGGCCGCTCGGGCCAGTTGCTCGACCGCATGCTGGCAGCGGTCGGACTTTCGCGCACGGCACAGGACCGCGAGAGTGGTGTCTTCATCACCAACGCCATCTTCTGGCGGCCGCCGGGCAACCGCACGCCGACCGAGGCGGAGACCCAGATGTGCCTGCCCTTCCTGCTGAGGACCATCGAGTTGCAGAAGCCCGACGTGATCGTCTGCCTCGGGGCCACGCCGGCGCACCGGCTGACCGGCCGCACCGACGGCATCCTGAAGCTGCGCGGCAAGTGGGTGACGGCCAGCATCGGCGGGCGCAACATTCCGCTGCTGCCGACGCTGCACCCGGCCTATCTGCTGCGCCAGCCGGCGCAGAAGCGCCTGGCCTGGCGCGACCTGCTGTCGCTGCGCCAGATGCTGGATGCACATTGATCAAAACAGGCGGCTTCAGGTTGTTGATTGTGACACGATCCTGTTTTGCTTGTCTGAAAAAATCTTTCGTGTTTCATGCAGGAACTGGAATGAGACGATTCAAGGTTGTCGAGCATGAGTGAGGCGCGTCAGTTCATCCCCGTCAGGATTGCGATCCTCACGGTATCAGACACCCGCACGCTCGAGACCGATGCATCCGGACAGACGCTGGCCGACCGCGTGGCCGAGGCCGGCCACCTGCTGTCGGCACGCAAGATCGTGAAGGACGACGTGCGGGCGATCCGCCATGTGATGCGCGACTGGACGGCGCGCGCCGACGTCGACGCCATCATCACAACGGGCGGCACCGGCCTGACCGGGCGCGACGTCACGATCGAGGCGGTGCGGCCGCTGTTCGAGAAGGAGATCGATGGCTTCGGCACGCTGTTCCACATGGTGAGCTTCCCGAAGATCGGGACGTCCACCATCCAGTCGCGCGCCACTGCGGGCGTGATGAAGGGCAAGTACATCTTCTGCCTGCCGGGCTCGCCCGGCGCCTGCAGGGACGGCTGGGACCAGATCCTGAAGCCGCAGCTCGACTACACGCACAAGCCGTGCAATTTCGTCGAGATCATGCCGCGGCTGGAAGAGCACCTGCAGCGCAGGAAGTCCTAGGCCGCCCTCCATTTCGGCAGGCCCAGCCCCGAGACGATCGCCAGTCCGAAGAGGATCACCGCGCCGCCGATGAGCTGTGCGGCGGAGACACTCTCGCCCAGCACCAGCGCCGCGGTGACGATGCCGACCACCGGCATCAGGAGCAGAAAGGGGCTCGCCTCGTCCAGCCGGCACTGCTTCAGCAGGGTGAACCAGGAGATGTAGGCGAAGTAGAAGCCGACCACCGCGACGAATGCCAGCATCGACCATTCGAGCCATGTGGCGGTGACGACCGACTGCCACTGCCCCTGCTCGAACAGCAGTGTGGCCAGCGCCAGCTGCGGCACCGAGCCGATGGCATTGCCCTTGAGCACGCCGACGCCGTTGTCCTTGCCGAGGCGCCTGACCAGCACCTGGCCAAGCGACCAGCAGAAGGCCGAGACGATGATCATGACGGTGGGCACGAAGCCGGGCGGCTGGTCGGGGAGCCCGATCACCAGCGCCACGCCCAGAACCGCGATGGTGGTGCCGAAGATCTTGCGGCCGTCGGGGCGCTCCTTCATCAGCAGCCAGTCGAGCAGCACGGCGAAGGGGATCTGGATCTGGAGGATGAGGTTCGCCGCAGTGGCTGGCATCTCCGGGCTGCGGATGGCCCAGAAGAGCAGCGCGCCCTGGATGGTCACGGCAAAGGCCGAGATCAGGATGATCGAGGACCAGGGCGTCTTCAGCTTTTCGCGCTGGGTGAGGCCCAGCAACACCGCGATCGAGGCGTAGCAGATCAGGATCAGGAACAGCGGCGGAAAATGCGTGACCGCCGGCTTGGCGATGGTGAAGCCCGTTCCGAAGAACAGCGGCGGCAGAAGGGCGAGGAGAATCTGGCGGCGGGTCATTTCCACCACACATGCCGGGCTTTGCGTGACCTCACAACAATGTTCTTGTTTTGTTCTGCAAGGTGTCTTATATCAGCGTCATGTCCAGTCTGATCGATAGGCGCCAGGCCCGCGAGGCCGATCCTGCCGCTCTCGGCGAAGGGCGGATGACCACATTGCCTGGCCAGGCACGCGGCCGGGGTGCGGGCGTCAACATGTCCGGCCGCTTCGAGGCCCTGAGCCGCTCGCTGTTCGACGACGGCTGGCAGGGGCTGGCGGACCTTCCAGCTTTCCGCACGACCGTCTTCGAGGAGAAGCCGAAGACCATCATCACGAAGAACGACTCGCCCGACGTGGGCTTCGACCAGTCGATCAATCCCTATCGCGGCTGCGAGCATGGCTGTTCCTATTGCTATGCCCGTCCGGCGCATGCCTACATGGGCCTCTCCCCTGGCCTCGACTTCGAATCGAAGCTCTTCGCCAAGCCCGATGCGGCGCAGCTGCTGCGCAGCGAACTGGCGGCCAGGAACTACGTTCCGAAGACCATCGCGCTCGGCGCCAATACCGATGCCTACCAGCCGATCGAGCGGGAACGGCGCATCACGCGCGCCATCCTCGAGGTGCTGGCGGAGTTCAACCACCCGGTGGGCATCGTCACCAAGTCGGCGCTGGTGACGCGTGACATCGACATCCTCGCCCCCATGGCGCGGAAGGGCCTCGTCAAGGTGGCGCTCTCCGTCACCTCGCTCGACCCGAAGCTGGCGCGCGCCATGGAGCCGCGCGCATCGACGCCGGCCAAGCGGCTTGCCGCCATTGAGCAGCTTTCCGCCGCGGGCATTCCCACCGTGGTGATGGTCGCCCCCATCATCCCCGCCGTGAACGATGCCGAGATCGAGGCCATCCTCGCCGCTGCGAAGACGGCGGGCGCCCAGGAGGCGGGCTACGTGATGCTGAGGCTGCCTCATGAGGTGAAGGAGGTGTTCAAGGACTGGCTGCACAACACCATGCCGGAGCGCGCGGCCAAGGTGATGTCGCTCGTCAGGTCGGCGAGCGGCGGCAAGGAATATGACGCCAGCTTCGGCCGGCGACAGACCGGCACCGGCCCCTATGCCTGGACCATCGGCCGGCGCTTCGAACTCTCCTGCCAGCGCCTCGGCCTCAACCGCCGCAAGCTGAAGCTGGACACGGGCCAGTTCCGCCGCCCGCCGCAGCCGGGCGAACAGCTGAGCCTGCTCTAGCCCGCTCCCCGCCTGCCCGCGGGGGACAACGGCGGCAAGCCGGCTGGCAAGCCGCGTCCGGTTCATGCTTTAAGCACGGGCATGGGTGAATCAGGGCCGGACTTCACGATCGAGCTGCAGGCGATGCGCGAGGGCAGCAAGCTCGTCGCCGGCATCGACGAGGCAGGGCGCGGGCCCTGGGCCGGACCGGTGGTGGCGGCCGCCGTGGTGCTGGATCCCACATCGATCCCCGACGGGCTCAATGACTCCAAGAGACTGACGGAAGCCCGGCGCGAGGCGCTGTTCGCGCCGATCATGGCATCGGCGAAGGTCGGCATCGGCATTGCCGAGGTCGAGCGCATCGACCGCGACAACATCCTGCAGGCCACGTTCTGGGCCATGGCGCAGGCGCTGGAGCAGATCGACGGGGTGGCGCTGGCGCTGGTCGACGGCAACCGCGCGCCGAAGCTCCCCTGCCCGGTCCAGACCATCGTCGCGGGCGATGCAAGATCGCTCTCGATCGCCGCCGCCTCGATCATCGCCAAGGTGACGCGCGACCGCATCATGCTGGCCCATGACGCGGCCTACCCGCTCTATGGCTTCGCCCGCCACAAGGGCTATGGCACGGCACAGCACCAGGAGGCGCTGAAGCGCCTTGGGCCCACGCCGCTGCACCGGCGCAGCTTTGCGCCCGTCGCCGCCCTTCTGGCGCAATGTTAACCACATTTCCCAAATCCGATTCACACGCGACTCCGCAGGATTCATGGTGCCGATTCGTGAGTCAGTTGCGTTTGCGTTGTGGGGTGTGGGATGGGCTATCAGACCCGGCCGGATATTCGGCCGTTGCAGGATCGGATCCTTGTCGGTGACTGCATCACCGAACTGAAGAAGATCCCCGCCGCGTCGGTCGACCTCGTCTTCGCCGACCCGCCCTATAACCTGCAGCTGTCCGGCGGCTTGACACGCCCGGACCAGAGCAAGGTCGACGCCGTCGACGACCACTGGGACCAGTTCGAGAGCTTCGAGGCCTATGACCGCTTCACCAAGGGCTGGCTGGCGGAATGCCGGCGCGTGCTGAAGCCCGATGGCGCGCTGTGGGTGATCGGCTCCTATCACAACATCTTCCGCGTCGGCGCGATCCTGCAGGACATGGGCTTCTGGATCCTCAACGACGTCGTCTGGCGCAAGACCAACCCGATGCCCAACTTCCGCGGCCGGCGCTTCACCAATGCGCATGAGACGCTGATCTGGGCCTCGCGCGACGCCAACGCCAAGTACACCTTCAATTACGAGGCCATGAAGGTGTTCAACGATGACCTGCAGATGCGCTCCGACTGGACGCTGTCTCTCTGCACCGGCGCCGAGCGGCTGAAGAACACCGACGGCGACAAGCTGCACCCCACGCAGAAGCCCGAGGCACTGCTGCACCGCGTGCTGCTGTCGACGACCAAGCCCGGCGACACCGTGCTGGACCCGTTCTTCGGCACAGGCACAACGGGCGCCGCGGCGAAGGCCCTGGGCCGCCACTTCATCGGCATCGAGCGCGAGGACGACTATGCAGAAGCCGCGCTTGCCCGCATCGATGCGGTGAAGCGCCTGCCGCCCGAGGCGCTTCAGGTGACGGCGAGCAAGCGTGCCGAGCCGCGCATTCCCTTCGGCTCGCTGATCGAGCGCGGACTGGTGAAGGCCGGCGACATGCTGTTCGACCCGTCAACCCGCGTCGCTGCCCGCGTGCGCGCCGATGGCTCCATCGCCATCAAGGATGCGTCCGGCTCGATCCACAAGATCGGCGCCCATGTGCAGGGGGCCGAAGCCTGCAATGGCTGGACATTCTGGCATGTGAAGAAGGGGGCGAACCTCGTACCCATCGACATGCTGCGCCAGCAACTGCGCGCGGAGATGGCACCGGCGGCGTAAGGACCCCCACCCCTGCCCCTCCCCACAAGGGGGAGGGGAACCACGCGGGGTGCATGATGATCCGCGATGGGCTACAGAGATCAAGTGACCAGTACACCCCTGAGATTTTCCCTCCCCCCTGTGGGGAGGGGCAGGGGTGGGGGTCGCTCCGGCATCCGAACACCTGACCAGGATTTGCCCCATGATCGCAGCCCGCCAGCAGACAAGCTTCCTTTTCGATCTCGACGGCACGCTGGTGGACAGCGTCTACGACCATGTGCTGGCCTGGCACGATGCGCTGCAGGAAGAGGGCGTGGACGTCTCCGTCTGGCGGCTGCACCGCAAGATCGGCATGTCGGGAGGCCTGTTCACCAAGGCGCTGGCCCGCGAGACGGGGCGCGAATTCGGGCCCGAGATGCTGGAGCGCCTGCGGCTGCTGCACCTCAAGTACTACAACGCCCGCTCGCACCGGACACGGCCGCTGCCGGGCGCGCGGGAGCTTCTCGCCTATCTCACCGCCAACGACATTCCCTGGGCCATCGCCACGTCGGGCCGCATCGAGACGGCGGGGCCGGTGCTCGACATCCTCGGCGTCGACCCGGCGAAGCACGTGGTGATCACCCGCGACCTGGTGCGCTATGCCAAGCCGGACCCGGACCTGTTCCTCGCCGCCGCCGAGAAGCTCGACTGCGACATCAACACCGCCTGCGTGGTGGGCGATGCGATCTGGGACATGCTGGCGGCAAGGCGCGCCCGTGCCCTGGGCATCGGGCTCCTCACCGGAGGATACGGCATGGAGGAACTCGAACGCGCCGGCGCCTATCGCGTCTACGAGGACCCGGCTGACCTTCTGGCGCATCTCGACGAGGTGGGCGGGCGGCGGTAGCTGACCCGCGGATGAGGGTTCTGTCAGCCGCCAAGCACATGCGCCACCACCTTGCGCATCACCGTGGGCAGCGCCTCGCCTGCGAGCGCCTCCCGTGACGTCCAGCGATAGTCGCCGTCGTCGCGCAATTCGCCGTCGGTCACCGTTTCAGCGACCCAGACCGTGAGCTCGAGATGGAAATGCGTGAAGGTGTGCTGCACCACGCCCTTCAGCTTCTTCCAGTCGGCGCCGAGCGGCGCCTGTGCGGCGGCATCCGTCACGCGCGCCGCCCATTCCGTCGAGGGCACTTCCATCATGCCGCCGAGCAGGCCCTTTTCCGGCCGGCGCCGGAGCAACACCGCGCCATCCTTGCGCGCGATCCAGAAGGCGACCCCCTTGCGGGTGGGAACCTGCTTCTTCGGCTGCTTGCGGGGCAGCGACGGCGCCAGCCCGGTGATGCGGCCCCGGCAATGCTCCGTCCACGGACAGATCAGGCAATTGGGATCGCGCGGGGTGCAGATGGTGGCGCCGAGATCCATCATGGCCTGGGCGAAATCGCCGGCGCGCCGCTCCGGCACGAGCGCCTGCGCCTTGTCGCGGATCTCGGGCTTCGAATCCGGCAGGGGCGTTTCGATGGCATAGATGCGGCTGATCACGCGCTCGACGTTGCCGTCGACCGCGGCATGCCGACCGCCGAAGGCGATGGCCGCGATGGCGCCCGCCGTATAGGGGCCGATGCCGGGCAGGCTTCTGAGTTCCGCTTCGGTTTCGGGGAAGCGGCCGCCGAATCGGGCCACCACCTCCTTCGCGCAGGCGTGGAGGTTGCGGGCACGGGCATAATAGCCAAGCCCCGCCCAGGCCTTCAGCACGTCGTCAAGGGGGGCTGCCGCCAGGGCCTGCACGCTGGGCCAGAGCGCCACGAATTTCTCGAAATAGGCCTTCACCGCCTGGACGGTGGTCTGCTGGAGCATGATCTCGGAGAGCCAGACCCGATAGGGGTCCGGCACCTCTGCGCCCCGCGCCCGCCAGGGCAGCACCCGGGCATTGGTATCGTACCAGGCAAGAAGTTGTGAAGAAGCTGTGGTTTCCGGCCCTTTTCTGGCCATGCTGCTCTCGCAAACAAGCGGGTTCTGATAGACCCACATAGCGATCAACCCTCCGGCCCGTCCATGGAAACCCTCTCCAAGCACTTCCGCGAGATCACCAAGGCGGCCTTCGCACGCTATGGCTTTGCCCAGGCGGATGTGGTGGCGAACTGGGATGCAATCGTTGGCGAGGAACTGGCGGCCGTCTCCGCCCCGGAACGCATCAAATGGCCCCGCGGGGCGGGCGAGGAGGCCCAGAAAAAGGGCGGCACGCTGGTCATCCGGGCCGCCCCCGGCCGGGCGCTGGAACTACAATATGAAGCGTCCCGGATCATTTCGCGCATCAACAGCTTTTTTGGCTATGGCGCGGTCGCGAGCCTCAAGGTGATGCAGGCCGTGGAGCTCGGAAGGGCCCGTCCGAAGCCCCCGGTCCTGCCCGATAAACCCGTTCATGAACAAGAGCTTAGAACTGTCGAAGACCCCTCCCTTCGGGATGCCCTGGAGCGCCTCGGGCGGGGGGTGGCGGGCGCCCGGAGTTCTCCACAAGGCAAATAATTCCCTTTTGTTTCAACCCCCAACATCTAGTAGGTAAACAAATCATGAAGACGATCACCCGCCGTTCCATCCTGCTTGCCGGGGCCGCAGTTGCCGGCCTCGCAGTCGCCCCTGCCCTGGCGCAGGAAAGTGACGCCCCCGTGGACCTCGCCGAGCTGCTGAAGCCGCCGGCGCTGGGCGACATGGCGCTTGGCGCCGGCGAGGACGCCAAGGTCACCATCGTCGAATATGCCTCGGCCACCTGCCCGCACTGCGCAGCCTTCCACAAGGATGTCTTGCCGAAGCTGAAGGCCGAGTACATCGACAATGGGAAGATCCGGTTCATCTTCCGCGAGTTTCCGCTGAACGACCCGGCGCTCGCAGCCTTCATGATCGCCCGCGCGGCGCCGAAGGAGTCTTACTTCCCGCTGATCGGCGTGTTCTTCGACACGCTGGAGACCTGGGCCAAGGACCCCGCCAGCGGGCTCCTGAACATTGCCAAGCAGGCGGGCTTCTCACAGGAGAAGTTCGAGGCGACGCTGAAGGACGAGAAGCTCGCCAAGGGAATCATGGAAATCCGCGACGGCGGCGTGAAGTTCGGCGTGCAGGGCACGCCCACCTTCTTCCTCAATGGCAAGCCGCTGCGCGGCGAAGTCACCTACGACAGTTTGAAAGCCGAGATCGACAAGCTGCTCTGATCAGCGGCGGCGTTTAGAAGGGGCAAGGGCTCAAGATGAAGTTCACACGGCTGAGGCTTTCGGGATTCAAATCCTTCGTTGAGCCGACGGACCTTTTGATCGAGCCCGGACTCACCGGCGTGGTGGGGCCCAATGGCTGCGGCAAGTCGAACCTGCTGGAAGCGCTGCGCTGGGTGATGGGCGAAAGCTCTTACAAGTCGATGCGCGCCTCCGGCATGGACGACGTGATCTTCTCCGGCACCACGCAGCGGCCTGCCCGCAACATGGCCGAAGTGACCGTCACCATGCTGAATGACGACGGCACTGCACCGCCGCAGTACCAGGACCAGGATACGCTCGAGATCTCGCGCCGCATCGAGCGCGAGGAAGGCTCGGCCTACCGCATCAACGGCAAGGACGTGCGGGCCCGCGACGTGCAGCTGCTGTTCGCCGATGCCTCGACCGGCTCGCGCTCGCCCGCACTGGTGCGGCAGGGCCAGATCGGCGAGATCATCAATGCGAAGCCGCAGGCGCGCCGCCTGATCCTCGAAGAGGCCGCGGGCATCACCGGGCTTCACACGCGCCGCCACGAGGCGGAGCTGAAGCTCAAGGCGGCGGAGACCAACCTCACACGTCTCGACGACGTGACCTCGCAGCTCGAGACCCAGCTCAACAGCCTGAAGCGCCAGGCGCGGCAGGCGACGAAGTACAAGGGCCTCTCCGGCGAGATCCGGCGGCTCGAGGCCATGGGCCACTACGTCAACTGGCGCGAGACAGCGGAGGCCTCGCAGCGCGATGCCGCGATGCTGGACGAGGCAACCCGCGTGCTGGCCGAGCACACCCGCGCGGCCTCCGAGAAGCTGCGCCTGCGCGACGACCTCGGCGAGAAGCTGCCGTCGCTTCGCGAACAGGAGGCGGTGCGCGCCGCGGTGCTGCAGCGCGTGAGCCACGAGCGCAACGTGCTGGACGAGGAAGAGCGTCGCGCCGGCGAGCGCCGCAAGGAGCTCGAACAGCGCATTGCGCAGATCAATTCCGACCTGCAGCGCGAACAGGAACTGCTGAACGACACCGACCGCGTGCTGACGCGGCTGGCCGAGGAAGGCGAGACGCTGAAGGCCAGCCAGGGCTCGGACGACGACATCCGCGCCGAGGCCGCCGTGGCGCTGCAGTCCGCTGCCGATGCGCTGGCGCGGGCACAGGAAGCCGCGGATGAGGCGGCGGCCCGCCTGTCCGAACTCTCGGCGCGCCGCAACGCCATCCTGCGCGCCATCGAGGAACACAAGACCCGCGTGGCCCGCCTCGACCGCGAGCTGGCCGAGACGGTGGCCAAGCGCAACGACCTGCTGGCGCGCTACAATGTGGAAGGCGACGGCGACAAGCTGACCGCCGCCGTGGAACATGCCGTGGAGCAGGCCGCGGAATTCGAATATCACGTGACCGAGGCCGAAGGCGCCGTGCGCGCCGCGCGCGCCGCCGAGGGTGACGCACGCGCCGCCCATGACGACGCCCGCCGCAAGGCCGACCGGCTGCAGACCGAAGTCCGCACGCTGACCAACCTGCTCAAGGCCGGCGGCGGCGACCTGTGGCCGTCGCTGCTTGACCAGATCAGCGTCGAGACAGGTTACGAGACGGCGCTCGGTGCCGCGCTCGGGGATGATCTCGATGCCTCGGGCGATGAGGGTGCCCCGGTGCACTGGCGCGGACTGCCGCCCCTGCCGGAAACGGCCAGCCTGCCGGAGGGTGCGGAGCCGCTCATCAACTTCGTGCTGGCGCCGTCTGCCCTGCAGCGCCGCCTGTCGCACATCGGTGTCGTGTCCAAGGCGCTGGGCCAGGCGCTGCAGCCGCAGCTGAAGCCCGGCCAGCGGCTGGTGTCCCGCGAGGGTGACGTGTGGCGCTGGGACGGCTTCACCGCCGCCGCCGACGCGCCGAGTGCGGCCGCCAAACGCCTTGCGGAAAAGAACCGCCTCGCCTCGCTGGAAGTCGAGATGGAACAGGCCATCGCCGCGGCAGAGGAAGCACAGGGCCATTTCGAAGCAGCCCGCGCCGCCATCGAGACTGCCACACGCCTTGAGCGCGAGAAGCGCGAGGGGCACCGCGCCGCCGTCTCCGCCGTCGATTTCGCCCGCCGCGCGCTGACCCAGCATGAGCGCCAGGTCTCTGAGCGCCTTGCGCAGACCAGCGCGCTGGACGAAGCCCAGCGCCGCATCGAGGAAGCCCTCGAGGAGGCCCGCGCCCGGCTGGAGGAATCCTCCGCCGAGGCCGCCGAGCTTCCCGTCCTCGACGAGTTGCAGCTTGAGCTGAACGCGCTGCGCAACACGGTGAACACCGAGCGCGCGGCTTATGCCGAGGCGCGTGCCAGGCATGACGGCCTCGAACGCGAGGCGCGGGCCCGCACCGACCGCATCCGCGCCATCGAGGCGGAAATCGCGCAGTGGACCGGCCGCGCCTCGCGCGCCAACGAGCAGATCGAGCAGCTCACCGCGCGTGCCGAGGAAACCCGCGCCGCCATCCTCGAACTCTCGGAACTGCCGCAGCTTCTCGCCGACCGGCGCCTGAAGCTGATGAACACGCTGGCCGAGGCCGAGCAGGAAAAGAAGGCCGCCTCCGATGCGCTGCAGACGGCCGAGAACGAAGTGCGCCAGGCCGACCAGGACCTGCGCGCCGTGCAGGAGCTGCTGTCCGCCGCGCGCGAGGAGCATGCCCGGCTCGGCGCCCGCCTCGAAGCCAGCACCGCACGCCTTGCCGAGTGCGAGCAGCGCATCACCGAGACGCTGAACTGCGCGCCGGACGAGGTCATCTCCACCACCGGGCTCGACCCCGAGCAGCTGATGGAATGGCACGACATCGAGCGCAAGCTGCAGGGCCTGCGCGAGGACCGCGAACGGCTGGGCGGCGTCAACCTGCGCGCCGATGAAGAGGCCGAAGAGGTTGCCAAGCAGCTCGAAGGCCTCGTCAAGGAACGCGATGACCTGATCCAAGCCATCAACAAGCTGCGCGGTGGCATTTCGAGCCTCAACCGCGAGGGCCGCCAGCGCCTGCTCGACGCCTTCGGCACGGTGAACCAGAAGTTCGGCGAACTCTTCACCACGCTGTTCGGCGGCGGCAAGGCGGAACTGCAGCTGATCGAATCGGAAGACCCGCTGGAGGCCGGCCTCGAGCTGATCGCCAACCCACCGGGCAAGAAGCCGACCACGCTGTCGCTGCTCTCCGGCGGCGAGCAGACGCTGACCGCCATGGCGCTGATCTTCGCGGTGTTCCTGACGAACCCCTCGCCGATCTGCGTGCTGGACGAAGTCGATGCGCCGCTGGACGACCACAACGTGGAGCGCTTCTGCAACCTGCTCGACGCGATGCTGGAGCGCACCGAGACGCGCTTCCTCATCATCACCCACCATGCACTCACCATGGCCCGCATGCACCGCCTGTTCGGCGTCACCATGCTGGAGCGTGGCGTGTCGCAGCTGGTGTCGGTGAACCTCGCGGAAGCGGAGGGCATGGTGGACGCCCAGTCGGCGGCGTAAGATCACGCCGATGAACGTCGTCTTCGATATCGGCAACGTGCTGATCCACTGGGAGCCGCGCGCACTCTACGCCAAGGTATTCGCGACGCAGGGCGAGGCCGACTGGTTCATCGCCAATGTCTGCACCTCAGACTGGAACGCCGAGCAGGACCGGGGGCGCAGCTTCGCCGAGGGCGTGGCCGAACTGGCAGTGCGGTTTCCTGAATACACAGATGCGATCGCCGCCTACGACGCGCGCTGGCACGAGACGGTGCTGGGGCCGATTGACGGGACGGTGGCAATCCTCGAGGAGCTGGCCGCTCGCGGCACGGCGCTTTATGCCATCACCAACTTCAACCAGCACAAGTTCCGGGAGACAGTGGATCGCTTCCCGTTCCTCCGGCTGTTCCGTGACACGGTGGTCTCGGGTGACGAAAGGCTGCTGAAGCCGGATCCGGCGATCTACCACGTGCTGCTGACGCGCAACGGGCTGGCCGCGGCGAACTGCGTGTTCATCGACGACAGCGAGAAGAATGTCCGCGGTGCGGAGGCGGTGGGGATGAAGGCCATCCAATTCACCACGCCCAACGCACTGCGTGAGGGCCTCGCAAGACTCGGCGTGCTCTAGGCGAACACGCCGAACAAGTGCCACCTCAGCCCGGCAGAGCCTTACTGCCCCAGCTTCTGCTTCACCTCGGCGATGCGGTTCGCGATGGACTGGTTGTCGGGCGCAAGCTTGGCCGCTTCCTCATAGCCGGCCAGCGCCTGCTGCAGGTCACCCTTGTCTTCATAGACGCGAGCGCGGGCGTAGAAGGCGCGGGCGAAGTCCGGCTGCAGGGCGATGGCCCGGTTGAAGTCAGCGATGGCGCTGTCGTAGTCCTTCTTGCTGGCATAAGCGAGGCCACGGTTCAAGTAGGTGTCGATGTAATCGCCCTTCAGCTTGATCGAGGCGGTGTAATCCGCGATGGCGGCGTCATGGTCGCCCTTGTCGTCCAGGGCATTGGCGCGGTTGAAATAGGCAATGGCCTTTGCCTCATCGCTCGTCTTGCCGCCGTCGATGAGCTTGGTGCAGCCGTCGATGATGTAGTCGGGCGTGTTGCTGTTGCAGTCGTCGATGGGGTCGGCGAAGCCCTGGGCGGGAAACACAACGAGGGTGGCGAGGGCAAGGGCGAGCGGAATGACGCGCATGAGGTTGATCTTCCTTTGTCGTGAGGCCGGAACTGTTCCGGGCGGCTTATAATCCGTCCGCCGCGTGATGGGCAGGAATTGTGGCGCCGAATGGGCGGCGCGGCGGGCGGCGGGCAGACCTGCGGCAGGCTTTTCCCGCCACCCCGCGGCGCGAATCGACGCAGCCCCGCCCGAAGGTAATTCACTCTTTTTTATCAAACACTTAAAAGGCAAATCCATTTCTTGACACATTTTTGGCCCGCAACTATGGTGCGCCCGCTTTGGAAGGGAAGAATTTCCGAGCGCGCCCGCCGTTTGTCTGGAGGTCTGTCACATGACGAAACCTGGCGACGAAGGGCCGAAACAGGGTTCTTCCGATCCCGAGCTGGGCGATCTTTCGGCCCGACTCAAGGAGCTTTCCGGCCGCATCGCGGCCGAGCGCCATGAGCAGGCCGAAAGTGCGAAGCCGCCGGCCAGCATGACGGACGCCTCGGCCTATGCGAGGGGTTACAAGCTGGTCAGCGAATTCGCCGCCGGAACGCTGGTCGGCGGCCTCATCGGCTATGGCATCGACTGGCTGTTCGGCACGTTGCCCTTCGGCTTGATCATTTTCCTGCTCCTGGGTTTCGGAGCCGGCTTCCTGAACCTGGCCCGCGCGGCCAACAGGGTGCCACCGGCACAGGAACGGCTAGACGCTACACCGCCGCCCCGAAAGGCGGCCCATGACGACGAAGAAGAGGACTGACCTTGGCGCAAGGCATCGATCCGATCCATCAGTTCCAGCTGCATGACCTGGCTGGCCCCTGGAACATTGCGGGCCACGAGATCAGCTTCACCAACTCGGCCCTGTTCATGGGCATCGCGGTGGCGCTGATCACCGTGATCCTGCTGGCCGCCGCCGGCCGCGGCGCGCTGGTGCCGGGCCGTCTGCAGTCGATCGGCGAGTTGTGGTACGAGTTCGTGCACAACATGGTGAAAAACGTGCTGGGACATGAGGGCAAGGCCTTCTTCCCGCTGGTCTTCACCATCTTCTCCTTCGTGCTCGTGGCCAACATGCTCGGCATGTTCCCCTATTTCTTCACCGTCACCAGCCACGTTGTCGTCACCGCCACGCTTGCGGTGTTCGTCGTCGCCCTCGTGGTGGTGGTGGGCATCGCCAAGCACGGGCTGGGCTGGTTCAAGCTCTTCGTGCCGTCGGGCGTGCCGATGGTGATCCTGCCCTTCATCTCGCTGATCGAGGTAATCTCCTTCCTCTCGCGCCCTGTTTCGCTCGGCCTTCGTCTGTTCGGCAACATGCTGGCGGGCCACATCGTGCTGAAGGTGTTCGCGGGCTTCGTCGTGCTGCTCGGCTCCATGGGTCTTGGCGGCATCATCGGCTCCATCGCGCCGCTCGGCATGGCGGTGGCGCTCACGGCGCTGGAATTCCTGGTGGCCTTCCTGCAGGCCTTCGTGTTCGCCATCCTGACCTGCGTCTACCTCAACGACGCACTTCATACCCATCACTGAGACTTCAACTTCAACCTCGTTATCAAACTCAATAGGAGAGACTAATGGATCCCGTAGCAGCTAAGATGATCGGCGCTGGCATTGCGTGCATCGGCATGGGCGGCGCCGGCATCGGCGTGGGCCACATCTTCGGCAACTTCCTCTCTGGCGCGCTCCGCAACCCGGCCGCCGCCGGCGCCCAGTTCACCAACGCCCTGATCGGCGCGGCTCTGGCCGAAGGCCTGGGCATCTTCTCGCTGGTTATCGCGCTGCTGCTCCTGTTCGCCGTCTAATACCTTCAACGGCAAACCGAACGGAAGCCTGGCGGGACTGAACCTCCGCTCAGGCTTCCATACTTTGAGGCACAAGACATGTCGCAATCGACAATCGTCGTCGCCGAGGCCACCACCGAGGCTCCTGCCGAGGGCGAGGCACCGGCCAGCGGCGAAGCCGGCCACACCACGGAAGGCACCGCGGCGGAAGGCGGCCACGGCGGCTTCCCGCCGATGGACGCGCATTCCTTCCCGTCGCAGATCTTCTGGCTGGTGATCTTCTTCGCGCTGCTCTACCTGCTGATGAGCAAGGTGGCGCTGCCGCGGATGGCCGCTGTTCTCGACAAGCGCCACAAGGCCATCGAGAGCGATCTCTCCAAGGCCTCGGCGCTGAAGCACGAGACCGAGGCGGCGATCCAGCACTACGAGAAGTCGCTGTCCGACGCCCGCGCCAATGCGCAGGGCATCGCCACCGACACGCGCGCCAAGATCGCGGCCGAGATCGAGGCCGAGCGCTCGGCCCTCGAGAAGACGCTGTCGGCGAAGCTCGCCGAGGCGGACAGCCGCATCTCCGCCACCAAGGCGAAGGCCATGCAGGACGTCCACGAGGTAGCGGCCGAAACCGCAGCCGAGATCGTCTCGGAACTGACGGGGCACAAGGTGACGAAGGAACACGCTGCCAAGGCCATTGCCGGGCTCAAGGGCTAAGGGAGAAGAACGATGCAGTTCGACGCAACATTCTTCGCCCTCGTGGCGCTGATCATCTTCCTCGCCATCGCCGCCTATGCCGGCGCCTTCAAGAAGATGGGTGCCGGCCTCGACAGCCGCGCCGACCGGATCCGCAAGGAACTGGACCACGCCACGCAGCTGCGCAAGGACGCTGAAGCGCTTCTCGCCGAATACAAGCAGAAGCGCCTCGACGCCGAGAAGGAGGCCGCCTCGATCATCTCCGCCGCCAAGGCCGATGCCGAGGAATATGCCGCCGAGACCCGCCGCAAGCTGACCGAGTCGCTGGAGCGCCGCTCCAAGCAGGCCGAGCAGAAGATCGCCCAGGCCGAAGCCGCCGCGATCAAGGACGTGCGCAACGTGGCCACCGACCTCGCCATCGCGGCGTCGCACCACCTCGCCGCCGAGGCCGCCAAGGGCTCGAAGGGCGCGGAGTTGATTTCCGAATCAATCGCCGCGGTGAAGAACCGGCTGAACTGAGGTTCGCCGAGGACGAATTGAAAAGCCCGGCCGAGAGGCCGGGCTTTTTGTTTGCGCCATGCGCCGGTCTCCCGCGGCGGGACGCGATGGAAGAACGACCCGACATTGACAACCATCACCACCGCCGTTCTAACGAGGCTCAGCAGCACAGGGGGCACCGCACATGCTGAAGCTCGTCCGCACCACCATCACCGGGGCTCTGGTCTTCATCCTGCCGATCGGCATCATTGCCTTCTTCGCCGGCAAGATCATCAATGCCGCGCAGGATCTGGTGGAGCCACTGTCGGAGCAATTGCCGGTGAAGACGGTGGGCGGCGTCAGCGCAACCATCATGGTCGCCTTGCTCGCCATCATCCTCGTCAGCTTCCTTGCCGGCCTCCTCGCGCAAAGCCGGATCGCGCGTGGCATGGTGCAGCAGATCGAAACCCATCTGCTTGGACGCATCCCGGCCTATGGGCTGTTGAAGTCGCTGAGCAACGACGTGATCGCGCCGGGCGAAACGGCGGAGCACCCGGTGGTGCTGGTGCGCCTCGACGAAGCCTGGCAGCTGGGCATCCTGATCGCGCCGACGGCGGAGGGAACGCACGCCGTGGTGTTCATGCCCGATTCGCCCACGCCCCAATCCGGCACGGTGATGATCGTGGAAAAGTCGCGCGTGCACCAGGCCGACATTCCGCTGGCCAAGATGTTCTCCGCCATGTCGGCGCGCGGCATGGGGCTGGGCGAGATGGTGAAGCTGCCGGGATGAAGCCCTTCTCCCGCCGCATAGCAGCGGGAGAAGGAACGCGGTGTCGCTACTCCGCTGCCTCCATGTAGTTCGCCATGGGCGGGCAGGTGCAGACGAGGTTGCGGTCGCCGAAGACGTTGTCGACGCGCGCCACCGGCGGCCAGTACTTGTCGTTGGGATAGCCCTTCAAGGGGAAGAAGGCCTTCTCCTTCGAGTAGGGGTGCTTCCAGTCGCCCAGCAGCAGGCGGTGGGTGTGGGGCGCGTTCTTCAGCACGTTGTCGAGCTTGTCGGCCCTTCCCTCCTCCACCTCTGCGATCTCCTTGCGGATCTCGATCATCGCATCGCAGAAGCGGTCGAGCTCGCGCTTCGATTCCGACTCCGTCGGCTCGATCATCAGCGTGTCCGGCACGGGGAAGGACATGGTGGGCGCGTGGAAACCATAGTCGACGAGACGCTTGGCCACGTCTTCGACCGACAGCCCCGTGCGCTCCTTCAGCCAGCGCAGGTCGATGATGCACTCATGCGCCACGAAGCCGCCGGGCCCCTTGTAGAGCACCGGGAAATGCGGTTCGAGGCGCTTGGCAATGTAGTTGGCGTTGAGGATGGCCATCGAGGTCGCCTGCTTCAGCCCCTCGCCGCCCATCATGGCAATGTAGGTCCACGAGATCGGCAGGATCGAGGCCGAACCCCAGGGAGCGGCGGACACCGCACCCTGCGACTGGTCACGCCCGGCCGCGGGGTTGACGCCCGTGACCACGCCATGGCCCGGCAGGAAGGGTGCCAAGTGCGCCTTGACGCCGATGGGGCCAACACCCGGCCCACCACCGCCATGCGGGATGCAGAAGGTCTTGTGCAGGTTCATGTGGCAGACATCCGCGCCCAGCTCGGCAGGCCTGACGAGGCCGACCTGCGCATTGAGGTTGGCGCCGTCGAGATAGACCTGGCCGCCATGGGCATGGACGATCTCGGTGATCTCCTTGATCGCCGTCTCGAACACGCCGTGCGTGGACGGGTAGGTGATCATGAGGGCCGCAAGATGGTCCTTGTGCTCCTCGGCCTTCTTCCTGAGGTCGGCGACGTCGACGTTGCCGTGCTCGTCGCAGGCCACAACCACCACCTTCATGCCCGCCATGACGGCAGACGCCGGGTTGGTGCCATGGGCTGAAACGGGGATCAGGCAGACGTCGCGCTGCGTGTCACCACGTGACTCGTGGTAGCCGCGAATGGCGAGGAGACCCGCATATTCGCCCTGGCTGCCGGCATTGGGCTGCAGCGATACGGCGTCGAAGCCGGTGATCTCCGCCAGCATCTCCTCCAGCTCCTCGAAGAGCTGCTGGTAGCCCTGCGCCTGCTCGAGCGGTGCGAAGGGATGCAGCATCGAGAAGCCGCGCCAGGTGACGGGGATCATCTCTGTCGTGGCATTGAGCTTCATGGTGCAGGAGCCGAGCGGAATCATCGCCTGGTCCAGTGCCACGTCCTTCACCTGCAGGTGGCGGAGGTAGCGCAGCATCTCGGTTTCCGAATGATACATCGAGAAGACCGGATGGGTGAGATAGCTCGAGCTGCGGCGAAGCTGCTCCGGGATCGTCTCCTTCACCCTGGCGTCGATCTCGTCGATCGAAGTCTTCTCCAGCGCATCGGTCTTGAACACCGTCAGGAGCCGCTCGAGTTCCTGGCGGCGGACCGACTGGTCGAAGGAAATGCCGAGATGGTCGGCATCGACGAAGCGCAGGTTGATGCGCTTCTCCTTGGCCCTGGCCCAGAGCGCATGGGCCCGGCCCGGCGCGTGGATGGTCACCGTGTCAAAGAAGCTCTTGGTCACCACCTCGTAGCCATAGCTTGTCACCGCGGCGGCAAAGATTTCCGCCATGCGGTGGGTGCGCTCGGCCATCTTCCGGATGCCCTTGGGGCCGTTATAGACGGCGAACATGCCGGCGATGACGGCCAGCAAAACCTGCGCCGTGCAGATGTTGCTCGTCGCCTTCTCGCGGCGGATGTGCTGTTCGCGCGTCTGCAGCGCCATGCGCAGCGCGCGGTGGCCCTCGGCATCGACCGAGACGCCGATGACGCGGCCCGGCATGGCGCGCTTGTATTCATCCTTGGTGGCGAAGAAAGCGGCATGCGGGCCGCCGTAACCCATGGGCACGCCGAAGCGCTGGGCCGAGCCGATGGCGATGTCGGCGCCCAGTTCACCGGGCGGTGTCAAGAGCGCCAGCGCGAGGAGGTCGGTCGCCATGATGGCCAGCGCGCCGGCACCGTGGAGCTTCGAAATCACGCCGCGGAAGTCGCGCACCTCGCCCGAAGAACCCGGATAGGAGAGGAGTGCGGCGAAGACCGCCTCCGGCTTCAGGTCCTTGTGGGGATCACCGATCACCACGTCGTAACCGAAGGCGCGCGCGCGCGTCTCGATCACGCCGATGGTCTGGGGATGGGTGTCCCTGTCGATGAAGAAGCAGTTGGCCGTGGTCTTCACCACGCGCTTCGCCATGCTCATGGCTTCCGCCGCTGCCGTGCTCTCATCGAGCAGCGAGGCATTGGCGATTTCGAGGCCGGTCATGTCGATGATCATCTGCTGGTAGTTCAGAAGCGCCTCGAGGCGGCCCTGGCTCACCTCGGCCTGGTAGGGCGTATAGGCCGTGTACCAGCCCGGGTTCTCCAGCACGTTCCGGAGGATCACCTTGGGTGTTACGGTGCCGTAATAGCCCATGCCGATCATCGACACGAAGACGTCGTTCCGGTCCGCCATCTTGCGGAGGTAGGAGAGCGCGGTGCGCTCCGGCATGGCCTTCTTCAGCTCCAGCGGGCGCTGGGTGCGGATGTTCTCCGGCACGACATGCGCGATGAAGTCATCGAGCGACTTCGCGCCGAGGCTCCTCAGCATGTCGGCGGTGTCGGCATGGTCGGGGCCGATGTGGCGGGCGATGAAATTGGCGCCGGGTTCGAGCTCGGCGAATGTGGGGCGGGATGCCATGATCTTATCCATTCACCAGTCTGTCATAGGCGGCCTTGTCCATCAGCTCGTCGAGCTCCGACGGGTTCGACAGCTTCACCTTCATGAACCATGCCGCGCTTTCGGCCTCGCGGTTGACCAGCGCCGGGTCGCCCTCGAGCTCCTTGTTCACCTCGACGACCTCGCCGGAGACCGGCACATAGACCTCGCTCGCGGCCTTGACGCTTTCGACGACGGCGGCCTGCTCATGCGCGGCAACCTTCTTGCCGATGGCGGGGAGTTCGATGAAGACCACGTCCCCCAGCTGTTCCTGGGCGTGGTTGGTGATGCCGATGGTGGCGATGCCGTTCTCGACGATCACCCACTCGTGGTCCTTGCTGTACTTGGCGGTCATGTGGAGAGGCTCCTAGCGTTTGAAGCGGTTGGGAATGAAGGGAAGGGCAACGATCGTCGCGGGCATGGGCGTCCCGCGCACGACCAGATTGATTTTCGTTCCGGGCTGTGACGATGCGGTCTCGACATAGCCCATGGCGACGGGGCCATTGACCGAAGGGCCGAAACCCCCGGAGGTGACCGTGCCGATCTCACGGCCAGACTGATCGGTGATGACGGTGCCATCGCGCGCCGGTGCGCGGCCTTCCGGCTTGATGCCGACGCGCTTCCGCGCCGTGCCGCCAGCGAGTTCCTTCTGCACGCGGGCCGCGCCGATGAAGCCGCCCTCGTTACGTCGGCGCTTCTGGATCGACCAGACGAGATCGGCCTCGACCGGCGAGATGGTCTCGTCGAGCTCATGGCCATAGAGGCAAAGGCCGCCTTCGAGGCGAAGCGAATCACGCGCGCCGAGGCCCACCGGCTTCACCAGCGGGTCGGCGAGCAACAGGTTCCACAGCTTTGATGCATCGGCATTCGACACCGAGATCTCGAAGCCGTCCTCGCCGGTGTAGCCCGAGCGCGAGACTTGGGCCTTGATGCCGCCGATCTCGACATCGGCATAATGCATGAAGGGAATGTCCTTCACGGCAGGCGCCAGCTTGGCCAGCGCCTCCTCCGCCTTGGGTCCCTGCAGCGCCACGAGGGACAGATCATCCCGCCGCGTCAGCGACACGCCCTCGGACAGGTGCTTCTGCATCCAGGCGTAGTCGTGCCCCTTGCGGCCGGCATTGACGACGACATAGAGCGTGCCGTCTTTCACGTGCCGGGTGATCATGAGGTCGTCCAGCGTGCCGCCTTCCTCATTGAGGAACTGCGAATAGCGCTGCTGGCGCGGCTTGAGGCTCAGGACGTCGGCTGGCACGAGGGCCTCCATGGCCTTCGCAACCGTCTCGAAGTCGACACCCTCGAGGAGGCACTGCCCCATGTGGGAGACGTCGAAAAGCCCGGCATTCGCCCGCGTCCAGTTGTGCTCGGCGATGATGCCGGCGGGGTATTGCACCGGCATGTCATAGCCGGCGAAGGGCACCATGCGTGCGCCCAGCCTGACGTGATCGTCATATAGCGATGTTCGTTTGGGAGCGTCTTCGCTCATCTCTCTTCCAGTCTCAGGACAAAGTTGGACCAGACCCGGTTGCCCGAATCTGCCCCCTCTGTACGAGACCTGAGAGATTTAACGGCCGGTCACTCCGACACCGGACGCCTTGCTCCTTCGGTGAGCGGGTCCTGCCTTGGGGCCCGCTACTCTCCAGAGTTCGAACTTATGCCCTGCCGGTCCTTTTGCCTGAGAGTTTCCGGGGCGGTTGCTCCTTCGGCGCCGGGCTGGCCCGGTCTCTTCCGCACAGGGCACTGTGCTGAACGCACTGCAACCTATGCTCTTCCGCTCCCAAGTCAAGCAGCCCTGACGTCAGACCTGCTCTGTGGAAAAGACACCGGGCAAGCTGACCTCCAGCAGTTCGAGGTCACCGGAGGCTGCCGAATAGTGGGTACGAAGCCCCGGCGGGATGACGAAGGCATCGCCCGCCTGCAGGGTGAAGGGCTCCTTGCCCTCGCCCTCCAGCACCATGGTGCCCTTCATCACGAAGGTGAACAGGATGTCGCCATGGTGGATGGTCCAGCGCGTGGCGCCGCCATCGGGCTTCGCCACCATGACGGAGGCGATCCCTTTGGTATTGGCGTTGATCGTCGTGTCGCGGGCCACGAAGCCCGGCAGGCGGAAGGGCTTGAAGTCACCTTGCGAGCCCAGATTGTGGACGAAGCGCTGGCCTTGCCATTCGCGCTCGGGGCGAAGCTGGCCCGTGGGCAGGGTCATCTCATGGTCGATCTCGGTGACGTGCTCGGCCGGAACGCCGATCTCGATCACCTCGATGCCGTCGCTCGCTTCCAGCACGCGGTGGCGGATTTCCGGGGGCTGGATGAAGCAGTCGCCCGGGTGCAGGCGGATCGGCCCGCCCTGGTCCTCGTAGACCACGTCCACCCAGCCATTGATGCAGAAGATCAGCTGGAAGCCAACCTTGTGGAAATGCACCATGTCCGGCACCGGCCCGCCATCGGGGATGCGGATGTGCGAGGCGATCATCGCGCCCCCGAGGCGGGAGGGCACGAGGTCCCTGTAGAGCATCCCCGCCCGGCCGATCACCCAGGGCGCCTGGTCGGCCAGACGCCGCACCACGAAAGCATGCTCTGTCCTGGGCAGCACCAGCGGCGGGTTCAGCGCGTCGATCTCGATCCTTGTACCGTTGGGAGCGGTGAGCAGGCGCTGGCCGCCCGCAAAGCCGTCCGGGTCCTCGGTGAGGATCCGGAGCGTGCCGGGCGGCTCGGCCGCGCCTTTCTCGATCCGGAGCCTCAGGCCATGGCCCGACAGCACGGCAACCTCCGGGTTGTCGGCCGGATAGATCATGTCCAGCCGCATCTTCAGGGTCTTGGTAAAGAAGGGCAGATCGTCGCGAAGTTCGGCGGTGGGCAGGCGGATTTCGGCGCGGGTCATGGGATGATTTGTGAGGCCAGATGCTGCCGCGTCAAGACCGCGTTTCCCACCCCCTGTGGGGAGCAACGGCGGGTCCTCTGTTGACAACCCCGCCCTGCCCCCGCATCTCTTGGGCCATGACCAAGCCCCCTCTCAAAATCCTACTGGCCGCACCGCGCGGCTTCTGCGCCGGCGTGGTGCGGGCCATCGACATCGTGGAGCGGGCGCTGCAGCTTTACGGTGCACCGGTCTATGTGCGCCACGAGATCGTGCACAATAAGTTCGTGGTCGACGACCTGAAGGCCAAGGGCGCCATCTTCGTGGACGAGCTCGACCAGATCCCCGACGGCGACCGGCCGGTGGTCTTCTCCGCCCATGGCGTGCCGAAGTCGGTGCCCGCCGCGGCAACCGCGCGCCACATGTTCCAGCTCGATGCCACCTGCCCGCTGGTCACCAAAGTGCACATGGAGGCGCAGCGGCATTATTCGGAAGGCTTCGAGATCATCCTCATCGGCCACAAGGGCCACCCGGAGGTGATCGGCACCATGGGCCAATTGCCCGCGGGCGCCGTGGTGCTGATCGAGACGGTCGAGGACGTGGCGACGCTCACGGTGAAGGACGCCGCGAAGCTCGCCTATGTCACCCAGACCACGCTGTCGGTCGACGACACCAAGGACGTGATCGCCGCGCTGCAGGCCCGCTTCCCGTCGATCAAGGGCCCCTACAAGGAAGACATCTGCTATGCCACCACCAACCGCCAGGAAGCGGTGAAGGCGATCGCGGGCCGGGTCGAGCTGCTGCTCGTCGTCGGTGCGCCGAACTCGTCGAACTCGCGCCGCCTCGTCGAGGTGGGCGAACGCGAGGGCACGCCGCGCTCCATGCTGGTGCAGCGGGCGACCGAGCTCGACTGGTCAACCCTTCAGGGCCTCTCCTCAATCGGCATCACGGCAGGCGCCTCCGCCTCCGAGCTGCTGGTCAACGAGATCATCGACGCCTTCCGCGCGCATTATGACGTCACCGTCGAGACGGTGACACTGCGCGAGGAGAATGTGTCTTTCAAGCTGCCGCGGGAACTCCGCGAGGCGACCCCCGCCCCATGACGGCGAACAAGGTGATCGTGCATACCGACGGGGCCTGCTCCGGCAACCCCGGCCCCGGCGGCTGGGGCGTGATCCTCGACTACAACGGCACCCGCAAGGAGCTTTCCGGCGGCGAGGGCCAGACCACCAACAACCGCATGGAGCTGATGGGCGCGATCTCGGCGCTGGAGGCGCTGAAGCGCCCCTGCGAGGTGGAGATGCATGTCGATTCGCAATATGTGAAGGACGGCATCACCAAGTGGATCCACGGCTGGAAGAAGAACGGCTGGAAGACCGCCGACAAGAAGCCCGTCAAGAACGCCGAACTGTGGCAGCGCCTCGATGATGCGCTGAAGCTGCACAAGGTCTCCTGGCACTGGGTGAAGGGCCATGCCGGCCACGACGACAACGAGCGCGCCGACGAACTGGCGCGCGAGGGCATGGCACCCTTCAAGCGACGGTAGACGTCCCCCTTCGTCACCTTGCCCCGGCTTGACCGGGGCATCCTCTTCGCGGCGACCAAAAAGCATCGCCCGGTCAAGCCGGGCGAAGGTGAAATCGTAGATGCTGCTGCTGGTAGCGGAGGATCACTTCCGCCGCTTCGCTACATCCTCCGCCATCGGGCACAGGATCTCGAACATCATGGTGACGCCGGCATGCGCCGTGACGCCTGACGGGTCGAAGGGCGGCGAGACTTCCACCACGTCGCCGCCGACGATGTGCAGGCCGCGCATCTCGCGCAGCATCTGCTGCGCCTGGAAGGTGGTGAAGCCGCCGATCTCCGGCGTACCGGTGCCCGGCGCGTAAGCCGGGTCGAGGCAGTCGATGTCGAAGCTCACATAGGTGGGGCCGTCGCCGACGATCCTGCGGGCCTCTTCCATGATGGCCTTGGGGCCCTTCTCCATCGCCTCCTCGATCCGGACGAGCCGCACGCCCATCTTCTCGCCCCACTCGAAATCATCGAGGTCGTACATCGAGCCGCGCAACCCGATCTGGATGGTGCGCTTCGGATCGAGCACGCCTTCCTCGATGGCGCGGCGGAAGGGTGTGCCGTGGGTATATTTGAAGCCGCCGAAATAGCCGTCATAGAGGTCGGTGTGGGCATCGAAATGGATCATGCCGACAGGCTGCTTCTCGCCCACGGCGCGCAGCACGGGAAGCGAACACAAATGATCGCCCCCCGCCGACAGCGGGCGGATGCCCTTGGCCACGAGCTTCTTGAAATAGGTCTCGACGCGCTTGAGGCTGTCCATCACATCCGCCGGGTTCATCGGGCAGTCGCCGAGGTCGGCGATGTTGGCGAGCTTCGAGGGCACCACATGCGAGGTCTGGTGCATGGGGCGCACCATGGACGACATGTCGCGCATCTGGCGGGGCGCGTGGCGGGGACCGGGGCGGTTCGTCGTGCCGCCGTCCCACGGAATGCCCACCATGCCAATGTCGATGCCTTGCGCGTGGTCGAGATCGACGTGCGGCATGCGCATGAAGGTGGCGATGGCGCCGAAGCGCGGCGTGACCAGCCCGGACAGGGGCTTGTTGAATTCATCCATGATGTGACCTCAGTTCTTGATGACCAGCTTGCGCGGCGTCCTGCACAGGCATTCGACGCCGCTGGGGGTGATGAGAATCGACTCCGACAGTTCCAGCCCACCGTCGTCGAGCCACAGGGCGGGCATGAAATGCAGCGTCATGTTGGGCTCGAGCACGGTCCTGTCGCCGCGGCGGATCGACAGCGTGCGCTCGCCCCAGTCCGGCGGATAGGACAGGCCGATCGAGTAGCCGGCGCGCGAATCCTTGTGGAAGCCGCGCTTCTGCAGCGTGCCGAAGAAGGCCTCCGCCACCTCGCCGCAGGTGACGCCGGGCTTGCACATGGCAAGGCCCGCCTCGGTCGCCTCCGAAACGGCACTCTCGGCATCGAGGAACTTCTGCGGCGGCTTGCCGAGATAGACGGTGCGCGACAGCGGCGCGTGATAGCGGCGATAACAGCCGCCGAGTTCGAAGAAGGTGCCCTCGTTGTCATTGAAGGGCCGGTCGTCCCAGGTGAGGTGCGGCGCCGTGGCGTCGACGCCCGAGGGCAGCATCGGCACGATGGCGCAATAGTCGCCCCAGTGGCCATTGGCGCCGAGTGCCGCCTGCTTCTGGATCTCGGCCACCAGCACGTTTTTCGGAAGGCCGGGCTCGACCAGCTCGATGACCTTGGCATGCATGGCATCGACGATGGCCGCGGCGCGGCGGATGAAGGCGACCTCATGGTCCGACTTCACCATGCGCTGCCAGTTGACGAGGCCGGTGGCATCGACGAAGGACGCATCGTCCAGCGGGCTGCGCAGCGCCTCGTAGGCGGCGGCAGTGAACCAGTAATTGTCCATCTCGACGCCGATGCGGCCCTGATCCCATCCGCGCTCGCGGATCACCTGGGCCAGTTGCTTCATCGGATGCTTCAGCGGGTTCTGCACATAGGTGTCGTCATAGCCCACGATGTTGTCGTGGTGCATGAACACGGTGCGCCTGGCGCCCTGCGCATCCATGCCGCGGCCCCACCACACGGGCTCGCCCTCCATCCCCAGCAGCACGCCCTGGTGGACGTAGAAGGACCAGCCGTCATAGCCCGTCAGCCAGGCCATGTTGGAGGGGTCGGAGACCAGGATGAGGTCCAGGCCCTTGGCCGCCATGGCGTGGCGTGTCTTTTCAATACGGCGGTGATATTCTTCCAGCGGGAAGTGCAGCGTGACGTTGGACATGGCAGGCATGATGATACGGCTGGGCGTTCTTGCGCAAGGGCCAGAGCCTCGCTTAAGTGGGACCATGAGCAAGGATTTCGACATCATCGTCATCGGCGCCGGCATTGCCGGGGCTTCCGTCGCGGCGCACCTGGCAACGACGCACCGCGTCGCCATCTGCGAGATGGAGGACCGGCCGGGCTACCACACCACCGGGCGCTCGGCCGCCATGTACGAGCCCAATTACGGCTCGCCGCCGATGCTGGCGCTGACCCGCGCGGCGGCAGCTGAATTCTGGGCTGGCGGCTTCCTCGAGAAGCGCGACACCATGTTCTTCGCGCCGCCCGAACAGGACCAGCAGTTCCAGCGCCTGATGGGCTTCCAGAAGGGCATGCGCGAGATTTCGGTGGCAGAAGCCAAGCGCCGCTTCCCCTTCCTCGCCGACGGCTATGCCAAATGGGCAGTGCTCGACGAGCACACGGCAGACATCGACGTCGATGCCCTGCACCAACACTACCTGAAGCTGTTCCGCCAGAACGGCGGCGAGATGCATTGCGACCACGCCGTCATCGCGCTGGAGCGGAACGGCCAGTGGACGGTGCGGACGAAGTCCGAAACCCTCCGGGCACGGATCATCGTCGATGCCGCCGGCGCCTGGGGCGACGTGGTGGCCGGGATGGCGGGCCGCAGCAAGATCGGCCTTCAGCCCAAGCGCCGCTCCATGGCCGTCGTGCCCGGGCCGGAGGGCGAGGACTTCATGAAATGGCCGATGGTCGGCGACGTCGGCGAGACCTGGTACTGCAAGCCGCAGTCGGGCAAGCTGCTGATCTCGCCCGCCGAGGCCACGCCCGTCGACCCGCATGACGCCTATGCCGACGACATGACGCTGGCCGAGGGCATCGCGCGTTTCAGCGAAGCGGTGAACTACGAGGTGACGCGGGTGGAGCGCACATGGGGCGGGCTTCGCTCCTTCGCGCCCGATGGCTGCCCGGTGGTGGGCTATGACGGGAAGGACGACGGCTTCTTCTGGCTCATCGGCCAGGGCGGCTATGGCATCCAGTCCTCCCCCGCCCTGTCGCGCCTCGCCGCGGCCCTCGTACGCGGCGATGCGCCGCCCGCGGACATCATGGACGAAGGCCTGGTGCTGGCCGAGATTTCACCGGAGCGGTTTGGAGCGGCCTAAGCGTTCAGCAATGTCCACAATTCACCTCACCCGGGCTTGACCCGGGTGTCTTTTGGGGTCGCGGCAAAAAGGATGCCCCGGTCAAGCCGGGGCAAGGCGAAAAGTGGAGTCGGTAGCCGACGCCGCAAGCGGGGTCCCCTGAGTTCACAAACGAAGTGCAACACCAGCTTATGGTGTTGGCATGGCACG
>CAYYTH010000024.1:0-59793 GCA_964474665.1 uncultured Aestuariivirga sp.
TGTGGCGCGCGGTGAAGAACCCGAAGCACCTCGCCATCCTCACCCTCACCGCGGCCCTCATCGTGTTCAACTGGGGCTTCTATGTCTGGTCCATCCAGGCCGGGCGCACGCTGGAATCGAGCCTCGGCTATTTCATCAACCCGCTGCTCAACGTGGTGATGGGCTATCTCTTTCTGGGCGAGCGCTTCACCATGCCCCAGAAGGTGGCATTGGGCCTCGCCACCGTGGCGGTGCTGATCCAGACCTGGGCGCTGGGCCACGTGCCGTGGCTCGGCCTTATGCTCGCCTCCACATTCTGTCTCTACGGGTTCCTGCGGAAGACCATCCCCGTGGGCCCCACCCAGGGCTTCCTCGTCGAGACCGCCATCGTCACGCCGCCGCTGCTGCTGGCCGAATGGTATCTGGTGTCGAAGGGCCAGGCCTATTTCGGCACCTCGACCTATTCGACGCTGATGCTGATGGGTTGCGGCGCCATGACGGCGGCGGCGCTGATCCTGTTCACCGCCTCGATCCGGCGCATCCGCTATTCGACGGCGGGGCTCCTGCAATACATCTCGCCGTCGCTCGTCTTCCTCACGGCCGTCTTCATCTTCCACGAGCCGATGAGCCCGGTGAAGCTCGCGTCCTTCATCATCATCTGGGTGGCGCTCGCCATCTTCTCGGCCGCCGCCATCCGGGACGACTGGAAGCGGCGCCGCGCCGATTGAGGCTCACATCTTGTTGAGCAGCGGCTGGTCGGGCACCAGTTCGGGCGTCGTCTTCAGCCGGTGCTCGAAGGCCGGCACCACGTCTTCCGCATGCGTCACCACGTCCATGCCGAACTCCAGCCCCTCGCGGATGAAGCGCTCGGCCCGCATGTGGTCGAACAGGGTCACCAGCGGCTGCCAGTAGTTCTCGATGTTGCACAGGATGATCGGCTTCTTGTGCTGGCCGAGCTGCGCCCAGGTCGAGATCTCCGCCAGTTCCTCCAGCGTGCCGAGTCCGCCCGGCAGCGCCACGAAGCCCGAGGAGCGCGCGAACATCGTCATCTTGCGCTCATGCATGTCGGCGGTGACGACGAGCTCGTTCACGTCGGTCAGCATGCGCTCGCGGTTGGCCAGGAACTCGGGGATGATGCCCGTCACGTGGCCGCTGTTCTCCAGCACGGAGCGGGCGACCTCGCCCATCAACCCAAGGCTGCCACCGCCATAGACGAGGCCGATGCCGGCGTCCGCCATGGCCTTGCCCAGCGTCCGGGCGGCGGCCATGTAGGCCGGGTTGCGGCCGTTGCCGGAACCGCAGTAGACGCAAAGTTTACGGGCTGGGCTCATGGATGATCTCCTTGAATGGGCCGAATCGGTGTGGTCCGTCTCGCCGCGTGCTGGTTGTTCCCTTCGCAAATCTTTGCCTAAATTGGAACAGCGGCTTATGAAGGGCAATGAAACCGCCCCGCGAAGGGGCTGATCCGCCGGTGGCGGAACGAGTGTGGGAACGGCAGAAGCATGCAGAACAAGACCCCGATTTTGGTTTTCACGGGCCTCGGCATCGTGGCGGCGGCGGCCGTCGCAGGGCTGACCCGTGACCAGTGGTTGGCCCCGAAGACCGAAGTCGTGTCCGTGGCACCCGCCCCCGAGGCCCCGACGCCGGCCGAGCAGCCCGCAGCCGAAGCACCCAAGACCGAAGCCACGCAGCAGACGGCCGCTGCCCAACCCGAGGCACAGCCCGAGGCGCCGGCGGCAGTGACCACTGGCGAGGCGCCCCGTGTTCCGGCTTTCGACACGGTTCGGGTGGAAAAGACCGGCGAGGCCGTGATCGCCGGAACCGCCGCGCCCGGCGCCGAGGTAGTGGTGATGCTCGACGGCAAGCCCATCGGCAAGACGACCGCCAACAGCGACGGGGCTTTCGTTTTGGTGCCGGATACTCCGCTCCCCGTCGGCAGCGGCGCGCTGACGCTCGAGGCCCGGGCCCCTGGCGCTGCCGAGCCGACGCCGTCGCAGCAGAGCGTTGCCGTCATCGTACCCGCCGCCGACCAGCCGCAGGAAGCACTCGTCGCGGTCGTCAGCCCCGACCAGCCCACCAAGGTCCTCCAGAAGCCCGAAGTGAAGCAGGACGCCACGCCGGCCGCCGAGGCGCCCGCAAAGCTCGTCTCCATCGATGCGGTGGACTACGACCCCGCCGGCAACATCGTCTTCTCGGGCCAGGGCAACGAGGGCGACACGGCGCGCCTCTACATCGACAACAGCTTCATCGGCGATGCCCCGGTGGGTGCCGATGGCCGCTGGAGCTTCTCGGGCACCACCGCGGTCGCACCGGGTACCCACACGCTCCGCGTCGACGGGCTCGACAAGGCCGGAAAGGTGCTGAACCGCGTCGAGGTGCCCTTCGTGCGCGAGGAGCCGAAGAAGGTGGCGGACGCCACCGCCGAACCCGCAACCCCGCCCGCCACACCCGAGACGTCGACCGAGACCTCCACCGAGGCCGCGCCCAAGACGGATGCCGAGACCGCACCCGAGGCCGCCGCCAAGACGGATGCCGGGACCACCGCCGAACAGCCTGCCGCTGCCACGCCTGCCAAGCCCAAGGAAGGCCGGGTGGTCATCCAGCCGGGCAACAACCTGTGGCGCATCTCGCGGGTCCTTTATGGGGACGGGTCCAAGTTCACCATGCTCTACGAGGCCAACAAGGACCAGATCCGGGATCCTAACCGCATCTATCCGGGCCAGGTGTTCAAGACGCCGGACGTGGCGCCCGCCTCCGAATCCATCGACCCGAAGCGCCGCGACCCCCTGACGCCGGAGGAGGCTGCCGGCGCGGGCCAGTAGCCGCGGCGCAGTTTCCGCTTCGCAAGGGCGCTCCAGCTTCCTATATGCTGGCTTCATGAGCCGCAGGACGCCCACCAATTCGGAAAAGCCCCTCACGGTGGATGGCGACCAATGGTCCATCCTCCGTGACATGTTCCCCTATCTCTGGCCCGCCGGTCACCCGGGGCTGAAGGCGCGCGTCGTCTTCGCGCTGGTGGCACTGGTGCTGTCCAAGGTCGTCACCGTGGCGGCGCCCTATGCCTTCAAATATGCAACCGATGCGCTCACCGGCAAGGCCGACGTCGCCACCACTGCGGTCACCGTCATCGTGTTCTTCGTGCTGGCCTATGGCTTCGCCCGCATCATGATGGTGGTGCTGGCGCAGATCCGCGACGCGGTCTTCGCCAAGGTCAGCCAGCGCGCGGTGAAGGAACTGGCCGTCCGCACCTTCCGCCACCTGCACGCCCTGTCGCTCAAGTTCCATCTCGAGCGCCGCACCGGCGGGCTGTCGCGCATCGTGTCACGCGGCACCATGGGCATCGACACGGTGCTGCGCTTCTCGCTGTTCAACACCTTCCCGACGATCCTCGAGATCGCACTCGTCGCGGGCATCCTCGCCTGGTCCTATGGCTGGCTTTATGCGGCGGTCATCCTCGCCACCGTCGTCGCCTATGTCTGGTTCACCTATGCCGCCACCGAGTGGCGCATCAACATCCGGCGCGACATGAACGCGGCCGACACCGAGGCCAACACCAAGGCGGTGGACAGCCTCCTCAATTTCGAGACGGTCAAGTACTTCGGCAACGAGGAGCACGAGGTCAAGCGCTATGCCCGCTCAATGGAGACCTATGAGCAGGCAGCGATCAAGACCTGGTTGTCGCTCGCGGTGCTGAACTCCGGCCAGGCGGTGGTGTTCTCGATCGGCCTCACCATCGTCATGATCATGTCGGCCCTCTCGGTGAAGGCCGGTCACGCCACCGTCGGCGACTTCGTGATGATCAACGCGCTGATGATCCAGCTCTATATGCCGCTCAACTTCATCGGCTCGTCCTACCGCGAGATCAAGCAGGGCCTGATCGACGTGGAGCAGATGTTCACCCTGCTGAAGGTGAATGCCGAGATCGAGGACAAGCTGGGCGCGAAGCCCTTGAAGGTCGGCCCCGCCGAAGTTGTCTTCGAGAACGTGTCCTTCGCCTATGAGCCGGAGCGCCCGATCCTCCGGAACCTGTCGCTGCGCGTGCCGCCGGGCAAGACGGTGGCCATCGTCGGCCCCTCGGGTGCCGGCAAGTCGACGATCTCGCGCCTGCTCTACCGCTTCTATGACGTGAATGGCGGCCGCATCCTCGTCGACGGGCAGGACATCGCGGACGTCACCCAGAAGTCGCTGCGCGCCGCGATCGGCATGGTGCCGCAGGACACGGTGCTGTTCAACGACACCATCCGCTACAACATCCGCTATGGCCGCCCCGATGCCAGCGACGAGGAGGTGGTCGAGGCCGCCCGCATGGCGCAGATCGACGATTTCGTGAAGAGCCTGCCCAAGGGCTATGACGCGCTCGTCGGCGAGCGCGGCCTCAAGCTGTCGGGCGGCGAGAAGCAGCGCGTGTCGATCGCGCGGACGATCCTCAAGGGCCCGCCCATCCTGATCCTCGACGAGGCCACCTCGGCGCTCGACAGCTTCACCGAGCACCAGATCCAGGAAGCGCTGCGCAAGGTGTCGGAGAACCGCACCACGCTGGTCATCGCGCACCGCCTGTCCACCGTCGTCGATGCCGATGAGATCATCGTGCTGGACCGCGGCCAGGTGGCCGAACGCGGCACGCACGACCAGCTCCTCGCCCAGAATGGCATCTACGCCGCCATGTGGAACCGCCAGCGCCAGGCCGACGAGGCCCGCGAGAAGCTCAAGGAAATCCAGGTCGAGGAGGAGGGGTTCGACGACCCGGTGCTGCGCAAGCTCGCCGTCAGCCTGACGCCCTGATCGCGCCCGGGGAACCCGCCCGGTCGCCGAGACGCTTTCCAATCCAACCCAGAGCCGCTAGATCAGCCATCATGTCCATTGCCAAGTCCGTCTCCGAAGTCCTGGTCCCCATCCACCGCGAAGGCTATCGCTTCATCGCAATCTTCGCGGCCGTCACGCTGGTGCTGTTCTGGCTGCATGCCGGGCCGCTGGCCTGGATCGGCGTGATCCTCACCCTGTGGTGTGCCTATTTCTTCCGCGATCCCGAACGCGTGACGCCGCTGCGCGACGGCCTCGTCATCTCGCCGGCCGACGGCCGCATCAGCTCTATCGAGGAGGTGATCCCGCCGGTCGAGCTCGACCTGCCGCGTGAGCCGGTCACCCGTATCTCGGTGTTCATGAATGTCTTCGACGTGCACGTGAACCGCTCGCCCGTCGATGCCACCATCCGCCGCATCGCCTATGTGCCGGGCCTGTTCCTCAATGCCGACCTCGACAAGGCCTCGCTCGACAACGAGCGCCAGGCCTTCACGCTCGAGCGCGCCGATGGCCGGCGCATCGGCGTCGTGCAGATCGCAGGCCTCGTGGCCCGCCGCATCGTGAAGTTCGTGAACGACGGCGAGCATCTCTCGGCCGGCCAGCGCTTCGGCCTCATCCGTTTCGGCAGCCGGGTGGACGTCTATCTGCCGAAGGGCGTGAAGTCGCTCGCCTGCCTCGGCCAGCGCGCCATCGCGGGTGAAACCGTGCTGGCCGATCTGGGCGCCACCGAACCCGAACGCCAGGGGCGCACCAGCTGATGCAACAGGATCCGGCCAGCATGGATCGCGCCGTCGCCGCCAATGGGCGCCAGCGCCGCTTCCGCATGGTGCCGGTGCGCTACCTGCTGCCCAACATGATCACGTTGCTCGCCCTGTGCAGCGGCGTCACCGCCATCCGCTTCGCCTTCGAGGGCCGCTACGAGCTGGCGGTGGCCAGCGTCATGCTGGCCGTCATCCTCGATGCGGTGGACGGCCGCCTGGCGCGCCTGCTCAAGGGCACCTCGCGCTTCGGCGCCGAGCTCGACTCGCTGGCCGACTTCGTGAACTTCGGCGTGGCGCCTGCCATCCTGCTCTATGTCTGGTCGCTCAATTCGCTGCGCACGCTGGGCTGGGTCATCTGCCTCGTGCTCGCCATCTGCTGCGCGCTCAGGCTTGCGCGTTTCAACGTGGCCCTCGACGACCCGAACAAACCCGCCTGGGCCAACCGCTTCTTCACCGGTGCCCCGGCGCCGGCCGGTGCCGGCCTCGCACTGCTTCCCTTCTACCTCGGCTTCCTCGGCATCATCGATGAAGGGCACGGCTGGGCGCTGCTCATCGGGCCCTATGTGGTATGCATCGCGCTTCTCATGGTCAGTCGCGTGCCCACCTTCTCCGGCAAGAACCTGGGGCCGATCCGCGGTGACATGGTGCTGCCGGTGCTGGGGCTCGCGGTGCTGGCGGTGGTGATGCTGATCGCCTATCCCTGGGAGTTCCTGTCGATCGTCAGCATCGCCTATCTGGCGCTCATCCCGGTCAGCATGCGCGCCCAGAGCAGGCTCTCGGCGGTCGATGCGCCGGCCGTTCCGCCTGCGCCGGGTTCACGCCCCTAGTTGAACATCGCGGTCACGTTGGTCGTCGATCTCACGGTGAAGGAACAGCTCGTCTTCTTGCCGCGGCATGCGCCCGACCATCCGCCGAAGCGCTTGCCTGCCGCGGGCCGCGCCGTCAGTCGAAGCTTGGTGCCGGCGGGATAGCTGGCGGAACAGTTCCCATCGCAGCGCGTCACGCTGCCGGATGCCTGGACGTCGATCGTCCCGTCGCCCGCGCCCGCCTTGCCGTAAGTCATGTCATAGAAGGGCAGCGCGGTGAAATTCGCCGTCACCGACTTCGCGCTCTGCAGGCGCACCACGCAGGAGGCCTTCCGCCCCCGGCAGGCGCCGGACCAGGAGGTGAATGCGCTGCCGAATGCCGGCGCCGCCGTCAGCCTCACCAAGCTTGCCTGGCCGAAGCTGAAAGAGCAGCTGACGCTGCAGGGGGTGGATGAGCCATCCCCGGTCACCGTCACTGCGCCCGTGCCGCCTCCCGTGGCCGTCACCGACAACACCTGCTGCGGGCCGGAGGAAATGGCCAGGAAGGTGGCGCCCACCTGCTGCGCCGCGGTCATGGTGACGGTGCAGCTTGCCATGCCCGAGCATGCGCCCGTCCATCCGGAGAAAAAGGACTTGGTGCCGGCCGTGGCGCTCAGGGTCACCACGGTGCCCGTTGGATAGCGGTTGGAGCAGTTCGCGCTGCAGCTGGCACTGCTCCCGGCGGGGGTGAAGCTCACCGTGCCGCGGCCATTGCCCGCAAAGGTGAGGGCGAGGGCAATGCCCGGGTCGGTGTTCAACGTGTCCAGCGCCGCCTTCACGTCGATGCGCGGCGTGGTGCGGCCGTTGCGGTAGTCGGTCACGCGCTTGCCGGTCGTCTGCAGCGCTGACAGAAGCTCCGGGACGGAGGCCGTGGGGGCCTTTTCCGACAGCACCGCGAAGGCGCCCGCCACATGGGGCGCCGCCATGGACGTGCCGTGCTTTGCCTCATAGCCGCCATTGGGCACCGACGCGGTGATCAAGGATCCCGGCGCCAGCAGCGACAGCATGCCCGCGGAGTTGGAATAGCAGGCCACCACGTCCGTGCCGGAGGGGCCCGGCGTGATGCCGCTGAAGGAGCAGGTGCCCATGTCCCGGTCGTACACGGACCCCACGCTGATCGCGCCTGAAATGCAGGCCGGAAACGAGAGGCCGTTCGTGACGCCGCCATTGCCGCTCGACACCACGGTGGCAATGCCCGCTGCCTTCAGCTGGTCGATCGCCGCCGCCATGGCGGGCAGGCTGCTGTCGCAGGTGGAGGAGAAGGTCACCTCCGACCCGAGGCTCATGTTCACCGCGGCGATGTCGAAGCTGTCCTTCAGCGCGTAGACGCGCTCCAGACCCTTCAGGACGTCGGACATGTTCGTGTAGGACTGGGAGCTCGAAATCGGCGTGAAGACCTGGATGGCGATGATCTGCGCATCCGGCGCGATGCCGGAAAGGCCGCTGGGCAGTCGACCCGCCACGATGCCGGCGACATGCGTGCCGTGGTCGCAGTCGGCTGCCGAGCAGGGCCGGCCCGCGTTCGTCGCGGTCGAGCTGCTGCCGCCGCCCGGGCAGGCGCGATCGGTGTAACAGGCCTCCGAAACCACCTTTCCCGTCAGGAAGGGGTGAAACCTGTCGACGCCGCTGTCGATCACCGCCACGGTCCGGCCCTTGCCCGTGTAACCCGCCGCCCAGGCTTCCGGCGCCCGCACGAGGGGGGCTGATTCCACCAGCCTCGTGGACATCCGCAGGTCTTCGGTGATGCTGATGACCGCGGGGTCCGCGGCCAGCCGGTCGAGCTCGGCGGGGGTCACCTCCAGCGCCATGAAGGGCAGGGTCTCGAAGCTGCGCACCCCGTCGGGCGCGCGGGCAATGGCGGCGGCAAGGCGCTGGCGGAGCTCCGCGGAGGCGGCGGCGATCTCGGCATCCTGCTGGCGCGCTTCGGCGGCGGGCAGGCTCATCGCAGGGGCAAAGGGCACGCGCAGCCCCACGATGACGCGCACGGTGCCGTTGCGCAGGGCAGAGCTGCGCAGGCTTCCGGCTGGGCCGGAGGAACGCAGTACCATGGCACTCGCCGCTTCGGCAGGGCTCACGGCGGGTGTCAGCAGCACCCGCTGCCCGGCTGAAGCCGGGGCCAGATGCCAAACCAGGGAGGCGAGAAGACCGAATACCCAGAACAAACGCCGCATGACACATCCAAGAATGGGGAAATGTACCCGCTTAGATAGCAGATCGGAGCGCGAAGCTCAAGGGATAAATTCTTTGTTAACGAATTAATTTCCTTCTATTGCGCGAAATCGGTTGCTCGGTCACAGCACCCGGGCCAGGTCGGCAATCAGGTCCTCCGGGTTCTCGATCCCGACCGACAGGCGGAACACGCCGTCGCCCGCATAGTCGCGGTATCGCTTCAGCTGCTCGGCATCGTGGCGGAAGGTGGAGGCCTGGATGTCGTCCGTCCCGATCCAGTAGACGAGGCTGCGGTGGTGGCCGAGCGACACGGCATAGTGGATGATCTCCAGCTGCTTCACCATGCGCGCCGCGATGGCGGGCCCCGCCTCCCTGGTCTGGAAGGTCATCATGCCGGAGAAGTTCCGCATCTGGCGCTTGGCCAGCGCATGCTGGGGGTGGGAGGCGAGGCCGGGGTAGAACACGCGGCTCACCGCCGGGTGCTCCTCGAGGAAGCGCGCCACCTTCAGCGCCGCCTCCTCATGCGCCCGCATGCGGATCGGCAGTGTCGCCGCGCCGCGCAGGATCAGCCAGGCGTTGAACGGCGACAGCACGCCGCCGAAATGCACCGTGGCCTCGAGGTTCAGCGCCTCGAGATCGGCCTTTCGCCCGATCACGCCGCCGCCCATCGCATCGCCATGGCCGCCGATGTACTTGGTCAGCGAATGCACCACGAAGTCGGCGCCCAGCTTGAGGGGCTGCGTGGCGATCGGCGTGGCATAGGTCGAATCCACCGCCACGTCGCGCACGCCGCGCTCATGCGCCAGGCTGGCCAGCGCCGCGATGTCGCACAGCTTCATCGTCGGGTTGGCCGGGGTCTCGAGCCACAGCATCCGGGTAGTGGGCCGGATCGCCGCCGCCACCGCCTCCAGGTCGGACACGTCCACATAAGACACCTCGATGCCGAAGCGGGGCAGGGTGTCGCGCGCCAGTTCGGCGATCCCCACGTAATTGGCGTCCGGCACGATCAGGTGGTCGCCGCGGCTCAGGCGTCCGCAGATCAGGGCATGGGCCGCCGCCACGCCGGAACCGAAGCACAGGGCCGCCTCGCCGCCTTCGAGTGCGGCCAGCTTGTCCTGCAGCTGGGCCACCGTCGGGCTGCTCACCCGGCCATAGACATGGCCTTCATAGCCCTGCTCGTCGCGGGCCGAGAACCCCGTGACGTTCTCGGGCGCGAAGGTCACCGACATCACGAGGTTGGGCGAGGAGGCCCGGGTGGCGGGGTCGATGAATTCGCCGGCATGGACGGCCGTGGTCTCGGTGTGCCAGCCGCGGTTGCTGCCCGGTTGTCCGGTCATGATCCGGTTTTTCCTTTCGTGTGAAACTGGCCTATGATGCGGTCGGGCAGGCGAATCCGCAACTGTCCCCGGGGAGATCGTTCAAAGCACGGCATGAGGTGGGACCAGCCCCATTGGAGCGGCAAGCCGCAATCAGGCGCCGGGCCGCGGCATAAGCTGCGGCCCAACGGCTTTGCACGCCTGGCCCGGTTCTGCGCCACTCACCGGCTGTGGGTGGTGCTGGCGGCCCTGTTGCTCACCATCGGGCTGGCCGGCTTCGCGGTCACCCGCCTCGCCATCGACCCGGACCAGCGCCCGCGCATCGGGCTGGACGAGACGACGGCCAATCTCCAGGCTGAGCTCGAAGCCAAGTTCCCCGGCGTCGAGCAGACCTTCCTCGCCGTGGTGGCCAGCAGCGATCCTGAAACGGCGCGCCAGCAGGCCGAGGCGCTGGCGGCCATGCTGGCCCAGCAGAAGGGCCTGTTCCGCTCCGCCTTCGTGCCGGGCACCGGGCCCTTCTACGAGACCAATGCGCTGCTCTATCAGGATCTGGCCTCGGTGCGCGCCCGTGTCGACCAGTTGCTGCAGATGGAGCCGCTCTATCTCGCCATGGCCTCGGCGCCCGACATCGGGGGCTTCGCCGCCCTCGTCACCGAAATCGCCCGGGCGGTGGAGCAGGGGCGTTCGCCGCCCGGCCTCGCCGACATGCTGCTTGCCGCCTCCGCCACCATCGAGGCCGAGGTCATGGGCGCGCCCCGCGCGCTCGACTGGCAGGCGCTGGCGGGCCTCGAGGCAGAGGCCCAGGCCAGCCGCTGGTATGTGCTGGCCACGCCCGTTCCCGGGGCCGAGCGCGAGGCGGCGGCCTTCTCGCGCCAGGCCTCCGTCGGCATGGACGGGGTTAGCTGGCTGTGGCCGAAGCGCGCGCTCGCTTCCTCGCCCAGCGAGCTGCGCGATTTCGTGGTGCCGGCCCTGCTGTCGGTGCTGCTCACCCTGGTGATCCTCTTTGCGGCATTGGGGTCGCTGCGCCAGGCGCTGGCCGTGCTGCTGACGGGCGCCTTCACCCTGTCGGTCGCCGGCGCGGCGGCGGCGGCACTTGGCTCGCCGCTCGATCAGGCCACATGGTCCTTCGCGCTGGCGGTGCTGGCGCACGTCGTGGTGGCGGGCGGCGTCATCGCCGTGGCCTTCGGCCAGGGCCGCAGCCGCGGCCTTGCGCCCATGCAGTCGGTGATGCTCGCGGCACAGCGCCAGGGCCGCTTCATCTCGGCCATCAGTCTCCTCTTCGCGCTGGTCTGGGCGGCGTGGCTCGCGCGCAACCTGCCCTCGGTCAACCAGTTCGGCATCATCGCGCTGGTCGGCTGTGCGGCGGCGTGGCTCGCCACGCTCACCGTGCTGCCCGCCGCGCTGATGCTCACCACCCCGCGCCAGGCCGAGGTGGCCCCGCACTGGCTGGACGATGCGCTGGGCGATGGCGAAGCGCCGGCCGGCCGCGGCGTGCTGGACGTCGCCGCCATGGTGTTGCTCGCCGCCGCGGTGTTCTCGGCGGTGTTCCTGCCCGCCATGCGCTTCGGCGAGCGCCAGCTGCCGTCCTCGCCGTCGCCCTTCCTCGAAACACCCGATGCGCGCGGTGCCGTCAACATCCTCTCGCCGGAGGCCGGCGTGAAGGATCTCGTCGCGCGGCTCTCGGCCCTGCCGGAGGTCGGCGCCATCCGCACCGCCACGCAGTTCCTGCCGCCCGATGCCGCCGCGAAGGCGGCGGAGCTGCAGCGCCTTTCGGCTCTGACCCCGCTCGACCCGAACGTCAGGCCCGTGGCTGACGACGTCACCCTGCAGCAGAACTTCGCCGACCTCGAGACCCAGCTCAACACCATCGCCGCCAGCCCCGCCGCTTCCGCGCCCCTGCGCGAGGCAGCGCTGCGGCTGCGCCGCGCCGTCGACCTCTTCATCGCCCCGCAGGCACCCGATGCGGCGCGCGTGGCCGAGCTGCAGACGGCGCTGTTCGGCGGGCTTGGCCAGCTCTCGGCCCTGGTGCAGCGGCTTGCCGTGCTTCAGCCGCCGGGCGTGACCGATCTCGACCCGCAGCTGCTGCGCCGCTTCGTGGCGCCGGACGGCACCTGGCGCATCGAGGTCATGCCGCGCTCCGGCACGGGCGAACTGTCCTTCGCTGCGGCGCTCCGCCGCGCTGCGCCGCAGGCGGCGGGCGAGCCCGTAGTCTCGCTGGTGCGCAACGAGATGATCCACCATGAGGCCATCATCGCGCTCGCCACGGCGCTGCTCGCCGCCACGGTGCTGGTGCTCCTTCTGCTGCGCAGCCTGCGCGGGCTCGTTCTCTCCGTGGCGCCCGCCGGGGCCTTCATCAGCCTCACTGCCGCGGTCACCGTGCTGCTCGGCATCAGCCTCAACGCCGCCATGCTGGCGGGCATCAGTGCCGCCATCGCGGTGCTGATTTCCTGTTCCATGCTGGTGGCCGTCAGGCTGCGCGGCAGCGGTGCCGCGCCGGCCCAGGTGCTGCCGCTGCGCGCCGTGCTGCTGCCGCCCATCACGCTGGCGGGGGCAGCCGCCCCGCTGGTCATCTCCTCGCGCCCCGCCGTGGCCGAGACGGGCGCCTCGCTCGCCATGCTGTTCCTGATCGTCGCGCTGCTCATCATGCTGCTGGTGCCGGCGCTGGCGCGCTGGCTGGACCTGCTGGCCGCGCCCGAACCCGCACCCGCCCACCGCCGCAAGTGACGTGACCGGCGACAAGTTGAATCTGCGGTGGTACTATCACCTGCAGGTGTCACGGCGCGAACACCTCCATAATAAGCAAACAGGGAGCAAGTGATGACAGTTCAGCTCAATCTCAAATCCTGGCTCGTCGGCTGCAGCATGCTGGCGATGACGGCCTCCGGCGCCTTCGCCGAGGTCGTCTACAACCGCGGCAATTCGGCCGACCCGGAGTCGCTTGACCCGCACAAGACCTCCACCGTCTATGAAGCCAACATCCTGCGCGACCTGTTCATGGGCCTCATGGTGCAGGACGCCAAGGCCGAGGTGCAGCCCGGCGCCGCCGAGAGCCACACCGTGTCCGCCGACGGCAAGACCTATACGTTCAAGCTGCGCAAGGGTGCCCTCTGGTCCGACGGCACGCCGGTGACGGCGGATGACTTCGTCTATTCCTGGCGCCGCCTGGTCGATCCCGCGACCGCCGCCGAATACGCCTACATGCTGGCCCCGGTGGTCAACGCCGAGGATATCACCGCCGGCAAGAAGAAGCCCGAGGAACTGGGCGTCAAGGCGGTCGACGCCGAGACCTTCGAGGTGACGCTCAACGCGCCCACACCCTATTTCCTCGAGATGCTCACCCACCAGGCCACCTATCCGGTGAACAAGGCCAGCATCGAGAAGCTGGGCGCCGACTTCGTGAAGCCCGGCAACCTCGTCTCCAACGGCGCCTATGTGTTCAAGGAGTTCGTGCCGAACGATCACATCAAGCTCAGCAAGAACGACAAGTTCTATGATGCGGCCAATGTGAAGATCGACACGGTGAACTTCATCCCCACCGAGGACCGCTCCACCGCCATGAAGCGCTTCGAGGCGGGCGAGCTCGACTCGAACGATGATCTGCCTACCGAGCAGCTGGCCGACATCAAGGCCAAGTTCGGCGACCAGGTGCGGATCGGGCCCTATCTCGGCACCTACTACTATGCCTTCAAGACCGACAAGGCGCCGTGGGACAACGTCAAGCTCCGCCAGGCCGTGTCGATGGCGATCGACCGCGACTACCTTGCCGAGAAGGTCTGGCAGAACACCATGATCCCGGCCTATTCCTTCGTGCCGCCGGGGATTGCGGGCTACGAGACGCGCACCACGGATTATGCCGAGAAGTCGCAGCTCGACCGCGAGGACGAGGCCAAGAAGGTGCTGGCCGAACTGGGCTACGGTCCGGACAAGCCGCTGAAGATGGAGATCCGCTTCAACACCTCGGAGAACCACAAGAACACCGCCGTGGCCATCCAGGAGCAGCTGAAGCCGCTCGGCATCGAGGTGTCGCTCGTCAACACCGACACCAAGACCCACTACGGCCTGCTCGAGCAGAAGGGCGACTTCGACATCGCGCGCGCCGGCTGGATCGCCGACTACAAGGACCCGGAAAACTTCCTGGCCCTGTGCAAGTCCGGCACCGGCAACAACTACGCGGTCTATTCCAACAAGGAGTATGACGAGCTGATGGCCGTGGCCGCCGCCGCGGCGACGCCCGAGGCCCGCATGAAGGCGCTCTCCGATGCCGAGGCGATCGGCGTGGCGCGTGACCACTGCGTGGTGCCGCTGCTCTACTACAGCTATCACGACCTGGTCTCGAACAAGATCAAGGGCTGGGAGGACAACGTCATGGACGTCCACCCGACCCGCTTCCTCGCCAAGGAATAACCCGCAACAGTGATGGGCCGCCCTGCCTGACCGGGCCGGGCGGCCCCCACCCTTCAGCCGAGTTGCGGACCCATGCTGCGTTACGTCCTGAGGCGTTTCCTCACCGCGATCCCGACACTCTTCGTGATCGTCACGATTTCCTTCTTCCTGATGCGCGTCGCGCCCGGCGGCCCCTTCAACCAGGAAAAGGGCCTCAACCCCGTCATCAAGGCCAATCTCGAGCGCGTCTTCCACCTCGACCAGCCGCTGTGGAAGCAATACCTGCTCTATCTGAACAACCTCATCCACGGCGACTTCGGCCCGAGCTACAACCTGCCGGACTTCACCGTGGCCGAACTCTTCGCCAATGGGCTGCCGATCTCGATCCAGCTCGGCGGATCGGCCCTCGTGCTCGCCCTGCTGCTCGGCGGCATGCTCGGCATCATCGCCGCGCTCTACCAGAACAAGCCGGCGGATTATGCGGTGATCGCCACCGCCACGGCGGGCTCGACGATTCCCACCTTCGTGATCGCCCCCCTGTTCCAGCTGTTCTTCGCGCTCACCCTCAAGTGGTTTCCGGTGGGCGGCTGGGGCGACGGCGCCTTCATCAACAAGGTAGGCCCGGTGCTCACCCTCATGCTGCCGCAGCTCGCCATCGTGGCGCGCCTCATGCGAGGCTCGATGATCGAGTCGCTGCGCTCGCACCACATCCGCACGGCGCGCGCCCTTGGCCTCTCGGACTATTCCGTCGTGATCAAGCACGCCCTGCGCGGCGCGCTGCTGCCGATCATCTCCTATGCCGGGCCCGCTGCCGCCGCGTTGCTGACGGGCTCGATCATCGTCGAGACGATCTTCGCCATTCCCGGCGTCGGGCGCTACTTCGTCGAGGCCGCGCTGAACCGCGACTATACGCTGGTCATGGGCACCGTGGTGGTGATCGCCATCTTCACCATCCTCTTCAACCTCATCGTCGACATCCTCTACGCGGTGGTCGACCCGCGGGTGCGCTATGACTGACGTGACGCTCCCGGCCGCCGCGAAGGGCCGCTCGCTGTGGGCCGATGCCTGGAACCGCCTCAAGGCCAATAAGGCCGCCATGGTGAGCATCTGGTACCTGGCCTTCATGGCGCTGATCTGCATCGCGGGCCCGTGGTTCACCCCGCATGACTTCACCACCATCTACCAGGACTACACCCGCGTGCCGCCCAGCCTCGAGGCCTACCCCAGGCCCGAGGCCATCGACCTCGCGGTGAAGGACGCGGTGAAGAAGAGCCGCCTCGATCTTGCCGGCTGGGAGGAGAAGGACGGCAGGGTCCTCATCACCGTCACCTCGGCCAAGCCCATCGACGAGCGCGTGACGCGCTATATCGACCGGTCAGACGTCTTCGAGGGCGCGCAGATCACCGACAGGTCGGCGGACGGCCTGAAGATGACGATGAGCGCCGACGTGCAGAAGAAGTATTTCTTCTTCGGAACCGACAGCAACGGCCGCGACCTCCTCACCCGCACGCTGGTCGCCGGCCGCGTGTCGCTGGCCATCGGCCTGCTCGCGGGTCTGGTCGCCGTGTTCATCGGGGTGCTCTACGGCGCCATCGCGGGCTTCACCGGCGGCCGCACCGACGAGGTCATGATGCGCATCGTCGACATCCTCTATTCGCTGCCCTTCATCTTCTTCGTCATCATGCTGGTCGTCTTCTTCGGGCGGAACTTCGTGCTAATGTTCCTTGCCGTGGGGGCGGTGCTGTGGCTCGACATGGCGCGCATCGTGCGCGGTCAGGCGCTGTCGCTGAAACGCCAGGAATATGTCCAGGCGGCGGAGGCGCTGGGCGTGTCGCCCGGCGGCATCCTGCTGCGCCACGTGGTGCCGAACCTGCTCGGCCCCGTCGTCATCTACATGACGCTGCTGGTGCCGCAGGTCATCATTCTCGAGAGCTTCCTGTCCTTCCTGGGCCTCGGCGTGCAGGAGCCCATGTCGAGCTGGGGCGTTCTCATTTCGCAAGGAGCGAAGAACATCCCGAGCGCCACCTGGCTCCTGATCTTCCCGTCCTTCTTCCTCACCACCACGCTCTTCGCACTGAACTTCATCGGCGACGGCTTGCGTGATGCACTCGACCCGAAGGACCGCTGAGATGAGCGAGCGCATTCTTCACCTCCAGAACGTCAAGGTGAGCTTCGCGACGCTCGACGGCACCGTCGAGGCGGTGAAGGGCGTGAACCTCCATGTGAACGCCGGCGAGACCGTTGCCATCGTGGGCGAGTCCGGTTCCGGCAAGAGCCAGTTGATGATGGCGGCCATGGGCCTCCTCGCTTCGAACGGCAAGGCGACGGGCGAGGTCGATTACCGCGGCACCAACCTGCTCGGAATTTCGAAGTCGGAGCTCAACGACATTCGCGGCGCGAAGATCACCATGATCTTCCAGGAGCCGATGACCTCGCTCGACCCGCTCTACAAGATCGGCGACCAGCTCATCGAGCCGATCCGCAAGCACCAGCGCCTCGGTGCGGCGGAGGCGCGCGCGCGGGCCGTCGAGATGCTGCGCCTCGTGCGCATCCCGGAGCCGGAGCGCCGCATGGGCTCCTACCCGCATGAGATGTCGGGCGGCCAGCGCCAGCGCGTGATGATCGCCATGGCACTCGCCAACAACCCGGATCTGCTGATCGCGGATGAACCCACGACGGCGCTCGACGTCACCATCCAGGCCGAAATCCTGGAACTCATGGCCAGCCTGCAGCAGCGGCTGGGCATGGGCATGGTGTTCATCACCCATGACCTCAATATCGTGAAGCGCATCGCGCACCGCGTCTATGTCATGCGCCGCGGCGAGGTGGTGGAGGAGGGGGAGACGGCGCAGCTCTTCGCCAATCCGAAGCACCCCTATACCAGGGCGCTGCTCGAAGCCGAGCCGACGGGCCGCAAGCTGCCCGTGGCGCCCAATGCGCCCAAGATGATCGACGCGACCGATGTGCGGGTCACTTTCAGGCTGGGTGGCGGCTTCATGTCCGGCCCGCCCCTGGTGCTGCGCGCGGTGGATCGCGTGTCGATGACGCTGCGCCGGGGCCAGACCATCGGCATCGTCGGCGAGTCGGGCTCGGGCAAGTCCACCTTCGCCCGCGCCGTGCTGCGGCTGCTGCCGAGCGAGGGCGCCATCAGTTTCGAGAACCGCTCGATCCAGGGCCTGACGCGCGAGCAGATGCGCCCGCTCCGCCGCGAACTGCAGGTCGTTCTGCAGGACCCCTTCGGCTCCCTCAGCCCGCGCATGACGGCGGGCCAGATCGTCACCGAGGGCCTGCTGGTGCACGAGCCCTCGATGTCGCGCGCCGAGCGCGATCGCCGCGCCGCGCAGGCGCTGGAGGAGGTGCAGCTCGATCCCAGCCTGCGCAACCGCTACCCACATGAATTCTCCGGCGGCCAGCGCCAGCGCATCGCCATCGCCCGCGCCATCATCCTCAAGCCCAAGGTCGTGGTGCTGGACGAGCCCACCTCGGCGCTGGACCGGCAGGTGCAGAAGCAGATCGTCGACCTGCTGCGCGAGTTGCAGCAGGCCAACAACCTCTCCTATCTCTTCATCAGCCACGATCTCGCCGTGGTGCGCGCCATGGCCGACCACATCATGGTGATGAAGGATGGCCGCATGGTGGAGCAGGGCACGCCGGACGAGGTGCTGGACCATCCGCGGGAGGACTATACGAAGCGGCTGATGGCGGCGGCCTTCGCGGCGTAGCGGGCAGGGTCCGTGCCCTCATCCCTGACCGGCAGTCGGTCATCAGAAATGAGGCAACCCTGAAGGAGGCTCCTCGCGGATGGCGTGTTCCTTGCGGAAGCGCTGCGGAAATGGCATAAGACGCGCATGTGTTTTCACGCGACCATATCCGGGGTCATTTTGCCCGTCTGGTCAAAGACGGCGTATGATGAAGTGATGCTTCACTGCGCCCGCATCGGATTCAAGCCGTAAGAGCCCCGCATTCTGTCTGATTGCCTGCCCCGCTGCTGCCGGCGAGGGCCCCTTGCCCATTCAGTTTGGAGAGTGCCATGAACGTCCTCAACAAGAACATCGATATCGCCGAAGTCGTGAAGAACGACATCGCCCACCACTTCCACCCCTTCACCGACCACAAGTCCTTCCATGCCGAGGGCGGCCCGCGCGTCATGACCCAGGCCGATGGCATCTGGATCTGGGACGGCAACGGCCACAAGCTCTTGGACGGCATGTCCGGCCTGTGGTGCGTGAATGTGGGCTATGGCCGCAAGGAGCTCGCCGAGGCTGCCTACAAGCAGATGCTCGACCTTCCTTACTACAACACCTTCTTCAAGACGACGACGGTGCCGACGACCGAGCTCGCCGCCAAGATCTCCTCGGTGATGCCGGAGCGCTTCAAGCACATCTTCTTCACCAACTCGGGTTCGGAATCGAACGACACCATCGTGCGCTTCGTGCGCCACTACTGGAAGCTGAAGGGCAAGCCCTATCGCCAGCACTTCATCGCCCGCACCCGCGGCTACCACGGTTCGACCATGGTGGCGGCCAACCTCGGCGGCTTCCAGGGCATGCATGACCAGGTGGGCACCGAGTTCCCGGGCTTCCACCACATCCAGCAGCCGCACTGGTTTGACTTCGGCGGCGACATGACGCCGGAGGAGTTCGGTCTCGCCGCCGCGGCGGAGCTGGAAAAGAAGATCCTCGAAGTCGGGCCGGACAATGTTGCCGCCTTCATCGGCGAGCCGATCCAGGGGGCGGGCGGCGTGCTGATCCCGCCGTCCACCTACTGGCCGGAAGTGCAGAAGATCTGCCGCAAGTACGGCATCCTGATCATTTCGGACGAAGTGATCTGCGGCTTCGGCCGCACCGGCAACTGGTGGGGCTTCGAGACCATGGGCTTCGAGCCCGACATCGTGCCGATGGCCAAGGGCCTGTCGTCCGGCTACCTGCCGATCGGCGCGGTGGCCTTCGCCGACCACCTGATCAAGGACTTCTTCGAGCTGGGTGGCGAGTTCTACCATGGCATGACCTATGCGGGCCACCCGGTGGCCTGCGCCGTGGCGCTGAAGAACATCGAGATCATCGAGCGCGAGAACCTCGTCGGCCACACGGCTGAGATAGGGCCCTATTTCGCCCAGGCGCTGGCGTCCCTGCGCGACCACCCGATCGTCGGCGAGACGCGGTCCATGGGCCTCATCGGCGCCATCGAGCTGTCGAACGACAAGGCCCGCCGGGGCCGCTTCGCCAGCCCGGGCCGGGTGGGCACCATGTGCCGTGACAATTCCTTCAAGAACGGCCTGATCATGCGCGCCTGCTGGGACACCATGGTTCTGGCCCCGCCGCTGGTCATCACCAAGAAGGAGATTGACGAGCTGGTGCGCCTTGCGCGTGTGGCGCTGGATGCGACTTACGCGCAGGTCAAGAATGAAGTCGTTTGAGATTACATAAGGTTAAGTAGATTCCTTATTGGCCGGGGGGCAGCGGTAGCATAAGCTACCCTTGCCAGTTTGAGGCCGCCCCATGCGCCGGCGGCTAGAGTTATCGGTGCAGAACTTGTGAAAGGATTTGAGAGAATGTCGACTTTCCGTCCGCGGTTCCGTCCCAACCGCCGCTCGCTGCTTCAGGGCTCGGCCGCCATGCTTGCCGGCCTCAGCTTCCTGCCGCGCTTCTCGATGGCGGCGGAGGAGAAGAAGCTGAACTTCTACAATTGGGACACCTACATCGGCGAGAACACCCTGGCCGAATTCACCGAGGCCACGGGCATCGAGGTGAAGATGGATCTCTTTGCCGACAATGACGAGCTTTTCGCCAAGCTCAAGGGCGGCAACCCGGGCTACGACGTGATCGTGCCGACCAACGACTATCTCGAGCGCATGATCAAGGCCGACATGCTGATCCCGCTGGATCACGCGAAGATCCCCAACATGACCAACATCGACACGCTGTTCCAGGACGCGCAGTTCGACCCGGGCCGCAAGTACTCGATCCCCTACATGTGGGGCACGGTCGGTATCGGCTTCCGCAAGTCGGCCGTCAGCGCCACGCCCGACAGCTGGAAGGTGCTTCTCGATTCGGATGAATATGCAGGCGCCATCTCGATGCTCTCCGACCAGCAGAACGTGCTGGGCGCCGGCCTCAAGTACCTCGGCTATTCCTGGAACTCGACCAATGCGGACGAACTCAAGAAGGTCGAGGACCTTCTGATCGCGCAGAAGAAGAACATCAAGGTCTTCGCCCCCGACAACGGTCAGGACCTCTTGGCCTCTGGCGAGGTCAAGGTCTGTCAGGAATGGAATGGCGACATCAAGCAGGTGATGACCGAGGACGAAGACCTCGGCTATGTGGTGCCGAAGGAAGGTTCGCTCGTCTGGCAGGACACCATGGCCGTGCCGAAGGGTGCCCCGCACCCGGAGAACGCCATGGCCTTCCTCAACTTCATCCTCGACGCCAAGGAAGGTGCGGGCATCGCTGAGACGATTCAGTATGCCACCACCAACAAGGCGGCCAAGGACCTGATGCCGGCCGAGTACAAGGACAACCCGGTGATCTTCCCGCCCGCCGACGTGCTGATCAAGTGCGAACCGACCCTCTACCTCGGTGAGGAAGCGGTGAAGCAGCGCGACGAGATCTGGACGCGCATCCGCGCCTCGTAACCGGGGCACAATCCGGGGCGGCCACCGCGAGGGGCCGCCCCTTTTCGTTCGAACCACCGGAGCATCATGCTCGACACGCTGAGACCGCCCGCCCTTCCGCTCGACGTCCTGCGGGCCTTCGCGCGCGAGTTTTATGGCCTCGGCGGCACGTGGTCCTCGCTCGAAGGCGAGCGTGACCAGAACTTTCGCATCATGGGTGCTGACGGCGCCAGCGTGGTGTTCAAGCTCTGCCATCCGGCGGAGGGTGACGCCGTGCTGCAGTGCCAGGGGCTTGCGCTGGAGCACATCGCCAGTGCCGATCCGTCGCTTCCGGTGCCGCGCCTCATCCGCACCCGTGACGGCGAACTGCTGGGGCGCCTCGCTTACGAGGGCGCCGCATATCCTGTCATGGTGCTGTCGTGGCGCGAGGGCCGCGTACTGGGTGGCGACACGCTGTCCCGCGAGAGCCTGTTCGATCTGGGCCAGCTGCTGGCGCAACTCGGGCTGGCACTGCGCGGTTTCGTCCATGGCGCTCCGGCCGAGCGTGAACTCGTGTGGGACACGCGCCACGTGCTGCGGCTTGCCGGCGAGATCGGTCATCTTCCGACGGAAGACCGTGCTCTGGCGCAGGAGATTCTCGCCCGGCATGAGGCGGTGACGGTGCCGGCGATGCGCCGCATGCGCAGCCAGATCATCCACGGCGACGTGCACCCGCACAATGCGCTGGTCGATGAGCGGGGCAAGGTCATCGGCATCATCGACTTCGGCGACATGGTGCATGGGCCGCTGATCCTCGACCTCGCCAATGCTGCAGGCGACTTCCTGTCGCCTGGCCAGGACGCCGAAGAGACGCTGTTCGAACTGACGCGCGGCTATCGCAGCGTGACGCCGCTCGAGGAGGTGGAGGCCGATGCGCTGGTCGACCTGATCGAGGTGCGCCTTCTCATGACGCCGCTGATCGATGCGCTGAAGGCATCGAACGGCATCGCCAGCCAGGGCTATTTCCAGGCCTTCAACAGCCGCAGCATGCCGATGATCCGCGCGCTGCGCGCCCTCGGGCATGACAGGCTCCGTGGCCTCCTGCGCCGCGCTGCGGCCTTTCCTGCCGTGCCGCCCCAGCACCCGAAGACCGCGGATGAAGCGATCGCGCGCCGCCGCAAGGTGATGGGCGAAAAGCTCTATGTCTTCTACGATCCGCCGCTGCACATCGTGAAGGGCGACGGTGTCTGGCTCACGGCCTCCGACGGCAAGCGCTACCTCGACTGCTATAACAACGTGCCGCATGTGGGCCATGCCCACCCCTATGTGGCCGAAGCCATCGCGCGGCAGGCCCGCACCCTCAACACCAACACGCGCTACATCACCGACCAGGCGCTGGAATATGCCGAGCGACTGACGGCGCTTGCCGGCGAGGACCTCACCGCGGTGACCTTCGTCAACTCGGGCAGCGAGGCGAATGATCTCGCCTGGCGCATGGCCAAGGCCTTCACCGGGCATAAGGGCGGCCTGTGCATGGACTTCGCCTATCACGGGGTGAGCGAAGCGATCGACGCCTTCTCGCCGTCGAATGCACCCGCGCACTGGAGCGCGCCGCATGTCCGGCTACTGCCCGCGCCCGACGTCTATCGCGGCCCCTATGGCGCGGACGAAGCGGATGTGGGCGCGCGCTACGCGGCACTTGCCGAGGGGCCCATCGCCGAGCTTCAGGAGGCGGGTCTCGGCGTCGCCGCACTGATGGTCGACTCGGCCTTCATGACCAACGGCATCCTCGATGCACCGCCGGGCTATCTGCAGGGCGTGGTGAAGCGGGTGCGCGCGGCGGGTGGCCTGTTCATCGCCGACGAGGTGCAGTCCGGCTTCGGCCGCATGGGGCCGTCCTTCTGGGGCCACCGCCACCATGGCGTCGAGCCGGACTTCATCACCATCGGCAAGCCGGCCGGCAACGGCTATCCGCTGGGCGTCGTCATCACCCGTCCCGAGATCCTGTCACATTTCCTTCAATTCGGGCCGTTCTTCTCCACCTTCGGCGGCAACAACGTCGCGGGTGCAGCGGGGATGGCCGTATTGGACGTGATCCGGGACGAAAAACTGCTGGAGAATGCGCGCGACGTGGGCGCCCACTTCCGCAAGGGCCTCTCCGGCCTGATGTCGAAACACGCGCTGATCGGCGACGTGCGCGGCGTCGGCCTCGCCACCGGCGTCGAACTCGTGCATGATCGCACGTCAAAGACCCCTGCCGGAGACGTGATGCACCGCCTGCTCAACCTGATCCGCGACGAGGGGGCCCTTGTCGGCGGTGAGGGGATATTGGGCAATGTGCTGAAAATCAGGCCGCCCATCGTGTTCAGCCGCGACAATGCCGATTTTGCGGTGGCGGCGATCGACAGGGCGCTCGACCGGCTATAGCCGGGGTTGCCGTCACGTGCCGTGCTGGGCTAACTTCAAAGAAAACGACTGACGGGGGAGTGAACGCATCTTGGAGAGCTGGAAACAGAATCCGCGTGTCTTCTGGACACTGGGCATACCGCCTTCGCTGTGGCTTCTGGCCTTCTTCATCATTCCACTCGGCTTCCTCTTCGTCATGTCGTTCAGCGACAAGGCCGTCGTGGACGGCCAGGTGTCGATCACCGACTATGCCTATCTCACCGGCATCACCAACTACCTCCGCGCGATGGATCCGCTCTATCTCGGCATCATGTGGAAGTCGGTGTGGATCTCGGCGCTCGCCACCGCGCTGTGCCTGCTCACCGCCTATCCCATCGCCTTCGGCATCTGCTTCGCCAAGGACAAGTGGAAGCCGCTGCTGCTGCTGCTCGTGGTGCTGCCCTTCTGGATCAACCTCCTCATCCGCACCTATGCGCTGATCGCGGTGTTCCGCACGCAGGGCTACGTCAACAAGATCCTGGGCTGGGTCGGCATCGGCCCCTACGAAATGCTCTACAACAACTTCGCGGTCATCTTCGGGCTCGTCTATGTCTACATGCCCTTCATGGTGCTGCCGCTCTATGCCACCATCGAAAGGCTGGACAAGTCCTACCTCGAGGCGAGTCTCGATCTCGGCGCCTCGCAGTTTCAGACCTTCCTTCGCGTCACCGTACCGCTCACCATGCCGGGCATCGTCTCGGGCATCATCCTGGTCTTCATCCCGTGCCTCGGCTCCTTCCTGACGCCTGACCTGCTGGGTGGCGCCAACGCGCTGATGATCGGCAATGTCATCGAGCGCCAGTTCAAGGCGGCGAATGACTGGCCCTTCGGTTCGGCGCTGTCCTTCCTGCTGATGTACGCCACCTTCGGCGCGCTGGCGCTCCGCTATCTCTTCACCATGCGCAGCAAGGGAGTGGACGTCTGATGGCCGCCCAGCTGAAACCGGGGCAGGGGCCCCTGGACTATGGCAGCCGCACCTGGCTCAAGGTGCTGTTCGCCACCATCTTCTTCGTGCTCTATGCGCCGATCATCACGCTGATCGCGTTTTCCTTCAACACCGACAAGCGCGGCGTGGTCTGGCGCGGCTTCACCCTCGACAACTACACCAAGGCCTGGAACAACGCGTCCCTCATCGAGGCGTTGACCAACTCGCTGGTGATCGCGCTCATCGCCACGGTCTTCGCCACCATCCTCGGTGCGCTGACGGCACTGCTGATGTGGCGCTTCCGCTTCCCGATGAAGGGCGCCTACGAAGGCTTCATGGCGCTGCCCATCGTGATCCCCGAGATCTGCATGGGTGTGGCCCTGCTGCTGTTCTTCGTCAATTCCGGGATGATGGAGCTGTTCGTCAATCTGCCCTGGCCGCTGAACCTCGGCAACATCATCTTCGCCCATGTCACCTTCTGCTTCCCCTTCGTGGCGGTGGTCGTGCGCTCGCGGCTCGTCGGCTTCAACCGGCAGCTCGAAGAGGCCTCGAAGGACCTTGGCGCCAGCGAATGGCAGACCTTCTGGTCGATCATCGTGCCCTACATGAAGCCCGGCCTCATCGCCGGTGCACTGCTGGCCTTCACCCTGTCGCTCGATGACTTCGTCATCACCTTCTTCACCTCGGGTCCGGAAACCGTCACCTTCCCGGTCAAGGTCTATTCGCTGGTGCGCCGCGGCGTCTCGCCCGAGATCAACGCGGCATCGACCGTGCTGATCGTCATCACCGTTGTCGCCACCGTCCTCGCAATGAAACTCCAGGCGCCGCCCAAGGCGGACAAGGGTTGAACGTCATGTCAGATGCCATCGTCTCCATCCGCAATGTCACCAAGGCCTTCCCGGGCGGCGTCACGGCCGTCGACAATGTCTCGCTCGACATCGCGCAGAACGAGTTCTTCGCGCTGCTCGGCCCCTCGGGCTGCGGCAAGACCACGCTGCTGCGCATGATCTCCGGCCTCGAGACCCCCACTGGTGGCCAGATCATCATCGGCGGCGAGGACATGGCCTATACGCCCCCCAACAAGCGGCCCACCAACATGGTGTTCCAGTCCTATGCGCTGTTCCCGCACATGACGGTGGAACAGAACGTCGGCTATGGCCTGAAGGTGACCGGCGTTGCCTCCGAGGAGATCAAGCGCCGCGTCGGCGAGGCGTTGGAGATGGTGAAGCTCACCAAGCTCGCGACCCGCAAGCCGGACCAGATGTCCGGCGGCCAGCGCCAGCGCGTGGCGCTCGCGCGTGCGCTGGTCAAGCGCCCCAAGGTGCTGCTCCTCGACGAGCCGCTCTCAGCACTCGACGCCAAGCTGCGCGACGACATGCGCATGGAGCTGACGAGGCTGCAGGAGACCGTCGGCATCACCTTCATCATCGTGACGCACGACCAGGACGAAGCCCTGTCCATGGCGAGCCGGATTGCCGTCATGGACCGCGGTGCGGTCCAGCAGGTGGCGACGCCCGCCGAGCTCTATGAGCAGCCGAAGAGCCGCTTCGTCGCCGACTTCATCGGCAAGGTGAACCTGATCGATGCCCGCGTGCACCGCCAGATCGGCCGCAAGATCGACTGCGAGCTGAAGGGCGTGGGCCGCATGGAGCTCGCGAGCGACAACCTGGTCGGCGGCCAGGTGGCCGTTGCGGTGCGACCCGAGAAGCTGAAGATCGCCACCACCGAGCCCAGTTCCGCCATTCGCGTTCAGGGCAAGGTGCGCGACGTGGCCTATTACGGCGACACCAGCCACGTGGTCATCGAGGCCGTCGACGGGCTTGCCCTTTCCGTCAATGTCCAGAACGACACCCGCCTCGGCGGCTCCGGCGTGGAGCGTGGCCAGAATGTCTGGGTCTACTGGGCGTCCGAAGATTCCATCGTCCTCACGGAGTAGCTTTCGATGTCGCTCGAGATGAATCCCAACGGCCCGCTTCCGGGCGACAGCGCCTTCCGTCGCGAACAGCTGAAGGGCACGCAGTGGGAACCCACCTATGCCGGCGCGCTGTCCTTCATGCGTCGCAAATACACGCGTGACCTGACGGGCGTCGACATCGCGGTCACCGGCATTCCCTTCGACCAGGCCGTGTCGCACCGCTCTGGCACGCGCATGGGTCCTGAGGGCATCCGCAAGGCCTCGGCCGAGAATGCCTGGGGCCCGTTCTGGCCGTGGAACTTCGATCCCTTCGACACGCTCGCCGTCGTCGACTATGGCGACTGCTTCTTCGACTGGGGCCGCAAGGAAAACTTCCCCCAGCGCCTCGAGGACCACGCGACGGAAATCATTTCGTCGGGCGCCGAGATGATCTCGCTGGGTGGCGACCACTACGTCACCTATCCGCTGCTGAAGGCCCATGCGAAGAAGCACGGGCCCTTGTCGCTCGTCCATTTCGACGCGCACCGCGATGTCGAACCCGATGACGGCGGCCGCATCGACCACGGCACCATGTTCGGCTACGCCGTGAAGGAAGGCCTGATCGATCCGAAGAAGTCGGTGCAGATCGGCATTCGCACGGTCTTTGCCGGTGAGCGCACCTATGGCTTCCGGATCGTCTATGCCGACGAGGTGCATGACTCGACGCCGGCGCAGATCGCCGAGATCATCCGCAAGGTGGTGGGCACCAACAAGGCCTACCTCACCTTCGACATCGACTGCCTCGATCCTTCGGTGGCGCCCGGCACCGGCACGCCCATCCCCGGCGGCCTCAGCTATCACCAGGCGGCATCGATCATGCGCAAGCTCACCGACGTGAACTTCGTCGCCATGGATGTGGTGGAAGTGTCACCGCCCTATGACCACGCCGACATCACCTCGCTCGCGGCGTCCTCGCTCATCATGGAATATCTCTGCCTCAAGGCCTGGCAGAAGGGGGCGAGGGCCACGCCCTTCGCGGAGTAACCCGCTTTTGATCATCACCTTGCCCCGGCTTGACCGGGGCAGCCTTTTTGTGTCCGCATGGAAAGGACCCGCGGGTCGAGCCCGGGGGCGGTGAAACACCGCGAGCCTACTTCGCCAGCCCCAGCGCCTTGTCCTTGATGCGCACGGCATAGCCTGCCTGCAGCGGCCAGTTGCCGTAGCTGTCGCCCGCAATCAGCTCGCGCATGGCGTGGAGCGGCCAGTTCGGATCATCCAGCGCCTGTCGCCCGAGCGCGATCAGGTCGGCCTGGCCGTTCTCCAGGATATGCTCGGCCTCGGCGGCCTTGGTGATCAGGCCCACGGCGGCGGTCGGCACGTCGGCTCCCTTGCGCACCGCCTCGGCAAGCGGCACCTGATACAATGGCCCGACCGGGATCTTCGCACCATCGAAACCGCTCGAGGTGCAATGCACCACGTCATAGCCGATGGCCTTCAGCTCCCGCGCATAGGCAATGCTTTCCGCCACCGTGACGCCGCCCTCGATCCAGTCGGTGACGGAGACGCGCACGAAGGCCGGCTTGTCCTCGGGCCACGCGGCGCGGACGGCCCGGGCGACCTCGAGGGGAAAGCGCATGCGGTTCTCGAGGCTGCCGCCATAATTGTCCGTCCGCTTGTTGGCGACCGGCGAGAGGAACTGGTTCAGCAGATAGCCATGGGCCGAGTGCAGCTCGATCATGTCGAAGCCTGCCGTGTGGGCACGCTTCGCGGCGGCCGCGAATCCGTCGCGCACCCGGGCAAGGCCTGCCGCGTCGAGTGCTTCTGGCATGGCATAGGACGCCATGTGCTTCTCGGCCGAGGGGGCGACGGGGGTCCATGACTCGAAGCCGAGCGCGGCCTTCTCGGCCTCGGTCTCGTTGAAGCTGCCGCGCCATGGCACGGGTGCGCTGGCCTTGCGGCCGGCATGGGCCAGCTGGATGCCGGCCTTCGCGCCGTTCCTGTGCAGGAACTCGACGATGCGTTTCAGCGGCGGGATCTGCGCATCCTCCCACAGGCCGAGGCAGCCATAGGAGATGCGGGCCTCGGGTGTCACACCCGTGGCTTCGGCGATGACCAGGCTGAATCCGCCGAGCGCGAAGCGCCCCAGGTGCACGAGGTGCCAGTCATTGGCCATGCCATGCTGAGCCGAATACTGGCACATGGGTGCGACGATGACGCGGTTCTTCAGCGTCATGGACCGGTAGGTGATGGGGGAGAACAGCTTGCTCATCAGCTCAGGGCATCCTTCAGTCGGTAATAGAGCATGGCGGCGGCGAGCAGCGGAACGCGCACCGGGCCGCCGGGGAAGGGATAGTGCCGCACGCGTGACAGCAGGTCGAATCGCTCTGCCGTGCCGCGCACCGCGTCCGCCATCAGCTTGCCGTACATGCCGGCGAGCGCCACGCCCTGGCCGGAATAGCCATGGGCATAATAGGCGGTAGGGCTCAATCGTCCGCAGTCCGGGATGCGGTTATGGGTGATGGCGATGTATCCGCCCCAGGCGAATTCCACCTTCGCATCGCGCAGCTGCGGGAAGATCCTGACCATCGACTGCTTCATCTCGGGGGCGAGATGGGCAGGCTCCCGCGTGGTGTAGCTGGCCTTGCCGCCGAACAGCATGCGCGTATCGGGCAAGACGCGGAAATAGTCGACGATGAAGTTGGTGTCGGCCACCGCCTCGCCGTCACGGATGAGGGCGCGCGCACGGTTCTCGCCGAGCGGCTCGGTGGCGATGATGTAGCTGGTGACGGGAAGGACCTTGCCATAGAGCTGCGGCACCAGCCGCCCGAGATAGGCGTTACACGCGATGATGACGAAGCGCGCGTTGACCTTGCCTTTCGCCGTCCTGACGAAGGGCTTCGCACCCGTATCCATCTCGATCGCCGGCGAATGCTCGTGAATGACGGCACCGGCTGTCGTGGCGGCGCGCGCAAGGCCGAGGCAATAGTTGAGCGGGTGGAAGTGCCCCGCACCGCCCTCGCGCAGCGCACCGTGATAGGCCCGCGTGCCCAGCTTCTCTTCCAGCTGCGCCTTGTCGAGGATCTCGGTGTCGGTATAGCCGAGTGCATCCCACTCGTCCTTCCACTCCTTCAGCCCATCCATGCGGTTGGGCTTGGGCAGCACGTGGAGATAGCCCCAGCGCAGGTCGCAATCGATGTTGTAGCGCTGCACGCGGTCGACGAGCAGGCGCTTTGACTCTTCCGCGATCGCGAAGCAGCGGCGCGCGTCATCCCGACCGAGCTGTGCGGCGATCTTGTCCTGGCCCGAGGAGAAGCCGGTGCAGATCTGCCCGCCATTGCGGCCGGAAGCGCCATGGCCCACGGTTTCGGCTTCCAGCACAACCACGCTGTGGCCGGCCTCGGCCAGTTCAAGAGCGGCTGAAAGACCCGTGTAGCCCGCCCCCACGATGCACACATCGGCGGAAATTTCACCTGCGAGAGGGGAATAGGCGGGCGAGGGGGTGGCGGTGGCCTGGTAATAGCTCGGCGCGAAAATGGATTTCGTCATGATGAAAAAGGGTTTAGCGGCCCCCCTTTTGTTTGGTCAAGCTTCCGCGCTACATTGGGTTGTTTCAACAATACCTGGAATATCATGACCCAATCGCGATTTGAGGAATGGCTGAGCGAGCACAAGATCAGCGAGGTGGAATGCCTCGTGGCCGACATGAACGGCACCGCGCGCGGCAAGATTCTTCCCCCTAAGAAATTTCTGTCCGGCAACCGCTCCCGGGGCTTGCGCATCCCCGAGGAAGTCTTCACGCTCACCATCAATGGCCGCTACACCCAGGACACGCGTGCCGTGTCCGACAGCGCCATCGACATCTACATGAAGCCCGACGTCGACACGATGCGCTTCGTGCCCTGGTACCAGGAGCCGACGGCACAGGTGATCTGCGATGCCTTCCACCTCGATGACCGCCCGGTGGAGATCTCGCCGCGCTATGTGCTGAAGCGCGTTCTGCAGGCCTACAAGGACAAGGGCTGGAAGCCCGTGGTGGCGCCGGAGCTCGAGTTCTATCTCGTCAAGAAGAACATCGACCCCGACTACCCGCTCGATGCCGCCGTCGGGCGCTCGGGCCGCAAGGAGCCGGGCGGCCAGGCTTATGGCATCGACGCCGCCAATGACTTCGACCCCATCGTCGAGGACATCTATGACTTCTGCGAGGCGCAGGAACTCGACGTCGACACGCTGAGCCATGAAAGCGGCCCGGCGCAGCTCGAGATCAACTTCAACCACGGCGACCCGCTGGAACTGGCGGACCAGGTCTTCCTGTTCAAGCGCACCGTGCGCCAGGCCGCGCTGAAGCATGACATGTATGCCACCTTCATGGCGAAGCCGCACCAGAACGAACCCGGCTCCTCGATGCACATCCACCAGTCGGTGATGGACCTGAAGACCGGCAAGAACATCTTCGCCAGCAAGGACGGCACGCCCGCCAAGCTGTTCCTCAACCACATCGGCGGTCTGCAGCGCTATCTCGCGGCGGCGCTGTCGCTGTGCGCGCCCAACGTCAACTCCTACCGCCGCCTGGTGCCTGATTCGGATGCGCCGACCAACGTCCACTGGGCCATCGACAACCGCACCGTCTCGCTGCGCGTGCCCTCGTCGGACCCGTCCAACACCCGCGTCGAGAATCGCGTGCCGGGTGCCGATGCCAATCCTTATCTCGCCTTCGCGGCCTCTCTCGCCTGCGGCTATCTCGGCATGGTCGAGCGAATCAAGCCGTCGGAGCCGGTGGAGGGCTCGGCCTACCGCTATGCCCACACCCTGCCGATCAGCCTCGACGAGAGCCTCGACAAGCTTAATTATACGAAAGCTTTGAAGCAGGTGCTGGGCGAGAAGTTCTGCGAGGCCTATAACGACGTGAAGTACGAGGAAATGCAGAACTACCGCCGCGTGATCAGTTCCTGGGAACGCGAATTCCTTCTGCTGAACGTGTAAGGACCAAGACGACATGCGGACGGCGACGAGACTCTTTCTTGCAATGCTCCTGTGGGCAGGTCTTGCCGCCGCCGCCCGTGCGCAGACGGCTGATTCGCCGCCGGCCGCGCCGGCGATCACCGCGGCCATCGCCGAGGTGCTGAGCGCGGAGGAGCGCCTGCCGCTGCCGCTGGAGCGCATCCGCCCGGCCCTCATCGCGCATTATGTCCGCGACCAGGGCCCCGTCTATTGGGTCGGCACCGGGCGGATGACGCCCTTCCTGCAGCGCCTGGCCGATGCGGGCGACGACGGGCTCAACCCGGCGGACTATCCCATCGATGCGCTGATCGAGCTGCGCGACACGGTCGACCCGGCGGATGCCGAAAGCGCGGCACTGGCCGAGCTGTTCTTCACCGCCTTCTACGTGAACTATGCGACGGACCTGAAGATCGGTCGCCTCACGCCGCAGAAGGTGGACCCCAAGAACTACCGCAACCGCAAGACCGTCGACGTGCTCGCCATCATGACTGGCTTCTCGGCCCAGCCGGAGCCTGATGACTTCCTCGATGCCTTCGAGTCGCACAACCCGCATTACCAGGCCCTGAAGAAGATGCTGTCGCTCTATCGCGCCCGCGCCGAGTCGGTGGACTGGGACATGATCGCCATGGGCGGCGATATCAAGCCGGGTGCCAGCGACCCACGCATCCCTGAAATCCGTGAGCGCCTGATGCTCACGGGCGACCATCCGGGCGGCGGCGAGGAGAACGGCGACGTCTATGACTCCTCCACCGTGCTCGCCGTGCGCAGCTTCCAGCTGCGCAACGGGCTCGAGGCCAAGGGGCTGATCGGCAAGCAGACCATTCTCGCCCTCAACGTGCCGCCGGCAGATCGTGCCCGCCAGATCATGCTCAACATGGAACGCTGGCGCTGGATGCCGGAGGACCTGGGCGATCACCACTACATGGTCAACCTCGCCGCCTTCGAACTCAGCGAGGTCGAGAACCACGAGATCGTCGACCGCATGGACGTGGTGGTCGGCGCCGTCGCCAGCCAGACGCCGGAGTTCTCGGACGAGCTCGAATACGTCGACATCAATCCGACCTGGACCGTGCCCTATTCCATCGCCACGGGCGAGATGCTGCCCAAGCTCCGGCGCAACCCGTCTGCCTATGCCGGCGAGTTCGAGGTGTTCATGAACGGCAAGCTCACCTCGTGGAACGGCATCAACTGGAATGCCTATGGCAAGGGCAATTTCCCCTTCACCTTCCGCCAGAAGCCGGGGCCGAAGAACGCACTGGGCAAGGTGAAGTTCATGCTGCCGAACCCCTACAACATCTATCTCCACGACACGCCGGCGAAGGACAAGTTCCTCGCCACCACCAGGGCCTTCAGCCACGGCTGCATCCGCGTGTCGCGGCCGCTGGACCTCGCCTATCACCTGGTGGGCGACATTGCCGGCTGGACGCAGGAAAAGATCGACGCCGCCTTCGCCAGCGGAAAGACCACGCGCGTGCCGCTGCCGGACCACATTCCGATTCACATGATCTATGCCACGGCCTTCGAGGGCGATGGCGGCAGCATCGAGTTCCGGCCTGACATCTATGGCCGCGACCGCAAGCTCGAGGCGGCCCTCGGCGGCAGGCCGGCCAGCTGATCAGGCCGTCATCCGCGAATGGATGGCATCACGGTCCCGCGGTGCCGAGGGTTCCGGTCGCCTGTGGCCGTAGGCCCTCCGCGACCGGGGAACAGGCTTCTTCAGCGCTGGGAAATGGCCACATAGTCCCGCTGTGACGGGCCGTCATAGAGCGTCAGTGGGCGGATCAATATGTTGTTCTGCAACTGCTCGAGGCATTGCACCGTCCAGCCCGGCACCCGGCCCACTGCGAAGATCGGCACGAAGAGGTCAGGCGCGATGCCGTTCAGGTAGTAGATGACGCCCGAATAGAAGTCGACGTTCACATTCACACCGAAGCGGGCATAGGGCTTCATCGCATCGACCACGGCCTGCAGGATGGCAAACCACTTGGGCTCGCCCATCTCGCGCGACAGTTGCTCGACGCCGTCGCGCATGTGCCGCGCCCGCGGGTCCTCGGTGCGATAGACGCGGTGGCCGAAGCCCGTCACCGCCTCGCCTGCCGCGCGCTTGGCCTTCACATAGGCGGCGGCGCGCTCGGGCTCACCGATCTCCTGCGCCATGCGCATCACGTCTTCCGCCGCACCCCCATGGGCCGGGCCGGAGAGGGCGGCGATCGCCGCCGTCATCGCCGCATGCAGGCTGGCCTCGGTGCCGATCACCACGCGCGCCGTGAAGGAGGAGGCGTTGCTGCCGTGCTCGGCATGGAGGATCAGGTCGCGGTCCATCAGTTGCGCGCCCTGGGCCGAGGGCTTGCGCCCGGTGATCATCCACAGGAAGTTGGCGGCATGCGACAGCGCCATGTCAGGTTCGGGCACGGCGCGTCCATTGCGGATCGCCTCATGTGCCGCCACGATCATCGGCACCTGCGAGGCGAGGCGGATGCCCTTGTCGCGCATGGCGTCGAGGGTGTTGTCATAGGTATCGGGCTCGAAGCCCGCGAGCGCGGAGACGGCGGTGCGCAGCACGTCCATCGGATGCGCCTGCTTCATCGTCTCGATCACCGACAGGATGGGATTCGGCAGCGTCCGCGCCGCCTTCAGCTTCGCATCGAATGCCGCCAGCTGGTCGGCCGTCGGCAATTCACCGTAAAGCAGCAGGTAGGCCGTCTCCTCGAAGCTCGAATGCTGGGCCAGGTCATGGATCGAATAGCCCCGGTAGCGCAGTTCCCCCGCCTTGCCGTCGATGAAGGTGGTGCCCGAGCGCTCGAAATAGACGCCCTTCAGGCCACGGTGGATTTCGATCTTTTCTTCTGCTGACATGGCCGCCTATCCAAGAGAGAATCCTGATGAGCGTGATTGACGAAGCCAAGGCCAAAATCAAGGGCAGAGGTCTGAAACTTGTGATGCCAGAGGGCGAGGACGAGCGGATCAGGGCTGCCGCCGAGCGCTTCCGCAGCGAAGGCCTGGCCGTGCCCGTCGTCTTCGGTGCCAACGACGTGCCGGAGGCGTCGGACGCGCATGTGGCGCTGGTCCGGGCCAGGCGCGAGAAGATGTCGGACGCCATGGCCGCGCGCCTGCTGAAGAAGCCGCTCTACCGCGCCGGTGCGGCGGTGGCCGCGGGCGAGGCGGACGCCATGCTGGCGGGTGCGGCCAACCCCACGGCCCGCGTCATCGAGGCCGCGCTGATGACCATCGGGCCAGCTCCCGGAATCGACACGCCATCGAGCTTCTTCCTCATGCAATGGCCGGACCGGCGGCTGGTCTTCGCCGATTGCGGCGTCAACATCCAGCCCACTGCGGCGGAACTGGCCGACATCGCGATCGCGTCAGCGGCCAGTGCCGCGCGCTTTCTGGATGACGAACCGCGGGTGGCGCTTCTCTCGTTCTCGACCAAGGGCAGCGGCAGCCATCCGGATGCCGACAAGGTCATCGAGGCCTTGCGCATTGCGCGCGGGAAGGCGCCGCATCTGAAAATCGACGGTGAGCTGCAGGGCGATGCCGCCCTCTCGCCCGCCGTTGCCGCCAAAAAGGTGAAGGAACCGAGCGAGGTTGCGGGGATCGCCAACGTGCTGGTCTTCCCCGATCTCGACGCCGGCAACATTGCCTACAAGCTGACGCAGTATCTTGCCGGTGCGCAGGCGTTGGGCCCGGTGCTGCAGGGCTTCGCCAGGCCGGTGTCGGACTTGTCGCGCGGTGCGACGGTCGACGACATCGTCGCCACCGGTTCGCTGCTGCTGGCAATGGCAGCGGATTGACTCGTCACCTCTCTCACCTTGCGCTGGCTGGACCCGCGCATCCTTTTTTTGGCTGCCGCCAAAGGACGCCCGGGTCGAGCCCGGGCAAGGTGAATGAAGCCTTCCCTAGACCAGCTCCTTCACGCCGCGGGCGATGGTCAGCTCCTCGTTGGCGGGCACGACGAAGACGTTCTCCGCCCCGATGCCGAGCCACTTGAGGTGCGACATGATGCGGGCGCGCACGGCGCCGGCATTCTCGCCCACGCCGCCGGTGAACACCATGGCGTCCACCCCGCCCAGCGCCGGCACCAGAGAAGCGGCGTGGCGGGCGGCGGAATAGCAGTAATAGTCCACCGCCTCGCTCGCCTCGGTGCGGTCGCTCGCCAGCAGCACGCGCATGTCGGCGGAAATGCCGGAGAGGCCGAGCAAGCCGCTCCGGCGATAGAGGATGTCCTCCAGCTGGTCGAGGTTCATGTGCTCGTCGCGCATCAGCGCCACCAGAACGCCGGGGTCGATGGAGCCCGTGCGGGTGCCCATCACCAGGCCATCGGCCGTCGAGAAGCCCATGGTGGTGGCGACGCTCTTGCCGTCGAAGATCGCGCACATCGAGGCGCCGGAGCCGAGGTGTGCGGCCAGCAGGCGGCGGGGCAGGGGCCTGCCCGAGACCTGCGGCAGCGCCTCCACCACATGCTGGTAGTTGAGGCCGTGGAAGCCGTAGCGCCGATAGCCCTTGTCGAAATAGGCCCGCGGCAGCGGCAGGCGGGTGGCGAGTTCCGGCTGGGTGGCGTGGAAGGCGGTGTCGAAGCAGGCGACATTGGGCACGTCGGGCGCCACGCGCCGCATCTCGCGCAGCACGCCGAGGCCGAAGGGCAGGTGCAGCGGCGCCAGCTGGCGCAGCGCATCGAGGTCCTGCTGCACCTGGTCATCCACCACCACGGGCGACACATATTGCGTGCCGCCATGCACGATGCGGTGGCCGATACCGGTGAACTGCGCCGGCTCGTGCCCGTTGTCGGCGAGCCACTCGGCCGCGATCAACAGGCCCTCACTGGGGGTGGTCACATGCGGCACGTCGCGGCCAGGGTGGCCGTCGACCTCGAGCCGCGGCTTCGACCCGATTCCGGAGACCTGCCCCTTCAGCATCACGGCCAGCTGCCGGTCGAACACCGCGAATTTCAGCGATGACGAGCCGGCGTTGAGGACAAGGAGCCTCACTTCAGTTCGATCTCGATGAAGGCATATTCCGTGTCGTTGGCATTGATCACGTCATGCTCGACGCCGGCGTGGCGGAAGTAGGGAACGCCCGCCTTCATCTCGGCATGGGCCGGGCCGGTGGGGGTTTCCAGCCGCACCTTGCCGTCCATCAGCGGCACCACGACATAGTCATGGCCGTGCTTGTGCCAGCCGGTGTTGGCGCCGGGCGCGAAGCGGTATTCGGTGACAATCACCCGGTCATTGTCGATGAAAACCGTGGCCTTGGCGGTTCCGGGCGTATGGTCGGACATGGGTCACTCCTGAATCTCGGCCGCCATGGTGGATGGAACTGGAACTTGCTGCAAGCATGTAATATTATAACGTTCATGCCGATGCCGCACCACGACCACGCCACCTGCACCGCCGAGCTCCTGTCGCGCGCCGAGCGCACCTGCGAGCGGCGGGGCTCCCGCCTGACCGGCCAGCGCCGCGAGGTGCTGAACTGCGTGGCCCAGAGCCATGCCGCGGTCGGCGCCTATGACATCATCGAGCGCATGGCGGGCCTCGGCCCCCGGCCCGCGCCCATCACGGTCTACCGGGCGCTGGACTTCCTGGAGGCCCATGGCCTCGTCCACAAGATCGAAAGCCGCAACGCCTTCGTCGCCTGCACCCACCCGCATGAGGGCAAGCCCGCCGTCATGCTGGTCTGCGAGCGCTGCGGACTCGTCGCGGAGCTGGATGCGCCGGAGGTCTTCGAGAAGCTCCAGTCTGCTGCGCAGGGGCAGGGCTTCGCCATCCAGCGCAGCGTCATGGAGCTCACGGGCCTCTGCGCCGCCTGCCAGGAGGCCCCCTGATGCTGAAGGTGACCAATGCCATCCTCAGTGCGCGCGATGCCACACTCGTCATCGGCGGCCGCACCATCCTCGACCATGTGAACCTCGACGTGCGGCCGAACGAGATCGTCACGGTGATTGGCCCCAATGGCGCGGGCAAGTCCACCCTCGTGCGCTGCCTGCTGGGCCTGCAGCCGCTCACGTCGGGCGAGATCATCCGGCCCAAGGCGCTGCGCATCGGCTATGTGCCGCAGCGCTTTCCCCTGACCAGCAACGTCCCGCTCGACGTGCGCCGCCTGCTGTCGCTCACCCTCAAGCCCACCGAGGCAGAGATCGATGCGGCGCTTTCCGAGACCGGCATCCTGCACCTGAAGCAGGCCAGCGTCTCGCGCCTTTCCGGCGGCGAACTGCAGCGCGCGCTGCTGGCCCGCGCGCTGCTGCGCAATCCCGAACTCCTCGTGCTCGATGAGCCCGTGCAGGCGGTCGACTTCATGGGCGAGGCCCGCATGTACGAGCTGATCTCCGAGGTGCGGAAGCGCCATGGCTGCGGCATCCTCATGGTCAGCCACGACCTGCACATGGTGATGGCCGAAAGCGACCATGTCGTCTGCCTCAACGGCCATGTGTGCTGCGAGGGCGGGCCGACGAAGGTGCAGCAGGACCCGGAATTCGCCAAGCTCTTCGGGCCTTCCGCCGCGCGCATGATCGCCGCCTATACCCACCACCACGACCATGACCATGAAAGCCATGATTGCGGGCATGACCACCACCATCATGACCACCGGCACTGACCCCCGTGCTTGACATCCTCACCCAGCCCTTCTTCCAGCGCGCATTGCTCGCGGGCCTCGCCATCGCCTCCGTCGCAGGCCCCGTCGGCTGCTTCATCGTCTGGCGGCGCATGGCCTATTTCGGCGAGACGCTGGCGCACTCGGGCCTCTTCGGCGTCGGCCTCGGCCTGCTCCTGGGTTTCAGCCTCACGCTCGGGGCGGTGGCCACCGGAGTTGCCGTGGCGCTGCTGCTGATGGTCATGAAGAACCAGCGCGTGCTCGCCACCGACACGCTGCTCGGCATCCTGTCGCATGCCTCGCTGGCGCTCGGCATCGTCACCGTCGGCCTGGTCACCGGCTCGGCGGGCGACCACATGGACCTGCTGTTCGGCGACATCCTCACGGTGAGCTGGCGCGACGTCTCCGTCGTCTGGATCGGCGGCGCACTGGTCCTGCTGATCCTCGGCCTGCTCTGGCGTGACCTCATCGCCATGTCTGTTCACGAGGAGCTGGCCCAGGCGGAGGGCATCAAGGTCAGGCGCGTGGAACTCGGCTTCGTGCTGCTGATCGCGCTGATGACGGCGATCTCCATGAAGATCGTCGGCCTCCTGCTGATCACCGCGCTCCTCGTCATTCCCGCCGCCGCCGCGCGCCGGCTGTCAAACAGCCCGGAGACGATGGCGCTGGTCGCGGCCGTCATCGCCTGCGTGTCGGTGGTGATGGGGCTGGCGCTTTCCGCCTTCGCCAATGCCATCACCGGCCCGGCCATCGTGCTGTCGGCAGGGCTGCTCTTCGTCTTGACCTTGCTTCGTCCTCAGGCCAGTTAATCATCCATGAGCTATTCCGCGATCAAGAACCGCCGCAAGTCCGTGCCCGTGAAGGTTGGCCACGTCACCGTGGGCGGCGGCGCCCCCATCGTCGTCCAGTCGATGACCAACACCGACACGGCCGATGCCGAGGCCACCGCGCAGCAGACCGCCGCCCTCGCGCGCGCCGGCTCCGAGCTGGTGCGCATCACGGTCGATCGCGAGGAGTCCGCCAGGGCCGTTCCGCACATCCGCGAGAAGCTGGACCGCATGGGCGTCAACGTGCCGCTGGTGGGCGACTTCCACTACAACGGCCATACGCTGCTGAACGACCACCCGGCCTGTGCCGAGGCGCTGGCGAAATATCGCATCAACCCGGGCAATGTCGGCTTCCGCGAGAAGAAGGACCGCAACTTCGCGATGATGGTCGAGACCGCCATGAAGTTCGACCGCCCGGTGCGGATCGGCGTCAACTGGGGCTCGCTCGACCAGGCGCTGCTGACCGAGCTCATGGACCAGAACGCGAAATCGGCGGAGCCGATGGACGTGCGCGAGGTCATGCACGAGGCGGTCGTCCAGTCCGGCCTGATGTCGGCCGAGCGTGCGGTGGAGCTGGGCCTTCCGAAGGACAGGATCCTCATCTCGGCCAAATGCTCCGAGGTGCAGGACCTGATCGCGGTCTACCGCTCACTGGCATCGCGCTGCGACTATGCGCTGCATCTGGGCCTCACCGAGGCTGGCATGGGCTCGAAGGGCATCGTCGCCTCGACGGCAGCACTCGCCGTGCTGCTGCAGGAGGGGATCGGCGACACGATCCGCATCTCGCTGACGCCGGAGCCCGGCGGCGACCGCTCGCGCGAGGTGATCGTGGCGCAGGAAATCCTGCAGACCATGGGCATCCGCAGCTTTGCGCCGATGGTCATCGCCTGTCCGGGCTGCGGCCGGACGACGTCGACGACCTTCCAGGAACTGGCGCAGGACATCCAGGCCTATGTCCGCACCCGCATGCCCGACTGGCAGCGCGACTATCCCGGCTTCGAGACGCTGTCGCTCGCCGTCATGGGCTGCATCGTCAACGGGCCGGGTGAGTCGAAGCACGCCGACATCGGCATCTCGCTGCCCGGCACGGGCGAGCTTCCGGCGGCCCCCATCTTCATCGACGGCAAGAAGGCCATGACGCTGCGGGGCGAGAACCTCTCGCAGCAGTTCAAGGTGATCGTCGAGGATTACGTGAAGGGGCGGTGGGGATAAGGCCCCACGCCATCCGCAGCACACTCACCTTGCCCGGGCCCGACCCGGGCAACCTTTTCGCGGCCACCAAAAAGGATCGCCCGGTCAAGCCGGGCGAAGGTGACGGAGGAGGGGGCGGGGCACGCAACCCTACTTCCGTCTCTCCACGATGAACCTTGCCGCTTCGCTCAGCACCTGCGCCTTCTCTCCGTAGACGGACAAGCTCTCCACCGCCTCGTCCACCAGCGCGGCGGCGCGGCGCTTGGCTTCGTCCATGCCGAGCAGGTCGACGAAGGTGGCCTTGCCCATGGCCTTGTCCTTCTGCGTCGCCTTGCCCAGCGCTTCCGGCGTAGACTCAACGTCGAGAATGTCGTCGGCGATCTGGAAGGCCAGGCCGATCTTCTGGGCATAGCGGATGAGGGGGGCCTGGTCCGCACCGCCCAGGATCGCCCCCGCCTCGCAGGCATAGCGGAACAGGGCGCCCGTCTTCAGCGACTGGATGAGCCCGATATGCGCGAGTTCGGCGGCATTGGCGGTTTCGGCCTCGATGTCAAGCATTTGCCCGCCCACCATGCCGGCCACACCCGCAGCCTTGGCGAGCTTCGAGATCAGCGCCACGCGGACCTTCGCGTCGGGGTGCGTTGCCTCGTCCGCCAGGATCTCGAAGGCATAGGTCAGCAGTGCGTCACCGGCGAGGATGGCGGTCGCCTCGTCGAAGGCCTTGTGGGCGGTGGGCTTGCCGCGGCGTAGGTCGTCGTCGTCCATGGCCGGCAGGTCGTCATGCACCAGCGAATAGCAATGCACGCATTCGAGCGCCGCGCCTGTCCGCAGGGCACGGTCGCGGGGCACCCCGAACAGGGCGGCCGACTCCACCACCAGGAAGGGCCTGAGCCGCTTGCCCTGGCCCAGCGCGGCATAGCGCATCGCCTCCGTGACCCGCAGGGCGGGGAAGGCGTCGAGGGGCAGCAGCCGGTCGAGCAGGGAATCGGTTTCGGCGGCGCAGCGGGCAAGGGCATCCTGGAAGGACAAGGCGAAAATCCTGTGCTAAGGCCGCTCCTGATTAGGGTCATGGCAGACGAAACTCAACCAGCAGCCGTTCTGATGCGCGCACCGTCCAGTGACGTGGCGGCGGCCGCCGTGCCGTCGGACGAGCCGGAGCCAGCCCGGCCGATGCGCTCCTCGCTCAACAAACGTCTGCCGAAGAACCGCTGGCTGCGCTGGGGCCTCTATCTGTTGGGTTTTCTGGTTGCCTGGCCCATCGTCATGACGCTGGTCTACGCCGTGGTGCCGCCGCCCTTTTCCAACATCATGCTGCTGCGGGCCCTGTCGGGAAATGGCATCGACAAACAGTGGGTGAGCCTCGACGACATCTCGCCCGCCCTGCCGCGCGCCGTCATCTCGTCGGAGGACGCCCGTTTCTGCCAGCACAATGGGGTGGACTGGATCGAATTCCAGGGCGTCATCGAGGATGCCATGGACAAGGACGAGGCCCCGGTGCGGGGCGCCTCGACGATTCCCATGCAGACCGCCAAGAACCTGTTCCTGTGGGACGGCCGCTTCGCCATCCGCAAGCTGATCGAGATGCCGCTTGCCCTGTGGATGGACTTCGTTTGGTCCAAGCGCCGGATGATCGAGATCTACCTCAACATCGTGGAATGGGCCCCGGGTGTTTATGGCGCCGAGGCGGCGGCCCAGCACCATTTCCGCAAGTCCGCGAAAAAGCTCACGAAAAAGGAGGCGGCCCTGCTGGCGGCGGTGCTGCCGAACCCGATCAGGCGCAATGCCGGCAAGCCCTCCAAGGGGGTGAGGGGGGTGGCCAACCGGATTCTCATCCGCATGGCCGGAATGGGCCCCTATCTGACTTGCCTTGGGCGCTAGACTGGGTTAAGAGCCCCTCCAACTGAAGGGCGTGGGCCGTTCCCCGCGCCTTTTCCTATGGAGTTTCAAATGGCCGTTCCACGCAAGAAGATGTCCAAGAGCCGTATCGGCATGCGCCGTTCGGGCCACCGGGAGCAGACCGTGACCTGGGTCGAGGACAAGAAGTCGGGCGAGCTCCGCCGCCCCCACCACATCGACCTGAAGACCGGCCTCTACAAGGGCCGCCAGGTTCTGACGGTGAAGACCGAAGGCTAAGCCTTCCGCCACCGCCGACGCGATCAAGCCAGCCTCCGGGCTGGCTTTTTGCGTTTGGACTGTCGCTCGTCACGTGCCCTCGTTGCCGTCATCCCGGCGAAGGCCGGGATCCAGCTTCCCTTGTGACGGGCGCCCGAAGCTGGGCCCCGGCTTTCGCTGGGGTGACGGAATCGGGGGAGGGGGCGGCCCAAAGCAAGACGCCCGGCTTTCACCGGGCGTCTCGATCTTCAAGCTTGCAGTGCGGCTCAGGCCAGGACCTTCTCCGCCGGGACGTAGGCGTAGCCCAGGTCGTCGGCCACCGCCTTGTAGGTCACCTTGCCGTCGGCCACGTTCAGGCCGTTGCGGAGGTGCGCGTCGTCCGAGAGCGCCTTCTTCCAGCCCTTGTTGGCGATGGCCAGCGCGAAGGGAAGGGTGACGTTGTTGAGCGCGTAGGTGGAGGTCCGGGCAACACCGCCCGGCATGTTGGCCACGCAGTAGTGGATGACGTTGTCGACCACATAGGTCGGCTCCGCATGGGTGGTGGCCTTGGAGGTTTCCGCACAGCCGCCCTGGTCGATGGCGACGTCGACGAGAACCGAGCCCGGCTTCCAGTCCTTCAGCATCGCCTTGGTGACGAGCTTCGGGGCCGCGGCACCCGGGATCAGCACGCCGCCGATCACCATGTCGGCACTGGCGCATTCGTCCTCGACCGCACCCTGGGTGGAGTAGATGGTCTTCACCGCGGTGCCGAAGCGCGCGACCAACTCTTCCATGCGGTCGACGTTCTTCTCGAGGATGGTGACGTCAGCGCCCATGCCCAGCGCCACGACGGCGGCATTGGTGCCCACGACGCCGCCGCCGAGGATCACGACCTTGCCGGGCGCCACGCCCGGAACGCCGCCCAGCAGCACGCCGCGGCCGCCCTGCGCCTTTTCAAGGCAGTGGGCGCCCGACTGCACCGACATGCGGCCGGCGACCTGGCTCATCGGGGCCAGCAGCGGCAGGCCGCCGCGCGGCGAGGTGACGGTCTCGTAGGCGATGCACACCGCACCCGAGGCCACCAGGTCCTTGGTCTGCTCCGGATCGGGCGCCAGGTGGAGGTAGGTATAGAGGATCTGGCCGGGGCGCAGCATCTTGCGCTCGATGGCCTGCGGCTCCTTCACCTTCACGATCATGTCGGCCTTGGCGAAGATCTCCGGTGCGGAGGCGATGATCTTGGCGCCGGCGGCGGTGTAGTCGGCGTCAGACGCGCCGATGCCCGAACCGGCATTGGCCTGCACCCAGACCTCGTGGCCGTGGCGCACGGCTTCCTTCACCGAGGTGGGCGTCATGCCCACGCGGTACTCGTGATTCTTGATTTCCTTCGGAACGCCGATAAGCATTGAAATGTCCTCCCTCAATGGTGGTCGGAAACTAGCAAATCCCGCTTGAAATGATTTTCCGAAGAGGCTTCCGGAGCAGTGCAGCATTGAAACGTCATTCGACGATATGCTAGAAAGTTCGAATGAAATCTCAGGAACTCGACAAGACGGACAAGATCATCCTGTCCGAACTCCAAAAGAACGCCCAGCGCCCGATTGCCGAGCTGGCGCAGAAGGCGGGGCTTTCGCCATCCTCCTGCCACCGCCGGGTCAAGCTGCTGGAGGAGGCGGGCGTGATCGTCGGCTACACCGCGAACCTTGACCGCGCCGCGCTGGGGCTCGCCAACGAATTCTTCGTCGAAGTCTCGCTCTCCGCCCAGACCGAGGAGGCCTTCGAGAAGTTCGAGAAGGCGGTGCAGCGCGTACCGGAAATTCTCGAATGCCACCTGATGAGCGGCCAGTTCGACTACCTGCTGCGCGTTGCCGCCACCGATGCGACGGATTATGAGCGCATCCACCGCTCGCGAATCTCGCGCCTTCCCGGGGTGCAGCGCATCCAGTCCTCGCTCGCACTGCGCACGGTGAAGGGCTGGGCGGGCTATCCGATCTGAGGAATGATGATGAGTCTGAAGTCTCTTCCCGTCCACATGCTCTGGGTTTCCGGCGAACTCTCCCGCCTCGCCCGCCTGAGCCTCGCCAGCTTCGTGGCCCAGGGCTATCGTGTGACGCTGTGGAGCTACGACCCCGATCACCTGCGCGCCGAATGCGCCGACGTGCGGGATGCCGCGAGCCTGCTGCCATTGCCCGAGGGCGATACCCACAACATGGCCTATCTCACCAGCCTGTTCCGCTATCGCGTGCTGGCGGAGCAGGGTGGCATCTGGGCCGACCTCGACGTGGTGGCCTTGACCGATGATCCGAAACTCGAGGCCCGCCCGCTGATCGCCTCCGAGAAGCGCCGCCCCTTCCGCCACACGGAACCGACGGCGACGGGCGAGAGTCTCACCCAGGTCACCAACTGCTTCATGGCCAACCCAACGCCGCGCGACGGCGACCTCTGGCACCTGGCGCTCGACCGCGTCGCGGCACTCAACCCCGAAGACCGCGACTGGGAGAATGTCGGGCCGCACATGCTGTCGGGCCTGATGCTGCGCCACCCCGACCTCGAGATCGACATCCTGCCGCCCGAGACGGTCGACCCCGTCGCCTGGTGGAACGTGCCGGGCTATTTCCTCGAGCAGCGCGACCCGCCGCCATCGCCCTTCATGCACATGTATGCCACGATCTGGACGCGGCGTGGGGTGGATGCCGAAATGCCCTTCCCGCCCGCCTCGCTTGCGGGGCGCCTCTGGGCGCGCTTCGGCCTTTAGAGCATCAGGCGATCAACTGTGCCCGCCTATGTCCCCTCCCCCTTGTGGGGAGGGGTAGGGGTGGGGCTCGGGTTCGGGAGCAGCGTCCCGCCCTGTTTGGCCAAGAGCGGCTGAAGCCGAGCGACCCCCACCCTTAATCCCTCCCCACAAGGGGGAGGGAAACGCAAACAGATGGACGTTCGGCGCTCTAGGCGAGTGACCGGTCGAGCGCGCGGTCGCGCAGGATCATGAGGATGCCCGCCACCACGACGATGCCCGCGCCGATCCAGGTGTAGACATCGGGGAAGTCGCCGAACAGGACGATGCCATAGAACACCGCCCAGATCATCGCCGAATATTCGAAGGGCGCCACGAAGTTGGTTTCGGCCAGCCGGTAGGCGTTGATGAACAGGATCATCGCGGTACCCGCGAAGATGCCATGCCCGAACAGCAGCATCGCGTCGAAGGCCGAGGGCCACACCGGCGGCCTGGACAGGAACACGAGGCTCGGATGGGTGAAGGGCCCGACGTCGAAGACGTTGAAGAAAATGCCGATCGCCAGCGCCATGCCGGCATAGATGAAGTTCTGCCAGGTGGCGATGACGATGGGCGCCACCCGCTGTGACAGCGGGCGGCCCAGCATCTGCCCGACCGCGTAACCCAGCGCGGAGCCAAGCGCCAGCAGCGACGCGGGCTCGAAGACACCCGCTCCCGGGCGCACCATGATGAGCACGCCGATGAAGCCCGCGATGATGGCAAGCCAGCGGTGCAGCCTCACCCGCTCGTGCAGCAGGGGCCCGGCCAGCCCCGCGACGAAGAAGGGCATGGTGAAATAGATCGCCACGGCATTGGCGATGGGGATCGCCGCGATGGCCAGCACGAAGCACAGATAAGCCGCGGCAAGGATCGCGCCGCGCACGCACACCCGCCGCCACAGCGGCGTTGCGATCGACCAGCCGCGCCCCTGTTGCCACAGCACGAAGGCAATGACGGGCAGCGAGCCCACGCAGCGGAACAGAAGCGTCTCGTAGGCCGGGTAGCCCGACGACATGTATTTGACCACCGCATCCTGTGCCGAGGCGAGGCCGACGCCCGCCAGCACGCAAGCCATCGCCATCGCCCGGTTGTCGGTGGCGAGCTTCATGGCCTAGCGCCGTACGAGGTCCGAGAGAATGCGGATTCCAGGCTCGATCTTCTGTTCGGCGATGGACGAGAAGGCGAGGCGGTAGAAATTGCGCGGTGCCTCCGCATCGCCGAAGGTGATGCGGCCGGGTTCGATGAGCACGCCCTTGGCGGCGGCCTGCCGGCCGAGTTCGTCGCTGTCCAGGCCCTCGGGTCCCTTCACCCAGAAGCTGGTGCCGCCGAAGCTCGGAACCCGGCTCGCATCCGGCAGATGCTGCTTCAGCGCGTCGCCCATGATCTCCCAGCGAGTGCGATAGGCGCGGTGCAGGCGGCGGATCAGCGTGTCGTGATGGCCCAGCGACAGGAACAGTGCCGCCGTGCGCTGGTTATTGTTCGGCGCATGCCGCACCATCAACCGGCGCAGCGCACGCGCCTCCGCTACGATGTTCTTCGGCGCCACGAGGAAGCCGAGGCGCAGGCCGGGGAACAGCGTCTTGGACAGCGAGCCCACATAGATCACCCGGCCATCGTCATCGAGCGACTTCAGCGCCGGGCAGGGCTCATTCACGTAATTGGTTTCGAACTCGTAGTCGTCCTCGATGATGACCACGTCATGCTTCGCTGCGCGCTTCAGCAGTTCCAGGCGGCGTTCGAGCGGCATGGTGACGGTGGTGGGGAACTGGTGGCTGGGCGTGGTGAAGACCAGGTCGCAGGCATCGAAGGCGTCGGAGGGAACGAGGCCCTTCTCGTCCACCTGCAGCAGCGAAACATTGTCGGTGCGCAGGTTGAAGATGTTGCGCACGTCGGGATAGCCCGGCTCCTCCATGCCGACCCGCGTATCGCGCCCGACGAGAAGCGTGGTCAGCAGGTAGAGCGCATTCTGCGCGCCCAGCGTGACGAGGATTTCGTCGTCATTCGCCATGATGCCGCGGCGCGGCAGGATGCGGCGGCGGATCTGCTCCACCAGAAGGGGGTCGTCATTGGCCCAGGTGTCATTGGTCCACGAGCCCAGCCATTTCTTGCCCAGCGCCTGCCGGGCGCAGTCGCGCCATTCCGCGAGGGGGAATAGCGTGTGGTCTACCTGGCCATAGATGAAGGGGTAAGGGTAGGACTGCCAGTCCAGCGGCTTGGAGACGTTCACCTGATCCGCCGGCTGCATGGTGAGGCGGCGGGACCAGTCGATCCCGGTGCCGGCTGCGGCCTGCTTCAGCGGCTGCTTCGGCGCCGAGCCGCTCTCCAGCGCCTTTTCCGACACGTAGTAGCCGGAGCGCTCCTTGGCGACCAGGTAGCCGTCGTCCAGCAGGCCCTGATAGGCCAGGACGACCGTGTTCCTGGAAACGCCCAGGCTCTTCGCCATCTTTCGGGTGGAGGGAATCGGCTCCTCCCGGGCCAGCTGCCCGTCGAGGATGGCCGAGACCAGCGCCTCGCGGATCTGGGTCTGGAGGCTGGCGTGTTCGTTCCGCCGGATATGGACGAGCCAGTCGCGCAATTTTGGTCCCTGTGAACAGTCCTTCTGGACCTATCATAGGGCCAAGGGAGCCGGTAGAGTAGAAAAGAATTGGACCCCTAGACCGGACTCGCATGACCCAGCCCGCCGTGAACACCTCGCCCAAGACCTGGGACGAGGTGAAGACCACCACCTGCTACATGTGTGCCTGCCGCTGCGGCATCAGGGTTCACCTGAAGGACGGGCGCGTCACCTATATCGACGGCAACCCGGACCACCCGGTGAACAAGGGCGTGATCTGCGGCAAGGGTGCCGCCGGCATCATGCAGCATTATTCGCCGGGACGCCTGTCGAAGCCGCTGCTGCGGGTGGGCGAGCGCGGCTCGGGCGAGTTCAAGGAGATCGAGTGGGACGAGGCGCTGGGGCTGGCCACCGAGTGGCTCTCCGAGGTTCGCGCCAAGGACCCCAAGAAGCTCGCCTTCTTCACCGGCCGTGACCAGAGCCAGGGCCTCACCGGCTGGTGGGCCACCCAGTTCGGCACGCCCAACTATGCCGCGCACGGCGGCTTCTGCTCCGTCAACATGGCAGCCGCCGGGCTTTACACCTTCGGCGGCGCCTTCTGGGAATTCGGCGAGCCGGACTGGAAGCACACCAAGTATTTCCTGCTCTTCGGCGTGGCCGAGGACCATGGCTCGAACCCGATCAAGAAGGGCTTGGGCCAGCTCAAGGCGCGCGGCGCCAAGATCGTGTCGATCAACCCGATCCGCACCGGCTATTCGGCGATTGCCGACGAGTGGATCGGCATTCGCCCCGGCACCGACGGCTTGTTCGTCGGCGCGCTCATCCATGAGCTGCTGACCGCGCAGAAGATCGATGGCGATTATGTGCTGCGCTACACCAATTCGCCCTGGCTGATCATCGAGAACCCGGGCGGCGCCGATGACGGGCTCTTCGCGCGCAATGCGCAAGGTTCCGCACTGGTCTGGGACAGTCACTCCAATTCGCCCATGCCGGCGCTGTCGCCCGATGCCGCGCCCAAGCTCATGGGCCGCTTCAAGCTGCCCGACGGCCGCCGCGTCGTCACTGCCTTCACGCTCATCGCCGAGCGCTTCCTCGATGCCGAATGGGCGCCGGACAAGGTGGCGGAGCGCTGCGGCGTTCCCGCCGAGACGATCCGGCGCATCGCCGCCGAGCTCGCCCGCACCGCCTTCGAGGAGGAGATCGCGCTCGACGTTCCGTGGACGGACCATCTCGGCCGCTATCACGAGAAGATGGTGGGCCGCCCGGTCTCCATGCATGCCATGCGCGGCATCTCCGCCCATGCCAATGGTTTCCAGACCTGCCGGACCATTCACCTGCTGCAGATCCTGCTCGGCACCATCGATGTGCCTGGCGGCTTCCGCTACAAGGCGCCGTTCCCCAAGCCCGCACCGCCCGGCGTGAAGCCCGCGGGCAAGCCCGGGCAGGTGAAGCCCAACACGCCGCTGCCCGGCCCGCCGCTCGGCTTCGTGACCTCGCCCGACGACCTGCTGATCGACGCCGAGGGAACGCCGCAGCGCCTCGACAAGGCCTATAGCTGGGACGCGCCGCTCGCCGCCCACGGCATGATGCACATGGTCATCACCAATGCCGCGAAGAAGGATCCCTACGGCATCGACGTCCTGTTCATGTACATGGCCAACATGAGCTGGAATTCGGCGATGAACGTGCCGGACACCATCCGCTACCTCACCCAGAAGGAGCCGGACGGCAGCTACACGATCCCCAAGATCATCTACTCCGACGCCTATGCCTCGGAGATGGTGCATTACGCCGACCTCGTGCTGCCGGACACCACCTATCTGGAGCGCTGGGACTGCATCTCGCTGCTCGACCGCCCGATCTCGGAAGCCGATGGCCCGGCCGACTCGATCCGCCAGCCGGTCGTGGAGCCCGAGCGCGACGTGCGGCCCTTCCAGACCGTGCTGCTCGATCTCGGCACCAGGCTCGGCCTTCCCGGCATGACGCGCACCGATGGCTCGCCGCGCTACCCCGGCGGCTACGCCGACTACATCGTGAACCACGAGCGCGCGCCGGGCATCGGCCCGCTCGCGGGCTTCCGCGGTCCCAATGGCCGCTCGCAGGGCAGGGGCACGCCGAACCCGGACCAGCTGAAGCACTATATCGAGAACGGCTGCCACTGGTTCTACGAACTCCCCGATCACATGAAGTATTACCGCCATGTGAACTGGGCCTATCTGGACTGGGCCACCTTCTTCGGCTTCATCGGCAAGCCGGAGCCCGTGATCCACCAGCTCTATTGCGAACCGCTGCAGAAGTTCCGCCTCTCGGCGCAGGGCCACGGCAAGGTGGTGGCGCCGGAGCAGCACCGCCAGCGCATCGCGGGCCACTTCGATCCCATCCCCTTCTGGTATCCGCCCTTCGAGGGCGAGATGGTGTCGGAGGCAGAGTTCCCGATGCATGCCGTCACCCAGCGGCCGATGGCCATGTATCACGCCTGGGGTTCGCAGAATGCCTGGCTCCGCCAGATCCTCGGCCGCAACTGGCTCTACATGGCGCGCGAGATGGCCGCGAAGCTGAAGGTCGCCGATGGCGACTGGGTGACCGTCACCTCGCACCATGGAAAGATCAAGGCGCAGGCCAAGCTGATGGACGGCGTGAACCCCGAAACCGTGTGGACCTGGAATGCCATCGGCAAGCGCTCCGGCACCTGGGGCCTCGACCCCGGCGCCGACGAGGCGAAGAAGGGCTTCCTCCTCAACCACCTGATCTCGGAACTGCTGCCCGAGCGCGAGGGCGGCTATCGCTATTCGAACAGCGATCCCGTCACCGGACAGGCGGCCTGGTATGACCTGCGCGTGCGGGTGGAGCGGGCCGCCGACCAGGACCAGGTCAGCGAACCGCAATTCGCCACGCTGAAGCCGCTTGCGAGGGCCGAATGACATCCCTTCCGCCACCTTCCACCAAGAAGCTCGGGCTCGTCATCGACCTCGACACCTGCGTCGGCTGCCAGGCCTGCGTCACCTCCTGCAAGGAGTGGAACACGCAGGGCTATTCGGCACCGCTCACCGACGAGCACACGCAGGGTGCCGAGGCCACCGGCGTCTGGCTCAACCGCGTGCATGGCTACGAGGTGAAGGAGCAGGGGCAGGACCAGTCCCGCATCGTGCACTTTCCGCGCTCGTGCCTGCACTGCGAGGAGCCGGCCTGCGTCACCGTCTGCCCGACCGGCGCCAGCTACAAGCGTGCCGAGGACGGCATCGTGCTGGTGAACCCCGAAACCTGCATCGGCTGCAAGCTCTGCTCCTGGGCCTGCCCTTATGGCGCGCGCGAATATGACCAGAGCCACGGCGTGATGAAGAAGTGCACGCTCTGCGTCGACCGCATCTACAACGACAATCTCGAAGAAGAAGATCGCCTCCCGGCCTGCGTGAAGGCCTGCCCGACGAGTGCCCGTCACTTCGGCGACCTCGGCGACCCGGACTCGAAGGTCTCGCAGCTCGTCGCGGCGCGCGGTGGCTACGACCTCTTGCCGGAGATGGGCTACAAGCCCGTCAACAAATACCTGCCGCCGCGGGCCCGGCGTGACGCCACGACCTCGCAGCCCGAGGCCCTGCCGAAGCCCGATGGCTCCGCCTTCGACCGGCTGTTCCAGTGGGCGGACAAGGTGCTGTCGCCGAAGAAGGCAACGGCGCGGGCCAACGAGATCGATCATTCCGGAAAGCTTGAAGGCTGAGCATGCATCCCGCCTATTCCGTCATCCTGTTCACGACGGCCTCCGGCGCCGGCTATGGCCTGCTGGCGCTGCTCTGCCTCGTGGGGCTGAGCCATGGCGAAGCCTCATCGCTGGTCTTCGGCCTCACCGCGATGGTGATCGCACTCGGCCTGATCACCATCGGCCTCTTGTCGTCGACCTTCCATCTGGGCCATCCGGAGCGCGCCTGGCGGGCCCTGTCGCAGTGGCGTTCCTCATGGCTGTCGCGCGAGGGCGTGCTGGCGGTGGTGACCTATGTGCCCGCCCTGCTGTTCGGCGTGGTGTGGTCGGGTCTCTACCCGGCGCCTGAATTGATCAAGCCACTGGCCGTCGTCACCGGCGTGCTGGCGCTCCTCACCGTTCTGTCGACGGGCAAGATCTACGCGACACTTCCGACCATCCGCGCCTGGCACAATCCCTGGACGGTATGGGTCTATCTGGCCTTCGCGCTGGCCACGGGTGCGACGATCCTCGCCGCGATCACCGCCGTGTTCGGAAATTTCCCCGCTTTCCTCGTCTATTTCTCCAGCGCCTGGCTGGTGGTCGCGCTGGTCGTGCTGCTCGGATACTGGCGCAGCATCGATGCCGCCCCGCGTGACCTGACGATCGAGCAGGCCACCGGCCTCGGCCGCATCGGGCAGGTGAGCCAGTGGGAAGTGCCGCACACCGCCGCCAACTACGTGCAGAAGGAGATGGGCTACGCCGTCGCCCGCAGGCACGCCGCAAAGCTGCGGCAGCTCGTGGTCATTGCCATGGTGCTGGCCATCCTGCTGATGCTTGCCGGACTGGCCGTTCCCTTCGCCGCCCTGCTTTCGGCCATGCTCGCGATCTTTGCCGCCGTCGTCCAGCGCTGGCTGTTCTTCGCGCAGGCGCAGCACGTCTCCACCCTCTTCTATGGCGCGAAGACCGCCTGATGCTGGCCGAAGGTGTCCGGTGGTTCGATGACTGGTTCGCCATCGAGCAGGTGGCGCCCGGTGTCATCGCCATCGGCGAGCCGCGCTTTCACCAGATCAACTGGAACTACCTGATCCTCGGCACCCGCCGCGCGCTGATCTTCGACACCGGGCCCGGTGTGCGCAACATCGCCGCCGTCGTGCGCCGGCTCACCACGCTGCCGGTGACGGCGCTGCCCTCGCACATGCATTATGACCACACGGGCGGGCTCTCCGGCTTCGGCAACATCGCGCTGCCCGACCTGGCAGTGCTCCGCAACTGCATGCGCGACGGCTGGCTGATGCCCACTGATGATCTCTATGTCGGCTATTGGGAGGGCATGGCCTGGACGCCGGTGAAGCCGTCGCAGTGGCTGGCCATCGGCGCCGAGATCGACCTCGGCGGCCGCCGCCTCGAGGTCCTGCACACGCCGGGCCACTCGCCCGATTCGATCGCGCTCATCGACAAGGCCAATGGCCTGCTCTTCGCCGCCGACTTCGTCTATCCGGGCAAGCTCTATGCCCAGATCGCCAATTCCGATGTCGCGGCCTATCTCGAGACGGCCGAGGCCCTGCTGCCGCAGCTGCATGACGGCACCACCATCCTCTCCGCCCATGGCAAGCCGGACGCGCAGCGCCTGCACCGCGCGCCCCGCCTCGCCCGGCAGGATGTCGCCGACCTCCGTGACAGCCTGCGCCGCCTGAAGGCCTCCGGCGAGCGCCCGGCGGCCTGGCCGGTGAATGACCGGATGAGCCTTCTCCTGTCCGAGGACGCGTTTCGCGCTTGGCAACAGCCCGGATAACGATATAAAGAAGTCTTTATATCGTCTGTCCCGGAGGCTCCCATGACCCGCCCGTCCTTCACCGAAGCCCTTGCCACCCGCCCCTGGCTGCTGGCCGACGGCGCCACCGGCACGAATTACTTCCAGATGGGCCTCGTCTCGGGCGACGCGCCGGAAATGTGGAACTTCGAGCATCCGGAACGGGTGCGCACGCTGCACCGCCAGTTCATCGAGGCCGGTGCCGACATCGTGCTCACCAATTCCTTCGGCGGCAACCGCCATCGCCTGAAGCTGCACAACGCGCAGGATCAGGTGCGCGAGATCAACATCGCCGCCGCGAAGAATGCGCGGGCCGAGGCCGATGCGGCAGGCCGCCCGGTCTATGTCGGCGGCTCCATCGGCCCCACCGGCGAGATCATGGAGCCCGTCGGCGCGATGTCGCATGACGAGGCGGTCAAGGCCTTCGCCGAGCAGGCGCTCGCCCTCAAGGAAGGCGGCGTCGACGTGCTGTGGATCGAGACCATGTCTTCGGAGGAGGAGCTCAAGGCCGCCGTCGAAGGCGCGTCGCAGGCGGGCCTGCCGATCGTCACCACCATGAGCTTCGACACCAATGGCCGCACCATGATGGGCATCACCCCCAAGGCGTTCGGCGCCATCACCGCGGCGCTGCCCACCCAGCCCGTCGCCATCGGCGCCAATTGCGGCGTCGGTGCTTCGGAACTCATTGCCACCGTGCTCGGTATTTCGGAGGCCCGGCCCGACGCCGCGGTGGTCGCCAAGGGCAATTGCGGCATCCCGCAATATGTCGACGGTCATATCCACTACACCGGCACGCCGGAGCTGATGGCGGATTATGCCCGCATTGCGCTCGATGCCGGGGCCAAGATCATCGGCGGCTGCTGCGGCACGAGCCCGGAGCATCTGGCCTCCATGCGCAAGTCACTCGAGAGCTACAGCAAGGGCGGCCGCCCCTCGCTGGACCTCATCGAGGCGAAGCTCGGCCCCGTCTCCGAACTCGCCAAGGGCCACGACGCCGCCGCCGCGGGCGCCGCCCGCCGCGAACGCCGCCGGGGGAATTGAAATAAGTAAAAACTCTTGCCTTAGAGTTTTGCGCAGGCCATCCTCCTGCGATGCGAGCCTATGAGGCCAGACACTATCTGCTCAGCGCGGAGCTGATGTGGGAGCGGGTGGAAGACCGCACCCGCTATCCCTACAACCTGCCGGCCATCGCCGGATTGGAAGGGATGGCGTTTCACCCGAAGGTAACCTTCATCGTCGGTGAGAACGGATCGGGAAAATCCACCCGCATCGAGGCGCTGGCGGTGGCCTGGGGCTTCAATGCCGAGGGGGGATCGAAGAATTTCCGCTTTAAGACCTTTCCGTCTCACTCATCGCTCCATTCTGCACTGCGGCTGGTGAAGAGCACGCGACGTGCGCGGGATGGCTTTTTCTTAAGAGCGGAGAGCTATTTCAATGTTGCGACCAACATCGAGGAGTTGGATCGGGAGCCTTCCTCTGATGAGAAAATCATTGTGTCTTTCGGTGGCCGTCCCCTCCATGAACAATCGCACGGCGAATCCTTCCTGGCCCTCCTCGAGAACCGGCTGCGCGGCAAAGGACTCTACATCTTCGACGAGCCCGAGGCGGCGCTTTCGCCCACCCGGCAGATGTCCATGCTGGTGCGCATGCATGACCTCATCGCGGCGGAGAGCCAGTTCATCATCGCCACCCATTCGCCGATCCTGATGGCCTACCCTGATGCCTGGATCTACCAGCTGGGGCCGCAGGGGCTGGAACGGGTGTCCTACGAGGATACCGAGCATTACGCCATCACCCGCAACTTCCTGAACCGGCATGAGGACATCATCCGGCAGCTGCTCGACGGCGGAGATTGACGCGGGTCAAGGCGCGTCGGTTCCGCGCCCCCCTATTCTTGCCGCATGTTCAATCCTGCTTTCCTGAAGGGCGAGACCTGGGGCTTTCCCGGCCAGCCCGTGGAACATGTCGAAACCCACGCTGCGCAGGTGTTCCTGGTTGGCGAGTTGGCCTTCAAGATCAAGAAGGACGTGCAGCTGCCCTATCTCGACTTTTCCAGCGCCGAGAAGCGCCGGATGGCGCTTGCGGCCGAGCTGCAGATCAACCGCCTGTTCACGCCCGATCTCTACCTGCGGGTCGAGGAGGCTCTGGGCGAGCCGGTCCTCGTGATGAAGCGCTTTCCGCCCACGGCGCTGCTCGCATGGCAGGTGGCGCATGGCGGGGTTGATGCCGCGCTTGCGGGCAGGCTTGCGGCGATGATCGCTGCCTCCCATGCCAATGCCCCGCGGCGCGACATCAAGGGCTCTGACATCATGACGGGACTCGGCGCGCAGCTGTCGCAGGCCTTCATCGACTCGTCCGACATCTTTGCGCCCGCTGACACGCTGGAGTTCCATGCGCTTTACGAAGCCGCCCTGCACCGTGACCGGCAGCTGCTGTCGGACCGGAGCGAGCGCGGCCTGGTGCGGCGGTGCCATGGCGATGCTCATTGCGGCAACATCTTTCTCGAGCATGGCGAGTCGCGGCTGTTCGATGCCATCGAGTTCAGCGAGAAGATTGCCACCATCGATGTACTCTATGACCTGGCATTCCTGCTGATGGATCTCTGGAGCAGTGGCGAGCGCGTGGCTGCCAATATTGTCCTCAACCGCTATCTTCATCTGCGGCGGAGGGAGGAAGACCTTTCGGGGCTCTCCCTGCTGCCACTGTTCCTGTCGACACGCGCCGGTGTGCGGGCGCTGGTGACGGCGGATCTGGCGCATGAACTGGCGCTGAAGAATTCGATGAAGGAACGCGGCCAGGCGCTCGACTGGTTCCGCAGTTCCATTGCCTATCTCAAGGTCTCACCGCCGATGCTGCTGTGCATCGGCGGATTGTCCGGCACCGGCAAGTCGACGGCGGGCGCCGCCTTGGCGCCGGGGCTCGGCGTGGCACCGGGTGCGATCCATGTGCGGAGCGATGTGGAGCGCAAGATGCTGGCGGGCGTCGAGGAGACACAGCGGCTCCCGGCGGAGAGCTATTCGCGGCAGGCGTCCTTCGAAGTCTATGCCGCCTGCCTCAAAAGGGTGGAGAAGGCGCTGGCGGCGGGACATTCAGTTGTGCTCGACGCCGTCTTCGCGCGGCCGGAGGAGCGCGCGGCGGCCGAAGACGTGGCACGGCGCCATCGCGCGCATTTCGCGGGCGTGTGGCTCGATGCGCCGGCTGGGACGCTGGCAGCGCGGGTGGCGGCGCGGCGCGGGGATGCCTCCGACGCCACGCCGGAGGTCATCGCGAAGCAGCTCGCCTATGACCTCGGACCGATGGGCTGGCTGCGGGTCGATGCAGGCGGAACGCCGGCGGAAACGCTGGCGCGGATCAGAGGAACGGTTCCGTATCGGTTCGGCGACCCAGCATGAAGCAGTCGGAGACGAGCTGCAGGGGCGCGCCGTCGACGTGACTGCGGCCCTCGCGCAAGAGCTGGGCGAAGTGGACGTAGATGTCCTCGTATTCCTCCGGATGCGCCTGGACCGTCAGCTTGCCGCCGACATAGAGCTCGGTGCCGCCGCGGCGGAGTGCGAGCTGCAGGCCGTCTGCCGTCTCGACGTCGATGTTCCAGCTCTGCTCGCCGGTCTGGCGCCAGTCGAGGTCGGCGGTGAGTTCGGCCTCACCCTCCCATGACGGCTTGAAGGTGATCTGCGCGGCAATAGGCGTTGCCTTGTTGCGCGGCGTTTCCAGCATGGCGGACTTCATGAAGACCGGCTGCGGCAGGATCTTGGTGACGATCGAAAAGGCGTTGATGCCGGGATCGAAGACGCCGAAGCCACCGGGCTCCCAGATCCATTCCTGGCCGGGGTGCCAGTGGCGCACGTCCTCCTTCCAGCTGACATGGAGGCGGGTGACGCGCTGGCCCTTGAGCAGGCGCTGGGCCTCATTGACGGCCTTGTTGTATTGCGAATGCCAGGTGGTGAAGAGGATGCGGCCTGCCTTCCCGGCGTGGGCGGTGAGGGCATCGAGCTCGCCCACCGTCGGCGTCGGCGGTTTTTCCATCAGTACGTGGAACCCGGCGTCGAGTGCATCACGCGCGATGGCGAAGCGCGGCTCGGGCGGCATGCAGAGTGACACCGCATCGATCTTGAGGCCGCTGCGGAACAGCTCGGCCGCCGTCCTGAAGTGCGGCACGTCACGATAGCCGTCAGGCGAGGAGACGACGGCGGCCAGCTCGAAGTCCTTGTTCTTGGCGACGACGGGGAGGTGCTGGTCCTGCGCGATCTTGCCCAGTCCGATGATGGCGAGCCTGCAGGCCATGGTTCACGCGCTCCCGATCTGTCGGTTGAGGGAAGAGAGAAATGCATCGACCTCGGCGTCCGTATTGTAATGCGCCAAACCAACGCGCAGCACGCCGCCCTTGTCCATGAGGCCCATGCGGCCAACGGGCTCGATCGCGTAATTGTGGCCGGACCAGACGAAGATGTTGTCCTTCGCGAAAGCCTTGGCGAGGGCCTCCGGGTGATGGCCGTCGAGCGTGAAGGAGACGGTGGGCACGCGGCGGTGCATGGCATTGGCCGACGTGATGCCGCGAATGGTGAGGCCCTTGAAGGTCTTCAGCCCTTCGATGAGCTTCAGCGTGATCTTGTGCTCGTAGTCGGCGAGGTTGTTCCAGGCCGAGGCGATGCGCTTCGCCCGCGTCTCGCCCGTGCCGAACTGCTCGAGATATTCGATGGCGCCCAGCGTCCCGGCCATGCCCTCATGGGAGAGCGTACCGGTTTCGAACTTGTGCGGCAGGTCCTCGCCCGCAGGGCGCACCTTGTAGCCGAAGGTCTGCTTCAGGAGTTCCTCGCGACCCCAGAGAATTCCCTGATGCGGGCCGAACCACTTGTAGGCGGAGGAGACCACGAAATCGGCACCGAGGTCCTGCACGTCGATGGCATAATGCGGCGCATATTGCACGGCATCGAGATAGACGATGGCGCCGGCCTTCTTCGCCTCCGCCGCGAAGCGCTTGGTGTCGTTCACCGTGCCGGTGCAGTTGGACGCCATGCCCATGGCAAGGAGCCTGGTCTTGTCGCTCAGCACCTTGGTGAGGGCGTCCTCGGGGAATTCATAGGTGTCGGTGTCGAAGTCGATCCAGCGCACCACGAGGCCCAGGTCATCGGCCAGCAGCAGCCAGGGGGCGACGTTCGCGTCATGGTCCATGCGGGAGAGCACGATCTCGTCGCCGCGCTTCATCTGCTTGCCGAGGCAGCGCGACATGTGGAGCGTGAGGCTCGTCATGTTCTGGCCGAACACGATCTCGTTCATGCTCCGCGCATTGTAGAAGTCCGCACAGGCCTGGTGCGCGAGATCGACCAGTTCGTCGGCCTCGACGGTGGTCTTGAAATAGCCGCCCAGATTGGCGTTGCGGTTGGCGAGGCAGTCCACCGTCCGGTCGATCACCTGCTGCGGCACCTGGGTTCCGGCCGGGTTGTCGAAATAGACCCGGTCGTGGCCGCCGTCCTTCAGGGCGAGGGCGGGGAACTGGGCGCGGATGGCAGCGATGTCGAGGGTGGCAGTCATGGTGAAAATCCGGGTTCAGGCAACGGGAAGCCATGCTTAACCGGGCTTTCCGCTTGCCTCAACCGTCGCTTTCCGGCATGGGGAGGTCGCCCGCTGGCCAAGAGCCAAACGCGCCCGCGGCTATTGTGATCTTTCAAGAATTTCCCTCCGGAGTGACCCGATGAGCGATGATGGTGAACTTGACCTGAACTCCCTCAATGACGAGGAGCTGGTGCAGCAGGTCCATGACGACCTCTATGACGGCCTGAAGGAAGAGGTCGAGGCGGCGGTTCACATCCTGCTCGGCCGCGGCTGGGCCCCCTACAAGGTGCTGACCGAGGCCCTGGTCGAGGGCATGCGCATCGTCGGCGTCGACTTCCGTGACGGCATCCTGTTCGTGCCGGAAGTGCTGCTGGCCGCCAACTCGATGAAGGCGGGCATGACCATTCTCCGCCCGCTGCTCATCGCCACCGGCGCGCCGCGCCAGGGCAAGATGGTGATCGGCACCGTGAAGGGCGACATCCACGACATCGGCAAGAACCTCGTCGGCATGATGATGGAAGGTGCCGGCTTCGAGGTGATCGATCTCGGCATCAACAACCCGGTCGAGAAATATCTCGAGGCGATGGAAACCCACAAGCCGGACATCCTCGGCATGTCGGCGCTGCTCACCACCACCATGCCCTACATGAAGGTCGTGATCGACACCATGAAGGAAAAGGGCATGCGCGATGACTACGTTGTGCTCGTCGGCGGTGCGCCGCTGAACGAGGACTTCGCCAAGGCCATCGGCGCCGATGCCTATTGCCGCGATGCGGCCGTGGCCGTCGAAACCGCCAAGAGCTTCATGTCGCGCAAGCACAACCAGATGGCGGCGAACTGATTTCACCGCAGATGGGGGGTCGTCATGACCCTTGTCAATCTCAAGCCATCCGACGAGTTTGAGTTCAAGCCAGGCCAGGGGAAGGTTCTTCTCCTGGCCTGTGGCGCCTTGGGGCGCGAGATCGTCGACCTGATCGAGCGCAACCGCTGGACGGCATTCGACCTGCAGTGCCTTCCCGCCAAGTGGCACAACACGCCCGACAGGATCGTGCCCGCCCTGCGGGAGAAGATCCGCGAGGCAAAGCCCCGCTACGAATCCATCTTCGTGCTGTATGGCGACTGCGGCACCGGCGGCGACATCGACAAGCTGCTGGCGGAGGAGGGGATCGAACGCCTCGAAGGCCCGCACTGTTATGCCTTCTTCTCCGGACAGGAGACTTTCGCGAAAACAGCGGATGACGACCTGACGGCCTTCTTCCTCACGGACTATCTTGCCCGTCACTTCGACAAGCTGATCTGGGAGGGGCTGGGCATGGACCGGCACCCAGAGCTGCTGCCGATCTATTTCGGCAACTACACCAAGATCGTGTTCCTCGCGCAGACGCGCAACGAGGAGCTGGCGAAAAAGGCCATGGCCGCGGCGAAGAAGCTCGGGCTGGCCTATGAGTATCGCTACACGGGCTATGGCGAGCTGGAACGGGATTTGAAGGCCAGGGCCTGAGTGCGCGGCCCTTGCGGCGTCGCACGCTCACTCAAACCGTCACCCCGGCGAAGGCCGGGACCCAGCTTCGGGTGGCCGTCACATCGAAAGCTGGATCCCCTGAGTTCACAAACGAAGTGCAACACCAGCTTATGGTG
>CAYYTH010000025.1:0-57654 GCA_964474665.1 uncultured Aestuariivirga sp.
CTTCAAAAATACCAAAACCCCGCCAAGCAGAAATGCAAGGCGGGGTTTTGACGTTCACCACGGAAGCTGCAGCCCCGCCTGCACCACCAGGACCGCTGCAGGGCATCAGGAGGGAACGGCCTTCGGGCCGTCAGCGCGGCCGCGCGAATATGAGGATGAGGGCGAGAGCCGCCGCGAGGCCTACGGCGACGAAGCCGAAGGAAACGGCCGTTCCGAAGGACGCCGCCACCATACCGAAGGCCAGTGGCGCCAGGATGCGTGGCAAAGCGCTGAGCAGAGACACGAAGCTCAGGGCTCCCGCCCGGTTTTCCGGCACCAGCTTGGCAGAGATCGCGAAGATGGTGGGGATCAGCAGCGCCAGCCCGAGGCCCACCGACGCGAAGGCGGCGACACTCACGAGGAATGACTGCGACAGCCCCAGCGCCACGAAGCCGGCGATCGAGACGACAAGCGATCCGAACATCAGCGGCATCTCGCCGAACAGCGCGCGCATGCGGTCGCCCGGAAAGCGGACGGCCGCATTGCAGAGCCCGAAGAAGGCGGCACCAAGCCCGGAAATCGCGGCAAGCGCGGGGGCAATCTCGTCCAGGAGCTTTGCCGACCACAGGAGGGCTGCGGTTTCCGCTGCAATGATGAGCCCCGCCGCGATGCCGAGCAACATGAGCGGCGCCTTGTGGGGCAGTGTTCCCATGCGTGAAGCCTTGCCGCCCGCCAGCGGCCGCGGTGCAATGGCAAGCTGGACTGCGATCCAGGCTGTCGCGAACATGACTGCCGTGACGATTGCGACCGCCCAGGTTCCCCATTGCGTGGACAACCAGCTCGCGGCAACCGCCATCACCCCGACGCCCGCTGAAACGCCGCCGTGGAAGGTCATGAAGATCGGCCGCCGCAGGTCATGCTCGAGCGCCACGGCCTCGGCATTCATGAACAGATCCGTGAGCCCGAAACACAGGCCCATCACGGGAATGGCGAGGAAGAACCACATGGGCGAAGCGGCCGTGAGATAGGCCCCGAGCGAGAGCGCGAAGGCCGGAAGAACCCAGAGCAGCACCACGCGGTTCGATGCCATGCGCGCGATCTGCCCACCCAGCGACATCGCTCCGACAGTCAGCACCGTCGAGATGGTGAGGCCGAGACCGAAGGTCTCCGCGTCGATCCCCGCATTGCGCATGACGGAGGGCATGGAACCCGCCAGCGCCCCGATGGCAATGCCGAAGCTCACGAAGATGGTGGTGATGGCACTGCGGGGAGAAAGATGGACGGTCATTCAACGGCTTGTAGCGCAACCCCGGCACAATCAATCGTACGATTTTGTGCGGAAGCGAAAAGAAAATCGTCATGAGGGGTTCACAAACCGGATTCGCATTGCTACATACACATCGCGTTTCGACGCGGGATGGAGCAGCCCGGTAGCTCGTCAGGCTCATAACCTGAAGGTCGTCAGTTCAAATCTGGCTCCCGCAACCAAGCCTATCCCCCCGCTCTCAGGAGTGGGGGGAGTAGGGCTCCCAACGAGCGCATGCAGGTTCCCCGCCACCGTTACCTTGGCCTCAGGCTTCGCAGAAACCGCGATTTCCCGGACAAGTTCGCGGAAGGTGGCCTTGGCCACCGGGTCGACCGTAACGGCCTCCCTGACCTCCCCACGCATCCCGTCGACCACTTCCCGATAGCGGCTGACCGCGCCGTCCGACAGGTCGAGCCCTTCCGGCACCTGTGAGTGAGCGAACTCGATCCTGGCCCGCAGCTCGCGCTGCCGGGCCTCGTAGGCGGCCTTCTCGCTGCCAATGTCCCGTTCGGTCAGCAGCCCCTTGGCAACCGCCACCACGAGCCTGTGGACGCACTGCTGGGCCTCCTCCAACTCCTTCTCGGCATCCCGGACCTTCCTGCGCACGCCCGCCACCAGCTCGCGCCACTCCGAGAGGTATTCCTTCACGAAGAGGTCGGCGTGGTTGGTGTCGAGGAACTGCGTCATGATCCCGTCGAGGACAACCTCCTCGATCCGGTCGAGCCGCCAGCGGCGATTGTTGTCGCACGACATGCTTTCGCGCGACCGGGAGCAGCAGATCGTCCGGTGGCCGTGACGGAAGCCGTCGAGCGACATCCCCGACCCGCAGTGCCCGCACTTCAGGATGCCCGCGAAGAGGTGGTCGGTGCGCGGGCGATGCGCCTTGTTCTCCCACTGCTTGGCGAACTCCTGCTTGCGCTGCTGGACGGCCTCCCAGACGTCCATGCTGATGATGGCCAGGTCGGGCCGCTCGACCGTCTGCCACTTCTCGGGCGGGTTCGGCTTCGAGATGCGCCGACCCGTGTCCGGGTCGCGGAACATGGGTGCTTTGTTCCAGATGATCTTTCCGATGTACATCTGGTTCTGAAGGATGCCGAAGCCGCGCTTCGTGTTGCCGTTGATCGTGCTGGCGTTCCACGTCCTGCCCTTGCGCGGCGGCTTGACGCCTTCGGCGTTGAGGTCGCGAGCGATGTATCGCGGTGCCTTGCCGAGGCTGTATTCCTGAAAGATGCGTCTGACGATTTCGGCCTCTTGCTCGTTGATCACGCGCACGCCCGGCTCGCCTTTCACAAGCGAGTAGCCATAGGCCAGCCCGCCCGCGCTCATGCCATCGCGGATGCGGCCCTGCATTCCTCGGCGGGTCTTGTTGGCGAGGTCGGTGAGGTAGAGCGCGCCCAGCATGCCGCGCACGCCGATCTGGATTTGATCTGCCTTGCCGTCGTTGACGGCCTCGATGTCGACCCCGGCAAAGCGGAGCCGCTTGTACATGCCAGCAAGGTCTTCCTGATCGCGCGACAGGCGGTCGAGGGCCTCAACGACCACGACCTCAAACTGCCCCGCCTTCGCTGCGTGCAGGAGATCGAGAATGCCTTCGCGGTTGATGATGTTGGAACCGGACTTTGCTCGGTCGTGAAACTCTGCGACGACCTCGACGTCGATGCGCGCGGCGTGCGCGCGGCAGAGCGCGATCTGGTCCTCAATCGACCTGGGGGATTGCAGGTCCGAACTGTATCGGGCGTAGATCGCCGCCTTCCTCTTTTCCATTCTCGTTGATCCTTCCAAGAGCATTCATGAAGTCACGCCGCGCGGCATAACGCGCCGCCGCGCGCACGAGGTTTCTCGCGGCGTCTAGATTGCGGCACTCCGCCCGCATGTCCAGCGCCAAGTATTGTGGCTGATTAGTCTTCATCAATGATGGCATCGAACAGATTTTCTTTTGTAATGACCAAAATGATACGGTGGATAAGCGCTGTTGCGGTCGTGCCTTTTGTTTTCGCGTACTTACGCACGTCTTCAGCAAGCTCACCCGCAACCATCATTCGGATCGGCTCTAAACTGATTGGTCTTGCATAAGGGATGTGCAGCCCCTTCTTGCGCAGCTTGCATAAGAGAACCCTGGCGTAGGACCGCTTGATCCGCAGATGCTCGGCGATCTCGACCGGCGCTGTGACGCCTTGCTCGATCAGCCGCATCACCCGCTTCTCCTTCGACGAGAGCGGCTTGCCGACCTGCCGGGGGTTTCCCCCCGGCACTTCGATTGCGCCCATCACGAGGCGTCACCCTTCATCTCTTTGTCCTGATCGTCGTAGCCATCGAGCCACGCCTGCGTCAGCGTCGGGCTTTCGCGCAGCTCGCCGGGCACCGCCTTGCGCGGCATGCCCTTCTTGCGTGCTTCGAAGCCACGCTGGTAGGCGGCATCGACATCAGCATCGGCAGTTTCCTTCGTCGCAGTCCCCGGCTGGTCCTCGGAAGAGGGCGCAGGGGAAGTCGTGCCCTTTGCGGAGCCTGCGGGCTCCCCCTGCTTCGCTTCCGGCGCGGCCTCCTTCGGCTTTCCCTCTTTGGCGATGTCGGCCAGCTTGGCGGCGGTGCCCTTCGCGGCCTCCTTCGCCTTCGCCGGGTCGGCCTTCGCGGGGAAGTAATCCTCCACCGACATCTCACCGGCCTTGATCGCGCGGAACATGGCGGTCAGCGTGCCGATCTCTTCGAGCCCGATGTCGTCCACGCCTTCCACTTCAAGCGCGGAGAAGATCTGCTCGGGCGTGATGCCGAAGGCCGCGAATGCCTTGATCGCATTCGCGCGCCGCACGGAGAGCGTCTTCACATCACCCGCGATCACCTGCTCGGCGGCGACATAGGCTTTGCGCCAGAGCGCTTTCGGCACCCCCTTGAGGACCGCGTTGCGCATCGCAATCGAGCGGGCGGCGTTGCCGGTCACAACGATCATGTCGTCGTTGTAGAGCTTGCCGTGCCGGTCCACGATCCGGCGCTGCGTCTGCTCGGTGACGCGGAGGCCGGTCTCGTAGTCGATGAAGACGCCTTCGGCGATCACCACCTTTTCGAACTTGTCCACCGCGACCACGCGGGAGCCGACATGGCAGTTCCCATATTGCGAGGCGACGATCTCCGCGAAGCGGACGCTCGCGCCCTTGATAGGCTTGCCGCCGCGCGGAAGCGCATAGACGCACTCCGCTGCCGTTTCCTCGTCAAGCATGACCAGGCTGTGGATGTTGTTCTGCACGCGGTTCAGCGAGCGCGGGCGCTGCTCGGCCCGCGCGATCTGCGCCTCGATCTCGGTCTTGATCTGGACGGCCACGCCCGAGAAGCCCTTGGGCTCCATCGTCATGACTTCGCCGGTCTGCATGTCGACCCGTTCTGTGATCTCGTTCATGTTATGCGGCCTCCGCTGCGGGCTTCGGTGCTTCGGTGAGGATCGTGGCTTCTTCGACCGGCACCGCGCCCATCGAGGCGTTGAAGCTGTGGAGCTTGCCGGTCTTCTCAAGGTGTCGCTTGACCTTGGCGATGCGCTCCGAGACCCGAACCACATGCGCCGGGTCCGCCATGTCGATGACAATGGCAAGCCTCACGCCGATGCGGCCTCCTTCGAAGTGAAGACCGTCGCCGTCCGTGTCACGGAAGGCGGCCTCAGCCATCACGGCGGCCTTCGAATATTCCGGCGTCCATGTCGCCGAAATCTTCATGGCCTGAACTGTCTTTCCCATTCGCTCTTTCTCCTTTGGTTAGCGGCGGAAGGTGGATTTGACGTCTTCGAAGACGCTCACGCCTGCGAGGCGCGTGCTGCCTTTCTGGATGCGGACCAGCGAGCGGATCGCCTTCTCGACGTCGGGGCGGGCCAGGTAAGGCCGCAGCGCGTTGAGGTCGATTGCGTCGTAGTCGTCGACGCGGAAGGTCCAATCGACCCGGGCGCTCGCGGTGACGCCTTCGACGCGGGTCTTGACCATCTCGGCCACGCTCGCCCCGGCAGCGGCCTCGGCGCGCTCTGCCTTGCCCGCTTCAACCTCGGCCCGGGCATTGGCGAGGATCGCGGCGTCGGCGCTGCGTGCCTTCTCGGCCTTGATCCTGGCCTCCTCCTCGCGGCGGCGGGCTTCTTCGGCTGCGCGCTCTCGGCGGGCGCGTTCTTCGGCAGCCTTGCGCCGGGCGTAATCGTCGGCGGCACGCTGCCCCGGCTCCGAGTTGTCGGAGACGAGCAGGGCCAGGCGCTTGAAGAAGTCGTTGATCCCGCGTTGTGCTTCGAGGATCGGCCTGCCTTCGTCGGTGCGAATGCCGTCGATCTTCTTCACGAGCGCCTTGCAGTCGGCGATGTATCCGCCAACCATCGCAAGGTCGTCCTCGTTTTCGATCTTGCGCGGCATGTCCAACGCGCGCCGGGTGGTAGCTGCGACCTCTTCGCGGAGGTCCGCAAAATCGGCCTTCAGCACCTCATCAATCGGTGCCTTGTTCGACCCAAAAATCTGGTCGATGACGGGGGTCCTCATGGGTGTCCTTCCTTTTCTGTTGCTGGGTAATGGAGAACGCGGAAGCTCTTCGGGGCCACGTAGAAGCCTGCGCGCTTCTGCTGCTTCCATGTGATCCGCTGGCCTTGGCCGATGTGAGCGATCTCGGCTTCGCCCATCATCCACTTCACCTCGGCGTCGATTTCCGCGACCTTCGCCTTGGCGTCTTTTGCTGCGAGGCGCGCGGCCTCGCGGGTGTCGATCAACTCTCTGATGCGATTGCTTGTGCTGAGGTCCACCTCGACGCGGCTGCTGCCGGTCTCGTGCATCGCCTCGATGGTGCCGCCGTCGCGGGCGAAGTCCGGGGGCGGATCAAGGCCGCTCTCCACCACGTTCCAGAACTCGGCCACGCGGCCCTTGATGGCGTCGATCAGACCGTCCTCAAGCGCGATCTCGATGAGCGGCATTTCGAGGCCGTGGCCGATGATAAGGGGCGCGACGGCGGCCCACTGCGCGCCGGTCAGGTAAGCCTCGACGGCGGCTTGCAAGGCAATCCACAGCGGCGGCTCCGGGTTGCCGTCGACGAGCCACTTGCGCCGGTAGATCGAAGCCTCAACGCTCTTGATCTGGACCACGCCCCGGCCACGGCCTGGGGCATCCACGATGACGTCTGGCGTGGCACCGAGGCGCGCGTCCGGGTCGCGGAAGTAGACGTTCTCGGCGGCGTTGTGCTCGATCTTCCATTCAGGTCGCTGCTCGCGCAGGAGCTGGACCGCCACCGGCTCAAGGAGCCTGCCGCGCTGCATGGCGGCGGTCTCTTCGCTCGACCGCTCCACGCGCCGGGTCTTGACCGCCCAAAGCTCGTAGACCGTCATGAAGTCGTGTGCGCCGAAGAGCGCGCCGACGACCGAGGCGGTGACGTCCCGCCCACGCAGCGCCAGCCATGCCGCCCGATCCTTTGGCGAGAGGCGCTCAATCACGTGAACGGCCTCGGGTTTGGCTTCTTCGGGGGAATGCCGTTGTAGGCGACCGCGCAGTGCGGGCCGCAGTAGGGGCTCCCATCGCGCGGCGTGGCATTGCAGAAGTGGAAGTCGGGTGCGGCCACATCCCCAATCGGGAACTTGCAGCCGGTCAGCGCCTCGATGGCGCGAGCGGCCCCCATCAAAAGGCCGCGTGGGCGCTCCTTCGAGAAACTGCCGGAAAGCGAGACCTCCTTGGCCTTGGGCTTGACCGGCTTTTCCTTCGGCAGCGTGGGGATGCCTGGCGCTTTCTTGAGCGCCACCGGCTGCTGCTTCGCAGCCCGGGCCAAGCGCGTCAGCGTCACCGCTCCGCGCGCCCGGCGCTCTGCTTCTCGCTGCCGATGAACCTTGCCGATGATCACGTTCCGGCTCATGGCCACGCCGTACTTCATGCCAAGCGCCCGGGCGATTTCGGTCGCGCTCTTGCCGTCCTCCCAAGCCTGAAACAGCTCGGGCAGCATCTCGTCTGTCAGCACTCCTTTGGCCATTGGCCCCGTCCCTTCTTGAGTGAAATTCAGGCAAGGGGGCAGCGAGAGCGGGTTACTGATGCGCACCCGCTGCCCTTCCGACCGCCTTGTGGAGAGGCGTTCGGTCTATCTGCGCTTGAGGTCTTTCGGTGCGATCTCGTCGTCGCTGCCGATGCGGACGCGCGGGAGAGTGATCGTCTTCTCTGTCACGCGGGTCCGTTTCCAGCCGGGGGGCATCATTTCGACGCGCCGCAGCGTGCGCTCTTCGCGCTCGATCTTGACCTCGGTCCTACGGGGTGGCTTGCGCATGTTCCCACGTCCTTTCTCGCCGCGCCCTGGCAACCGCGCGGTCGAGCAGGCTGTGGATTAAGCCAGCTTGAAAGCGCGCATCGACAAGCGCGAGGATGACTGCATCTGGATTTTCAAGATCGACCGTGCGGTCGTTGAGGACACCGGCCATCTGTGTGACCGATATGTCTGCAAGAACGCGGTTTGCTGCCTCACCCGCGTGAACCCAATAGTGCTCAACCAAAATCCGTCCCCTTGTAGTTGGCCCCGCTCGTTTCCCACCGGCGAGGCTCTGTTGAATTTCAGGCGGCCATCGCCAGTTCACGCCACTCAGAATTGTTGAGGTCGAGGATGCGACCGCCGACCGCTTCAAGGTCGGTGCTGCGGTCGTAGCTTTCGACGTCCTGCGCGGCCCGTGTGACCGCGTTGAGCATCCCCCATTTGGTAAGGTCGCCCCCTTCGATCAGGTGCCGCAGGACCCCGCCCTTCTCGCCTTCGTTGAGGCCCATAGACCTGCCGAGTTCTTCAATGGACCGGAGGGGGTCGAGCATCTTTTCGCCGTGCGCGGCCTCGCGCATCTTCTCGACCGTCAGGGCAAAGCGGGCCTCGTCGAGGGCGGCCTTCACGATGTCGCGGACCTTGAGAAGGATCGCGCGGTCGTCGGCGCGCCGGGTCTCGTCGGTGAGCATCTCGTAGACCGCCTCGGAGGCGTCGGCCCGGCGTCCGACGTGGTTGCGCCGGTATTTCTGATCGGCCACCACCATGCCGTTGAGGCAGACGAGGCGGTGGACCATCGGCGCAATCGAGACCGCGCCGAACCCGATCTCGGAATTGGTGATCAGCACCCCGGCTTCGACCGGGTCGCCCAGCTTGACCTCGGAGCGGACCCGCTCGTTGACCGCCTTGATGTAGAGCTTGCGGTCGGTGATCTCGGCGCTTGCAACCCGGATGCCGGGGGTGTCGGCGAGCACCGGCAGGACCACCTCGGCGATGTGCTCGTTGTCGATCCGCTGGTAGCGGTCGGTCAGGAAGGCGCGGGCGTTGCCGTCCATCGTGCGGACCATCCGGCGCTCCGGCTCCCGGCGCAGCCATTCGTTGGCGTTGATGGAAAGCAGGCCCGGCGCGTCCTTGCGCATGCGGTCGTAATATTTCGACGGGATGCCGACCTTCTGGGCAAGCTGGTCGTGGGCGGTTTCGGTCATGCCGAACGCCTCGCCGCCGACGCGGAGGCGAAGGTCCTGGGTGACGGCGATTTCGCGGGTATCTGCGATGAGATCGCGCTTCGCGCTGCGTTGGCGCTCGATCTCGTGGGCCAGCTCTATGAGGGTTTTGCCGGTCTTCATGCGATCAATCCTTCCAGTTCATGCAGCCGGGGGTTCGGCTACATGCTGACCGTTAATTGCAAAAATGCGGCTTGTCAACAGGGAGGGACGCAATTTTCCGACTGGGGTGCTCAATTTGAGCACCGGAAGTGCGGAACCGTCGCAGGTTCGGGAGGTCTGCCGGTCCGCTTAGTGCGGTTCCGAGCACCGAAAACGCACCAGGATTTTTGGATGCTTCGCAAGGGGATCGAACGGCAATTCACAGATTTGTGACGTGCGGCGCTCTTAAATTAGTCAAAGGATAATCTAAAATATACCAGTGAGATATAAACACACACGCCCCCTCAAGGGGGGCGTGTGTATATATAATATATACTCTTAGAGATTTACTATCGCGCGCGGGAAAGGTTTTCACCCCCGAAAGCGGATGATCTGCAGCACCAGCCCCGCGATCCTCACGCCGTCCATCGGCGCGCGGGCGGGCGAGTTCCAGATCACCTTCTCGGCCCCCTCTCCCGGGGCGTGAAGCTCGACCCCCGCCGCCTCCCGGCGCGCGGTGAGCAGCGACCGTTCCAGCAAATCCCCCCGCTCGCGTTCGACGACCAGCAGGTCGCCATTGCCGATCTGGTTGAACAGCGCGGCCAGGTTTGGCACGTCGGCGGTGAGGACCGCCGTCCCGGCAGCGATCATCTCGCCGTCGAGGATGTCGCCGCGCACCATCCAGACCCGCTGCTGGCTTGCCGGGTAGCGCGCGTCCGGGCGCATCGGGACCCGCGTCCCCATCGCCGGGTCCTTGCCCGCAGGCCGCCACACGCCGGGCTCGATGGTCCCCATGACCGGCAGCGTGTCCAGCTCCGAGCCGGTGACGCGCGGCGAGGCCTGCATCCCGAGAAGCCACTGCACGTCGCAATTCAGCGCCAGCGCGAGGTCGGGCAACAGACTTGCTGCAAACGATTTTTTGCGACCGACGAATAGGTCGTTCAGGAAGTTCCGGTTCTTTCCGATCTTCACGCTGACGTCGAAAGAGCTTTCACCAAGCTCGTCTAATCGCGCCTTCAGGCGCTCGATAACCGATTGTTCACTCATCACAAAATTCCTTCCTTCGGTCGCAGAAGTGTAACGCAAATGGTAACGCACATCGACAAAAAACATTTTTACGACTACATTGCGGCCATCAAGTCGTAAATTTGGAAAGAGTGAATGCTTTACGCGCCAAAGATGCAGGAAGTGCTCCGTTCGAACGTCCTGCGGGCAATGGACGAACTGATCGCCCTCACCGGCAAATCGCAGACCCAGTTCGTGATCGCAATCGCGGGGCATCAGTCGATCTGGGCTCGGATCAAGAAGGGCGAAAACCCGATCACCACCGCGCAGTACGACCGGATCATGGGCGGCATCTCGGCGCTCTGGCCCGACGCGCCCTGGCCCGAAGGCATTCCCCGCCCCGCCCCCGACATCGACGCCATCCGCAAGCCGGATGCGCTCTTCGTGAAGGAAACCGCAGAAGCTCAACCAGAGGAGACCGCCGAACATGGCGCGTGAAGTGAAGGAAAAGAAATCCGAGACCGGCATCGCCCGCGAGGACCTTGTCCGGGTGATCGCCGAGGCGATCCGGCAAAAGCGGCAGGCCGCTGAATACAGCGGCCTCCACGGCAAGGTGGTGTCGAACGCGGTCGAGCGCTACGGCATCGAGAAGAACGCCTTCACCATCGTTCGCCGCCTCCACGAGATGGAGGAGGGCAAGCGCCAATCCGTGCTGCGCAGCCTGATCGACTACTCGCACAAGGCCGGGTTCTTCGATCAGCTCGACCTCTTCGACGAGACGGTCGTGCTCCTCGAAGGCATCGCTGCCGAGATCAAGAGCCGCCGCCACAACCAATCGGGCGCGGACGGCGCGGTCGTCGACAACCTTCTGGGTGACGACGAAGCATGATTGTCACCGTCACCTCAACGATGCCAGCGCGGACAGGCGGCTTCGTCTGGTTCGCCTTCGACATCCCATCGTGCGACAGCATCGATGCGATCTGCGAGGAGCTGAAAGCGAGCGGCATCGTGCAGGGCGACCGGATCGACACCGCCGTGATCTCGGGTGCGCGGCGCGTCACGCGCCGCACGCCCTGCCTGATCGGTGTAGGCATGGTCGGCACCATCACGCCGCTCCATGCCGAAATCATCTCCGAGACGGGCGAGGTGCTCGCGTGATCCTCAAGCCCGGCCAGAACATGCTCACCCTCGACCTTGCCACCGTGACCGGCTGGGCCGAGGGCGAGTTCGGGCAGACGCCGCGCTCCGGGTCCGTGAGGCTTGCGAGCACTGGCGCGACCCGGGCCGAAGTTCTGGCCGGGGCCATCCGGTTCCTGGGCGAGCGCTGGAAAGCATGGAAGCCCCACGTCGTGGTCTTCGAGGCCCCGCTCGCGCCTTCGATCATGGCGGGCAAGACCAACTTCAACACCGCCCGCACGCTGATCGCGCTGCCCGGCATCGTCGAAGCGCTCTGCGTGCTCAAGGGCATTTGGAGCGTCCGCGAGGCGCGCGTGATGGACGTCCGCAAGCTCCTCTTGGGATCGAACCCACCGGGCCAGGTCGGCAAGAAGCTGGTGATGGACAAGATGCGCGAGCTTGGACACGAGCCGCACGACGACAACGAAAGCGATGCGCTGGCCCTTTGGTATTACGCCGCCGCGCAGTCCGACGAAGACCTCGACGCCCGCATTCGGGCGCTCACGCCGTTTCATGACGACCGCCCTCTTGGGCGCAAGAAAAAGACTTGATGCAGATGAGGTTTGAAATTGTCTACCACCGGGGGAGACGAGCGCTTCGCGCCGATCATGCGGGATGTCGCGGGTGCCTTACTGGGCACGCCGAACAAGGGGCTCTCGGGCAAGACCGAACTCCGCTTCGGTCGCCAAGGCTCCATCTCGATTGATCTGAAGACCGGGCAGTTCTTCGATCACGAGAACAAGGAGGGCGGTGGTGTCATCGACCTCGTGAAGCGCGAAAGGCGCTGCTCTGACCGTGAAGCGTTCGATTGGCTCAAAGACAATTTTGGCGTCGAGGACAAGGCATCCACCACACGTCCGCCGCTCCGTGAACCGGAACCGGATCGCACTGCCGGAGAGGCGTCTCCTCCCGGCGTGCCTGCCTCTCACAAGCTCGTAAAGACCTATGACTATGTGGCCGCCGATGGGCGGCTTCTCTTTCAGGTCTGCCGCTACGAAGGGCTGACCGACGGCAAGCGCACCAAGACCTTCCGGCAGCGCCGCCAAGGCAACCGGCCAGGCGAATGGGTCTGGTCGGTCAAGGGCATCGAGCAGACGCCCTATCGCATTTCCGAAGTGATCGAGGCCGCAGCCCGCGAGCAGATCATCTTCGTGGTCGAAGGCGAAAAGGACGCCGACAACCTTGCGGACCGGGGCCTTGCCGCAACCTGCAACGCGGCAGGCGCGGGCAAGTGGCCGGAGGAACTGACACCTTACTTCAGGGACGCACACGTCGTGATCCTGCCCGACAACGACGAGCCGGGGCAGAAGCACCGCGACGTGGTTGCCGCCGCCCTGCTGCCGGTCGCGGCCTCGGTCCGCGTCCTCGATCTTCCCGGCCTCCCGCCCAAGGGCGATGTCTCCGACTGGCTTGCCGCTGGCGGTACGGAAGAGAAGCTCTACGACCTCGTCAATTCCTCGGCGCGGCCTTGGCGGCGCGAGGACGGCTTCCAGAGCCACTTCCACGCGGTGCGCTGGGCGGATCTCGACCGGCCCGGCCCCGAGCACGAATGGCTCATCAAGGGCCTGCTGACGCGCGGCGAGCGGTCTATGGTGGCCGGTCCCAGCCAGAGCGGGAAGAGCTTCGCTGTCCTCGACATGGCGCTCTCCGTCGCCCGGGGCGTCGATTTCTCAGCGTACGCCAAGATCGGCGGTCGGTCTGGATGGGAGGTGCGCGCCTTCAAGACCCGCCACGGCGGGGTCGTCTATCAGGCGGGCGAGGGCGGGCGCGGCATCAAGAAGCGCCTGCGGGCCTACCGCGAGCACCACGCCATCCCGGCGTCGACCGACCTTCCCTTTGTGCTCCTGCCATCGCCGGTCGACATGCACGCCGGCGACAACGCGACCAACGCGCTCATTGCCGAGATCAAGCATTGGGCTTCGACCTTCACGGTGCCGCTTGAGCTGGTCGTGATCGACACCCTTTCGGCGGCAACGCCCGGAGCCAACGAGAACGCTTCCGAGGACATGAGCCGCGTCCTGGCCCGCTGCGAGCGGATTGTTCAGGCGACCGGCGCGCACGTCATGATCGTCCACCACATGAACGCGGCGGGCGAGAAGCCGCGCGGGCACTCCTCGATCTTCGCCAACCTCGACAACGCGATGGTGGTCCGCAAGGTCGAAGGGCTCCGCGAGCCTCCCCGCGAGCGGCAGGACGCCTCCGGCCTCATCGAGACGATCCCGGGGCGCGAGGTGCGCGAGATCGTCCTGACCAAGCAGAAGGACGGCGAGGACGGGACCGCGATCCGCTTCGTGCTCAAGAGCATCACCTTGGGCCAGGACGGGGACGGCGACCGGATCAGCTCCTGCGTGGTCGTGCCGCCGAGCATTCGCGCGGCGGACGACACCGAGAAGGCCAACGCGATCAAGATCAGCGACAAGGCGCAGGTCTTGCTGCGCGCCATCACCCGAGCAATCGAAGAGGTCGGCATCGAGGCTCCGGCCACGCTCGGCCTGCCGCGCGGCGTCCGGGTGATCACCGGAAGCCAGATGACCAGCTTCTTCACCCGCATGACGCTCGAAGGCCACGACATCGTGGACGCTGAGAAGCGGGGCGACGTCGTCAAGAAGGCGCTCGCCTCGCACGGCGCATTCCTTCTGAGCAAGGGCATCATCGCCCGCGAGAACCCCTACGTCTGGCTCACCGGCAGGGAGGTGCGCGGCATTCGCACCAGCCGCTTCGCCAACACCGGGCGCGGCGAGCAGGCACAGCCCGACATGCCGCCGCCCGACATGAACATCCCCTTCGACATCGGACAGACGGCATGACCGAAAAGCCACGACGCAAGATGAACCTGACCGAGCAATCGGCCTTCATTCGCGGCCTTGCGGACCGCTGCCAGATGCAGTCGCCGGAGTACCGAGGCGAGTACGTCTTTCAATCGGTGAACCTGCTCACGGCCCACGAATACGAGAACCTGACCATCGTCGCCGACACCTTGCAGTTTCTCGATGTCCACGGCGCGGAACAGATGATCCGCGACAAGTTCTTCGGAAAAAGAGGGAGGCACGGCGGTGGGAGGTAAAACTTTGGTAGTGGCGCTGCCGCGCGGCTTCACGCTGCAAGACCTGGCCCGCATCGAGCCTCACATGCTCTGGGACCACAAGATGGTCGAGCGGCGGCTCATCGAGGCGGTCACGGTTGCCGAGCGCGCGATCCGCAACCCGAGCCCGAAGGGCGCGGGCGCTGCCTGGCCGAGCTGGCTCTACGATTTCGAGGACCTCGCCGGTCAGAAGGCCGAGGATAACCCGCCGCCGCGCACGGTGCCGCGCTTCCGCATCAACGAGATGGAGGAGGCAATCCAGTGGCAGGCGAAGTATCTGGCTTCCTACCAAGGCCCAGCGCGCGTGCTGCGGACCTTCCTGCGCTGCAAGGCATACCGCCGCAGCTTTGCCGAAACCGTCAAGCGCAAGGGCTGGTCGCGGGCGACCGCCTACCGGGCGCGGGACAAGGCCCTGACCATCATCGCCTTCTCGCTGATGCGCGACCGCGTGTCTCCGTATCGAGAGGAAGCCTGATGCGCAGGCACCTCACCCTCAACGACGCTCTGCGCCACGCGCTGATGGAGCACTACGACGAGCCCGGCGTGCAGGTCGTGCAGTTCCCGCTCGAAGAGGCGCTCGCGTCCTTCCTCATGGTGGCTGGCGAGATCGCCAACTCGGTGCCGCAAACGCATCGGCGCGAAGCCTTCAGGTTCATGACCGACATCGTTGCCGCCTCGCAGACAGCGGGCGAGCAGAAAATCACCATCGGCCACGCTTTGGCCAAGCTCAGAGGAGTGCAGCTGAATTGACCACGCCACAGATCGTTGCCGCGATTGATGACCTCATCGACCGGCTTCAATCCGACCCGGAGCTTCACCCTGACGAAGTGTTCGACCTGGTCGTGCAGCTTCAGAAGATACAGGCAAAGGCCAAGGTTCAGGCCGGAATGACGATGGCAGCGCTCCTCGATCTCAAGAGGGCAGGCATCGGACTGGCCCCGCACATCGCCCACAAATTTCAAATAACGGAAGGAGAAGACTAAATGCAGGTGCTTTTTATCTCTGGTCGCGTCGGCAAGGACGCGAAGCTCAGGCAGACATCAGGGGATGACGTTCTCAACTTCACCGTCGCGGTGTCGAACGGGAAGGACAAGGACGGCAACGAGCGGCAGGCCACTTGGTACGATTGCTCGATCTGGGGCAAGCGCGCGTCCGCGCTGGAACAATACATCACCAAGGGCACGGCTCTCTCGCTGCGCGGCAGGCCGACCGCGCGCGAGTACGAGGGCAAGGCGTACCTCGGGATCACGGTCGATGACCTGACCTTCATGGGCAAGAGCGGAGGCGGGGACGGCGGCTCGCGCCGCGAGCGCGATGACGACGACGGCGAGCGCTCGGCCAGGCCCAAGGCCAGCCAGAAGAGCGCCGCCGAACTCGACGACGAAGTGCCGTTCTGAGGGAGGGCAAAATGACCGATCTGCTTACAGGAATGCGCGCCAAATCAGCAATCGTATTTGATTTTGAGACCACCGGCATGCCCGAGGAGGAGCATGCCGAGGTCATCGAGCTTGGTAGGTACTTCTACGACTTCGAGACCGACACCATCGGCGACCCTTGGAGCAGCCTCGCAAGGCCGTCGGGACCGATCCCGGTCGTGGCCCGGGCGGTCCATCACATCCGAGACGACGAGGTGTCCGACGTCGGACCGCTGGCGCTTTGCTGGGCCGACTTCTGGGAAGGCGCGCACGAGGAAACGATCTGCGTGGCCCACAACGCCGACTTCGAAAAGCACTTCCACAAGGGAAACGGTCGCCCGTGGGTCTGCACCTACAAGTCCGCCCGCGTCGTCTGGCCGGATGCGCCGAGCCATAGCAACCAGGCTCTGCGCTATTACCTGCGGCTCGACGACGCCCCCGACTTCGACCGGCAAGACGCGATGCCGCCGCATCGTGCGCTGCCCGACGCCTACGTGACGGCGCACATCTTCCGAGCGCTCCTCAAGATGCGCAGCATCGACGACTTGATCCACATCTCGAAGCACCCGGCGCTGCTCAAGCGGATCGCCTTCGGCAAGCACAAGGGGATCGAGTACGCCGAAGCCCCCGGCGACTACCTGCGCTGGATCATTGACAAGAGCGATCTCGACAAGGACGTGAAGTTCAGCGCGCGCTACTGGCTCAAGATACGTGAGCGCGGGGAGGCAGCATGAAGCCCTCCGAATACCTGCTTCTGCTGGCCGGGCTTGTTCTTGCTTCGGGGCTCACAATCTTGGCGGCGCTTCACGTGGGCCGGAGCTTCAGCTCCGGCGACGTCTTCGTGAAGACCGAGCGCTTCGCGTTTTGCGTCGATGCGGAACACGTCATCGACCTGGCCAATGCGAAGACCAACTTGGAGAAGCAGCCGTGAGCAAGGATTACGACCCGATGCCGGGCCTCGTGGCCCGGCTCGAAGCCGACAACGAGCGCCTGCGGTACCTTTTTGACCTGATGGTCGCCGTGCGCCGGGCGCAGGCCGACTACTTCAGGAACCGGACGAAGGGCAACCTGATCGCATCGAAGGTCGCCGAAGCGGACTTCGATAAGGCGGCACGAACTTATGTGGAGGGGCAACATGGAAGACATTGTTGACGTGCTTCGACAGCGACCGTTCCGGCGTGCGTCGGAGAGCCAGGATGAGATGCGGGTCCGCCGTCAGGCAGAGCGGGATCGAGGTGCAGAGGAAATCGAACGGCTGCGGGTGCGCGTGAGCTGGTTCGAGAGTGCGGTGCACACCTGCCACGACGAATGCAACCGGCCACTGTGCAAGACAACGCGGCAGCGCGACCGTTTGCGCGCGGTCCTCGATGAACTTCTCGCCGAAGCCGAGGACGTCTTCGTTTGCATGGCCGATGCCACCGGCATCGACCGGCACAACTATCCGCCGCCATATCTCAAAGCACGCGCTGAGTTGGAGGGAGAGCATGACTGACGTCGCTTTATGGCTGCGCATGTACGCCAGACAATTTGAGGATCAGCACGCGCCGCAGAACCTCACGATTGGGATGCGAGAGGCCGCCGCCGAGATCGAGCGGCTGCGTCGGACCAACAGGGCAGAGCGGGAACACCGGGACATGCTGTTGGCTGAGGTGGTTCGGCTGCGGGAGGCGGTGGGACGGATGCGTGAGCTGAATGCCGAAGACGACGGATGGGCGCACTCCGATCTCATCGAGCAGGAGTGTGTCGCCGCCTTAACACCACCTTCCGATCAGCAGGAGGAAGCATGAGGAGCAGCATCACGCAGGCGGGTCATTTGGTGCGCGCCAACGTCTGGACCGAGCACGGCGCGTCCACGAAGACGTGCCACACAGTGTCCGAAGCGCGGGCATGGATCGCCGTTGCGCTTAATCGAAAGCCGGTCGAGGGGAGGAGGGGCAATGACTGAGACCGCCAAGAAGGAGCGACCGAGCGGCTGGAGGCGCGACACCGACGGCATGCTCGTTTGGGTCGGAGGCATTGGCACCCGCTATGACATGCCGAGCGAGGCCATCAAGACGTACCATGCTGGCAAGGCTCGCCCAGGCTGCAATTACGGTGCGTTCCACACCTACCACCATTATCCCTGCGGTAAGACGCCGAAGCACGATCCCGATGCGCAAGGGCGGCCCACGAAGTGCGGCCTGCACAGCAAGGCGGCCTTCGAGCTGCGGAACGCAAAGAAGGATGCCACGACTGCACGATGGAAGCGGCAATGGAGCGCCGACGCCGCCGCGCACGAGGCCAACCACGCAATCGAGGTCGCCCTTCGGCAGATCGCAGCCGGGCACAACGATCCGCGCGGACTTGCTCAAGAAAAGATCGAGGCGCTCGACGCCGCGAAGGCCGAGAGCGCCGCCGCTCACAGGAAGGGATAGACCATGTCCACCATACCAATTCCGCACGAAGCATTTCTTGCCGCTGAGGATGCCTATTGCGAAGCATGGAACAACGGCGAAGACGCACTGCGCGCTGCTATTCAGGCCCTGCTCAGGGCGTGGCCGGGGATGGTGCGCGAAAGCGATCAGCTCGGCGGCAACTGGCATCGCATCATCCTTCCTCTCGCGGAGGCCAAGGCATGAACTGGACCGCCTACTACATGGGCTTCGCCTTCTGGGCCGCTCAGAAGTCAAAGGACAGCACGAAGGTCGGCGCGATCCTCGTCGGCCCCGACGGCGAGGTCCGCCTCACCGGCTACAACGGGCCTCCGCGCGGTGTCGAGGACCACGCCGAGCGCCGTGAGCGCCCGGCAAAATACCTCTACGCATCGCACGCCGAAGCGAACCTCGTGGCCTTCGCTGCCCGAGAAGGCATCCGCACGACCGGCTGCACCGTCTACGTCACCCACATGCCCTGCGCGGCCTGCGCCCGCTCGCTGATCCAGGCGGGCGTGAAGCAGGTCGTCTACGGCAAAGGCGAGACCTCGATGCCCAAGGAGGAGTTCTGGGCAGCGGAGCGCATGTTCCACGAGGCGGGCGTCTCTATGGTTGCGGAAGGCGTCTGACGGTCGGCATGCGCAGGCAGGTCCAGATCGAGGTGGAGTACCGCGTGACGCCTTGGCAGGGCGTCACCGGGCGGCGGGAGTGGGACGTCACCCACGTGTCCGCCTACCGCGTCTGGCTGGCCCACGACGGCTTCCGCTGGTGGCAGAGCCACGAGTGGGAATACAAGGGCGGCAACGGCGAGCGCTGGGCCGAGAGGTGGATACCGGCCCCGATCCGACGATGGCCGGAGACCGCGCAAGAGCCGCGAACGGGCGAAGACCCGCCGCCTTGGAAGCTGAAATGAAAAGGGCCGCCGAGATCAATCGGCGGCCTTTCTCGTTGGCGCAGGTAGTTCAGGCTGCGGAACGCTGCAGCTGCTCCGGCCCGTCGTCCAGCGATCCCCACTGCTGGGCCATCGCGTCCGCGATCCCGGGAAAGAACCGCGAGCGCTCCTTCCAGCGATCCGGGCCGGGCGAAGCCCGCGCCACCCGCTGCTCGCGCCCGTCGACGACGTTGGTGGGCACCAACGGCGGCAGGTTCTTGAGCCAGAAACAGGTCCGCTTGGTCTCGCCGTGGCCGAACTGCCAAGGCTGGACGCTCTGCGAGAACTCCTGAAAGTTCCTGATCCTGGCCTTCGCGTGCTTGTGCATCACGGGGTTCTCGACGCAGATGCGCCCGACGCCGTGGTCAATGTCGGCGTTCCAGAAGGCCGCGAAAAGGTCGGCGGCCTCGTCCAGCTCTGCCCACATCTGTTCCAGCGTCTTGCCCGGAGGCGGCTTCGAGAGCCACCGGACGCCCGAGTTGCAGAGCCGGGTGCAGGGCGGGTGGCAGACGATCAACAGGTCCCAGCCCCAATCGAGGATGTCCCGGGCATCGCCCACGACGTGCTGGTTGCTCCGGTCTTCGGCGGGGAGCAGGTCGCAAGACCATGCATCGTGACCGGCATCTCGGAAGGCCCGGCGAACGACGCCGGAAAATTCGCAGGCGACAAGGACGCGCTTCATCAGGAAATCTCTCTGTGGGGTTATCGGTTGAGCGTGGAGACGCAGGTGTCGGCGCTGTGCGCCTTCAGGCAGGCCGTCATGGCGGCGCTCTGGCTGCCCCAAAGGAAAAAGCCGACCGTCAGCACCAGCGCCGAGCCGAAAAGGGCGCGCGTCATGAGCGCGCCTCCACCTGTTCGGCCCGGAAGTTGGTCAGGTCCGCGAACCCGAAGCCTGCCGCATCGCGCTTGGCGCGCTCGATCCCGGCATCCGGCGACCTGCGCCATGTGAAGCATTCTAGGGTCGAGCCGTCGGCCCGGTCGGCGAGGATGCGGTAGGTCGGGGTTGAGGCGAGAAGCATGTGGCCCTCCTTGGCCGTGCGCTTCGGCAGGATTGCCGTGCGCGATGACCAAGCTCATACCGCAAAAATACGACTAGAGCAACGCGATAAGCGCAAATATGCGACAGCGAAAGCCGGATTTCTCCACCAAATCACCCGGCAAATCAGTGCTCGAAAACCGCGTTTTCCTGTCTCAGGGCCAAAACCTGTCAAGCTATTTCTGTCTCACACGCGCCTGTTACGCTTCCCTGTGGATAACTCTACAGACCTTTTCATCTTTAATGGCTTAGAAGTAATCATCCCTGTCTCAGTATCCGGGTGCGACAATTTGTGCCCATTGACCACGTGAGACATTTCGGAGCATTTTCCCGTGCGTTGACGGCTCGAACTGTACGCGCACGGTCCTTCATCCCCCCGAGACGCAGGATTGCAACTACCAACGTACATTTCCGACCGCCAATCTGAGATTGCCCCGTTTGAGACTTCCTCCCTGTGACGACTGACTTGAAGGGCCGCGCCAGCAAGCGCGGCCCATTCTTCAACAGCTCACCCCATCATCTCCACCCGAAGGCCGAGACCGCAGCATGCAGATCGTCCTGAAGGACCTCGACCAGACCCGCATCCGATACGAGGCGATGGTTCAGAAGGTCGGCCAGGGTGATGCCGCAGTCGCCTTCTCTCGGGCGCTCAACCACGAAGGCCGCAAATCCTTCACCGTCGTGAAGCGCACGCTCCGCAAGCAGACCGACATCCCGCCCGGCATCATCGCGGCGGCCATGCAGTTCAAGTCTTCCACCCGGAAGAACCTGCAGACCATCATCCAAGGCCGAGGCAGCGAACTCCCGCTCCGCTTCTTCAAGCCCAGGCAGTTCAAGTACGGCGTCCGGGCAAAAGTCTGGGGCAAACTCCAGACCTACAAATCCAACTTCATCGTCGCGTCCCTGTCGGGAAACGTCTTCCATCGAACCTCGAAGAAGCGCTTCCCCATCCAGCGCACGTTCGGCCCGTCCGTCCCCAAGGAGATGGTCAAGGACGCCACGCTCCGCGCCTTCGAGGCGTCGGGCAACAGCGTCATGGACCGCGCCATGCACGAGCTGGCACGCATCCTCAAGGTCTGACGGCGGCCTGCCCCACGGCAGGTGGAGGACCCCAGCCGGGAGGCACAACGGCCTCTGCCTCGCCGAGGCACCGGCCCGCCGTCCACCACCACCGCCCGCCCCGGCCCGCCCTGCGCCCCCGCCGAGCCCCCCAGGGCAGGCCCGCCCCCACCCCTCGGGTCCCTTTCTGGCCCCCTCTGAGGTGCGCGAGCGCCGCCGCCCGGGATTTGGGCGTTTTTCTTGTTTCCACATTTCCGGTTCGTTGCGCCGAAAACGACATTCGGCTCGCCGGTCCGCGACATCCCCAAGGTGATTGATGCAGCCTAAGCCTGCGAAGCCGACCGACCGCTGGCCCGCCACCAAGATCGAGATGTGGCCGGTGGAAGACCTCGTGCCCTACGTGCGGAACGCCCGCACGCACCCGGAGGGCCAGGTCGCGCAGATCGCAGCGTCGATGGAGCGGTTCGGCTTCACGATACCGATGCTTGTCGCAGAGGACGGCACGATCATCGCCGGTCACGGTCGCCTTCTTGCCGCACAGCGTCTCGGCTTCACGGAAGTCCCGGTGATGGTGGCGCGCGGCTGGTCCGACGAGGACCGCCGCCTTTACACCCTGGCCGACAACCGGCTCGCGGAGACCAGCGAGTGGGACCCGGACACGCTTCGGCTTGAGCTGGACGAGCTTCAGATCGAGGTCGGCGCTGACGCGCTCGCCGGGATCGGCTTTTCGACCCCCGAGATCGCTGAACTCATCCCCGCCATCCTCAAGGAGGCGGGGGCGGGGCTGACCGACCCGGACGACGTCCCCGAGCCGGAGCCTGATCCGGTTTCCCGGCCCGGCGACATCTGGGAGTTGGGCAAGCACCGCATCATCTGCGGAAGCTCAACCGACAAGGACGCGGTGGCCGCGCTGCTTGACGGTGCGAAGCCGCACCTCATGGTCACCGACCCGCCCTACGGCGTCGAATACGATCCCGAGTGGCGCACGCGTGCGGGCGTTGGCGGTGCAGGCACCGCCAAGGGCAAGGTGCTGAACGATGACAAGGCCGACTGGCGCGATGCTTGGGCCTTGTTCCCCGGCGACGTCGCCTACGTCTGGCACGCCGGTTTGTTCGCACCGGTCGTTGCTGAGAGCCTGATCGCCGCGCGCCTCAAGCCGCGCTCCCAGATCATCTGGGACAAGGGCCAGCTTGTTCTGAGCCGTGGCGACTACCATTGGCAGCACGAGCCGTGCTGGTACGCTGTCCGCGAGGGCAAGACCGGGCATTGGGCGGGGGATCGGAAGCAGACGACGGTCTGGCAGATTGACAAGCCGCGCAAATCTGAGACCGGGCACGGCACCCAGAAGCCTATCGACTGCATGAAGCGCCCAATCGAGAACAACTCGAAGCCGGGCGATGCGGTCTACGAGCCGTTCTCCGGTTCGGGCACCACGATCATTGCGGCAGAGATGACGGCCAGGCGCTGCTTCGCGGTTGAACTAAATCCGGCCTACGTGGACATCGCTGTGAAGCGCTGGCAGGAGTTCACCGGCAACGAGGCGGTCTTGGTTTCAACCGGCGAGACCTTTGCTCAGGTGAAAAGCACGCGATCCAAGGTCGCCGCATGACCGAGGCCCGCAAGTACGACAGCCACAAAGACCCTTGGCACCTGCTGCCCACGGATGCGGTACGCCGCATTGTGGCAGTGCTGGGGTTTGGTGCTGGCAAGTACGGCCCTCGAAACTGGGAAAGCGGGATGGCGTGGAGCCGCTGCTACGCGGCACTGCTTCGCCACCTGACGGCTTGGTGGGAAGGTGAGAAGGCGGACGAGGAAACCGGCATGAGCCACCTCTGGCATGCTGGCTGCTGTATCCTGTTCCTCATCGCTTACGAGTTGCGCGGCGTTGGCACCGACGACCGGCCCACCACGCAAAAAGGCCCGCCGTAAAAGCGGGCCTCTCTGCAATCTCTTTGTCGCTCTCTGCATTAAACAGGGACGCGGTACACGCGGCCCCGGCCTTCCACCTTGTCGGAGGCAATGGCAAGGCCAAGCTTCTTCTTGAGCGCGCCAGCCATCGCGCCTCTGACGGTGTGCTTCTGCCAGCCTGTCGAGGCAGCAATCTCCTCGACCGTCGCGCCTTCGCTGCGACGAAGCATTGCGATCATCGTTGCCTGCTTTGTGCCTTCGCGCTGCCGGCCCGAAGCCTTCTGCGCCTTGCCGATTGCGGCGAGGCCAGCCTCCGTAGCAGCCAGCGTAACGCCGTGTCCGTCGCCGGTCTCGCGCCAAACTGGCTCGCCATTCTTGGGATCGACCTCCTCAAGCAGTCCGTTCTTCAGCATGCTCTTGACGATCATGTTGACTGCGCCGCCCTTGAGGTTGCCGGGCAGCGGAAAAGCAATGTGGTCGCTGCGGGTAGCGGCGGCCTCAAGAATTGTGATCTGGGTGGGGCTGAGTTTCATGGGGGTCCTCCTTGGGGTTGGAGCCGCATGAATTGCTCTGAATTGCTGGGTAGTGAAGCAGAACCAGCGTAATCTAATTGCTTTTTGTCGCAGAAAAGCGACGCGGGTGAGGAATGGCGGACGCAAGCGAGAAGGCCAAGGGCCAGACAATCACTGTCGCCCAAGCGGCTGCTCTGCTGAACCGTTCCCCCCGTTGGGTGCAAAACCTGGCCAAGGACGGCTTCATTTCCAAGGCAAGCGCTGGCCGCTACACGGTCGTCGAGGTAGTCCGCGGCGCACTGGCCTATTACGAGAACCTTCTCGAAAAGACGAACAAGACGGCGGCGGCCTCGCGCGCAACGGACGCGCGCACCCGTGAGATTGAGCTTCGGATTGCCGAGCGTCGCGGGCAGCTGATGCCCATCGAAGACTTTCGGCAGGCCATCGCGGTCATCTCGGCAGCGATGAAGGCTGAGCTTGTGGGTTTCCCCGCTCGCGTCACGCGCGATCTGACCGAGCGAAAGAAACTGGAAGCGGAACTTGATGCAACCTTTGACCGGATCGCAGCCTCCCTTGAGCGGTCTGCCGATGCTGTTGCAGCTGGCCGCTTCGATATGGAAGCCGAGCAAGAAGCGTGATCCCGCTGAGTGGGCCGCCGAGCACCGGGTCTATCCCGAGACGGCTGGCATCCCCGGCCCGCGCAACCCGAACCTGACGCCTTACATGCTGCCGTGGTCGGCGGCGGTGCATCGCGGCGGCTATCGCCGTGTGGTGGCCGTGACGTCCGCGCAGAGCGGCAAGACGGACAGCATGCTCGACGTCATCGGCGCGCGGCTCGACCAACGCCCGGCACCGATCATTTACGTCGGTCCGACCAAGGAGTTCCTGACCGACCAGTTTGAGCCGCGCCTCATGTCGCTGCTCGACGAGGCGCAGACCTTGAAGGACAAGGTCGTGCGCGGTCGCCGGATGAAGAAGACCCTGAAGTGGGTTGCGGGCGTTCGCGTTCGCCTCGCTCACGCCGGGTCGTCGTCGGCGCTCAAATCTGATCCTGCCGCGCTGGCGCTCATCGACGAGTTCGACGAGATGATGGCCAACGTGAAGGGCCAGGGCGATGTGCTGGGCCTCGTTGAGGCGCGCGGCGAAACCTACGCGGACTTCGTGACCGCGATCACCTCAACACCGTCGCGTGGTCTCGTGGACACTGAACTCGATCCTGACAGCGGCTTGGAGTTCTGGGCCAAGTCGCAGGTCGACGATCTCGAAAGCCCGATCTGGAAGCTCTTCCAGGAGGGCACCCGGCATCACTGGTCGTGGCCGTGCAGGCACTGCCGCGAATACTTCGTGCCGCGCTTCAAGCAGCTGCGGTGGCCCGACCGGGCCACGCCGTCACAAGCGAAGCGCGATGCGGTCGTCGTCTGCCCGCATTGCGGCGGCGTCCACACGGACGAGGACAAGGCGTGGCTGAACGAGCGCGGCGCGATGGTTGCGCCGGGCCAGAAAGTCGCCCTTCTCGATGACCATCCGCTTGTCTCCGGCGCACCGGAGGAAAGCCCGACGCTGTCGATGTGGACGAGCGGCCTTTGCTCGCCGTTCGTGTCCTTCGGCCAGCGCGCCGAAACGTACCTGACCGCCCTGCAATCGGGCGATCAGGACCGCATCCAGACGGCGCTGAACGCCTCCTTTGGCGAATGCTACTCGCTTTCCGGCTCAGGCGACGTGCCAGAATGGCAGGAAATCATGGAGCGACGTCTGCCGTATCGCCAAGGCGAGGTCCCTTCTGAGGGGCTCCGGCTGGTGATGGGCGTCGACGTTCAAAAGTTCTCGCTCGTCTACGTGATCCGCGCCTTTGGCGCTCGCGGCACGTCCTGGCTGATCGACAACGGCCAACTTTACGGGCCGACCGAAGACGATGACGTATGGAACGCGCTCTCCGATCTCATGCTGACCCAGGTCTCTGGGATGCAGATCGAGAAAGTGTTCGTGGACAGCGGCTTCCGGCCCGACAAGCCGGAGCAAGGCAACGAGCACAAGGTCTACGAGTTCTGCCGCCGCTATTCGTGGCTCTGCTCGCCGACCAAGGGCAAGGACATCCAGGCGCAGCCCTATCGCGTCTCGAAGATCGAGGTGAAGCCCGACGGAAAGAAGGCGCTTTACAGCATCGACCTCGTGACGCTCTCGACCGACTTCTTCAAGTCGCTGGTCATCTCACGCATCCGCACGCCGAAAGGTCTGCCGGGCGCGTTCTATGTGCACGAAAGCGTGTCGGAGGATTACTGCAAGCAGCTCACCTCCGAGGCGCGCATCGTTGTCGAAGGAAAGCCCCGGTGGGTGCGGCGTGCCCGTGCCAACCACTTCCTCGATTGCGAAGCCCTGTGCGCGGCCATCGGCTACGCACTCAACGTTCAACGCATCCCCGAGGGGGTTCAGCGCGATAGCGACGATGGTCGCCCTCAAGGGGTTGAGGCGCGCGAACATGATGGGGATGCGTTCCCGCCCCCGCCTGCCGGTCCTTCCCCGGCGGGCGGGGGCTCCTTCCGCAATCGCTTTGCCAACATCGGGCATCGCTTGAACAGGTGACGCAATGGGTCTGCTTGACACGCTCCGGCAAATGGTAGGCGGTGGCCGCTCTGCGCCGGAAGCGGGCGGGCGGCTCGTGCCAACCTCGTCCTTCATGCGCGGCGGTCGCGGCGTGACCTTCGGCGGCTGGCGGCCTTCGCTCCGCGACACGCAGGATGACATCTCCGATGCCTGGGACAGCGCGGTGGCCCGGACAATTGATGTCGTCCAGAACTCCGGCTGGCTCTCGGGCTCGATTGATCAGGCTGTCGCCAACACCGTCGGCACCGGGCTTCGTCTCAAGGCGATGCCTGAGAACACGGTCTTCGGCATGAGCAATGCCGAGGCGCAGGAGTGGTCCCGGCAGGTCGAGGCTCGCTTCGAGCTATGGGCCAGGAACCCGGATGAGTGCGATGTCGAGGCGCGGCGGACCTTCGGCCAGATGCAGGCGGCGGCCTTCCGGTCGTGGCTGGCAACCGGCGAAATCCTCGCTGAGCTTCCGTGGCGCAAGCGGTCGTGGACAAGGTACGGCACCAAGGTCCGCATCCTCCCGGCGCACCGGCTCTCGCGCAAGACGGACAACCTTGCCCGGCTCACCAACGGCGTCTTCCACGATCTCGATGGGATGCCGATTGCATATCTGGCGATCCGCAAGGACCCGCTGATCGGCGAATACGAGTTCACCGTCAGGGCACGCGACCGCCTCGGGCGGCAGCGCGTCATCTTCATCTTCGACGGCCTGCCCGGCACCTGCCGGGGCATATCGCCGCTCACCCCCGCCTTGCAGGTTGCGCGGCAGTTCGACCAGCTTGCGGATGCCACGCTGACAGCCGCGATCATGCAGACGGTCTTCGCGGCGACGATTACGGGCGATGAGCCGACGGAGGAGGTCATTCAGGGCCTTTTGACGCCGCAGGAGCAGGCCCGGATGGCGGCGCAAGGCGTCTCGCCAATGTCGGCCTACATGGACATGGTGGGCGGCTTCTACGACAACGTGACGCTCAACGTCGGCATCAACGGGCGCATCGCCCATCTCTTCCCCGGTCAGGAACTCAAGTTCCACCGGCCCGAAAACCCGACATCCGAGTATCGTGACTTCTCGATGCACCTCCTTCGGGAATTGGCGCGCTGCCTCGGTCTCACCTACGAGAGCGCGACGGGTGACTATGAAGGTGCGACCTATTCGAGCGTCCGCATGGCGACCGGCGAAATCTTCGCCATCACCAAGATGCGGCGGCAGAATGTCATCGCCCCCTTCTGTCAGGCGGCCTACGAGGCGTGGCTTGAAGAGGAGATCGAGAACGGCGGCGTTTCATTCCCCGGCGGCCTTGTCGGCTTCTATGCCAACAAGACGGCGGCCTGCCGGGCGGATTGGCGCGGCACACCGAAGCCGCAGGCGGATGATCTGAAGACCGCCAAGGCCCACGAGGTCTGGCGGCGGATGGGCGTCATCTCGGATGCCATGATAGCCAATGACCTCGGCGTGGACATCGAGGATGTCTATGCACAGCGCGCTGCCGAGGCCGAGCTTCGGGACGCCTACGGGCTTTCCGATCCCGAGGCCATGACGGCCTTCGGGGGCGGCACGCAGCCGCTCGACCCGCCGGATGACGGCGAGGATGAAGAGGACGACATCGACGAGGCTGAGGATGCAGACCCGGCGCTCGCGCAACGCGGGAGGCGCTGATGGCGCTGGTCATTGACGAGAGCAACCCGTGCGCGGCGGCGGCTTCGCTGCGCGCGGTCTACTACCAACTCATCGCTGGGCAGGCGACGCAGATTGTGACCTTCAAGGCCGGGACTTCCGGCGTTGAGCGGTCGGCGACATTCCACAAGGCCGATCCGGGCCGCCTTTTGCAGGTGATCAGGAGCTTTGAGGATCGCTGCGCGATCTCTGGCGGCGGGACCCGGCGGCGCTTCGCGCTTCGCAGTGGAGGTCTATGATGACCGACGAACCCGCAATCCACCTGGCGGCGGATGGGCCGATGCTCATCCAGATCGCCGACCGGGTGCTCAACCGCCCGCTCCTGCTCCACCCGGCCAAGGCCGAGGTGATCCTGCATGTGCTCGAAGGCCGCCTGCCTCTCAATGGCAGCGCGCTTGCGCCGCTCTCGCCGGAAGCCAACCGCTTTCTCGGAAGCAGCACGAGGCCGGATGGCAAGGACCGCAAGTATCGCGTGCGGGGCAATACGGCCATCGTGCCGATTGTCGGGAGCCTCGTGAACCGGGGCTCTTGGATCGGATCGAACTCCGGCATGACCTCCTACGAGGGTATTGCCGCGCAGCTTCGCGATGCGGCAGATGATCCCGATGTCGCCTGTATCCTTCTCGACATTGACAGCCCCGGCGGCGAGGCAACCGGCATGTTCGCCATCGCCGAGCAGGTAAGGCAGATCGGCCAAAGCAAGCCGGTCACGGCCTTCGTCAACGACATGGCCGCTTCCGCTGCCTACGGCATCGCAAGCGCGGCAAATGAGATCGTCGTTTCGCCGACTTCCGTTGTCGGGAGCATCGGCGTGGTCATGACGCACATGGACCGCTCGAAGCAGCTTGAGCGAACAGGCGTAAAGCCGACGCTCATCTATGCCGGAAAGCATAAGGTCGATGGCAATGGCTTCGGCCCGCTCTCCGAGACGGTTCACGCCGATCTCCAAGCCGAAGTGATGAAATTCTATGACCAGTTTGTTTCGCTTGTCGGGCGCGGCAGAACCGGCATGGGCGAGCAGGCGATCCGCAACACGGAGGCCCGGACCTACATCGGCAACGATGCGGTCGAGCGCGGCCTTGCGGACCGGATCGCATCCCTCGACGAAGTTCTGAATGATCTCGATGCAACGGCCCGTGGGGCCTATTCAAACAGGAGTTGGTTTGCGATGAGCAAGACCTCCATCGAAGCCGCCGCCCCGCAGGCTGAAATCGCGGGCATCTCTTCCGAGGCTCACGCCGCCGCCATCTCGGCTGCGCGCGCCGAAGGTGTCGCTGCCGAGCGCGCTCGCATCGCCTCGATTGTGCGGAGCGAAGCCGCCGAGGGCCGCGAGGCTCAGGCGATGGCCTTTGCATTCGACACGGACATCGACGCCGAAGCGGCGCTCAAGGTCCTCTCGGTTGCTCCGAAGGTCGCATCCGGTATCCCGAGCATTGCCGCTCGCGCTGCCGGTGAGATCGAGATGGGTGCCGAGCCCGCGCAGGCCGTCGATCACAAGGACGCTTCCGCTTCCGCCGTGTGGTCAAAGGTCCTCGACCGGATCAACTAATCCTCCGACATAGGAAAAACGAACATGACCGTATTCAACGAAGGCCGCTACGCGGGCGAATTTCTGCTCTCGGAAGCGAACGGCTCCCTCTCGCGCGAAGTCGTGACGGTGGCGAGCGGTGCTGGTGTGATTGCGCCTGGCACGGTGCTTGGCAAGCTCACTTCTGGTGGAAAGTTTGTGCCGTCTCCGGCCACCGGCTCGGATGGCTCTCAGACCGCCGTGGCTGTCGCGCTGTACGGCTGCGATGCGACGAGCGCGGATCAGAAGATCACCGTCATCGCCCGCGATGCCGAAGTGAACGCCAACCTCATCTCGCACGCTTCCTCGGTCGATGATGCGACCAAGAGGGCCGCGAAGGCCACGCAGCTTGCCGCATTCGGCATAATTGTCCGCTAACGCGGCATCAGCTTAGGAGACAGCCAACATGCTGGACATTTTCAATTCGTCCGCGTTCTCGGTGACGCGGCTCTCTCAGGTCGTGAATGAACTCAAGTTCGTTCCGGGCCGCATCGGCGAGCTTGGCCTTTTCGAAGGCACCTCGGTCGACACCACCTCTATCGCGGTCGAGAAGAACGGCGACATCCTTTCGCTCGTTCCCCCGACGCCGCGCGGCGCTTCCGGCACCACGGTCGGCAAGCCCAAGAGCGATCTGCGCTCCCTGATCATCCCGCACTTCGAACTCAATGCCGCGATCTATGCGGAAGAGGTCCAGAACGTGCGTGCGAGCGGTCAGGAGCAGGCGCTCGAAAGCGTCGTCCAGAAGGTCGCCCAGCATCAGCAGCAGCTTGTCCGCTCGATGGCCGCGACCGAAGAGCACGCCCGCATGGGCGCGGTGCAGGGTGTTGTGACTTACGCCGACAATTCTACGCTCGATCTCTTCTCGGAGTTCAGCGTGTCGCAGGAAAGCGAGATCGACTTCGACCTCGACAATGCCTCGCCCGCCGAAGGCGTGCTCCGCAAGAAGTGCGCTGCCATCACCCGCCAGATCGCCAACATCCTTGAAGGCATCCCCTTCACCGGTATCCACGCGTTCTGTGGCGACAACTTCTTCGACGACCTGCTGGCGCACAAGGAGGTCCGCGAGACCTTCAAGGGCTACAATGAGGCGCAGATCCTGCGCGACGGCTACATCGGCCCGAACCGCTCCTCCTACGGCATCTTCGAGTTCGGCGGCATCGTGTTCGAGAACTACCGTGGTGCGGTCGGATCGACCTCGTTCATCGGCACGGACAAGGCGCACCTCTTCCCGCTCGGCGTGCCCGGCCTCTTCCGCACGGTCTACGCTCCGGCGGATTACGAGGAGACGGTCAACACGATTGGCCAGCGCCTCTATTCCCGCACGTGGCCGATGCCGAATGGCAAGGGCCGTCACATCGACGTGCAGATGAACGCGCTCCAGTACTGCTCGCGCCCGAAGGCTTTGCTCAAAGCGAAGCGCACCTAACCTCCGCAAGGAAACACGACAATGGCCTCGCCATTCGACGATCTCGACAACCTGCTTTCATCGGCAGTTGTGACGGCCTATGGCGAGGCCGCTATCATCACCCCGCGCACCTCATCGCAGTATGCGGTGCGAACCTCCGATCAGAACCGCAATTCCGCGAACGTCTGGGGCGTGTTCTCCGCTGGCGTCGGTGAAAGCCCGATCAAAGGCCTGGCGGTCGGCGGCGAGTTCTCCGGCACCACGCGGTTCAACACCTCGAAATCCGAGTTCTGGCTGTCCGCCGATCAGGTCTCAGCCCTCGGCTTTGCGCCTGCTAAGGGCGACAAGATCAGTTTTCCCGGACGCCCCGGCGCGCCAGTCTACTCCGTGTCTGCAATCCAGAACACCAACATGGGCGACATGGCGCTCGTACTTGTCCGTGAGGATCAATCCGAATGAGCCTTTCCCGCCTTGCCATGCGGATCGCAGCGGCCCGCGCCGTCAAGAACGCAACGCTGGCAGGCGACCGCGTCTTCGACAGCGTGATCGACCCCATCGACATGACGGTGGCCGAGAACCGCTCCCCCTTTCTCGTCGTGATGACCGACGAGCACGAAGGCATCCCGACGGGCCGGGACCTGTTTCATACCGACGCCTCCTGCGACCTTGTGATTGAGGCGGCTATCGCCTCCCGGGTCGAAATCGAGGGGGAGGTAAGCATTGAAATTCCACACACCGACGAGGGCATGGAGCTGGTCCTCGACATCATCGAGCATCAGGTCGTCGCCGCGCTCACGCGCGAGCGCACGCCGTGGTCCCGCGTCTGGATGAAGCTGGTCCCTCGCGTGAAGCGCCGCCTTTCCCGGCGCGGCGCTTCGGCAGAGGGTGGTGTGCGGTTTGCCGCACGGCAGATCGTCCTGACCTGCGACCTCATCGAAGCGCCGACCGACGGCGCGCCGGTCGCGCCCGGCACGGCTTGGGCGGACGTTCTGGCGGTCATGGGAGCCGATAGCACCTTGGAGCCGATTGCCGAGCTTCTGCGCACGACGATCGAAGGCGAGCCGATTGCCGATTGGAAGCGCGCTGCAAACACTCTCGGCATTCTGATGGAGGCCGCCAATGCCATCGGCATCGGCCCGGTTCTCGACCAGAACGGCGATCTGGCGCAGTTCGACGAGCTTCGCCTCTTGGGCGACATCAACGAGGTGCACGACGACAGCACCGTGACGGAGCAAGGCTTCCCGAATGGCAATCCGTGAGCTTGTGGAGCTGGCCTCTCGCGTGGCCGAGCTTGAGCGCCGGTTCTCCGGCAACATGCGGCACGGGACGGTTGCAGAGGTCGACGCAGGTAAGCAGCGTGTTCGGTTGAACTTCGGCAAGGACGTCGACGGGAAGCCGTTTCTTTCGCCGTGGGTGCCCTATGCGCAAATTGCCGGGGCTCTCAAGGTTCACACGCCGCCCAGCAAAGGCCAGCAGTTCACCATGCTGTCGCCGACCGGCGATTGGCAGCAGGCGGTGGCCCTGCCGATGACGTGGAGCGACAACAACAAGTCGCCGTCAAGCGCTGGCAACGAGAACGTGCTGACCTATGGCAACGTCCGGGCGACGATCAAAGACGATCTTACTCAGGTGCACGTTGGCGGCACCGAGTTTGAAATCACCAGCGGCCACGTGAAGGTAAAAGTTGGCGGTGTTTCCGTGGAGATCAGCGGCGATGGCGTCGCGATCACAGGCGGAAAAGTCACGCATAACGGCAAGAACATCGGCTCTAGCCACATTCACGGCGGGGTCGTGTCGGGCGGCGACCTGACCGACGTCCCGGCCAACTGACAAACCACGCAGCATAAGAGTTGTCACCCATGATCGAGGAACTGATCTCGCGCGTCTTCTTCACGCGCAACGCGGCGCATTTGGCGCATTGGCAGGCAACCGGTCCGGGTTCCTTTGCCAAGCACATGGCGCTTGGCGAGTTCTACGACGATGTGATTGAAGCACTCGATGACTTTGTGGAAGCCTACCAGGGCGCGTTCGGCCTGGTTGGCAACGCCAGCCCGCTTTCTGCGGAGGCAGGCGACATCGTTGCGCTGCTTTCCGACGATGCGCGCTGGATCAAGGCCAACTACGCCTCGCTGACCAACGACATCACGGCGCTGGGCAATCTGCTCGACACCATTTCCGACAAGTATCTGAAAGCGATCTACAAGCTGAAGAACCTGCAATAGCCTTGCAGGGCGATGAGGGCCGCCGATGAGTATCAATCTTCGTGATCCGTCGGTGGGTCTTAACGCCTCGACCGGCGGAATTGTCACCGGCTGGGAGCATGTCATCCAGTCGTTGCGCGACATCTTCGACACGCGCTTCGGCACCCGCGTCATGCGGGAATGGTACGGTTCCTTCGTTCCCAACCTGCTCGGCAACCTGATCACGCCCGAAGAGGTCGTCCCGTACTTTGCGGCGATCACCTCTGCGATTGAGCAGTGGGAGCCTCGCTTTCGAGTGACGCAAATTCAGGTCGTCAAGGTCACGCGCGATGGCCAGCTTCACGTTTTTCTGGACGGTGAGTATCGGCCTCGCGCTGTCTACGGCGACTTCACGCCAGCGGGTGCAAGGCGCATCGACGCCTATGCAAACCCTGACGGCGTTCTTCTTGAAGAGAGGCTTTCCGCATGACCCGGTTTACCGCGATCAACCTCTCCGGTCTTACGCCGCCTGAGATCATCGAGACGCTCGACTTCGAAGCCATCGTCAAGGCGATGCGCGACGACCTTGTTGCGCGTTTCCCGCTGATTGGCGGGGTGATCGACCTCGAAAGCGAACCGGCTCGGAAGCTCATCGAGGCGTTTGCCTATCGCGAGATGCGGCTTCGCGCACGCATCAACGATGCGGCGCGGGCGGTCATGCTCGCCTCGTCCTACGGCACCAACCTCGACCATCTCGGCGCGTTGTTTGCCACCGCGCGTCAGCCGGGCGAAAACGACGACCGCTTCCGCCGTCGCATTCAGCTCGCGCCCGAAGCCTTCTCGGTCGCCGGTCCCGAAGGTGCCTATCAGTATCACGCCCTGACCGTCGCGCCTTGGGCGCGGGACGTTTCGGCGGTGTCCACGCGCCCGGGCGTGGTCAAAGTGACGGTGCTCAAGGCGGGTGCCGATCCTATGCCCACGCTCGACGAGCGCGAAAACATCAGGCTCTACCTTAAGGACGAAGCCGTGCGCCCGCTCACCGATGTGGTTGAGGTCTTAGGCCCGCGCATCCGGCGAACACCGATTGTTGCCCGGCTTACGCTCTACCCTGGCCCCGACGGCGAGGTCGTGCGGCAGCGTGCGCTGACGGCGGTGACGGAATGGGTTGAGAAGAACCGGATGCTGGGCATGAACCTGCGCCGGTCTGCGCTGTTTGCTGCCCTTCATCAGGAGGGCGTGCATTCGGTTCAGCTGACGTCCCCCGCCGAGGACCTCGTGCTTGACGTCACCGAGGTCTACGCCATCGACCGCATTGAAGTAACGATCAGCTCAACGAGAGACGAATAGCCCAATGACCCGGCAAACCCTCCTGCCGCCCAATCGGACGCAGTTCGAGGAGGCGTTTGACTTGACCGGCGCTCGCGTTGGCGAGCTTGCGGTTGACGTCCCGAAGCTTGTTCGCCCTTACGAAATCCCGGCTTCCCATCTTCCGTGGCTGGCCTGGGGCTTGTCGGTCGACCTTTGGGAGCCGGATTGGACGGAAGACAAGCACCGGACGCTGGCCGCCCGGTCGCTACCGATGCACGCGCGCAAGGGCACGCAAGCGTCGATTGCCGAACACATTCGGATCATGGGCGCGGACCCGCGCCGCTTTGTCGTTCCGCCTGCCAAGACGTTCATGATGAACGCGCTCACCGATCACGAGCGCGAAGACTTCTTGGGGCGGTTTCCGCAGCTTCGCATTTACCCCTTTGTCGCGCGTGCGACCTACCGGTTTGCGCACTTCACATCGTCGGCATTTGGCAGGTCCAAGGCATTCCTCGACGCCTGCAACATCAAGGATGTCGGCGCGTGGTCGCGCTTCATTCGCACGGCAAAGCTTTGGGACCGAGGCGAGGAAACAAACCTCACCATTCGGGCCGTCACGCCCGAGGGTGTCGGAAAGTTCTACGCCGCCAAATACGATGAGGTGATCCTTCGGGCGAAGCCGACAAAGGCTGTTCATCTGAACGCTGCGCCGAAGGCAAAATCTTACCTTGTAGACGACTTCGGTGTTCGCCAGCGCATGATCCGTATCCCGCGCGACGACAGCTACACCTACCGGCTCGGCAGGGAAACCTACACCACTGCCTATCCCAACGCCGAGCTGACCGACGTCAGGCCGCAGACTGTTGCGGAGCGGCACATCGGCCAGCCGACGGCTCTGTATTCGACGCGAAAGCAGTACATCGTCGGCAGGCACCTGCCGCCGACGATTTCCTGGCGCTACATCTACGAGCGCTGGCACATCCATGACCCGGATCGCATCCCGGACGTCCGGGTGCGCTCGACGCATCTCGGCTACACAAGGCTCGGGATGCCGCCCTACCACGCCGAGGTCCGCACCCGGATCGTCGGTAAGCAAGCCCCGCGCGCAGCGGGGCTTTTTGTTGAAGGGTATCTGTTGGCGGGCAATCGCAAGCCCATCTCGGATGTCCGTGAAGCCGTGCGCGTCTCGAAATCGCTTCGGGACAAGGTACTGCTCGACACCAAAACCTATCGTTTCCCGCGCGCAGGCGACCGCCTCAAGCTCGGAACGGTCAAACTCGGCACCTTTATCGAGGCATAGAAATGGAAAGCACCGTCATCTTCCGGGACCGGCAGGAGTTGCAGTCTGCGGACCTCAACAATGCGCAGGACTTCACCCGCGCTTCTATTGATCACATCGTAAAGGATGCGATTGACGGGGGCCGTGCCTACACCGGTTTCACTGCCTCCAAGACCGCCGCTACCGAAATCACGCTGTCTGCAGGCCGTCTCTATTCGAGCGGCCAGGTCTATGGCCGCAACGAGGACGTCGTGATTGATGTCTTCAACTCGCTGCCGCTTGTCACCAAGAAGCGCGTGGCGATTGTCGCCTACGGGCAGTCGGTCGACACCGATGTGCAGCCCCGCGACTTCCTGATCGACGCTCAGCTTGGCACGACGGAGCCGCAGAGCGTGGCGATGGAGAACCTGCGCCGCGCCGAACTCTCGGCTGTTGCTGGCACCGAAAGCCCGGACCCGGCTTACCCGCCGACCGACGCCAATGTCACGGTGATCTGCTACGCCCTGCTGGACACTTCCGGCATCGTTTCGATTGAGCAGTGGACGGCGACCCAGCTGCCCAACCTGCGGATCGTCTCCAATCGCGTGACGGCTCTTGAGGTGTGGCGCGGTCAGATCAGCGGTCAGGTTGACACGCTGCGCACGGACCTTGCCGCTTTGGCCGACCGGATGAAGCTGTTTGCGCTCAAGACCGAGGTGGTCGATGTGCTCAAGCAGCTCGAAGACCTGCGCAAGAAGGTCTACGAGCCTGCGGCGTACGTGCTTTATGGCACCAACCACTTCCTGGACCTCATCGGTTCGCAGATCGCCCATCCAAACTACGACGCTCTGGTCGACGAAGGCATTCGCTTTCCGTCGGCGGGCTCCTCGACGGTCCCGCTTTCCCTGCTGAACCCGAACAACCCGTATGTGGTGGTCAACAGCGGTTTTGTGCTGCCCAAGTACACGCACGGTCTGCGCATGAACCTTGCCGGTTACAACGGCGAGACCCGCGTGGCGCAGTACACCTATGAGACCAGCACCATCACCCAGCTTTCGCGCACGCGTCAGCGTGTGCGCTACGGCACGACGAAGACGGTTTGCACGAACTCCACTTGGTGGCGGAATGGCAGCTACAACCCGGTCACGGGCGTCTTCCGCATCAACGGCGAAACGTGGGAGGTCAACGCCGCCGACCGCCCGCAGGCGACCGTCAAACATAAGTGGATACGCGTTACCCGCTTCTGGATCGACACCTTTGAAGAGCCGTACTGGGATTATGTGAAGTCCACCGCAAACCTGAGCGGCCAGCAGGTTGCTCAGACCTTCCTGAACTCTCAGGACGGCTGGCTCTCGCAGATCGGCTTGTACTTCTCTCGCAAGGCGGCAGCGGGTGACGTCAACATCCTTGTGTGCGAAACCGCTTATGGCATGCCCGATCTCGACCGGGTGATTTCGCGCACGACGATCACGCCTGCGGCTATCCAGATCGGTGCGACCGCCGCCAACGCGGCGCTGCCCGCTCTGATCGAGACGCAGGTGCCGATTGTTCCGACCTATCTCCAGTCGGGCCGTCGCTACGCCATCGTTCTCGTGACCACGGGCGATCATTACGTGGCCATGACCAACACCGACAACGGTGTTGTGCAGGGCACCTTCTTTGTGTCGACCGACGGTGCCTTCTTCGCTGGCAACCTCGTCTCCGACATGAAGATGCGGCTCTACTACGCGAAGTTTGACGCGCCGCGTGTGACAGTCGAGCTTTCGGCGCTGCAGCTTGCCGGTGGCATCCTTGAACTGGACATCCTGAACGAAGCGATTGCGCCCCCGGCGTGCCGCATCGATTACGAAGTTCAGGTGGCTGGTGCCTGGGTCGCGCTTGATGCTGCTCCCAACGGTCCTGATCTTTCCAGCCTTCCGGCAATCCTGCCGATCCGGGTGGTCTTGACGGGAACGACCGACCTGATGCCCGGCTTTGGCCTTGGGGCTTCTCAGGCGGTGGTGAGCCGTCCCAAGACGTCGTTTACTTGGCTCGGCACGCTGCGCACTCTTGGGTCGCCGTCGAACAGCGTCAAGGTTGTTGTCGACCTTCAGGCGTTTGATGCCGCAAAGCACACCTGCACGATCTCGCTGTTGACGGGTGCGACGATGGCCACGACGAAGACGGCGGATGTGGTGCAGAACCAGACGATGCCGGATGGCACGATCCGCAGGACTGCGATCTTCAATCTGTCCGCCGTGAGCTACTACGCGGTCATGATTGTTGGTGGCACGACCTCGGCTGCGGAGCCGTTTCATGTTGCCGAAATGATCGAGTTCGCCCAGACCTAAAGGAGCCCACCAGCAATGGCAAAAAAGCCCACGCACTATGAAATGAAGATCAACCGCTCGGTCGAGGTGTCCGGCATCATGTTTAAACCTGATGCCGAGTACACCGTGACGGCGGAAATCTACGACAAGTTCAAGGAAGCTGCGGCGGACGCAATTGTGTCCGCTGTTCCGACCATCATGGAGTAATTCAAGATGCTCAGGTTTGAGGACCTTCGTGTCCGGGACCAGCAGGCGCTAGACCGCGATTTCTTTAATCGCCGCTTCCGGCTGATCGCGGAAACAATCGGCCAGCTGAACGACGACGTGGCTTCGGTCACAACCGATACCGACCGTCTTGTTGCTCTCGGGCTGAACCGGGTAAACGAAGTCCTCGGACCTCTCCTTGCCAAGGTGCAGGCCGTTGCTGAGAATGGGTTCTTGGTCGCCACTTCGACGACCTCGCTCACGATCTCCATCGGCCTGCAATCCACCCTTGAGATACCAAGCGGCCCGGAACGCGACCTGTTTGCACCGACGCCCTACGTGCTTCTCACCCGCAACGCGGACAACGTCGAGAACGACTACGCGATCCTGCGTGTTCAAGGCTTCAACCGAGATAACGGGGGCCTTCCGTTCAAGGTAGTTCTGGTCAACGGGAACATTGGCGTCGGCGCTCACAACGACTGGGTGATCTCGGCAACAGCCGGTCTCTCGTCCGCCGTCATCGCCGCCGCGTCGTCAATTCAAGATGCGATGGATGCCGCCACATCGGCTGCGGCGGATGCGCAGACCGCTGCGGACAGTGCCCAGGCCGTTTTGGTGAACGGCCCCGTTGCGTCGGTCAATGGAAAGACAGGCGTGGTGGTTCTGGGCGTCTCCGACATTGGCGGTCTTGTCGCAGCGATTGCCGCCAAGGCCGATAGTTCCCACGGGCACAGCATCGCCCAGATTTCAAATCTTCAATCCACACTCGACGCGCTCGCCGACGGTGGGACGTACTAAGGAGAGCTTCCATGCCGCAGTCGGTTATCACGAAGGTGTCGGAAAAGGTCTCCATCGGCGGCGTCAAGGACGTTGAGATCACCGAAATTGTCGACGACGGCGCTGGCGGCTGGGTCCGCTCCGTGCGCATCTACGGCACGCCTGCCGTCGGCTCCAACAAGGTTCTCGTGGTGGAAGTGCTACTGCAATCCGAAACGAAATCGGACCTTGCGGTCACGACACCCGAAATCAACTTCTGATCAGACCCCATTTCCTTCCCTGATCCTATTTGAACCCGTCAACGCCCGCCGCGCGGTTGCCTCCGCGCTGCGGGCTTTTCGTTTAGGAGACATCCAATGTCTGACCCGACTTTTGGCATTTCGATCACGCGGATCGACAACGAGCCGCGTCCCGCAGTTTACAGCGACATGTCTGTTGTGGGCATCATCGGCACCGCGCCCGACGCGGACGCCGCCGTGTTCCCGCTGAACTCGCCTGTGTTCATGTACTCCGACGACCCCGTCAAGTATGCGGGCCTCGGCGCTTCCGGCACCATCAAGGACGCCATCGACATAATCAATGCCCAGCTTGGCGAGTTCCAGGTCGCGGCAAAGGTGGTTGTCGTCAGGGTTACTGCTGGCGCTAACGCCAACGCGACGATTGCGAACATCGTCGGCAATGCCAACCTCAAGACCGGCATCCATGCCTTTGTCGATGCGGGCGCGTCCCTCGGCGTGATCCCGCGCCTACTTTGCGCGCCGGGCTTCACCAGCCAGCGCGATACCGGCGTCACCGGGATCGAGGTCTCCAACGCTGGCAACAACTACACCTCGGCCCCGACTGTCGCACTTTCGGGTGGTGGTGGTTCCGGCGCTGCCGCGACGGCGATTGTGGCCGATGGCAAGATCACCGGCTTCACGATCACCAATCCCGGCAGCGGCTACACGTCGGCTCCGTCGGTTGCCCTCTCGGGCGGTGGCGGCAGCGGCGGCGCGGGCACCGCGTCCTTCGGCAGCCTCGCCAACCCGGTCTGTGCGGCCCTCCCGGCTGTCTGCGCCAAGCTCCTCGCTCACGCGGTGATTGACGGCCCGGCAACGGATGAGACCGCCGCCATCGATTGGCGCGAGACCATCAGCTCCGACCGCCTGATCCCGGTCGACCCCGCCGTGAAGGTCTACGTGAACGGCAGCACTGTCACCAAGCCGCTCTCTCCGGCAGTGGTCGGCATTGCCGTCCGCCGCGATCACGAGAAGCAGGGCCGCCCGTTCCATTCCTGGGCCAACCAGCCGGTGCAGGGTGTCGTCGGGCCGTCGCGTCCGATCAACTTCTCGCTCACCGACGGCGCAACCGAAGGCCAGCGTCTGCTTGCCAACAACGTCGGCGTGCTTCTGCGCGGCGAGATGGGCGTCGAGACGGCCATCGCCTCGGGCGGCTTCGTCTACGTCGGCACGGACAACGCGGGCGAGGACGATCTCTGGCGCTTCTACAACGTCACGCGCGGGCGCGATTACATCCACCTGATGTTCCTGCGCACGCTGCGGTTCTACCTTGGCCGGTTCAACCTCACGGGCCAGACCATTCAGGCGGTGCTCAATACCATGAGCTTCGCTCTGCGTGACCTCAAGGCCGACGGCGACATTCTCGGTTACGAGATCAAGTTCACCCGTGACCAGAACTCGCCCGAGCAGCTTCGTCAGGGTCGGTTCACGATCAACTTCGCGGCGGAAGAGGCCCCGGTGCTCCGGTATCTGGGTATTCAGTCGTCGCGTTATCGTCCCGCCCTCGATGCGCTGCTTGATGACCTGCTCGCGCAGGTCGATGCGGTCACCGGCTAATCGTCGCACAATAAGGAGCACCAACCATGAGCACGATTTACATCATGGAGGCCGCAAACCTGTTCTGCGGCGACCACGATCCGACGGCCTCGAAGCACCTCACGCTGGCCGAACTCAAGCTGCCGCCCCTTCAGGAGATGTACCAGGACCACCATGCCGGTGGCTCCCGCGTGCAGATCGAAGTGGCGGTTGGCATCCAGAAGCTGGAGCCGACCTTCAAGCTGAACGGCTGGGACCCCGAACTGCTCACGCAGTTCGGTCTCGGCTCTTCGCGCCAGAAGGTGTTTACCGCTTACGGCGTGATCCGCGACAAGCGGACCGGCGTGGCCATCGAGGCAAAGGCCATTATTGAAGGCCGCCTTGGCAAGGTCGAAAGCGATGCCTTCCAGCGCGGCGAGCTGCAGGGGCACGAGTATGCCATCAACGAAGTGATGCACTACGAACTGTGGTTCAACGAGAAAGAAAAGCTCTATTGGGATTTCTTCTCAACCGAATGGCGTCTGGACGGCATCTCGCAGAACGATGACGAGCGCCGCATCCTTCGCATTCAGCGCTAACTGATAGACCTCGGAGATACTGATGAATGACCGCGTGAAGCTCTCGCAACCGCTCAAGGTTGGCGAGACGACCATTACCGAAGTGACGATCCGCCGCCCAAAGGTCCGCGACCTTCGGGCTATGGAGGACGCCCGCAAGCCCGGGGCCTCCGAAATGGATCAGGGTATCGCAATGGCGGCAACGCTTTGCGACATCCCGGTCGAGGCGATGGACGACATGGATGCGGGCGACTTTGCAGCAATCTCCGAGGTCATCGCTCGTTTTTTCCCGCAGGCCTCGGCATTGAGAGGTGGCGCGGCGTCGTAGCAGACGCCGCTCACTTCCTTTCGACGCCAATCACGGCCTTCGAAGATATGGATTGGTCCGAGGTTGTGCTCTGGCACGCCGAGGCGCGCCGCCTTTCCGGGCGGCAGGGACAACAGTAAATGGCCAGCATTACCTCTCAGCTGATCGTCTCGCTCATCGACGGCGTGTCGGGTCCCGCACGGCGCGTGTCGAACAGCCTGCGCGGCATCACGCGCACGGTAAAGGAAGTGGGCGGCGCGCCGCTTACCGTATCTGACCGGCTGAGCGCCGCCATCACACGAAACGACCGCGCAATTGAAGCCGCTCGTGGCCGCATGCTAGATGCGGTCGGCACGCTGTACCTTCTGAAAAACGCTATCGCCGCCCCGGTGCAGGCCGCGCAGGACCTTGAAACCGCGCTTGCTGGCTTGGGAGCTAAGGGCAACCTGTCTGCTGCCCAGCTGCGGGCAATCGGTGACGCGGCAAAGCAGACATCTGGTCAGGTCAACCAGTTCACGACCGACATCATCAAGGCGCAAGACTTCCTCGTCGGCATGGGCCTGGACGTCGACCGTTCCACCAAGGCCATGCCGTCTATCGGCAAGGCGGCGACGGCGACCGGCGCAAGCCTCGAAGACCTCTCTAAGGCTGGCTTTGCCGCCATGTCGAACCTCGGTGTTGCCGCCGAAGACCTTGCGCGGTCCTTCGACATCATGGCCCAGGCCGGTAAGGACGGCGGCTTCGAGCTTCGTGACATGGCGCAATACCTGCCGTCTATCACGGCAATGGCAAGCGCCAAGGGCATGAAGGGGCAGGAGGGCCTTTCCCAGATTGCCGCTGCTTTGCAGATTGTGCGGCGCGGCGCTGGCGACAGCGCCGAGGCCGCCACCAACTTCAACAACATCCTGCAGAAGATCAATTCCAACGATGCCATCAAGAACTTCAAGAAGAAGGGCATCGACATTCAGAAGGTTCTGAAGGACGCGGCGAAGAAGGGGGCTGATCCTCTCGAAGCTGCGCTGCGCGCCATCAACAAGGCCATCAAGGGCGACACTTCGCGCATTGGCGAGTTGTTCAGTGATGCGCAGGTGCAGAAGGGCCTCATCCCTCTTCTCAATGGCCTGAATGACTACATCGAACTCCGCGACAAAGCATCGAAGGCAGACGGCGTGGTCGACAAGGACTTCGCCCGCATGATGCAGACCGGCGCGGAGAAGATGAAGTCCTTCCAGATCGCCATGCAGAACCTTGCGACCGGCATTGGCAACGCGCTGATCCCGGTCCTGGGTGATGCGTCGGCGGCACTTCGGCCTATCGTCGAGGGGCTGACGCGGCTGGTGAACGCGCACCCGCGCATCGCGGGCGCGCTTATCGGTATTGCGGCGGGCTTCATTGCCCTCAAGGCAGCGATGAATGCGCTGGCTTACGTCGGTCTCATGGGGAAGGGTGGCGTTCTGTCCGCCCTGGCTATCGGCCTGCGGGGCGTCACGGCGGCCATGACGGGTCTCCGGGCGGTTGCCGTCACCGGGCCTCTTGCGGCCTTGGCGGGCGGCTTCATCCGTCTCCGGGCGGCAATTGCCGGGCTTGCTATGCTGGGCTCCGTCGGCGGCTTCTCGGCTGTTTTTCAGACGCTCGGCTCCGGCCTTCTGTCGTTGCTGAACCCGATGCGGCTTGTCACGGCGGCTGCGGTTGCGCTGCGAGGCGCGATTATGCTGACCGGCGTCGGCGCGGTGCTTATTGGCATCGCAATGGCGGGCAAGTTTATCTACGACAACTGGTCGGGCATCAAGGAGATGTTCGTTGCCTTCGGCAAGGCGTTCTCCGAAGCGCTCGGCCCCGTCAAGCCGTTGCTCGATCCTGTCATTTCGGGCGTGTCGTCGATCTTCAACTCGCTTTCGCAGATCAACTTCGAAATCTCTCCTGCCCGCTGGGCAGAGTGGGGTGCGGCAGCTGGCAAAGCCGTCGGCGAGGTCGTCCGCTGGTTCGCGGAGCTGCCGGGGCGGATCATCGCAGCGATTGGGTCGATTGACATTGCATCGATGATCCGATGGCCGACACCACCTGCGTGGCTTTCGTGGTTGATGAGCGGTGGCGGCAGCGGTCCGGTTGCCAAGGCACCGAACCGCGCCGGGGTGATCACGGGGGCGCGTGCTCGCGGCGGTCCGATCTCGCGCGGGTCCACGTACATGGTGGGCGAGCGCGGGCCGGAACTCATCACAGCGGGGCGGTCTGGCTATGTGAACAAGGCCGGTGGCGGTGGCGCAGGCGGCATCAACGTGTCGCCGGTCTTCAACATGACCTTCAATGGCAAAGCCGACGCCGAGGACGTGGTTCAGCAAATCCGTCGCGTGCTGCGCGACGAGGTGCGCGAGACCTTCCGGGGCGTCTTTGCCGACACCTCCATGAGGTTTGCGTAATGCTGATGTCCCTCGGTCCCATCAAGTTCGAGGTCTACCCGTTCAACGCGACGGAGTACGGCCACGACCACGAGACGACCTTCGCGGAGAAGCCGGTGCTCGGCGCTCGTCCGATCCTCGAATGGGTCGGCGACGGGCATGAAAGCTGGTCCATTCGTGCGATCATCTTCCCGCACAAATTCGGCGGGCTTGGTGATCTGAAGAAACTCTACCAGGCGCGGGCGGCTGGCCGCCCGCTCTACCTCATGCGCGGCGATGGCTCACAAATGGGCTGGGTTGTGATCGACAAGGTGTCCGAACGCTCAAGCTATCTCGATGGCAAGGGCATCGGTCGGGTAATCGAGATCGACATCGCCGTGCGCCGGGCTGCGAAGCCGTCCAACGGATCGTTCTATTCGGTCTTCTCGGGGATGTTCTCATGATCGTTGAACCTGTCACGGTGCAAGGCGAGTTCATCACGGTCTCGCTGCTCATCTGGCGTCGGTTCAAGCGACCGATGCCGGGCCTCGCGGAGCAGGTCTACGACATAAACCCTGGCCTTGCCGATCTGGGGGAATACCTCCCGGTCGGCACGACCCTGAACATGCCTGTGCCGACACCCCGGTCGCAGGCCGTCCTTGAACCCATCAAGCTCTGGTGATCTCTCATGTCGAAGCGCGCGGTGTTCATGGTCACGGTTGCCGGGACCAACATCACCAGCACGCTCCTTCCTGTTCTGATCTCGCTGTCGGTTTCCGACAAGGTGGGCACCCATTCCGACACGGCCAGCATCGAGGTTGATGACGCCGATGGCCGGATTGTCATGCCGCAGATTGGCGCTCCGGTCGTTGTGGCGCTTGGCTGGCAGGACGAGGGCGTGCGGGTCGTCTTTACCGGCACGGTCGACGAAGTGAAATCCTCGGCCTCGCGCGGCAGCGGGCGAACGCTTTCGATCACCGCCAAGGGAATGGACACGACGAAGAAGCCGAAGGAAGCGCAGCAGCGTCACTTCGACAACAAGTCGATCAAGGACATTCTGACCGAGGCGGGCAAGTCGGCGGGCGTGACGCAGATCGAGGTCGACCCGTCGCTTTCGTCCCTCACCCGAAAATACTTCGAGATGCGGGACGAGAGTTTCATCCACGCGGGCGAGCGCCTGGCCCGCGAGATCGGCGGCAATTTCCGCGTGGTCGGCAACAAGGCGATCATGTCGAAGCGCGGCGGCAGCTACACCGCTGCCGTCGTCGCTGCATGGGGCAAGAACCTGCACAGCTGGGACATATCCCCGGCGCTTGGACGCACGCAGTTCAACAAGCTGCGCGCGCGCTGGTACGACCCGCAGAAAGCCGAATGGAAAGACAAGGAAGAGCAGTCTGACCTTTCTGTCGATGCGCGGCATGACCACCGATATTCAAAGGCAGATGAGAACGAGGCCGGTCAGCAGACCGCCTCGGACAAGGCGACCTCGGAGCGGGATGCTGGCGAGGGCAGTGTGACGATTGAAGGGAATACGGAGGCGATCCCAGACGGTCTTTGCATCGTCAGCGGGGCTCGATCCGGCGTTGATGGTCCTTATCGGATTGAAAGCGTGACGCACACCTACTCGCGCGGCGGGGGGTTTGTCACTCAACTCAGCTTAAAGCAGCCCGGCGAGGGCGGCTAAACTTTCGGATTTCGCCATGCAAACAGAGTGGGCCAAAGACCTCCCGGACGTCATCCTTTTCATCCTCGGCCTCGGCGGCCTTGCCGGAGCCTTGCTGCTCGTCGTGAGGCTCTGGAAAGAGTTCGTGCCCGACAACGACAGCGTTCTTTCGCGCGACATTGCCGCCATCAAGGCGGACGTCCACGACGTCCGCAAGCGCGTGGGCATGTTGGAAATCGACATCGCAAAGATTGACCACCCGGCGATTGCCCGGCGGTTCGACACCATTGAGCAAAAAATCGACCGGTTGAACGACCTACTCATCGAGCGGCTGACCAAGATGGGCTGAACCGCCCTTTGGCACCCTGGGCGCGGCCCTAGCCGCAGCGCACGGCGGGCTTTTTGAAGCCGCCCGCCACCTGACTACCAGAGACAATCAAACCCCGCCCACGGGCCGCGAGAATGGCGGGAAACGCAGGGCGCAAAAAGGCGACATTGAATGGAAGTCTGGGACCCTTTCGACCCGCCCGGTTCGGGCGCGGCGGACGAGCCCGCGCGCGTGCGCGAAGCCGCCTTCGCCATCCTCATTGCCATGATGCTTGGCCTCGGCGGGATCGGGGTGGTCATCGGCTTTCTTGCCGCGAGCCGGTCCGCTGACCGGCCCGGCTCATCCCTTTTGACAACCCTCACCGAAAAACAGGACCGCAACTATGACGTACATGGAAATCGCACGAAGCCTGATCGGCACGAAGGAGATTGCCGGTAAGGCCGACAACCCCAAGATTGTGGAGATGTATAAGACCGTCGGGCACGCATGGGTCGAGCACGACGAAGTCGCGTGGTGTGCGGCCTTTGTCGGCTACTGCCTCGAAAAGGGCGGGCTGCGCTCGACGCGCGCGCTGAACGCCCGCTCTTACCTGACCTTTGGCACAGAGGTGAAGCTCGACAAGGCCAAGGAGGGCGACATCGTCGTCTTTGAGCGCGGGACCGGAGGCCAGGGCCATGTGGCTTTCTACGTTGGGGCCAGTGCCACGCAGATCCGGGTGCTCGGCGGCAATCAAAATGATCAGGTGAGTATCGCCAGCTATCCCAAGGCTCGGCTGCTCGGCATCCGCCGCCCGGTTCTGGCCGAAACAAACCCGACCCCGTCGGTTCTTTCTGTCCAGCGCCAGCTGAAGGAGCTGGGCTACTTCGAGGTCGGAAACCTTGATGGCAAGTACGGCCCCCGGACCCGCGCCGCAATCCTGGCCTTCCGCGCCGACAACGCGATGCCGCTGAGCCCCGAAATTGACGGCAGGCTGGTCAGCGCGCTCACCAGCGCAAAGCCGCGCGCCATCTCCCCGGAACGCGCTCACGGTAAGCCCGAGGGCTCCGTCATCGTCCGCGCGTCCAATATTCAGATTGCGACAGGTGCGGTCGGCGCTGCCGCTGCGGTCGCCGCAAACGTCGCCCCTGCCGTTCAGCAGGCCGAGCAGGCGAATGGCGTCCTGAAGCGGCTCTTTGAGGTCCTGCACCTCAACGTCCTGCTCGGCCCGGCGCTGCCGTGGGTGATGGGCTGCATCTGCGCAATCGTCATTCTCTACGCCGTGATCACGAAGATGGCGCGCGTTGAGGATTACCAGACGGGCAGAACGCCGTGATCTCCGCGTTCATCATGGCAAAGCTCGCGGCCCTCTGGTCGCGAGCATCCTTCTACTTCGCCATCGCAGGAGCGGTGCTGGTCGCAATTTGCATCGCCTTCATCAAGGGTCGCGCCGAGGGCAAGGCGACCTATGTGCGCCAGCGCGAGAAGGCGAAGCAACAGGCCTCCAAGAAAGCGGACCAGATCAGAGATGAAGTTCAGAACGCTCCCGATGCTCGCGTTGACAGCCGCCTTGATAAGTGGATGCGCGACTAACCCGGCATTCAAGGCCGACTGCGATTGGACAAAGCCCATTCGCCCGTCGCGCCAAGATGCCCTCACCGACAACACCAAGCGCCAAATCCTCGCTCACAACGAGGCGGGCGCAAAGCTCTGCGGGTGGCGGCCATGAACGTCTCGGTTTCCGACGGCCCGGCAATTGTCGCGGGCTACGAATACAAGCTCCAAATCGAAGCCGACGGCCCGATCTTTCCGGCAGGCTGCGCGCTCACCGCGCAGGTCCGCACCAAGGTTAGCGACAGCGCGGTCGTCGCCACCCTATCGACCGGCAACGGCGGCCTCGCGCGCGTCTCCGACACGGTGGTCGAGATCACCATTGCCCCCTCTGCCACGGCGGCCCTCGCTGCCGGGAGCGTGTTCATGGACATGGTGCGAACCGACCTGAACCCGGATCGGCATCTGAACTTCAACCTAGAAATTCCTGTCATCAGGCCGGTGACGCGAGGTCTGTGATGACGGAGAAGATCGAGGTCGCAACGCACTCCGGCCCGATCCGCATCAGGGTCTCGGCCAGTGAGCCGGTCAAAGCCCGCGCGCTTTCCACACCAATCGCAATCAAGGTTCTCGGCATACCTGGCCCCACGGGGCAAACGGGACAGCAGGGTCCATTGGGTCCGCAAGGTCCGCCGGGCAACCTTGATGCTGGGATCACCATCGACGGCGGAAACTTCTAAACCAAAAAGGCATCTTCAATGGCAAACGTCATCCGCATCAAGCGGCGCGCCTCCGGCGCTGCTGGCGCTCCTGCTGCTCTGAAATCCGCAGAGCTGGCCCACAACGAAGTCGACAATACGCTTTATATCGGCAAGGGCGACGACGGTTCTGGCAATGCCACGACCATCGTTCCGGTCGGTGGTGCAGGCTCATTCGCTGATCTCTCGACAGCGCAGACCATCGCCGGGGCCAAGACCTTCTCGACGGTCCCTAAGTCGTCCGAGGACGCCAGCGGCAACACCGATCTGGTGCGCAAGTCGCAGTTCGACACCGGTCTTGCTGGCAAGGCGAATAGCAGTCACACCCACGCCATCTCGGACGTGACGGGGTTGCAGACGGCGCTCGATGGCAAGGCCGCAAGCGTTCACACGCATGCAATTGCGGACGTGACGGGGCTACAGACCGCGTTGGACGGCAAGGCGGCGTCCTCACACTCCCACGCGATTGCGGACGTCACTGGCCTTCAAACCGCTCTTGATGCGAAGGCTCCCCTTGCATCGCCCGCGTTGACTGGGACGCCGACCGCGCCGACGGCGACGGGCGGAACCAACAGCACCCAAGTTGCCACCACGGCGTTTGTGCAAGCCGCCATAACCGCCGTCATCAACGGCGCTCCCGGCGCGCTCGATACGCTCAAAGAGCTGGCCGACGCGTTGGGCAACGACGGCAGCTTTGCCACGACCATCACCAATGCGCTGGCAACCAAGCTGACGGCCTCGTCCAACCTTTCGGACCTCACCAACGCGGCAGCCGCCCGGACCAACCTCGGTCTTGGCAGCATGGCAACGCAGAACGCCAACAACGTCGCCATCACGGGCGGAACGATTGACGGCGTGACCCTGGACGGCGGCACGTTCTAACGCGCCGCCTTTCCAATCTCTCCCGCTACATAGCAAACTCAAAGGGACACCCACATGGGTATCAAAATGAAAAGGTCGTCGGTCGCGGGCAAGGCTCCGACGACGACTGACCTTGAGCTTGGCGAGCTTGCCATCAACACCACCGACGGCAAGGTCTACACCAAGAAGAGCGTCGGCGGCGTCGAGATCATCGTCGAGCTTTTAACAGTCCTTAGCTCTTCGTTTCTCCGCAACCGTATCATCAATGGCAGCATGGATATATGGCAGAGGGGCACATCATTTACCAGTCAGAGCGCCTATGCCGCTGACCGCTGGTTCTGCAACCGTTCTGGCGGGGCTTCTGGTGTCACGTTCTACCAAGCCTTCGGCGCATTCGGTGTGAAGAAGAACTTTATGGCAGTCCAGCGGGCATCAGGCGATACGAACACCGCCGCTGCCACGATTTATCAGGCCATAGAAGGTGTTAACTCCCGCGATTTCGCGGGCAAGAATGTCACCATTTCGTGCCTCCTTGGAACTGGCGGCACGCTGTCCTCCACGACAAACAACTTCAATATTCAGCTTGCCTACCAGACCACCGGGACAGATATTGGCCCCAATGGTTCTTGGACGGTAATTGCCGGAACGCCTCTTTCTGTTCCAAGCAACACAGGCCCCACGGTCTACTCGGCCACGTTCGCAGTACCGTCAACCGCCACGCAGCTTATTGCCTACATCGGCTTCGGCTTCGCTGGCACAGCGGGTGCCGATGACCGCTACTACATCACCGACATTCAGCTTGAAGAGGGCTCTGTCCGCACTCCCTTTGAACGCCGCCAGTACGGGCAGGAGTTGGCGCTGTGTCAGAGGTATTATATCTTAAAGCCGTTTGTTGTCGGAACAGCCACAATAAATTCTACAGTGGATTTGCCCGTTTCAATGCGAGCCGTTCCAACAATAGGCACAGTTACATTTGATGCTGGAACAGGCGCTGCGTTTACGCCTTTTGCGTCTACGACAGGGGTTTACCAGTACCTCAATCACAGCACGACAGCAACGGCATTCATACCAGTGTCTGCGGAGCTGTAAGGGAGAACTGTAATGTATGAAAACGCTAAGTTTGTAGTCGGCTACCTTGGGAATAATGTCGCTATCAAAGTAGATATTGACGGCAGCATTGGATGCGTTGTCCCGCTTGACCCAGCCAACTCCGACTACGCCAACATTATGAAGCTCGTCGAAGCTGGCGAACTCACTATCGCCCCGGCAGACGCTGAATGACCTGCCCGCTCCCACGATACTACCTCTGCCATGCGGTGATTGCGCTGCTAATCGCCGCAGTCCTGTGGTGGCCGCTGGGCCTCACCGCAGGCTTGGCGGCAGGCGTGGCCTTCTACGCGGGCCGTGAGTTCACGCAATGGGAAAGCGGCCTGCCGTTTGACTGGCGTGGCCTTCTCGCCCCCGCAGGCGTCTGCACTCTGCTGGTGATCGCACTAGACATCGCAAAGTAACGAAATCCGCCCGCGCCAATAACGGCGCGGTCCAACATCAATTGCACGGGCAAGCCTTGCGCTTTCCCGTTTGAGGTTTCGCATGACAACGCAAGTGACGACCTGCGTCATTGCTGATGGGGCGGTCACAATGTCAAAGCTGCCCGCAACCGGCACGCCTGGCGCAGGTACGGGAGGCGTGGCGGGAACGGCGAATAGCTCGAATGGGACCGGCGGCGTCGGCGGCGCGGTCTACGTCGAATGGAACAAGTAATGCCATGCGGAAGGTGCGCATCGCCTTCAGACGGACCCCTGGTGTCTGGGGGCTGGCGTTCCCAGACCAGTGGCGGATCGAGCTTGATCCCCAACTTGACGAAAAGACACTGATCGACATCGCCGTCCATGAGACGGCGCATGTCGTCATCCCAGACCTAGATGAAAGCGCGGTCGACCGGCTTGGCAAGCACGTCGCTGACGTGCTCTGGCGGCTTGGATTTCGGCGCGACGAATAGAGAGGCCGGATGGTAACGAAGGCAATTCCAGAAGCCGAACTGGCTCGACGCTTCAAGGCGTACGAGAGCACCGGCAAGAACGTGCGTGCCGCTGCTGCATCGCTCGGAATTTCCGAGAGCGCCATGCGCAACACCGTTCTGCGGTACGAGCCGCCAAAGCAGGATGATGGGCTTGAGTTCCCCAACTTCCCGCCTGACGCTCTTCCCATCGAGAACGTGATCGAACGCCTGAAGGAGCAATCGCAGATCCGGCGCGCGTCCTACGACGCGCACACGTGGTTCCCCGTCAAGGTCAAGGACCGCAAGCCCATCGGTATCATGTGGTTCGGCGACCCGCACGTGGACGACAATGGGTGCGATTGGAACCTGCTCTCCCGGCACATCGAGCTTTGCAAGGAGCCCGGCGTCTACGGGGCGAACATCGGTGATACGACCAACAACTGGATCGGTCGCCTTGTCGCGCAGTATGCGAAGCAGGAGACGTCGGTCGGCACCGCCCGCCGCCTCGCGGCCTGGTTCCTCTTGGACAGCGGCGTCCGCTGGCTGGTCACGCTGCTCGGCAACCACGACCAATGGGGCGACGGAGCCGCGATCCTGAACGAGATGGTGAAGCGGCACGGAACGCAGAAGATCGTGCTGCACGATTGGGAGGCCCGGTTTAGCCTCCAATTCTGGAATGGAACAGAGGTTCGCATCTGGGCCGCCCACGACTTCCCCGGGGATAGTCAGTGGAACCCGCTGCACGGCCCCGTGAAAGCCGCGCGCTTCGGCCCCGACGTCGACCTCTTCGTCTGCGGCCACAAGCACAATTGGGGCATCAGCCAATGGGAGCTTGCGGACAAGGGCACCTCGCCCGTGATGATCCGAACCCGTGGCTACAAGTTCAACGACGACTATGCCCGGCGCATTGGCAAGCAGGACCAGAAGGCGGGCTCCTCGATCTTCACGGTGATCGACCCGGGAGCGCGCACGCGCGAGGCCAGGATCACGCCGTTCGTCGATATTGAGCGCGGCGTCGAATACTTGAAGTGGCTGAGGGAAAAGCTGTGAACCAACCGGACATTCTTGCGGTGCGGCAGAGCACCCACGGCGACTTCTCCAAGACGGCATTCGTCGCCCAGGAGCTGAAGCACATCGTTCGGAGCAACGGCGAAAACTTAACGGTCGCGCAGTTCGAGGCGCTCGACATGATCTGCGTGAAAGTCGCCCGCATCTTGAGCGGCGATCCTTCGGAGCCGGATCATTGGAGGGACATCGCCGGGTACGCGCGCCTCGGAGCGGGGGACCGTGGTTGAGGAAACTGACAATGGCATCCCTGGCGGCCTTCGGGCTGCTGCTCACATCGGTTGAGGCGGCGACCTGCAAGGCGTCGTATTACGGCGGCGGCAGGGGTGAGAGGCTTGCGCGGCACACCGCCAGCGGTGAGGTCTTCAATGCCTACGGCCTGACCGCCGCTCACCCAAACTGGCGCTTTGGCACCCGCGTGAAGGTGACGCACGGTTCTTGGTCGGTGGTCGTGCGGATCAATGACCGTGGCCCGGCCAGATGGACCGGGCGATGCATTGACCTGTCCTATGGTGCTGCCCGCCAGCTCGGGATGCTCAAACGAGGCGTTGCCTCGGTGAAAATACAGATCGTTCGATAGCAAAGGCCCCGCTCGGAGTTCATCCGGGCGGGGCCTTTTTTGCGTTTCAGGTCATTGCATGGTCTTAAGCAGTTCCGCGCAGCCGTCTTCTTTCGACTTGTAGTGCTCTTTCATGCCGTCGCGCACCATCTCTCGGACGGCGGACACCCTTTGCTGATCGCTGTACCCGTTGAGGACCATCATTGCCGACCCGGCTGTCATGGCCGGGATTTTTGACTGGTTGCAATTGGCAGTCATCCATTCGACCAGCACCGCCTGCGCAAGTCTCGTTTCGTCTACCTGTTGTGCGGAAGCCGGAACTGAGGCCAGCGCCAGGAGCGCCCCGACGGCTGCGTGTGTCAACTTCATCATTTCCCCCAGCAATTTAAACGTAGGTCCAAGAGAGAACCTTGCCCACGACACCTGCGGCGTCAAGGTTGGTGATGGGCTCGAAAAAGCCTTGAGCCTTTGAGTAGGTCAGCAGGATCGGTCCGGGCGAGCGTTCGCAGGCGCACACCACGAGCCGGTATTCGGCAGGGGACCTCAACGCCGGGCCCCCGGAATTAGACAAAGGCGTCGAAGCTCGTCCTCCATGTGGGTCGGCGGCCAGGAGACCTCGGCGGTGTCCGGGTCGCGGTGCACGTAGGCGGCATCGTCGATCCGGGCGTAGTCGGGCCGGAGATGGGCGCAGGGCTGGTTCTTTCTCATGGTTTTCGGCCTCCTATTGCAGCGACAGCTGGATCGCAAAGGGAGGGGGATTGAAGATAGAACGGGTCCCCGCAACCAAGTCTATCCCCCGGTCTGCATCCGCCGAGGGCGTTGGAAGAAAAATTTTGCGGGCTCCCGCAACCATAGAAGGCCCGTCAGGATAATGTCTTGGCGGGCCTTTTCCTTTTGCGGCGGGTTGCCGCCGTGGCGCGCATCGTGCCAAATGACCGTCCGGTCAACAGCCACAGAACAAGCCGTTCAGCCACACCATGACGTCTGGCACAGATGACACGTTCCGGAGGGCGCTTGCACTGCACCAGCGCGGGCAGGTGGCGGACGCGCGGGCGCTCTATGGCGATGTGCTGCGTCGCGACAGCCACCATTTCGACAGCCTTCATCTTCTCGGCCTGACCCATGTGCAGGAGGGGCGGCCGGAACTGGGCTTGGACTTTATCACGCGCGCCATCGCCGTGAGATCCGACTATCCCGAGGCGCATTACAATCTCGGCAATGCCCTGCTGAGCCTGGGACGACCGGCCGACGCGCTCGTGCATCTCGACGCGGCGATCCGGCTCAACGGCAAGGACCCGCAATATCATCTCGAGCGCGGAAATGCGCTGCAGGAGCTGGGGCAGGCTGAGGAGGCTCTGGCATGCTTCGATGTTGCAGTCCGCCTCGATCCCGGCCTTGCCGAGGCCCACAACAACGCGGGGATCATCCTCAAGGGGGCCCGGCGCTTCGAGGAGGCGCTTCTCCGCTACGACCGGGCCCTGCGCCTGAAGCCCGACTATGCTGAAGCCCATACCAATCGCGGGAATGTGCTGAAGGAACTTGGGCGTGCGGCCGAGGCTCTCGCGTGCCATGACCAGGCCATAGGCCTCCGGCCGCGCCATGCCGAGGCCCACAGCAACCGCGGTAATGCCCTGGCGCAGCTGAAGCGGTTCGAGGAAGCGCTTGCCAGTCATGACAGGGCGATTGCGCTCAAACCCGGCTACGCCGAGGCCCACAACAATCGCGGCAACGTGCTGAAGGAACTTGAGCGCCATGACGAGGCCCTGGCCAGCTTCGACCGGGCCATCGCGCTGAAGCCCACCTATGCGGAGGCCTATACCAACCGGGGCAATGTGCTGAAGGACATGAAGCGCCATGATGAGGCGCTTGCCAGTCACGACAAGGCCATCAGCCTGCGGCCCGTATTTGCCGAGGCCCACAACAACAGGGGCAATCTGCTGAAGGACCTCGACCGCATCGGTGAGGCCCATGACAGCTATGCCGCGGCGGCGCGGATTGATCCCTCGCATGTCATGGCGCGCTACAACATGGCTCTGCTGGACCTGCAACGTCATGACTTCCGCCAGGGTTTCGATCTCTACCGGCTGCGCTGGGAGGCGGATCGCAATGATAAGGGGCCGCACACGACGATCCCGGCCTGGGACGGCTCCGCCTCCGATGGAGAGGTCCTGTTGTGGGCGGAACAGGGGATCGGCGATGAGGTGTTTTTCGCCTCCATGCTGTCGCTCATCGATCTCGACCGCGTGAAGATCGCGCTCTCGGCCGACAAGAGGCTTCATCCGATCTACGAACGGTCCTTTCCGGGCGTCAGGCTTCTCGATCGCAGCGCGACGCGCAACGCCATCGCGGGCGACTATGCCGCGCAGGCGCCCATCGGCAACCTCGGCCACATCCTCCATGTTGACGAGATGAACCTCGCGCGCCGGCACGATCCCTACCTCATGGCGGATGCTGCGCGAACTGCAAGTCTGCGGCAGGCCAACCCGCTGCCCCCGGGCAACATCATCTGCGGCCTGTCGTGGAAGAGCGGAAACAGGAAGGCGGGCGGTGACCGCAGCATCGCATTGTCTGAACTGCGTGCGGTTCTCCAGGTGCCGGGCGTCACCTTCGTGAACCTGCAGTACGGTGACGTCGCCGCGGAAATAGAGGGCGTGCGGCAGCATCTGGACGCCGACATGAGGTCTATCGAGGGCGTTGACGTCTATAATGACATCGATGGCCTCCTTGCCCTCATGCACATGTGCGACACGGTGATCACCATCGATAACCTCACGGCCCATCTGGCAGGCGCCATCGGCAAGCCAAGCTGCGTGCTCGTGCCGATCGGCGGCGGGCGGCACTGGTACTGGGGCGGCGAAAGCCAGAGCCTCTGGTACCCAAGCCTCGAACTCATCTACCAGCGCAGGATCGGGGACTGGGGCGCGCCCATTGAGCGCGCGGTGCAGCGCCTGGCCGGAATGGCAGGCCGAGCGTCTGCCGCAACCACTTGAATCTGCCGCGATGTCACGCCTAAACTCAACCTCGTCAATTTGCCAACCGGATGCGCCATGATACGGAAGTTGCAGTTCTTCGCTCTCACATGTGCAGCGCTTGCCCTGGGAATGCCCGCGGCGCAGGCGTCCGACCAGGCATTCGGCGACTGGGTGCTCCACTGCGCCGATGTCAGCGGGGGTGAGAAGGCCTGCGCGCTGCACCAGAAGATCATGTCGCAGGACACCAAGCTTCAGGTGGCCTCCTTCGCCATCGCCCGCAACAAGGACAGCAAGGACTTGCGCCTCGCCGTGGTGCTGCCGCTGGGGCTTGACATCGCTGCCGGCGTCTCGGGCCGGGCGGGCGAAACAGCGATCACCCTCGCGGTCCAGACCTGCGTCAAGCGTGGTTGCGTCGCCAGTGCGTCGGTGGATAACAAGCTGCTGGCGGCGCTTCATGGCAGCGAACGCCTGTCCGTAACCTTCAGGATGCGCGGCGTCGCGAAGTCGACGACCTTCGATGCCTCGCTCAAAGGGTTCCACGCGGGGCTGACGGCGCTCGACGCCAAGTAGGTGCGGAGCTTGCCAGCAAGGGAGGACTTGCCTTAGCCGGCAGCGACATGGCGACATTTCTGATTATCATCATCCACGCCGGCCTTATGGCGGCCGTCATTCTTCGCGTGCTGCTGAGACGGCCTGCACGCGGAGTGGCGCTTGCTTGGCTGCTGATGGCACTCATGTTGCCTTATGTCGGTGCCGTCCTCTATTTCCTGATCGGCGAACGCCGCATCTCGCGCGGCCGGGCCGAACGCCTGGCCCGGATGCAGGGTGACTTTCGGAAGATCACTGCGCCGCACCTGGCCCAGAACCGCCTGCAGCGCGAAGCGGTGCAGATCGTCGCCGAGCAGCGCCAACTGGAAAAGGCAGGCGAAAGCTTCTTCGGGGCGCCGGCCTTCACCGGCAACCGGATCATTCTGGCTTCCGATACGCTCGACATGCTGAAGCGCATTGCAGCCGACATCGATCACGCAAAGCGCAGCGTTCTTGTCGAGTTCTACATCTGGAACGCGGGCGGCCTCACGCAGGAGGTGCTTGAAGCGCTCGTTCGCGCAGCTGGCCGCGGAGTGAAGTGCCTCGTTCTCATCGATGCCATGGGGGCGGGCAGCTGGTGGAAGGGGCCGGAGCCCGCGAAGCTGCGTGCTGCTGGCGTCGACCTGCGTGCGGCACTTCCTGTCGGACTGCTGCACGGCCTCGCGGGGCGAACCGACCTGCGGCTGCACCGCAAGATCGTGGTGATTGATGGGGCCATTGCCTGGACCGGCAGCATGAACATGGTCGACCCGCGCTTCTTCAAGCAGGACTCGGGCGTGGGCGAATGGGTGGATGCGATGGTCCGTATCGAAGGCCCGGCGTCGGGCGTCCTCGCCGCGGTGATGATCAGCGACTGGGTGGCAGAGGGCGGCGTGACGCTGGAGGAGGTGCTGGCAGAAACCGGCCTCGTGCCCACCGCGCCGCAGGGCGTTGCCCCTGTTCAGGTTCTGGCCTCGGGGCCGGGCGAATCCGGTGATGGATTGCTGCAGATCATGCTGGCCCTCATCAATGGGGCGCGCCGCGAGGTGGTGCTGACGACGCCCTATTTCGTGCCGGAGGACTCGCTCATCACGGCCCTGCGGGGCGCTGCGGCGCGCGGGGTTAGGGTCATCGTCGTGCTGCCGCGGCGCATCGACTCCCTGCTGGTCCGCCATGCCAGCCGGTCCTTCTTCGACGAAGTGATCTCCGCAGGTGGTGAGATCTTCGAGTTTAAGGGCGGCCTGCTGCACACCAAGTCGATCACGGTCGATGGTGAGCAAGCCATGTTCGGGACGGCCAATTTCGACATGCGCAGCCTGTGGCTCAACTATGAGGTTTCGCTCCTGGTCTACGACAGGGACTTCGTGAGCGACCTCAGGGCCCTCCAGCAGTCCTATCTGGATGATGCCGATGCCGTCATGCTGGTGCCCTGGAACAAGCGGCCGGTGGGCGCGAGGCTCATCGAGTCGACAATGCGGCTGTTGACGCCTCTTCTCTGAGAACGCGGGTGCCAGGAACAAAACCAGCACTCTGCAATGGTTTGTGAAAAGGGTTGCACGCGTGGACCGGTAATCCCCCCGTTTTTGGAGGGGGTTCGGAAGTAGAATTTTCTCGGTAACGT